>NZ_JBDKWD010000001.1:90167-873222 GCF_039680845.1 Psychrobacter halotolerans | reverse complement strand
TGTGGCGTACTACTACGTGGTACTAAGCGTGAAGACGTACAACGTGGCCAAGTACTAGCGAAGCCAGGTTCAATCACGCCTCACACCAAATTTGACGCAGAAGTATACGTACTGTCAAAAGAAGAGGGTGGTCGTCACACACCATTCCTAAACGGCTATCGTCCACAGTTCTACTTCCGTACCACTGACGTAACTGGCGCAATCCAATTACAAGATGGTACTGAAATGGTAATGCCTGGTGATAACGTTGAGATGGGCGTAGAGCTTATCCACCCAATCGCTATGGACAAAGGTCTTCGCTTCGCTATTCGTGAAGGCGGCCGTACGGTAGGCGCAGGTGTTGTTGCTAACGTATTAAACTAATCAATAAGTCTCAGCAATGAGCTTATGAGTTAGTCATAAAGAAAGCCATCCTAAACAGGGTGGCTTTTTTTTGGGTGATGGATAGAGCCTGTTTTAGAAAGACAGGATGAATGTATAAAACACGAGAGGATTGTAGTAAATGCAATCTATTACCGACTACGCTAACGAATTTATTTTCTCTTCTATTGTAATCTATGGCAGAGCTTGCTATATTAATGCTCCTCTTATCACGCGCTTATTTTATTAGTGACTTTAAAATACAAGCTAATAGAAATAGCCATTTAAGATAAGAGAAAAGCGAGATAAAAAACAATTTTACCGCTATAGGCTTGCATTTTATAATAAATATTGTATAATGCTGTCCTTTACACCCATAGGCGATTGGCTCAATTGGTAGAGCATCGGTCTCCAAAACCGAGGGTTGTAGGTTCGAGTCCTACATCGCCTGCCATCTTTTTATCATATCTTTGTTGTACCCCACCATCTCCGAAGTGAGTTCTTTATGAGCAATAATCAAGATAACCTCGAGACTAAGTTATCTGATGCCAAGGCGAGTGCGGGTGGAATGCTGTCTAAAGGTAACCACGTTTCAGCAAACAATACTTCTGCTGTAGAAGTGGCTAAGACCGGCTCAATGAAAGATGTGGTTTTGTGGCTACTTGCCGCAGTATTTTTGATAGGTGCGACTTTAGTCAACCAATACTTACCGGGTTACTGGCAACCTGCCAATGACGTCTGGACACGTATTGCGATTATCGTCGCCCTTATTGTATTTGCCTTAGTATGCTTGGCATTAACGCATCAAGGTCGCGCTTTTAAAATATTATTAAAAGATGCTGGCGTTGAGCTTCGCCGAGTCACTTGGCCAAGTAAAGACGAAACCTTTCAATACACATGGCAAGTCATTGTTATGATCGCTGTTGTTGGGTTTTTTGTTTGGCTACTAGATAACTTTTTTAATTGGTTCGTTGGTATATTTATCGGTTAATTTTTTAAAGCAAAATATTTACCGTACATTGCGGTTTATTTCAAATTAAATCTTTTAACTCGAATCTTAAATTATAACGACTTATTTATAATGATCAGGAGCGTAATATGCGTTGGTATATTGTCCAAGCATTTTCAGGATATGAAAAGCAAGTACAACGTTCATTAACTGATCGTATTAACCGTAGTGACTTTGCTGAGTCATTCGGTGATGTATTGGTTCCTACTGAAGAAGTCGTCGAAATGAAAGACGGCAAAAAGCGTAAAAGTGAGCGTAAATTCTTTCCAGGATATGTATTGATCCAGATGGAAATGAACGACAACACTTGGCACATTGTCAAAGATTGTCCTCGTATCATGGGCTTCATTGGTGGTACACCTGAAACGCCAGCACCTATTACGCAAGTAGAAGCGGATCGTATCTTAAATCGTCTCAATCAGACTGAAACTGACCCACGTCCTAAAACGCTATTTGAGCCGGGCGAAGAGTTGTTGGTTATTGATGGTCCATTTACTGACTTTAAAGGGTTGGTTGAAAAAGTGGATTATGAGAAGTCTAAGTTGCACCTAACCGTAAACGTATTTAATCGACCGACTCAGGTCGAGCTTGAGTTTAGTAAAGTTGAGAAACTAGACTAAACCGATACAAAGTTCATCAACCGGGGAGCTGTTAATCAGATTGGTATTGTTATCTAACACTGATTTAGCGCTAATACCCATTTAGGAGAAAATCATGGCTAAGAAGATTGATGGTTACATCAAACTGCAAGTGCCTGCAGGTAAAGCAAATCCTTCACCACCGATTGGTCCAGCATTGGGTCAAAAAGGCGTGAACATCATGGCGTTCTGTAAAGAATTCAACGCTGCAACTTCAGGTCAAGAGCCGGGTCTACCGATTCCAACTGAAATTACGGTATACAGCGATAAGTCTTTTACGTTCATCATGAAGTCTCCACCAGCTGCGTATTTGCTACGCAAGGCTGCGGGTATCGCTAAAGGCTCAGGTACACCAAATACCGCTAAAGTCGGTAAAGTTGATCGTGCGCAATTAGAAGAAATCGTTAAGACCAAAAATGCAGATTTAACTGCTGCTGACCTTGACGCTGCTGTTCGTACCATCGCTGGTACCGCTCGTTCAATGGGTATTACCGTGGAGGGTGTATAATGTCTAAGCTAACCAAACGTCAAAAAGAAATCCAAAGCCGTATTGATAACGAAAAACAATACACGATGGAAGAAGCGGTTCAAATCTTAAATGATTTGCCAGCGCTAAAATTCAAAGAATCTATTGATATCGCAGTAAACTTGGGCGTTGACCCACGTAAATCTGATCAAGTAGTTCGTGGCGCGACCAATCTACCTGCGGGTACTGGTAAAACCAAACGTGTTGCTGTATTTGCTCAAGGTGCTGCTGCTGAAGCCGCTAAAGAAGCTGGTGCAGATATCGTTGGTTTTGAAGATCTTGCAGAACAGATCAAAGCTGGCAACATGGATTTTGATGTTGTTATCGCTGCACCTGATGCAATGCGTGTTGTTGGTCAATTGGGTACTATCCTAGGCCCACGTGGTCTAATGCCTAACCCAAAAGTTGGTACCGTAACGCCAAACGTTGCTGAAGCGGTAACCAACGCTAAAGCGGGTCAAGCACAGTATCGTGTAGACAAAGCGGGTATCATCCATACCACTATCGGTCAGGTTGGTTTCACTGCTGAGCAAGTTATTCAAAACGCTCAAGCATTGCTAACGGATCTAAAACGCGCCAAGCCCGCTACTTCTAAAGGTACTTTCATTAAGAAAATTACCTTGTCTAGCACAATGGGCCCAGGTATCACGATTGATCCTGTTCCATATCGCGTTGCTAAATAATTAAGTGCTTTATCGATTCAAAGATTTTGAATGATGAGTACAACACATTTTAAAAAATTAGGTCAGCGTAGCGTTTGCTACGCTGTCTAAGACCGTAGGTAGAGAGTGGTTTAGCGGTATAAATAACGATTTTAAATGGTTAATTGTATCGATAAGTCATTTTTGTTAATCGACGACAGATGAAAATCTTAGTTGTCCTACGCAGACGGTGGCCCACACAGTTTAAGACACGAGCGAATAGACCGATAGGATTATTTATATATGACTATCGACTTATTACTCAACGTCATTCTGATAACGGTGCCGTAATCAGTCGTTACCAATAGATAATATTTGCAAGAATAAAATCGATTGGTAATGTGTCGTATCAAGTCAATATTAGCTTAAAGTTTAAGCGCACAAAAATTTCGATTTTTAGCGCTGTTACTATAAGCGGATTGATAAGATTAAAGGAGTCAACTTATGGCATTAACGCTAGAGCAAAAACAACAAGTTGTGGCTGAAGTGTCTGAAGTTGCTGCTAATGCTTATTCAGCAGTAGCTGCCGAGTATCACGGAATTGGTGTTGCAAAGCTTACTCAGCTTCGCGAACAAGCTCGTGATAAAGGTGTGGTTTTGAAAGTGGTAAAAAATACCCTAGCAAAACGCGCTTTTGAAGGCACTAAGTTTGAGAGCATGTCAGACCGTATGACTGGTCCACTACTTTTGGCTTTCTCTATGGAAGACTTGGGATCTGCAGCAAGAGTCGTTTTCGACTTTAGCAAAGATAACAAAGCTTTAGAGACCAAAATAGTATCAGTCGGTGGTGAAGTTTATGGTCCAGAAGAGCTAGAGCGCGTATCGAAGCTACCAACTCGCGACGAAGCAATCTCTATCTTGATGGCTACTATGAATGCACCAGTGACCAAGCTTGTCCAGACTATGAACGCTGTTCCTGGCAAGTTCGTTCGCACTGTAGCGGCAATCAAAGACGCAAAAGAAGCTGCTTAATTGCTTGTTTTAACGTAACTTTAACATCGCTAATTGCACTTTATTGCCAACCCTATTTTAAATTTTGGCAAGCAATCAAAGCGATATTAGAATCAATTAATTTTTATCAGATAACGGAGAGTTCTCATGGCACTATCTAAAGATGATGTGTTAAACGCAATCGCTGAAATGTCAGTAATGGATATCGTTGAATTAATCAGCGACATGGAAGAAAAATTCGGCGTAACAGCTGCTGTTGCTGCTGCTGCACCTGCTGCTGCTGGTCCTGCTGCTGCTGCTGAAGAAAAAGACGAGTTTGACGTTGTTCTTGCAAGCTTTGGCGAGAAGAAAGTTGGCGTCATTAAAGCGGTACGTGAAGCTACTGGTCTTGGCCTAAAAGAAGCGAAAGATTTGGTTGAAAGCGCTCCAGCTCCAATCAAAGAAGGCGCATCTAAAGCTGAAGCTGAAGAGTTGAAAAAGAAACTTGAAGAAGCTGGTGCAACTGTTGAACTAAAATAAGTTTAACACTGTACTAAAAAAGCTGGTAATGCCTTGCATTGCCAGCTTTTTTTTAGTATAATTCGTAGCTTGACCTTTTGTGTCTGCCAACATACGTATGCAACAACACGGTGGATACCCATCAAAAGGACAGACGATATACATGCAAGTACACATGCCAGTTTTTAAAATCAGTTAAATAAGCTAAACGTCTGTAGATGTTTGGCATTTTTTTGTGTCTGCATGCTTTTCCATTAACGCTATAGTTTATACTGATCTAAAAGTTATAGTCATTCCGATTATTAATTCTGAAAAGCTACTGATATTAGGTTATCTATTGAGTACGGCTTACTGTCAGTATGCAGACTCGCAGACAGTGTATATCGGCGACGACATTGGTTTTAGCGGTAAGCAGTTTAAATCTAAAGCAAGTTTAATAAAACTGGTTTGTCAGATTCCAATAGTATTTATTTTTCGTAAACATTGAACATATTGTCAGATTAGGCCGTGAAGGCATTGGATTGAATTTTTTGGTATGAGTAGTCATATACCATGACTTAGTTACCAATCACATTAAATAAGGTGTGTTGAATACACGCTGGTAAGTAAAGTTGTAATTTCTAAAAGATATGAATTGAATACCCGTTTTATATTATCGTTTACGTCGCTAAGTTTGCATCGTATTTATGCATACTGGCCACGCTTTTAATTTGTTTCCACGTTTACTGTAAGGACTCTCGATGGCATATTCTTATACTGAAAAAAAGCGTATTCGCAAAAGTTTTGCTGAATTGCCCACTGTAATGGACATTCCCTATTTACTGTCTATTCAAGTAGATTCCTACGAGCAATTTTTGCAAGAACACAAAAAGCCAAAAGCTCGTGAGAACACTGGGTTGCAAGCTGCGTTTTCCTCTATTTTCCCAATTGAGAGTCACTCTGGTAATGCTGAGTTACAATTTGTTGAGTACTATTTAGGTACGCCTGAATTTGATGAGCGTGAGTGTATCTTACGTGGTTCAACGTTTGCGGCTCCAATGCGCGTCAAAATCCGTTTGATCATCAAAGACAAAGATAGCAAAGATAAAGACAGCAAAGCGGCGATCAAAGATATTCGTGAGCAAAGCGTTTATATGGGCGAGATGCCATTGATGACGGCTAACGGTACTTTTATTATCAATGGTACTGAGCGTGTTATCGTATCACAGCTACATCGTTCACCAGGTGTATTCTTTGACCACGATAAAGGCAAGTCACATTCAAGTGGTAAAGTGCTTTACAACGCCCGTATTATTCCTTACCGTGGTTCTTGGTTAGATTTTGAATTTGATGCCAAAGACTTGGTTTTTGCGCGTATTGACCGTCGCCGTAAGCTATTGGCTTCAATCATTCTACGTGCACTTGGTCTGACGACTTCTGAAATCTTAGATCTTTTCTTTGATAAAGTGGCTGTATATAAAGGCGAAGAGCAGTTTGAAATTGATCTGGTAGCAGACCGTTTACGTGGCGAGATGGCTCAGTTTGATATCGTATCACCTGAAGGTGATGTGTTGGTAGAGCAGGGCAAACGTATCAACGCACGCCGTATTCGTCAGCTTGAAGAAGCAGGTATGACGAAAATTGCGGTACCTGATGAATATTTATATGAGCGCATTTTGGCAGAAGATATCGTTGTTAACGATGAAGTCATTGCCAAAGCCAACACGTTAATTGATCATGAGTTATTGGTTAAATTGAACTCGTTTGAAGCGAGTGGTGCTATTAAAGAATTTAGCATTCTGTTCACCAATGATATCGATCAGGGCAGTTACATTGCTGATACGATCCGTGCTGATAGCACGTCAACTCGCGAAGAAGCATTGATTGAAATCTATAAAGTCATGCGTCCAGGTGAGCCACCAACGGTTGAGACGGCTGAGAAGCTGTTTGAAAGCATGTTCTTTAATGCTGATCGTTATGACTTATCAAATGTCGGTCGTATGAAGTTTAACCGTCGCCTAGGCCTTGAATTTGATAACACTGATGATCCTGATATCCAGCGTGAACGCAGTGTATTGACCAATGACGATATCGTTAATGTGTTAAAAGAGCTGATCGAGATTCGTAATGGTCGCGGTGATGTTGATGATATTGACCATCTTGGTAACCGCCGTATTCGTTCAGTGGGCGAGATGGCAGAAAACCAATTCCGTGTTGGTCTAGTACGTGTTGAGCGTGCGGTTAAAGAGCGTCTAAGCTCAGCAGAATCTGATAACTTATCACCACAAGATTTGATTAACTCTAAGCCAGTGGCGGCAGCGGTAAAAGAATTCTTTGGTTCAAGCCAGTTGTCACAGTTTATGGATCAGAACAATCCATTGTCTGAAGTCACGCATAAACGCCGTGTATCAGCATTAGGACCCGGTGGTTTGACTCGTGAACGTGCAGGTTTTGAAGTACGTGACGTACATGACACGCATTATGGCCGTGTATGTCCGATTGAGACACCTGAAGGTCCAAACATTGGTTTGATTAACTCATTGGCAACTTTTGCCAAAACCAACAGCTTTGGCTTCTTAGAAACGCCTTATCGCCGTGTGGTTAATGGTCAAGTGACCGATGAGATTGAGTATCTATCAGCGATTGAAGAAGTCGGTACGGTGATTGCACAGGCGGATTCGCCAATGACTGAAGATGGTGCGCTTTCTGACGAGATGGTCAGTGTGCGTAGCTATGGTGAGTTTGTCCGTATGCCGCCAGAAAAAGTGACGCATATGGATGTGTCACCAAGTCAGGTAGTATCGGTCGCCGCAGGTTTGATTCCGTTCCTAGAGCATGATGATGCTAACCGTGCCTTGATGGGTTCGAACATGCAGCGTCAGGCAGTTCCGACGCTACGTGCTGATAAGCCGTTAGTTGGTACTGGTATGGAGCGTCACGTTGCTCGTGACTCTGGTGTTTGTGTCATCGCCAAGCGTGGCGGTGTGATTGAAGATGTGGATGCATCGCGTATTGTCGTTCGTGTCAACGAAGATGAGATGACTGCTGGTGAAGCGGGTATCGATATCTATAACTTGGTCAAATACACGCGCTCAAACCAAAACACCTGTATCAACCAACGTATCATTGTTAACCAAGGTGATGAGATTGCCTTAGGTGATATCTTGGCTGATGGTCCATCAACGGATCTTGGTGAGCTAGCACTTGGTCAGAACATTCGTATCGCATTCATGCCGTGGAATGGTTACAACTTCGAAGATTCAATCTTGCTATCTGAAAAAGTGGTTAAAGAAGATCGTTTTACCACCATTCATATTCAAGAATTGACGTGTGTGGCACGTGATACCAAGCTAGGTACCGAAGAGATTACAGCGGATATTCCAAACGTTGGTGAAGCGGCTCTATCAAGCCTTGATGAAGCGGGTATCGTCTATATCGGTGCTGAAGTTGACGCTGGTGATATCCTAGTGGGTAAAGTGACGCCAAAAGGTGAGACGCAACTGACGCCAGAAGAGAAGCTACTACGGGCAATCTTTGGTGAAAAAGCGGCGGACGTAAAAGACACGTCACTACGTGTACCGACGTCTAGTAAAGGTACGGTCATTGATGTACAGGTCTTTACCCGTGACGGCGTTGAAAAAGACTCGCGTGCAAGAGCGATTGAAAAGTCGCAACTTGACAGCTACCGTAAAGATTTAAAAGAAGAGCTACGTATTTTTGAAGAAGCCGCTCGCGGTCGTATTGGTAATCTATTAGATGGCCAAAAAGTCAGCGGTGGTGCAGGTCTAAAAGCGGGCACGGTTATGGCCATGGCTGATATGAAAGACATGAGCCTTGAGACTTTGCTTGATATTCAACCCGTTGAAGAAGAAATCTCTGAGCGTCTAACGCAAATTTCTGATTACTTGGTTGATAAGCAAAAAGACATCGATGTGAAATTTGCTGAGAAAAAACGCAAATTAACCGCTGGTGATGACTTGCAACATGGCGTACAAAAAATCGTTAAGGTATATCTAGCGGTTAAACGTCGTATTCAGCCTGGTGATAAGATGGCTGGTCGTCATGGTAACAAAGGTGTTGTCTCGCGCATCATGCCAGTTGAAGACATGCCTTATGATGAAAATGGTAATACCGTTGACATCGTATTGAACCCACTTGGTGTACCATCTCGTATGAACATCGGTCAGGTTCTAGAGACGCATTTGGGTATGGCAGCGAAAGGCTTGGGCGAGAAGATTGACGGTATGCTCAAATCTCAAGCAGCGATCAAAGAGCTACGTGAGTTCTTAGACAAAATCTATAACCAAGTCGGCGGTGAGCAAGTTGACCTAGATAGCTTGAGTGATGATGACATCATGGCGCTAGCAGACAACTTACGCGGCGGTGTACCGATGGGCACAGCAGTATTTGACGGCGCAAGAGAAAGCCAAGTTAAAGACTTACTCGAGCTTGCTGGTATGGATCGCGATGGTCAGCAAACGTTATATGATGGTCGTACAGGTCAGAAGTTTGACCGTAAAGTGACGGTTGGCTACATGTACATGCTCAAATTGAACCATTTGGTTGATGACAAAATGCATGCACGTTCAACGGGTTCTTACTCACTAGTCACGCAGCAGCCACTCGGCGGTAAAGCGCAGTTTGGTGGTCAGCGCTTCGGTGAGATGGAAGTCTGGGCACTAGAAGCATATGGTGCGACTTACACGTTGCAAGAGATGCTAACGGTGAAGTCGGATGACGTTGAAGGCCGTACCCGTATGTATAAAAACATCGTTGATGGTGAGCAGTACATGGATCCAGGTATGCCTGAATCGTTTAACGTACTGACCAAAGAAATCAAATCACTGGGTATTAATATTGAGTTAAAACAAAGCAACTAAGCACACTATTTGTCTTAGTTAGCCACTAAAAGCAGTACGCTCTATTGCTGCTGCTTTTAGTAATTTGTCTCAACCCTATTCATTGCCTTCATTCATCTTATCTGCGTCAACAGATAGCAGTCAGATGATTATAAAGATAACGGAGAAGCAACTTGAAAGATTTACTCGATATCATGCAAAGCCCTGCCGGCAACGGTAATCTAGAGTTTGATAGCATTCAAATTACTTTAGCCTCACCTGACGTGATTAAATCATGGTCACATGGCGAAGTAAAAAAGCCTGAAACCATTAACTATCGTACCTTTAAGCCTGAGCGTGATGGTCTGTTTTGTGCCAAAATCTTTGGCCCAGTAAAAGACTTTGAATGTCTCTGTGGCAAATACAAGCGCCGTAAGTTCCAAGGCGTGATCTGTGAAAAATGTGGTGTTGAAGTTACCACCGCTAAAGTCCGTCGTGACCGTATGGGTCACATTGACCTAGCTAGCCCAGTTGCACACATTTGGTTTTTAAAATCATTACCAAGCCGCATCGGTCTATTGCTAGACATGACGCTACGTGACATTGAACGCGTATTGTATTTTGAAAGTTACATCGTTACTGAGCCTGGTTTAACTTCTTTAGAGAAGTACCAATTGCTTGATGATGAAGACTACTACAAAGCCCTAGAAGAATTTGGCGATGAATTCACTGCCAAGATGGGTGCTGAAGCGGTTCAAGACTTGTTGAAAGATATCGACATGGATCTCGAAATTGATGAGCTGCGTGAAGCGATTCCACAAACTGGTTCTGAAACCAAGCTTAAAAAGATGTCTAAGCGTCTTAAATTGTTAGAAGCATTCCGTGATTCTAATAATAAGCCTGAGTGGATGGTAATGAATATCTTACCAGTACTACCACCAGATTTGCGTCCGCTAGTACCACTAGAAGGTGGCCGTTTTGCGACGTCAGATTTGAATGACTTGTATCGCCGCGTGATCAACCGTAATAACCGTCTAAAGCGTCTGCTTGAGCTAAGTGCACCTGATATCATCGTACGTAACGAAAAACGTATGTTGCAAGAATCAGTTGATGCCTTGCTCGATAACGGTCGTCGCGGTCGTGCGATTACTGGTAGTAATAAGCGTCCATTGAAATCTTTGGCTGATATGATCAAAGGTAAACAAGGTCGTTTCCGTCAAAACTTACTTGGTAAGCGTGTTGACTATTCTGGTCGTTCGGTTATCGTTGTTGGTCCAACACTACGTCTACATCAGTGTGGTCTACCGAAGAAAATGGCACTTGAGTTATTCAAGCCATTTACTTATAACAAGCTATTGTCTCATGGTTTAGCGACAACGATTAAAGCTGCCAAAAAGATGGTAGAGCGCGAAGAGCCACAAGTGTGGGATATGCTGGCCATGGTTATCCGTGAGCATCCAGTACTACTTAACCGTGCGCCAACGCTTCACCGTTTGGGCTTGCAAGCATTTGAGCCAGTATTGATCGAAGGTAAAGCCATCCAGTTGCATCCGCTGGTTTGTACTGCGTTCAACGCCGACTTTGATGGTGACCAAATGGCCGTTCACGTGCCATTAACACTAGAAGCACAGCTTGAATCACGTGCGCTAATGATGTCGACCAACAATATCCTGTCTCCTGCGAACGGTGATCCAATCATCGTACCTTCTCAGGATGTGGTATTGGGCTTGTATTACATCAGCCGCTCATCAATCAATGCCAAAGGCGAGGGCATGATTTTTGCCACCGTCAATGAAGCATTGCGTGCGATTGGTTCAAACGATTTGCATGTGAACGCTAAGATCAAAGTGCGTGTTACAGAGACGCATGTTGATGAAGAAGGTAACCAAACCAAAGAAGTCAGCATGAAGGAAACGGTTGCTGGTCGTTTACTTATCTGGAACATCATGCCTAAAGGTATGTCGTTTGATGAGTGTAACCAAGAGATGACGAAGAAGAATATCTCTCGTTTGATTAACTCTTGCTACCGTAAAGTCGGCGTGAAAGAAAGTGTTATGTTTGCTGACCAATTGATGTATCTTGGTTTTGCACAAGCAACACTATCTGGTGTGTCTATCGGTATCGACGACATGGTCATTCCACCACTGAAAAAGCAAATCATCGAAGTGGCAGAAGGCGAAGTTCGCGAGATCGAAGATCAGTTCGAGCAAGGGTTTGTGACGGCTGGTGAGCGCTATAACAAAGTAGTCGATATCTGGTCGCGTACCAATGACAAAGTCGCAAAAGCGATGATGGACAACTTGGCAACAGATAAAGTTATCAATGCACAAGGTGAAGAAGACGAACAGAAATCATTCAACTCTATCTTTATCATGTCGGACTCTGGTGCTCGTGGTAGTGCTGCCCAGATTCGTCAGTTGGCAGGTATGCGTGGTTTGATGGCAAAACCGGATGGTTCAATCATTGAAACGCCGATTAAAGCCAACTTCCGTGAAGGCTTGACCGTACTACAGTACTTCATCTCAACTCACGGTGCACGTAAAGGTCTAGCTGATACAGCATTGAAAACCGCTAACTCAGGTTATCTGACGCGTCGTTTGGTCGATGTGGCACAAGATTTGGTTATCACCAGTGATGATTGTGGTACTGAAGAAGGCCTACTCATGAAGCCGCACATTCAAGGTGGCGAAATCATTGAGAAGCTAGGTGAGCTAGTACTTGGTCGTGTGACTGCACGTGATGTCACTTATAACGATGATGCTGAAAAAGTATTGATTCCAGCGGGTACCTTGATCGATGAGTATTGGGTTAACGTCCTTGATAACAACGCAATCGATGATATCTGGGTACGTTCAGTTATTACTTGTGATGTTGAGCATGGCGTTTGTTCACAGTGTTATGGTCGTGACCTTGCTCGCGGACATAAAGTGAACATTGGTGAGTCAGTCGGTGTAATGGCAGCTCAGTCTATCGGTGAGCCTGGTACTCAGTTAACCATGCGTACGTTCCACGTGGGCGGGGCTGCAAGCTCAGCGTCTGTGGACAACAGCATCTCTGTCCGTAATGCTGGCCAAGCGCATTTTGAGAACATGAAGACGGTTCAACATACAGACGGTCACTTAGTTATCGTATCGCGTTCAGCAGAAATCGCCTTGACCGATGAGCTTGGTCGTGAGCGTGAGCGCTATAAAGTACCGTATGGTTCAAGCGTTCTTGTGAAAGACGAAGAGCAGGTTGAAGGCGGTCAGACCATCGCTAAATGGGATCCGCACACGCATCCTATCATCACAGAATTTGCTGGTACAGCACGCTTTAGTGATATCGTTGATGGTTCAACGGCGACTGTGAAGGTTGATGATGCGACTGGTATGAGCTCATTTGAGATTCTAGCCACGCGTGATCGTTCAAGCTCAGCCAAAGACCTGCGTCCTGCGATTATCTTGAATACGGACGAAGGTAAAGAAGTGGTTTACTTCTTACCCGCTGAAACTATCATTCGCGTCAGCGATGGTGAAAAGGTAGCAGCAGGTTCGATTCTAGGCCGTGTACCACAAGCGTCTTCAGGAACCAAAGATATTACCGGTGGTCTACCACGTGTTGCTGACTTGTTCGAAGCACGTCGTCCAAAAGATCACGCGATCATGGCAGAAATGACTGGTGTGGTAAGCTTTGGTAAAGAGACCAAAGGTAAAAACCGCTTCATTATTACCAATGAAGATGGTGAGGTTCATGAAGAGCTGATCCCGAAATGGCGTCAAATTAACGTCTTTGAGAACGAGACAGTAGCACGTGGTGAGATTATTGCGGATGGTCCACAAAACCCGCATGATATCTTACGTCTAAAAGGTCAGACGGCACTTGCTGATTATATCGTTAACGAAGTGCAAGACGTTTATCGCTTGCAGGGCGTAAAAATCAACGACAAGCACATCGAAGTTATTATTCGTCAGATGCTGCGTAAAGTTGAGATTACCGATGGCGGCGATTCAAGTCACTTCAAAGGTGATCAGGTCGAGTATGCTGATGTCAAAGCACTGAACGCAAAACTGGAAGCGGAAGATAAATTCCCAGTACAGTATGAGCGTCAATTGCTTGGTATTACCAAAGCAAGCTTGGCAACCGAAAGCTTTATCTCAGCCGCTTCGTTCCAGGAAACGACTCGTGTACTAACGGCTGCTGCCGTCACTGGTAAAGTGGATGAGCTACGTGGTCTGAAAGAGAACGTGGTTGTTGGTCGCTTGATTCCTGCTGGTACGGGTCTTGCTTATCATAAGACACGTAAAGAAAAAGCGGATCAGAAACTGCAAGATAAAGATCTGAATGCCGCCTTCGATATGACGGCGAGCACAGACAGCAAAGATTTTGCTAGCTTTGATGAAGCCTTTGCTCAAGAGCTGAATCAAGACAACTAATCTTAATCAGTTGGTATAAGTACCAAAAAAGCCTGCAATCAATTGCAGGCTTTTTTATGTTTTGTGAAAACCGCTAGGGCATGATTTTCTAGCAAAAAAGGCTTAGTTAATAGTACACTGACTAGCCAACATGACCAGTTAAAATGATGCAAATGAGCAGTGCGTATTATCAATATAAGGATAAGTAACCAATGGCCGGTAAAACTCGCGTCGCAAAATATCAAGCCGATCGTACCAATCAAAAACTGTATTTCTGTCGTCTGTCCTGTCAAGCCGCAGGTAGTATCAATGATAAGCAGCTGTATCAAGCCCATTGTGAGACAGCCATTTTTCATTTGTACGGCGCTTTTTTGGCGTTTATACAAGAGCTAAGTCACTTTTATAGTCTGAACATGACCACGCCCACTTTGGCCGATATTGAACAAGCGTTGCAGGAACGTACGCAGGTATCTCCTGAGATTCAGCGCTTGCAACAACTGCGTCAACAAGGCTTTCTCGCTGATGTAGAGCGAGCTTATCAGCGTTGTTTGTACGCTGTACCACCTGACACTGTGGTAGAGCAAAATCCAGCCATCGCACCCTCAGTGGATCTGATTGTGAATGTCGTCACGCTGTCAAATCAATGGCTACCAGATGAGGCGACCATACGCGAATGGCGGCAACAATTGTTAGAATTGATCGAGCAGTTACGCGCTGGTATGGTTGAGTTTTAGATTTTGTAGGTGCTATAGTTAAAAATAAGGCCTGTCTAGCGATCGCTAAACAGGCCTTATTTAATAGTGTGCATTGCAATATCATCATACCCAAGGCTTTTATTTACTCAGGCATCGGCGGCATGTCTTCAACTGGAGTCACTGATAGAGGGTTTTGCGGAACGCTGTCATTACTCCGACTATTATTGCTTCTCGCCACTGCTGCATTACGCGTCTCTTCTGTAGCTGTGGTGGCGGGCGCTCTTCGTTGTTGGGTTTGAGTTTTAACCGGTTTTTCAACGGCGTTGTCGTTTATATCTTCGTCATCACTAATGATACCGTCATCTGTCATTTCTATAATTCTCTGCTTTTGTTTTTTAGACTTAGAGCGGTTATCGATAGAAACCCATTGCCGCGGCGTGTCTTCAAGCTGCGCTTTCATAAAGTCCATCCAGACGGGGAGGGCTGCTACGCCGCCGTACTCATGGCGTCCCATCGTAGTCGGCTGATCAAAACCTAGCCATACTACGGTGGCATTGGTAGGATGAAATCCTGCAAACCATGCATCTTTTGCTTCATTGGTTGTGCCTGTTTTACCGCCGATATCATCGCGACCTAAAGCCTTGGCTCGTACGGCTGTACCTCGCTGAACCACATCGCGCAAGATATCTGCCATTTCAAACGCCACTCTCGGTTTCAAGATGCGCGGCGCTTGTTTTGCCGTCACATATTGTACGGCTGGCGCTTTTAGTCGATCTGACTGTGGGCTTGCATCATAAACGTCTAAATCTATCGTACTAGTATTTTTTGCAGGCTCTTCACTATTCGTTGTATCTGGTTCTTTATTGCCAGCTGCCTCATCAAGCGTATTATTTTCATTCAATTGATTATAATCTTCAATCGATTGTTTGTTGAGCTCCTCAAGTTGTTCGTTAAAACATAACGCGCAAGCTCTAAGAGGATTGGCTTGAAATAGTAGCTCATTTTTATAGTTGTAGATTTGCTCAATAAAGTAAGGTTGTATACGATGACCGCCATTGGCAAAGGTCGAATAAGCCGTTGCCATCTGTAAAGGGGTAGCCTGACCTGCGCCTAGGGCTAATGATAATGTCGTTGGCAGCTTCTCTTTATCAAGACTAAATTCCCCCAACAAGTTACGTACATCAGAGATACCGATGGACTGTAACAAGCGAATAGAAACCAAGTTACGCGACAAATAAAGACCGCGGCGCAAAGTAATGTCCCCTAAAAAACGTTCATCAGAGTTTTTAGGTTGCCAATCGCCCACTTGAATCGGTCTATCTGAAACGATACTGTCTGGACGGTAGCCTTTTTCTAAAGCCGCGGTATAGATAAGAGGTTTAATGGTTGACCCTGGTTGGCGCCAGCCATGTAAGGCGCGGTTGAACTTACTATAATTAAAATCGAATCCACCGACCAATGCATTAACAGCGCCCGTTTCTGGGTTTAACGAGACCAAACTACCTTGTACCTCAGGTATTTGTCCTAACTGCCATTTGCCATTTGCCGTTGGTATTAAACGAACGATGTCGTTTTTCTTAACAATTTGGCTGGCGTTATTAGGAAGGTAACCGACACGATCGGCAGAAATGTACTTGCGTGCCCAGCTCATACCAGACCAGTTGACGGTCACATTTTCGCCAGACGCTATGGTTGCCTCAAAACTTTTGGCATTTACCTTGGTGACTTTGGCAGGTGACATATTGCTATAACGTCTGAATTTTTCTAAAGGCTCATCATTGGCTTCAGCACCGCGCCAGCCATGACGATGCTCATAAGCAACCAATCCTGTCAGTATGGCCGCTTCTGCATCTGTCTGCGCTTCGCTATCAACGGTAAGGCGTACGCGCCAACCGCTATGCATGACTTGCTCGCCATAGCGCTCAACCAAAGCGCCGCGAGTCATTTCTGCTAGGTAGGGCATATTGACGTCAAGTTTTTCTTTATACAGTTTGATGCCTACTGGTGAATCGATCGCTTCATCACGCTGTGCTTTACTGATATATCCCAGCTCGTGCATGCGCCCAATGATCCAGTTGCGGCGAGTCAGTGCGCGACTGGGATTGGCAACAGGGTTGTATTTAGAAGGGGCTTTTGGCAGACCCGCCAACATTGCCATCTCGGCGACGGTTAGGTTTTCAAGTGATTTACTATAGTATTTTTTGGCGGCAGCTCTGATACCATAAGCTCCTTCACCCAAGTAGATTTTATTCACATAAAGGGTTAAAATCTCGTTTTTGCTCAGCTCATCTTCCATCTTACGCGCTACAAAAAGCTCTGTTAATTTGCGATTCAGCGTACGCTCAGGACTCAGAAAATAATTTTTTGCCACCTGCATGGTGATGGTAGAGCCACCTGTCTGTCCTTCATCATCAGTAACCACTTCAGTAACCGCGCGCCCAAGCCCTTTGATACTAATACCACTATGCTGGAAAAAAGAGGCATCTTCTGCCGCTAAAAACGCATGTATTAGGTCTTCTGGAATATCGTCAAACGTGACCGGTAGTGACAAACGATTGCCATATTGCCCGATCAACTTGTCATCACTACTATAAATCTGTAGCGGCATCTCAAGATTTGCCTTTTTAATCTCTTGAGTGCTTGGCAAAGTGGGTGACAAATACATTGCCATACCATAAAAACCGATAGGCACAGCAAGGGCTAAAATAACCGCTAACGCTAAGCAGGCAATAAAAACTCCCACCAAAAAATGAATGAGACGAGCAGCAGCAGTTTTTTTGGTCATAAGAAGTCTTATTAATTAAAATTTGTAACAGGCGAGGTATTATACCTTGAACAAAATAGGGAGGTCACATTAAATGTGTAAGTTGACCTTAATAGCCTATTTAAACGCTTGAATCTGTCTATCAAGTAAAGTATTGTGTACAATTATTACAAATAACTATCAGAGTTTACACTTAATATAAGGTATAGAGTTTGTGAGGCTATTTACTTCCAAAAGTCGACATCTGATTGGCGTGGATATTTGTGCCACCTCAGTAAAGCTGGTTGACATACACCGCCAACAGGGTACCTTTCACTTAAAGTCTTATGGTATTGAGAGACTGCCAGAAGGGGTAGTCGTCGATAAACTTCTGGTAGATACTGAAGCAGTTGGCAATATTATTGCATCTCTTGCTAGGCGTTGCCAGGTTGCTGGTAGTAATGCTGCCACCGCCGTGTCAGGATCGGCTGTGATTACCAAGATTATTGATATGGATTTGGCGTTAAGTGACGTTGAGCGTGAGGCTCAAATACGCTTAGATGCCGATCAATATGTACCTTATCCATTAGAAGATGTCAATTTAGATTTTGAGGTTTTGGGACCTTCCTTGATAAGTGATGATATGGTGCAAGTCCTACTTGCCGCCTCTCGCTCCGAAAACGTCGATCAACGAGTTGATGCCTTAACGTTTGGCGGCTTGCAAACAAAGGTCATGGATATAGAGTCCCATGCGATTGAGCGCGCTTTTGGACTGATGGTTAATAGCTTGCCTAACCTTCCAGAATTAGTAGCACTGGTGGATATTGGTCATAATCAAACGACCTTATACATCGCAAAAGATGGTGAGTTTATCTATAGCCGTGAGCAATTATTTGGTGGTATTCAGTTGACGGAGGCCATACAGAATCGTTATGGACTGTCATCTGAAGAAGCAGCTATCAGTAAGCGTGAGTACAATTTACCCGATGACTACTATACTGAGGTATTGACGCCTTTTATCGAAAATACGATCCAACAAATCACTCGCTCATTACAATTCTACTTCTCCTCAAGCCAATACAGTAATATCGATCATATCGTTCTTGCCGGTGGTAGTAGCTCTATCGTCGGTCTTGCGGGTATGGCGCAGCAAAGACTGGGTGTGAGCGTCAGTATTGCCAATCCATTTACCAATATGACCATTGCTGCAAATATTGATAATGAGCAATTGGCCATTGATGCACCAAGTTTAATGGCCGCGTGCGGTCTTGCGTTAAGGAGCTTCGACTAATGGCTCGTATTAACCTTCTACCTTGGCGACAAGAAGAGCGTGAACGTCGTAACAAAGAGTTCATAACGTTAGTGGTTGCGATCACGTTACTGACATTATTGGCCGCCTTTGCCTCGTGGAGCTATTTTAACCGTGAGCTTGATGATCAGCTTGACGCAAATGCCTTGATTGAACAAGAAAATGCCCGCCTAGATACCGCTTTGACTGAAATTGATAGCTTGGAGCAGCGCCGAGAAGATATTATCTCACGTATGCAGGTTATTCAGGATCTGCAGGGTCGTCGTCCTGTACCAGTACGCTTATGGGATGATCTGGCTAAGGCGACGCCGCCCGCCCTTTATTTGACCAATCTAAAACGTGAAGGTGATACGCTGACGCTGACGGGTCTTGCTGATAATCCAAACGTCGTGTCAAGCTTGATTCGCAATCTTGATAGTAGTAAATGGATGGACAATTCAGCGGTGAGTACTATTCAACAGAACATTAATGCTTATGAAGCCGCGCCAGTGCTTAGTAGCCCCACCACTACTGGTGAACAACCGCGTCCCGTTTATCCTGAAGACAGCTACGTTCAGTTTGTCGTAACGACTCAAGTACAATCAGAGTCTGAAACACCAGCTGATGCTGTTGCTGGGCCTGGAGGTGCGTTATGAAGTTTGTCCGCAAAAAAAGCCTAGTTAAAACCAAAAAAACGGATTTGAAACCCAAAAAGCAATTCGACTTAAAAGAGTTTCGTCGCAGTTTTGAATCGTTGGATTCTGAAAATTATGGCAGCTGGCCGGTACCTGTAAAGGTAACGGTTATTGCGTTGATTATCCTTTTTATCGCTGCATTAGCGTGGGCGTTACCAATTAGTAGCAAAATTGATGCAATCAATGCCGCTGAAAGTCAGCAAAAAACGTTGCTTGATAGTTACCGTGAAAAAGAATCACGTGCGCGTCATCTAAAAACGTATCAAGCACAAGTTATCCAAATGGAGACGGAGTTTAATACGTTACTCGATCAGCTGCCAAAGGATACGCGTGTATCAGAGCTGGTAGAAGGGATAAATATGACAGGCGTTGGTAGTAATATACGTTTCCAAGACATTTCAGTAGAGCCTGAAATTGAGAACGAATTCTTTATTGAACAGCCTATTCGCATTGCCGCTTTAGGTGAATATCATCAGTTTGGCAGCTTTATCAGCGGTCTTGCCGCTTTACCGCGAATCATTACAATGCATGATTTTGAAGTCAGTAATCCTCAGCCGTCTTTAGATGTTTTGCCGGAGCTTACTTTAGTATTGCAAACCAAAACCTATCGTTCAAAAGAAGCGGATCCTGAAGGCGAAGAAGCGGCTGCCACTGATGCAGCTCCTACGGCTACTGATACTGCAGGAGGCAATTAATGAGCATGCAAAAAATGCCTTTGCTACTGATCTTAAGCAGCGTGATTTTATCCATGACAGGTTGTACGGACCGTATTGGTATGGCTGAGCAAGCAATGGCTGATATACGTAATCAGCCAGCGCAGCCTATTGAGCCACCGCCCAAAGCTGAGCTAGTGGAAGACTTTGTTTATAGTGCTAGCGCCCAGCGTAGTCCATTTTTACCACCAAGCTTGGTCAATGTGTCAGGTCCTACCACCTCTATTGATGGTGTACGTCCTGATATTACAAGAGTAAAAGGACCGCTTGAGCAATATGAGCTATCCCAGCTGATCTTTCGTGGTGTCGTAATTTCACCTGAAGGTCAACAGTATGCGTTGGTACAACGCCCTGATGGCTCAGTCGCTAGTGTCAAAGTAGGTGATTATCTTGGATTGAATGACGGCCGTATTGTTGAAATCACGCCGACTCAGATTAATTTGATTGAAATTGTGCCAGACAGCCGCGCCGGGTTTGTTGAAAAACCCCAGTCGCTGGTTTCCCCTATAAGTTAAGTCGGCAGATTTTTTGAGGAATAAATAATGACAGTACGCAATAACAAGGTAATGATGATGAGCAACCGCATGTCTTCTGCTTTTGCTATTTCAGCATTGGCAATCAGCATGGTAGCAGTGAGCAACAGTGCCCATGCTGCACAGCGTATTAACAATGTCTCTGTGGTACAGACGGCGCCCGCGGTAACGCAAATGCGTTTGGGTTTTGCAGGCGTACCCGTATTACCTGCCGCTTACCAGCTTGATGATCCGAGCCGTTTGGTACTGGATTTTGAACAAGTACAAAATGGGCTGGCAAGTCGCTTTAACGAATACAATATTGGTATGGTCAATGATGTCACTACGTTAAGTAGCGACAGCACCACGCGTCTGATTGTTGGTCTTAAGCAATCTGGTAACTATACAACGGTGATTGATGGTAACGATTTATTGCTAACCATCACCGATCCTAACCGTCCTGTTATGACCAATGTTACCAATGACCCTATTCAGGACGTGCTGAATGACAATAATGCTGTGACGACCACAGCCGTTGTTACGCCGATTGTAGAAACCAAAAGCGTTCCTGTTGCGGCTGTCCGTACAACCAACACGGCAGTGGTAAAAAATGAGGTGCCAGCTGATACGATGGTAGTAAGAGTCAATCCATTACTAAACCCACAACTTGCTTCTACCCAAGTGAGCAAACAGTACAGTTATGACGGTTTGAGTTCGGTCAATTTTGCGGCAGGTAATGATGGTGGCGGTAGTGTCAGCATGGTACTTGCCAATGAAGCCATTCCAGTTGATGTACAACGTCAAGGCAATCAGCTGGTGGTGCGTTTAACCGGAAGCACCGTTCCTAGAAATCTATTACGCCGCTTAAATATTAATAGCGGTCTTGTTGAGAGCATTGACACCAAAAACCAAGGTCAAAATGGTGTGATTACCATCAACATGACAGAAGATTATGAGTATCAAGCATACCAATCAGGTAACCAGCTAAATATCAGCATCAATAAGCCTGAGCTGCTGCGTGAGCCAACCCTTGAAGAAAGGGTGTATAGCGGCGAGCCTCTGTCTATGGAATTTCAAGACGTTGAGATTCGCAGTGTGTTAGATATCTTAGCGCAGTTTACAGAGATGAATATTGTCGCCAATGATTCAATTACTGGTAATATCACCCTTCGTCTGATCAATGTTCCTTGGGATCAAGCGCTTGATATTATTTTAAAAAGTAAAAACCTAGGCAAACGTGAAAATGGCAATGTGATTTTAGTAGCCCCAGCAACAGAGCTTGCTGAGCAAGAAGCACGTGAGCTGGAAGCACAGCAAGCCGTTCAATCTTTTGCGCCTCTACGTACTGAATACATTCGTTTAAGCTACGCAAAAGCCCAAGACGTATTGACTCTGATCTCCCAAGGTCAAGGAAGCGGCGCATCTGGTAATATTGGTGTAGGCGGCACAAGCGGTATCGCAAACCGTGCGAATGACAATAATACCTTGTTGTCCGATCGCGGAACGGTAACGGTTGATGAGCGTACCAATACCTTAATCGTTAAAGATGTAGCCAATAGCATTGAAAATATTCGTACGTTGATTGGTAAGATTGACATTCCTGTGCGCCAAGTTATGATTGAAGCGCGTATCGTGAGTGCCACTGACAGCTTTAGTAAAGAGATTGGCGTTCGTTGGGGTATTTTATCGAATGGTGCCGCCAACAACCGTAGCTTATTGGTAGGCGGTAGCGACCAAACTTTATGGGATTTGAAAGATTTTGATGTGGAGACGACCACAGTGAATGGTCAAACGGTTTCTTATCCTTCGTATGATATCAGCCGTCCTGATAACTTAAACGTGGATTTAGGCGTTGCTAACCCAGCGGGTAGTATTGCCTTTGGCCTACTGAGCCTGTCTGATGTGATGCTTGATCTTGAATTGTCAGCATTGCAAGCAGACAACCGCGGTGAGGTCATCTCTACCCCGAAAGTGTTGACGGCTGATAAGCAAACAGCGAAAGTCTCTTCTGGTACCCAGATTCCTTATCAAGAAGCTTCGGCTAGTGGCGCCACCACAACCAGCTTTAGAGAAGCGGCACTAAGTCTAGAGGCCACCCCAAACATTACGCCTGATGGTAAGATTGGTTTGCAATTGCTTATCACTAACGGTACGCCCGTATTTACCAATGGTATCGTGGCTATCAATGAAGACTCTATATCAACCAACGTGACTGTAGAAGATGGTCAAACCGTCGTGCTGGGTGGCATCTTTAGAAACCGTACCAACAATGAGGTGAGTAAAGTACCCTTCTTAGGAGACTTGCCTTATGTTGGCCGCGCATTCCGTAGAGATGTACGCAATAACAATAAGGAAGAGCTGTTGATATTTGTGACACCAAAACTCATTAATGATGGTATCAGCCGTTTGGATTAATTCACTGTTGATTGATTTTTGATTAAAAAAAGCAAGCGTTGAAGCTTGCTTTTTTTTGCATGAATGTTGAGTAGGGCGAACAATAATCATTACTCCTTACTAGCCAGAATATCAATGACGTTGTATCATAGCTAATTTAGCTGAGTAAGTACTATGATGGAGGAATTACCGTCGGTGTTTTTAGTGGGACCGATGGGAGCAGGGAAGACCACAATCGGTAAATTGCTTGCTAAGCAGTTAGGGCGCCCCTTTGTGGACAGTGATTGGTATATTGAATCTCAAACAGGCGCTGATATTGCTTGGATATTCGCCAAAGAAGGCGAAGTCGGCTTTCGGGAACGTGAAACGCGAGCCATTGATGAGTTAACCCAAAAGTCCCACATTGTCTTAGCAACGGGCGGCGGCGCAGTGCTGTGTGCTGAAAATCGTGCCTTTTTAAGGCAACGCGGTATTGTGGTTTATCTCAATGCACCTGTCGATGTACAAATGGCGCGTACGGCCAAAGATAAGTCACGTCCTTTATTACAACAGCCGAATCCCAGAAAAATCTTGCAAGACTTATACAACACGCGCGATCCACTATATCGTCAAGTTGCCCATATCGTCATGCCTACCGGTCATACCTACCCTCGTCATATGGTCAACCAGCTTTTGCAGCAGCTTGGTGCGTTTAATACCTCTATTTCTGAAGAACCAGAACCTAAAAAAGAGTAACCATACAAAATAATTAACGATAGTGTTGTGTAAAGTACGCAGCTTTTATCTCAAAAAATAGTTAGGGAGTGTCTAATGTCACTGTTTCAGGATGGCTTAACGGTTCATACGCACAGTCATGATTACCCGATTATCATTACTGAAAAGACGGTGATAGAAAATAGCAGCATGGCGAAGCAAGTCGCTCCCTATATTAAGGGTCGCCAAGTATTGATCGTCACCAACGATACCGTTGCACCTTTATATCTAAACGCTTTAGAAGAAGAGCTGAGCGCGACGTTTACCGTTAAGGTTTGTGTACTGCCAGATGGCGAGCAATATAAGAACCAAGACAGTATCAATCAAATTTATGATGTCCTGATGGCTGAGCATTTTAATCGTGATGTGACCCTCATCGCGCTTGGCGGCGGAGTGGTTGGTGATATGACGGGTTTTGCTGCCGCAAGCTTTATGCGCGGGGTGGATTTTATCCAGATTCCAACCACGCTACTGTCGCAAGTTGATTCAAGCGTTGGCGGTAAGACGGGTATCAACCATGCGCAGGGCAAAAATATGATTGGTGCATTTTGGCAGCCGCAGATGGTATTGGCTGATATGAGCACGCTTAACACACTACCGGCGCGCGAGCTATCGGCGGGGCTGGCTGAAGTGATTAAATACGCCTTGATTATGGATGAAGAGTTTTTGACGTGGCTTGAAGAGAATCTGCCTGCCATGATGGCATTGGATTTGGCCATACTGGGCGAAGCGGTGAAGCGCTGTTGTCAATATAAAGCGGATGTCGTGGCACAAGATGAGCGAGAGTCAGGTGTGCGCGCGTTACTGAATTTTGGTCATACCTTTGGCCATGTGATTGAAACGCACCAAGGCTATGGCAATTGGTTACATGGCGAGGCCGTGGCGGCTGGCATGGTACAAGCGGCTGAGCTGTCACACAAACTTGGTTGGTTAAATCAGGAAGAAGTTGCCCGTGTTAAACGTATTTTGACTTTAGCCAATTTGCCCACCACACCGCCGCCTATTGAGGTGCAAACTGCGCTAAACTTGATGGGGCATGATAAAAAAGTGAAAAACGGACAAATCCGTCTTATTTTGTTAAAATCACTAGGCGAGGCGGTATTGACCAATGAGTTTGATACCAAGCTTCTGTCTGACGTTTTGTCGCAACACAGTGCACCGCCTCTCACAGTCTAAAAAGTTATAAAGGTGCACTGGACATAAGTACTCCATATGTCCTAGTTGACCTTATCTCAGCTGAATACGCATCTGTCTTGTGCGGTTAAATGTATTTTTACCAAGGATATTCTCATGGTCGCCTCAAGACCAACGCCTCATACCACCAGTCAATCTTATCGCCGGCAGGCACTGATTTGGCTCATAGTGACCCTGCTGTTAGGCGTGGTTACTGCATTGATTTGGATGCTTAGTCAGACGCCAGCAATGGGTGCCAAAATCGAAAATGCGCCAATATCTGCCCCGCAAACCTTAAGTACCGAGCTTGAGCAGCCTTTGAAAATTGAGTCGTTGCATGAGCTTGATACTGACGTGCAACCGATCAGTTTCGACACGACGGTTCGTGACTTGCGTAACTATCCTGACGAATTTAAAGACAAGCGTTATTTGCTGGCCAACAAAGGCAAGTGGACAGTACAAGTTATGAATGTCGCTGAAAACGATGTGATTGTCAGCTATCTACAAGGCCGCGAGGATCGTGATAAGTTTGCTTATTTCCGTTACTTAGATGATGAAAAACAAGTGCGCTATATGCTGACATACGGCGTCATGAGCAGCCCGCAAGAAGCAGTCGGTGCGGCAAAACTGATCGATTTTAAACTGCCCAACAATGTGCGTGTGTTGCCAGAAGAGATGAATCGTTATGTCGGTATTATTGACAACTACGAGCGCCCAGATCCAGTCAAAGATCTCAGCGCCAAACGCACACGTTCGGTGAATTTAAAACCAACCAGACGCGAAGTTCCTGTTCGTCAGCAAGCACAAGAAACCAGTAACAGTGATAATGATCAAGCAGCAAACAATAATACCAATCGTGGCAATCAAGAAGCGCTTAGTGGTAATGGTGAAAGTATTCGTCAATCAGCGGATACCTCTGCCACGCTCTCAGTGAGCGAAGAGCGCATCGTTGGTTCCGAAGAGCAATCTTCTACAACGACGTCTAGAAGCACAGATAGTACAAACAAGCCTGCGGCTCAAGACAGCAAAAAACCGGCGACTTCTGAGGCCGATACCAGCACCAGAAAACCGCCTGTCGTGCCAGCGCCTAAACCGCCAAGTAGCACCAACTCAAATACGACTGGTAGGAATGCCAATGCTGCACCGAAAAACAATAACGATAGCATCAAAGCCTTGATAGAAGATAAAAGTAATTAAAGATCAAGGACGGTCAAGACTCAATACCTTTGCGCTCGTTAAAATCTAAAAACCCACCAATAGCAATATTTGGTGGGTTTTTTTAGGCGTTCTATCTCTGTTTATTGACTGGTGGTAAGCGTATTATTGTTTCTTGGTCAAGATAGCTAAAAACAGTCAGTCACAAAAACAGGTTTTCATTAAGACCATTAACGCTTACTTTATATTAAATTCTTATTAAAGTTTTTATTTGTCCTATAACTAATAGTAATATATGTTCATACAAAATATGGCGAATGAATCTATAGAAAAGACTAGATTTTTTGTCCATCATTAACTAATATAAGTGTGGGCGACGTTCTGTATAGTTAACGTAAAATTATTTATTTAACAATCATTTAGTCAACTTTTCTTACTGATAAGATGGGTGACTGAAATTTGTTGTCTCAAGCGCGGCCACTTGTTATTCAAATTGAAGCCATGGCAAGTGACACAACCTCTCTTATTATTACTCTTTTTAGAGTGAATAAAGCGCTTGAATACAGAGCGTCTGATATTCAAAACCAATCAAATGCACTGTTATTCACCGCCTCGCTAATCAGCATTAAGCGCTATGTATGACACGATGACAAGCGATATTCAAGATACGACAGTACGTTATCAACGAATGAATAGATAGAATCGTGTGTCTTCCCACGGATAAGGGTTGCCAGCTACTTTTCTGTCCATAAACGACTGATCTGTTAAAGCATCATCTGATAACTGAGAGCTTCAAAAATTTCATTTGACTCTCAACGCATGATGTCTACGAGTGTCACACCATCCATTAATTCGGTTGTTCGAATATTAATTAACAGCCCGTTCTGCTTACGGGTATCAGCTTATATTCCGCATTGGATACTAGGCGATCCGTCTACTCAAAAGGACCAGCTATGTCAATGATTTCCTCGCAAACCCACTTGGCCACGCCAGATGACTTTTCAGACAACTGTGGTTTTGGTTTGATTGCTCATATTGAGGGCGAAGCCAGCCACGATTTGGTAAAAACCGCTATTCATAGCTTAAGTTGTATGACTCACCGTGGTGGTGTTGCTGCTGATGGTCGAACTGGTGATGGTTGTGGTCTATTACTAGCGATGCCGACCAAGTTCTTTCAAAAGATTGCCGCAGAAGAGCAGTTGGCCATTACTGAGAACTTTGCTGTGGGTATGGTATTCGTCAATCTAGATGAAGCGAAAGCCAAGCACAGCGAGCAAGTACTCAGTGATGAAATTACGGCACAAGGATTAGAGGTCGCTGGATGGCGTAATGTACCGCTTGATTTAAGTATTGTTGGTGATATTGGCCGTGAGACCTTACCAGATTTTAAGCAAGTATTTGTTAATGCCCCCGATGATTTAGCAGCCGACGATTTTAACCGTAAACTATTTGTTGCTCGCAAAAAGGCAGAACAGCGTTTGGCGGATGATGAGCTGTTTTATGTTTGCTCATTGAGTTGTCAGACGATTATTTATAAAGGTTTGGTGATGCCATCGGACTTGCCTGCGTTCTTTTTAGACTTACAGGATAATCGTCTCGCATCGCATATCGTTGTTTTCCACCAACGTTTTTCAACCAATACGTTACCGCGTTGGCCATTGGCGCAGCCGTTCCGCTACCTTGCCCACAATGGCGAGCTGAATACCATTACAGGTAACCGCAATTGGTCTGAAGCCCGTACGCCAAAATTAAAATCAGAAAAATTGCCTAATTTGAATGAATTGACACCTTTGGTGAACAGTACTGGTTCTGACTCTTCAAGCTTAGACAACATGCTTGAAGTGCTGATGTCAGGCGGTATGAATCTGTTCCATGCCATGTCAATCCTAGTACCACCAGCGTGGCAGAATGTCGATAGTATGGATATGGACCTGCGCGCATTTTATGAGTTTTATTCGCAGCATATGGAAGCGTGGGACGGTCCAGCTGGTTTGGTCATCCAAGATGGTCGTTATGCGGTATGTATGCTTGACCGAAACGGTCTGCGTCCGTCGCGTTGGGTCACCACCAAAAATGGCTATATCACCGTGGCCTCTGAGGTTGGGGTATGGGATTACTCACCAAAAGATGTGTTGGCAAAAGGCCGCGTTGGCCCAGGTCAAATGCTGGTTATTGATACCTTGACGGGTCAGATTTTAGACACTAAAGCGATTGCGACCTTACTCAAAAAAGCCCATCCGTATCGTAAATGGTTACGTGAACAAGCCACCCGTATTCGTGATGATGAGCGCTTAGAGGAGTCACTTGCAGCGCAGTCTTGCCGCGATGATCAGCTAAAAGCGTTGCAAAAGATGTATCACATCACCAATGAAGAACGGACAGAAATCATTCGTCCCAATGCCGAGAATGGTCAAGAGCCAGTTGGTTCGATGGGTGATGATACGCCAATGGCCGTATTGTCTCAGCAAATTCGTCATGTCGGCGACTTCTTCCGTCAGCAATTTGCTCAGGTGACCAACCCACCGATTGATCCCTTGCGTGAATCTATTGTGATGTCGCTACAAACTTGCTTGGGGGCTGAAACCAATGTGTTTGCGCCATCGGCGAGAGATGCGCACCGTATTATTTTATCGTCGCCTGTATTATCAGCCAGCAAGATGCAGCAGCTTGAAACGTTAGATGATCCGTCATTCAAGATGGCTCGTATCGATTTGAACTACGACCGTACGCTCACGTTGTCGGATGCGATTATCGCTATCTGCGAGCAAGTAGCGAGTAGCATTCGTGCGGGTAATACCCTAATTGTATTGTCTGATAAAGCCATTGATGCGGATAAAGTACCCGCCAACGCTATCATGGTGACAGGCGCTGTTCATCATTATTTGATTGGTCAAGGGATTCGTACCGATGCCAATTTGATTGTTGAAACGGGGCTTGCGCGTGACTCGCATCAAGTGGCGGTATTGATTGGTTTTGGCGCAACCTGTATTTATCCGTACTTAGCGTATGATGTCATCGATGACTTGGTTGCAACCGGTGAGCTGCTGGGTGATCCGATTCAAGCACGAGTGAATTTCCGCAAAGGCTTGGATAAAGGATTGTTAAAAATCTTATCAAAAATGGGTATCTCTACCATTGTTTCTTATCGCGGTGCCCAGCTATTTGAAGCAGTTGGGCTCTCAGAAGAGGTGGTCAGCTTATGCTTTAAAGGCGTGCAAAGTCGTATTAAAGGCGCGACATTTGAAGATTTGGCGGCTGATCAAGCGCAATTGGCAGCCAATGCCTTTAAGCGCCGTTTGCCAATCGATCAAGGCGGCTTGCTCAAGTTTGTCTTTAACAAAGAATATCATGCCTTTAACCCAGACGTGATTAACAGCCTACACACGGCGGTACGAACGGGCGATTATGAAAATTATCGTCAGTATGCCAATTTGGTCAATAGCCGCCCAGTGGCGACATTGCGTGATTTGCTGCAACTAAAGACGGATAACAGCATTGATGTCAATGACGTTGAAGACATCTCTGAGATCTTGACGCGCTTTGATTCGGCGGGCATGTCATTGGGTGCATTGTCTCCTGAGGCCCATGAGTCTATTGCTATGGCGATGAACACCATTGGTGGACGTTCAAACTCTGGTGAAGGCGGGGAAGATCCTGCGCGTTATGGCACCTTGCGTAACTCAAAAATCAAACAAGTGGCGTCAGGCCGCTTTGGGGTAACGCCTGCGTATCTGCGCTCAGCAGAAGTCATGCAAATCAAAGTCGCTCAGGGTGCCAAACCGGGTGAGGGCGGTCAGCTACCGGGTGGTAAGGTCAATGCACTGATTGCGCGTCTGCGTTATTCTGTACCGGGTGTAACCTTGATTTCACCGCCGCCGCATCACGATATCTATTCTATCGAGGATTTGGCGCAGCTGATTTTTGATTTAAAACAAGTCAATCCGGATGCGTTGGTTTCTGTTAAATTGGTGTCACGTCCTGGTGTCGGTACCATCGCAACAGGGGTGGCAAAAGCCTACGCTGATTTGATTACCATCTCAGGCTATGATGGTGGTACAGCGGCGTCTCCGTTATCGTCCATTCATCACGCTGGCTCTCCGTGGGAGCTGGGTCTGGCCGAGACTCATCAATCACTGCGTGTCAATGGACTGCGTGATAAAGTACGTGTGCAAACCGATGGTGGTTTAAAAACTGGCCTTGACGTGGTGAAAGCGGCGATTCTTGGCGCAGAAAGCTTCGGCTTTGGTACCACACCAATGATCGCGGTTGGTTGTAAATACCTACGTATTTGCCATTTGAATAACTGCCCAACGGGTGTTGCCACACAAAAAGCCATGTTACGCGATGAGCATTTCATTGGGGAAGCTGAGATGTTGATCAACTTCTTTAAGTTCGTGGCAACCGAAACGCGTGAGTGGCTAGCGGTGCTAGGCGTGCGTACGATGGAAGAGCTGGTCGGACGTACTGATTTGCTAGACGTGCTAGAGGGCAATACGGACAAGCAGCGTCATCTAGACTTAACGCCATTATTGTTTAGTCATCCAGCCGCGGCTGGCAAAGCGCAAACGTGTCAAGTAGAGCGCAACGAGCCTTTTGATAAAGGGCTGCTTGCTGAGCGAATGATCAGTGATATGTTATTGAGTATCCGTCAAGGAACGGGCGGCGATTATAGCTATTATGTTGGCAACTGTGACCGTTCTATCGGGGCGCGTATTTCGGGCGAGATTGCTCAATTATGGGGCAACCTTGGCATGAGTGATATGCCTATCAAGTTGCATCTGACTGGGACGGCAGGACAGAGCCTCGGCGTTTGGAATGCAGGCGGTCTTAACATTGAACTCGAAGGTGATGCCAACGACTATGTTGGTAAAGGCATGGCAGGCGGCGAGATCGTCATTTATCCACCGAAAGACTCAAGCTTTAATGCGCAAGAGACGGCCATTATTGGCAATACCTGTCTATATGGTGCGACTGGTGGTAAATTGTACGCAGCGGGTACGGCAGGCGAGCGCTTTGCGGTTCGTAACTCAGGTACGCACGCGGTCATCGAAGGCACAGGCGATCATTGCTGCGAATATATGACGGGCGGTATCGTGACCATTCTTGGCCGTACCGGTCTCAACTTTGGGGCAGGTATGACGGGTGGTTTCGCTTATGTACTCGATATGGAAGGCGACTTCTTTGATCGCTGCAACCATGAGCTGATTGATCTTAACCGTATTTCCAGTGAGCAAACAGAAGAGCATCGCATCTATTTGCAACGAGTGATTAGCACGCATGTTGATAAAACAGGTAGTGCATGGGGTCAGACAATATTGGCTGATTTTGAACACTACATTCGTAAGTTTTACTTAGTGAAGCCAAAAGCGGCGAACATTGCGAGCCTTCTTAAAACGACGATGGCGGATCCGCAATAGTTGAGTGATCATGCTGATTTTTAACAGCTTTGATAGATGATTCAACCATAGGATTTTATAGACGTTTTTACTCACAAGTTTTAGGCAGGCAAGTGACAGTAACGATTTATGCGGCTCAAATAGACGATCAATTAAATGTCGTTAGCTGTCACCGCCCACTATAAAAGAGATTTTTACCATGGCAAAACGCTTAGAAAATAGTTTTCAGTTCTTAGATGTACCAAGGCTTGATCCGACGAAAAAAGACATCGCAACGCGCTCAACGGAATTTGTCGAAATTTATAGACCGTTTGAGAATGAGGCAGTGGCTCAGCAGTCGCATCGTTGTCTTGAGTGCGGTAACCCATACTGTGAATGGAAATGTCCAGTACACAACTACATTCCCAATTGGCTCAAACTGGCTGCCGAAGGTCAAATTTTCCAAGCGGCAGAGTTATGTCACCGTACCAATACGTTGCCTGAAGTTTGTGGACGGGTCTGTCCTCAAGACCGCTTATGTGAAGGCGCCTGTACTTTAAACGACGGCTTTGGCGCGGTGACCATTGGTAATGTCGAAAAGTACATTAATGATACCGCCTTTGCCCTTGGTTGGCGTCCGGATATGTCGGATGTGGTTTGGACAGACAAAAAAGTTGCCATTATCGGTGCAGGGCCCGCTGGTCTTGGCTGCGCAGATATTTTGGTCAGAAATGGCGTCAAGCCAGTCGTCTTTGACAAACGTCCTGAAATCGGCGGCTTGCTGACCTTTGGTATTCCAGAATTTAAAATGGAAAAAGACGTCATGCGCAATCGCCGTGTCATCTTTGAAGGCATGGGCATCGAGTTCCGTCTTGAAACAGAGGTCGGTACTGACATTACTATCGATGAGCTACTGAGCGATTATGATGCGGTATTTATGGGTATGGGTACCTATACGTATATGCGCGGCGGCTTTGCGGGTGAAGAGTTGGATGGCGTTTACGATGCGCTAGATTACCTCATTGCCAATGTGAATCGTTGCAACGACTGGGAAAAAGATGCTGAAGAATACATCGATTTTAAAGGCAAAAGGGTGGTGGTATTAGGCGGCGGTGATACCGCGATGGATTGTAACCGTACTAGTATCCGCCAAGGCGCTGAAAAAGTGGTTTGCGCTTATCGCCGTGATGAAGAAAATATGCCAGGATCGCGCCGTGAAGTGGTCAATGCTCGCGAGGAAGGCGTTGAGTTTTTATTCAACCGCCAACCCACTGAGATCATCGGCTTAAACGGCAAGGTCAATGGTGTAAAAGTGGTCACGACTCAGTTGGGTGCGCCCGATAACCGTGGTCGTCGACGCCCTGAACCGATTCCTAATTCAGAAGAAATTATCGCTTGTGATGCGGTAATCATGGCGTTTGGTTTTAGACCAAGCCCTGCTGATTGGTTTGAAGGTTATGAAGTTGAGATGAGCCTTAACGGTCTGGTATTAGCGCTTGAAGAGCAGCCTTACAAGTTTCAGACTAAAAATCCTAAAATCTTTGCAGGCGGTGATATGGTACGCGGTTCTGACCTAGTCGTCACAGCGATTTGGGAAGGTCGTCAGGCGGCAGAAGGTATCCTAGATTTCTTAGAAGTATAATCAAACGCTTCTGGCTTGATCCCTCCATTGTTAAGCATGGTTCTAAAACGTCTTTTGCCTTTTAATGGGCAAAAGGCGTTTTTTTTGCTAATTACTTGATAAGTGCTTTGTAAATGCAGGCGTGGCTGCTAGCATGTTCATTTTTAGCGTGTCATTCCTATTTTGTACTTCAACCATCAATTAAAAAGAGTGATCCTGCGTGAAATTACCTCTGTGGCAACGATTTACCGCGCCGTTTATTGAGCCTTATGTCCGCTATCAACATGCAGACATTTTGCATGCCATACGTTTGGGCATGGCGGTCATACTTGCTCTATTAGTCAATATGCTTACTGACCTACCGCATGGTGAGTGGACGACCATTACGGTTTTTATCATTTTGGGTTTGTTGCAATATCAGGGCGCTATCTATACCAAAGCGAAAGAGCGGGTGCTGGGCACGTTATTGGGTATTGGCGCCGCACTTGCTGTGTTATGGTTCAGTCATAATGTCGGCGCGTGGCTGTGGGTGGACTATGCGCTCATTGGTCTGCTTAGTGGGATCATTGGCTATTTGGCAATCAGGCAGCTTGGATACACGGGGTTGCTGACGGGTATCACGATGCTGATGATTGTGTCAGACTTGGGTGAAAATAGCATCGGCGCAGATGGAATCTACCGCGCCCTCAATATTTTGCTAGGCACAGGCGTTGCAGTGGCAGTAACCTTGATTTTGCCGCTAAAATCGACCTTGATGTGGCGTTTTTTGCTAGGCAGTAACCTTGAAGCCTGCAGCAGTCTTTATGCTGGTGTGGGCAATCATATTGAGGCTACCGATAGCGGGGTAGCAAATCCTAGCCGACAAATGCATTCAGTCGTGCTTCTAGCCACTGATGTGCCTGTTGACAAGGAATTAGTCACCTCCCTACAGCAGATAAATAAGCGGTTGCTGGCTGTACGTCCGCATATCGCGGCGACGGCAAGTGAGTCGGGTATTAAAAAAGAGACGTTGGAGACCATTCAACGTACGCACCGTAATATTATTGGCACGATTGATTTATTATTGAGTGCCGCGCCGCGTTTGGCAAACATCGATATTGATGAGGAAAACCACACATTGCTGATTCACTATCAGCATGAGCTGACCCAAGCCATGCAGCATATGGCAGCGGTACTGCGCAGTCCAAGCGATGAGATGTTCCGTCCCATTACTCGTATAGCAGTGTCGGAGTACCCAAGCGTACAGCATTTGGCTTTTGAGTGGCAGGGATACTTTTGGTTAACTCAGACCTTACAGAGCCAGTTGCAACAATTGAGTGACTTGCTGCAAACCACCAAGCCGCATTGGTTTGCAGCATCGGGTTTGGGTTATCAGCGCCGTGAGCAGCGTAAAATCAAACAGCAAGGGCGTGAGAAAGATTTGCACTTATAAATATTTGCATTTATAAAACAAAAACGCTGACTTAAAGAGTCAGCGTTTTTTTTATTAATTATAACCTCTAAAAAACGTGCGACTAGCGTCCCGTTTTTAACTTATCCCAATACTGCTGGTACACTTGCAAGGCTTCGTCACCCACGTCTTCTTGGAATTCTGCTTTGGCAAGCACGTCTTTGCTAGGATAAATCGTGGCATTGTTACGCACTTCGTCATCCATCAGTTCACGTGCTGCCATATTGGGAGAAGCATAGCCAATCTCTTCGCTAACGATTTTGGCCACTTCAGGACGCAGGAGATAATCAATGAATTGGTGCGCGGCATCGACGTTTTTTGCGTTCTTTGGTATGACAAAATTGTCCATCCATAAGATGGCACCCTCAGTTGGATATTTATAAACCAAACTGGTCAGGCCGTCATCGTTTGCCATTACTGCTTCGCCATTCCAGCTCATACCGAGCGCCGTTTCACCTTCGATGTAGGGCATACGCATCGCATCAGAGTTAAAGGTTTTGACGTTTGGCATCAAGGTAATCAGCTTATCGTAAGCCGCTTTGATCTCATCAGGATTGCTCGTATTCCCCGAATAGCCAAGCGTCAACAATGTCATACCGAATACTTCACGTACGTCATTGGCTAGCATTACCTGACCTTTGTACTCAGGACGCCATAAATCGTTCCAGCTATTGACCGTAGCAGGATCGACGCTGTCGCCATTGATGGCCAAACCAGTACTGCCCCAGACATAAGGAACAGAGTATTTATTCTCAGGATCTACTTTGGTGTTTGTAAATGAGGTATCAAGGTTTTTAAAGTTGCTCAGCTTTGATTTATCCAATTCTTGCAAAAGACCTTCTTTGGCCATTTTTTCAACATAATAAGTTGAAGGGATCGCCAAGTCATATTGGCTGGAGTCATCAAGCAGCTTGAGCTTGGCGTACATGGCTTCGTTAGAATCAAACGTGGTGTAATTGACATTAATACCCGTCTCTTCCTCAAAGCCATCAAGAATCTCCTGAGGCATGTATTCTGACCAGTTATACAAATTAAGGGTCACATCGCTCGTAGCGGCGCTGCCTTCAGCAGTAGCGTTGTCGGAGTTGCTACAGCTAGCAAGCGCCAAGCCGACAGTCATGGCCAATAATGCCTTTGGCAGCAGACGACCAATAGAAGCGGCAGGACTCGCGGGTCGATGGGACGATGACGATGATAAATGGGTCAAAATATCTCTCCTAAATAAAGAGGGTACAAGTCAATAAAGATCAGTAAAAACAGCCAGATATTAAATGGCCTAATGTAGCCAATAAAACTATTATGGTTACCACTTTGTATAATTTAAAGGGTAATTATCAAGACAATGCATCCTAACGTTAATAAAGGTTGCCAGTCTTGCCATTATGAGCCGGACAAGGGCTGTATATAATCATGCTATGATAAGCGCAGATTTAACAATCAAAAAGCGATAAGCCTTATCATACTAACCTTACTGCCATAATAAAGGATGCCATACCATGACCCAGCGTCACTCAGTTATACCCGCTTTACTCACGGATAAAGTCGTTATTGTCACAGGTGCCAGTCGTGGTCTTGGGGCACAGATTGCTCAGCAAATGGCAGCAGCGGGCGCTCTTGTTTGCGTCAACTACCTGAGTAGTAAAGAGGCGGCAGGCAGGGTAGTCAATGACATTGTCGCAGCAGGCGGGCAAGCGTTTTCGTATCAGGCAGATGTGACTAAGCTTGAACAGATGCAGGCGATGGCGGATGAAGTGGTGGCGCAATATGGCCGTATCGATATATTGGTCAATAATGCGCTGCCAAGCTACCAGTTTAACCCAAGCGCTGACTACACCAGTATCGAGACAGTTAAATGGTCGCACTTCTCGCAGCAGATGGACGGCATTGTCAAAGGTGCGGTCAATACCGTGCAAGCCGTAATACCACAAATGAAAACGCAGCAGATGGGCAAAATCATCAATATATCGACCAACCTTGTCTACAATCCGGTGGTCACCTATTACGATTATACCACTGCCAAGTCGGCACTGATTGGGCTGACGCGCAACCTAGCCGCTGAGCTTGGGCAATACGGTATTCGCGTTAACTTACTAGCAGGTGGGTTGCTAAAGACCACTGATGCCAGCCGTTTGACGACGGAAGAAGTATTTGACTATATCGCAACCACCACGCCGCTGCGTCAAGCGACGTCAGTCGCTGACTTTGCCAATTCAGTGCTATTGATGGCGTCTGATTTGAGCGCGGCTATCACTGGGCAGTCTATCGCGGTCGATGGCGGTTTGACGATGCCTTGATGGTTTTTTTAGCCCCTTTTATTTTATAGAGGCGGTGGCGTAGAAAGGTTCAAGCACCGCCTGTATGCCGAACTCTTCGATCGTCCCAGTAATAAAGTCAGCCCGTTCTATTAAAGCGGGCTGGGCATCACCCATCGCTACGGCAAATCCGACCAAATCAAACATCTCAAGATCGTTCATACCATCACCGAACGCCATACACTCGCTAACATCGGCACCATAATACTGGCACATGTCTTTGATACCGCGCGCTTTGGATGCGTCAATCGGTAAAATATCAGCACCGATATGATGCCAATGCACCAGCTTTAACTCATCTTTTGCAAAATCGACGTCTTGCATTTTGTCTTCTTGACTGTTGAAAAATACCGAACACTGATAGACGGTGTTTGATTTATAGTAATCTGGGTCAACGAAAGAGTTGGGCGTTCTTGCATTGTAGTCGCGTAAGCGCTCGTTTTCACCTGACCAAACGATATGGGTTGCTGAGTCAAATTTATGAATCAGCTTACTTTGCTTACATAGGTAGGCAATCTTGTCCGTCTGCTCAGCGGTGAGAGGATAATGACTAATCATGCCACTGCGATCAAAACTGTATTGACCATTCATACAAATAATCGCATCCAAAACCCCTGCATCAAGCAGTGCTAAAATATCTGCTGGCAATATGGCTTTGGAGCGTCCAGTTGAAATCACCAGTTTGATATCAGTATGAGCAAGCTGCTCAAGAGTGGCTTTGTTGTGCTCAGCGATAATACCGTTACGGCTCAAAGTATCGTCAATATCAAAGAAGATAATTTTGGGTGCAGGGAGGGTAGGACTCATAGTGGCTGTATCGGCCTTATCAACGATAAACATGCGTATCCTTTGTGGTTTATTTTTTATGGTGATGGTTTGTTAACTACCGCTCGGTACTGTTAACAGTTGTGTTATCGCAAGCCAGTTGCGTCATTGCAAATCAGCTGTGTTATTGCAAGTCAGCTGTGTCATTGATGGTTATTTGCTTTATCCTACAGACTCATAAACGAAAAATGATAAGATTTTGGCAGCTTTGTGTAACACAACAATCAAATAGTGATTTCTATCTTGCCTCGTTGTAGAGTGGGTAAACAAAAAGTTGATTTTTTTATCATTAACTCTATATATGTCCTAAATATTTAGCCCATAGGTTTTAGTATGGCTAACGAATACTTTATGCTACTTTTGATGTCGTACTTTTTATTAAAACCGCTTTATTGAAACGGTTGTCAAAGTCAAAAAGATAGCATAAGTGAAAATGAACTATAAGGATAACACCATGGCTGATTCTAATCATAATGTAACCTCGCAAGGCCCAGCAAATCAGGTGTCTGGTCTGTCACCGCGCCATCCTGAGAGTCGGCTTGAGACGGATTGGCTGTTTTTATATGAGCAGCTGCCGCCTACTGACTGGTTCGAGGCAGCTTATGTCTATAAAACCTCAGGCTGGCTCAATATTCATGCCGATATACGCAAACGTCAGCGTATTCTTACCCAAATCAGTGAGGCGTACCGAGTCAATGATTTTGACTGGTCAGCGTATCGTTCACAAATCCTACCACGGATTAATCAATATATTATGAAATTGCATCACCATCACAATATCGAGGATCAAGCTTATTTTCCAACCTTCATTCGTATGTATCCGCAGCTAAAAGCAGGGTTTGAGATATTAGACCGTGATCATGTGCATTTGGATACGCTACTAAATGAGCTACAAGCATTGAATGGCCAGTTAGCAAACAGCGAGAGTGAAGACAAAGCACTTGCTGAGCAATTGCATCATACCTTGGTCAATGTGAGTGAGTTACTCTCGCAACATCTGACTGATGAAGAGGATCTCGTCATTCCTATTTTGGGGCTAAATTAAAGTGGCTCGACTATTATCTATCAACAGTCAAAGGTTACAAAACAAACAGCCAAATACCAAAATTATCGTTGAGTAGAATTTATTTTAAAGGGTATATTAATAAACATAATTTTTATAAATCGAGATTTTTATGTATAAAATTATCAATCATTTGCTAGAAGAAAACAGTGGGACGTTTGAAGAGAAGAGTAGAGACGACTCTATTCTGGTCAACCTGACGTATATTGGTAAAAATAGCAAAGAAAATTCAGGGATCTTTTTGGTTCGTACTTTCGAAAAAGCGCGAAGAAATAATGAGAGGAGCAACATAACCTCAGCACTTGCCATTAATGATGATTATTTCATTCAAAATCTCGAAGGATCAAGATATGATATCAATAAGTTTTTGGCAAGAGTGATTAATGAGCGTCCACATCTTTTGCTTCAGGTCATAAATGTTGAAGAAATAGCGTCGCGCCGATGGGATGGTTTTTTGATAAAATATCTAACGTCAAAAGCACAGGATGAAGAAAATATGCTGATGAGCTTCTCAGCAGGCGCCGATTTCAATCCTTATCTCATGAGTCAAACTCAAATTGCAAATTTTATGACATCGGTCTTTGAAAAGAATGCATTCGATGCAGACTCAAGGGCGGTTATTTCAAAGTTATCTGAAAGTGAGAGTAAAATATAAGTTGGGTTTTTGACCAATCCTCGTTGAATATTTTTGCCAAACACTTCTTTAAGCAATGCTTTAGGTTAAAATCAAATTTTATTTATCGGATTCTTTATGCAGAATGATACTAACTATTCCCCAAATGGTAATGAGTGTGGCGAAAATACGCTAATAAGTCTCACATACATTGGCAAAAATAAAGGAAAAAATGATGGTATAGAGTTAATTCGTACCCTTGAGAAATGGCGAATTAGCAACAAAAAAACAGACGTCACCTCAGCACTTGCGATCAATGACAACTACTTTATTCAAAACATTGAAGGATCAAGGTTAGTCATCAATGAAGTACTCGCTCAGTTGCTTGCCGAGTATCCAGGCGTTGCTCTCAACGTTGTAGAAGTTAAGGAGATTAAGGGACGCCGATGGGACGGTTTTTTAATCGAGTACCTAGCGCCAAGCAGTCACGGTATCGCGTTGACGCTCAAAAGCTTTTTGGCAGGTGAAGATTTTAATCCTTATCTCATGAAACAGACGCAAATCATCAGTTTGATAAAAGCGATTTTTGAAGAAAAAGAACCTCAAGTTGAGGCAGTGGTTTAATGTAACCTGCTCATTTCTACAATGAAGCTCTGGAAAGTGATATCAAGTTAGAATGAGTGTAAGTAACTCACTACAGCTGGATAATAAAAAGGTTCAATGATTGCTATCGCACGATTGAAATAAGGTAAGATTGAAATATAAGAAAGTTTCTTAGCGACGCTTGAGTCGATATTGAAAATAAGGTTTAATCAAACAACAAAGTATTGTTGATTAAGACGTATTTTGAAGATTACATCAAATTACCTTTTTATTAATTGGATCGTTTATGCAGGCAACTACAGATTTTGAACCAGAAGTGAAGAATAGGAGTGGCGAGCATATTCTCATTAGCCTAACGTATATCGCCAAAAAAACCGAAGCAAATTCAGGAATGGCATTGACTCGTGCTCTCGAGCACTGGCGAAGATATTTTGAAGAAACTGGCATAACCTCAGCCCTTGTATTTAATGAAAATTATTTTATCCAAAATGTTCAAGGGTCAAGACCTGCTATCAATGATGCTTTAGCTAAGATAATTGGTGAATATTTGGAAGTCTTACCTCATGTTATTGATGTAGAGGAGATAGAAACACGGCGATGGGATGGGTTTTTGATCAAATATTTAACATCAAGCGCTGAAGACGAATTGCATGCGTTAAAAAGCTTTTCGGCGGGTTCCGATTTCAATCCCTATCTGATGAAAACAACGCAAATTGCTAGCTTTTTAAAATCAATTTTTGGGGAAAAAGAGTTTCACATTAATAATGTTATTTAAATTGAAGTGCCGTTTTTTTAGTAATTGCTGGTGGAGTAGTTAAATAAAGGCTCAATGGTTTACTCTTTCAAAATCTGACCGATAAAGGAGATTTGGTGGTTTCCATTTTTGGTTAGCCTTTTAATACCATTTATAGATTAGATAGTTGATTTATTTAGTGTTATAGGCGCGCTCCATGTAACAGTAATATTCTCTTACAGTCATACGTGGAACGCACTCTAGATCAATTATAAAAAATTATTTTAGCTCGAAAAATCTAATGTAAGTATTGATATATAACCACATGCATATTTCTTTTTCATACTAGATCTCAGAATCGTTTAAGTTTCCCATATTATTTTTGTTTCTACGTTCGTTTTTGCGTTTCTTACGTTTTTTCCATTCTAAATTATCCTTCTGATAGATTCTTAAGTCTTCAACGTAACTAACTTTGTTTAACCATATTATTTCAATGATGAAAGACGGAGTCATAAGTACAAGAAATAACCAAATTGAAGAATTCAAAATACCATTAACTAGTAAGAATAAAAAATTTATTATTATTACAAACGAGAAGGTAATGAACCAGTTTTGAGATTTCTGTAATTCATATAAGTAGTGGCGGTCGTCATGACGATTATCTTTTATTCTAATAAGTGTTTTCTTGCGGAATAATCTTTGACAACTTTTAAACAATAGAGGAGCTTTCCCAAGATAGCCTTTTATTTTAGAAAAAAGCCATACTACTATAAGAAGAGCTATACCATTGACTAAGGTCTCTATTTTAATCATTTCCCAAAAATAACTTACCATGTGCGCTTCCAAATTTTGATAGCAATTAACTTTGCTTAACTAACCTCAACACTCGTCACATTCTGAAACCCTCTTGGCAACTGCCCACCGCGATTACCACGCGTTCCTGTATAGTTTGCCAAATCATTTGGCTTTAGCGTCACATGACGTTTGCCAGCAGTAACGATTAAGCTGTCTTGTTGACTGAGTGGGGTGATAGCCAGTACCTCTTCACCTTCTTTTAATTTGATCAGTTTATTGCCTTTACCGCGTGCCTGTTCAGGCAAATCATCAAGCGCAAATATCAATAGATAGCCGGCGTTGGTGACGACAGCGAGATGGTCAGGTGTCACTTTTACAAGGCTGCTTCCACCTTCCGTATTATTACTACTATTGTCACTACTATTATCACTCATCTCTACTGGCGCATCGATACGCGCAACTGGTAGCAAGCGACTGTCAGTTGTTAACGTAATGATGTTTTTACCTGCTTTTTGATTGCTGTCCAAATTACCAAGGGTGTTGATAAATCCGTAACCTGCTGAGCTGGCAAGAATGATGCGCTGAGCATCGTCACCAGTTAATAATTGCTCAAAGCTGGCACCTGCTGGTGGCTTCAATACGCTTGTGAGTGGGTCGCCTTGACCACGGGCAGAGGCAAGGTTGTGCGCGTCAATGCTATAGCTTCGTCCCGTACTATCGAGTACGTAGATTTTCTCATTGGATTTACCGCGCACGTGCGCCTGATAGCTATCCCCTGAACGATAGCTCATACCTGCGGCGTCAACGTCATGGCCTTTAGCAGCGCGAATCCAGCCTGCTTTTGATAGGATAGCGGTCACAGGCTCGCTTGGCACCAGATCAGACTCTTTTAATGCTTGCGCTTCTTCGCGTTCTGCCAATGGTGACACACGCTCGTTACCGTGTTCTTTCATATCAGCGGTGAGCTCTTCAATCATCAGATTGGTTAGACTCTCTGGATTGTCCAAATACTCTTGGATGACCGCGCGTTCGGCCGCCAGCTCATCTTGCTCGCGGCGCAGTTCAATCTCTTCTAGTTTTGCTAACTGGCGCAGGCGAATGTCCAAAATAGCATTGGCTTGGATGTCGGTTAAGTCATAACCTTGCATCAACGACAATTTTGGGTCGTCTTCTTCCCGAATGATGCGAATCACTTCATCAATATTAAGATACGCAATCAACAAACCTGCAAGAATGTGCAAACGCTTATCGATTTTATCCAAGCGATACTGCAAGCGGCGCGTGACGACAGAGCGGCGGCAGATGAGCCATTCTTCTAGGATGTCTTTGAGGTTTTTGACCTGCGGTTTACCGTTTAGGCCGATCATATTCATATTGACGCGGTAATTGCTTTCTAGATCCGTGCTGGCAAATAGATGACTCATGACGCGTTCGACATCGACGCGCGTGGAGCGCAGCTCAAGCACGATACGGCAAGCATTTTCATGATCAGATTCGTCATGAATGTCCGTAATCCACGGCAGTTTTTTGTCTGTCATGAGCTTGGCAATTTGCTCTTGGATCTTATTTCCTGACACTTGATAGGGCAGGGCATCGATAATGACAAGATTCTTCTCTTTGCTATCGATATGGAACGTTGCGCGCATTTTATAGCTGCCACGGCCGCTCTCATACATCGACTGTAAGTCTTTTTTACTGGTGATGATCTCAGCTGGCGTTGGCAAATCAGGGGCGGGTATCGACTGGGTCAACTGCTTGACGGACAGTTCAGGGTTTTTGAGCAAACGAATAGCCGCGCGTACCACTTCATTTAAGTTATGCGGTGGTATGTCGGTCGCCATACCAACGGCGATACCAGTTGTGCCATTTAACAAGATATTAGGCAGGCGGGCAGGCAAGGTGGTTGGTTCTTGCAAAGTACCATCGAAGTTGTCTTGCCAGTCGACCGTGCCTTGTCCAAGCTCAGCGAGCAAGGTATTGGCGTAAGCGGACATCTTGGCTTCGGTATAACGCATGGCGGCAAAGGATTTTGGATCGTCAGGACTGCCCCAGTTGCCTTGACCAGTAATCAGCGGATAGCGGTAGCTGAATGGCTGTGCCATCAGTACCATCGCTTCATAACAGGCACTATCGCCATGCGGGTGATATTTACCCAGCACATCACCAACCGTACGCGCCGACTTTTTTGCCTTAGCAGAGGATTTTAAGCCAAGCTCACTCATGGCATAGACGATACGGCGCTGTACCGGTTTTAGACCGTCAGCAATATTGGGCAACGCCCGATCCATAATGACGTACATGGCATAGTTGAGGTAGGCTTGCTCGGTGAATTCTGCCACCGAGCGGGTATCCATAGGTTCGTTGGGAATGATTGGGTCGATCGTATGATCAATAACATCGGACATAAAATAGGGTTCGCTTTTGAGTTTTAATAGGTATTAATAAATGGCGCAAATAGACAATAAGAATAGTGCTATCGTAAAGGATATTGGCACAATTAAAAAGGTATAAGTCACAATAGACGACAATGCATGACGTGCTTATATCGCATCGCACCGTACTTCGATCAATGCGTGATTCAATGGCTTTTAGAAAATAAGTGAAGTAACGTTAATAAGTAACGTTAATAAGTAACGTTAATAAGTATCGTTAATCTAAATATTTTTTATCATTTTACTTATGATGCTGACCGATGGTGACTTCAATGTCGGCATCAGTAATATCGATGACATGCTAGATTTGTTCAAAGTGAATATACTAATGATTGGCGATATATTGATGGTACAAAACTGGCGAGTAGTGTACGGGCCCGTCAGCCAAACAGGGATAAAGAGGGTACGCGACGCAACTTTGTGACCTTGACTGAGCTTGCTACGGCCTTTAACAGTCATAAATAATCGTCAAAAAAGTATGAATATTTGCGTAAAAATGGGGAGTAAATAAAGGCGATATAGGCAATATTGTTGCACGTCAACCCAGTTTGCGAACGCAAGTAACAATCTTTTGTATTGAGTAGTCTGTACAAAGTGTGTATGTTAATTAGAAAAGGGATATTGACTATCATATCGTTCGCTTATCATACGATAACCTCATAGCCTTGCTCACCATGACGGTGAGTTTGAACGTTACGTTTTTGTATGTTTACCACGTTATTATTTTGGTGAGTGGACGACCGCGTACTATTACTAGGAGAAAAAGGATTATGGAAAATCAAGGCAACCAAACTCGTCGCAATGACAAAGTATGGCTCAAAACTTACGAAAAGCTTGGTATTCAGTACGATATTGATATGCCACCTGCCAATACCTCTTTAATCGATATTTTGGAGACAAACTTTGTTAGCTATGCTGGCAAAACCGCTTTTGTATGCATGGATGTCGAGCTTTCTTATGAAGAATTGGATCGCTATAGCAAGCAAGTGGTCGCCTACTTACAATCGCTTGGACTAAAAAAAGGCGATAAAGTGGCCGTGATGATGCCCAATATTTTACAGCTGCCTGTTGCTGTGCTGGGCGTACTACGTGCTGGGTTGACCTTGGTTAATGTAAACCCGCTTTATACCTCAAAAGAGCTGGCGCACCAGTTAGAAGACTCTGAGGCCAAAGTGCTGATCCTGTTGGAAAACTTTGCCAAAACTTATGAAGACATTGGCAAGGACTTGGTCGATCAGGTGGTGATTGCGTCAATGGGCGATCTGATGAGCCCATTAAAAGGCTTTATCGTCAACGCCGTGGTTCGTCATGTCAAAAAAATGGTACCTGATTATGATATCAAAGGCAGTGTTAACTTCAAAAAAGCACTGAACCGCTTTTCAGCCAAAAAATACAAGCGTCCCACCAATATCAGTCTTGATGATGTGGCCGTCCTTCAGTATACGGGCGGGACCACAGGCGTGGCTAAAGGGGCTATGCTAACCCACGGCAACTTGGTCGCTAACCTTATCCAATGTAATAGCTTATTGGGCGACGCGTTCGATGATTTTGAAAAGAAAAATGAGCAACCAGTCATCATGACTGCGCTACCGCTGTATCATATTTTCTCGTTTACCGTATGCGGTATGTTCGGACTTTATCGCGGATGTATTGGACTGTTGGTGCCCAACCCACGCGATCTTGATAGCCTCATCAAAGCCTACAAAGGGCATCCACCTGCATTTTTCCCGGCAGTCAACACCTTGTTCAACGCATTAGCCAACAATGCAGAGTTCAAATCGCTGGATCACAGTAAGCTGGTGTCTTCAATGGGCGGCGGTATGGCGGTACTGAGAGCAACGGCTGAGCAATGGCAACAAGTGACAGGCAACGTTATCTCACAAGGGTACGGTCTGTCTGAAACGGCACCTGTCGCCACTGCGACGCCAATGGGTAGCGACGTTTTTGACGGTACGATTGGTCTGCCAGTGCCGGGCACTGATGTTGCCATCTTAGATGAAGCGGGCAATGAAGTAGAGCTGGGTGAGCGCGGTGAGATTGGTGTTCGCGGCCCGCAGGTCATGAAAGGCTACTGGAAGCGTGACGACGCCACGGCTGAAGTCATGACGCCTGACGGTTATTTCCGTACGGGCGACATCGGTGTGATGGATGAAGAGGGTTACTTTAGAATTGTCGATCGTAAAAAAGACATGATCTTGGTGTCGGGCTTTAACGTTTATCCAAACGAAGTCGAAGATGCCATGTCAGTGCATCCAAAAATCTTGGAATGCGGTGTTATTGGGATTGAGGACGAGAAGAGCGGCGAAGTACCAAAAATTTATGTGGTACGTAGTGACAAAAGCTTGACGGCTGAAGAGGTCATCGCCTATGGTAAAGAAAATCTAACGGGTTATAAGCGTCCGCGTCATGTTGAATTCATTGATGAGCTACCAAAATCTAACGTTGGTAAAATTTTACGTAAAGATCTACGAGCGCTTGAAGAAAAGCAACACGGTTAATAGGCTAATGAATAACTGCAAGCGACAACGTTTATAAGCGACAACGTTTATAAGCTATAGCGGCTATAAAGATAGCGGTTATAAATGATAAAAGCGAAAAATGATAAGGTTGCTAATAGGCGACCTTGTCATTTTTTGTCTTCTATGTTTTTGCAGATGGGCAACGACATGAGTATAGATAGAGAATTTGGAGCAAAACTGATATAGTGCTCATCCACCTATTTTTGTATTTTTTTACAAAAGGGCTTCAGTTTTGCTCCATGTGTTTGATAACACCATAACGGTGAGAGTAATCGTAAACTTGATTCTAGTGGACGATTATGCCACTTATTAGAGACTTAGCATTGTGCTTTTACAAGCGTTTGCTGTCACTGATCACGCTTAAAAATGGTTTTTTTCATATATTATTTTACGTTTTTCACAGTAACGTTTAGGGAAGATTATGACCGACGATATCAATCAAGAGACAGCAAACGATAAAGCCGTCACTGACAACAAAGATAACGCATCTGACAATACGAATAAAGAGGCAGCGAATGGCAAAAAGATCTATCAAGACAATGCCTTTCCGACTATGCCAACAATAGCGAGTGATCGCCCTTGGTTGGGTGCTTATGAGCGCTATGGTATTGATGCCACTATCGATATGCCAGATGACAATACCTCTTTACTTGATGTGTTTGAGCGTAATTTTAGTCGTTACGGACAAAAAACTGCCTATATCTGTATGGGTGCTGAGATTAGCTATAAGCAATTGGATTTATACAGCCGTCAAATTGCCAGCTACTTACAGTCATTAGGACTGAATAAGGGCGACAAAGTTGGGGTAATGATGCCCAACCTTCTACAATATCCGGTGGTGGCATTGGGTGTCATCCGTGCAGGCATGGTACTGGTCAATGTCAATCCTTTGTACACCAGTCGCGAGTTATCTCACCAGCTACACGACAGTGGTACAAAAGCCTTATTCATTGTCGAAAACTTTGCCAAAACCTATCAAGAAGCAGAAGACAAAGGGCAAGTGAAGCATGTTGTTGTCTGTAAGATTGGCGATATGTTAGGAACGCTCAAAGGGACAGTCGTCAACCTTGTCGCGCGCCATATCAAAAAAATGATACCGTCTTATAACTTGCCAGACAGTGTGAGCTTCAAGCATGCGTTGAATGCGGTGTCAGCCAGCCATTATAAGCGTCCTGATCTGAACCTAAGCGATGTGGCGTTGTTGCAGTACACGGGCGGTACGACTGGGGTTGCAAAAGGCGCAATGTTGTCGCACGGCAACTTGGTCGCCAACATGCTGCAAATCAGCGCCCTTATGAACAGTGCGTTTGAAGATGATGTAGACGCAAGCGATGTTATTTTGACCGCATTGCCGCTGTATCATGTCTTCTCATTTATGGTGTGCGGTATGTATGGCATGTATCAAGGTTATGCAGGTTTGTTGATTCCAAACCCACGCGATCTTGATGGACTGATCAAAGAAATGGGCAAATATAAGCCATCCTTTATTCCTGCGGTCAACACCTTGTTCAATGGTTTGGTGCACAAAGACGCTTTTGCAGACTTAGACTTCTCGAACTTAAAAGCGTCTATCGGCGGCGGTATGTCAGTCTTACCAAGCGTGGCCAAAGAGTGGCACAAAATCACAGGGCTGCCAATTGTTGAAGGCTATGGTTTGTCCGAGACGTCACCCGTGGCTGCCTTTAATCCCATGACCATCGCTGAATTTACCAATAAGATTGGTATTCCTGCTTCTAGTACAGATGTCATCTTGATCGACGATGACGGCAACGAAGTCGCTATGGGCGATCGCGGCGAGATTTGCGTAAAAGGCCCACAGGTCATGATTGGTTACCAAAATCGTCCAGAAGAAACGGCCGAGTCCTTTACTGACAATGGTTATCTCAAAACTGGCGACATCGGTATCATGGACGAAAAAGGCTTTATCAAAATTGTGGATCGTAAAAAAGACATGATTTTGGTCTCAGGCTTCAATGTTTATCCGAATGAGATCGAAGAGGCCATGAGTGAGCATCCAGCAGTGACGGAGTGCGGCGCGATTGGCGTACCTAGTGAGGAGCGCGGCGAAGAGCCAAAATTGTTTGTGGTCAAAAAAGGCGAAGTCACAGAAAAAGAACTGTTAGATTTTGGCAAAAAACAGTTAACTGGCTACAAGCGCCCACGCCACATACAGTTTGTGGATGAATTACCAAAGTCGAACGTTGGTAAGATCCTACGTAAAGAATTGCGTAAGATGGAAGGCTTAGAATAAATTAAAATAAAGACGTCGGAATAATTGTTGAGCCGTTTTTATTATTGATTCAGCTTTTTACGGGCATTATCTGAGTGACATGGCAGCGTAATAGCTTGAGACAATCTTGCTATTGCGCTGCTGTCACGTTAGGATAGCCAAATATTTAAGTCTGCCAAGACGTCCAATCGTTCTCTATTTTAGTGTGCACATACGTTGCTATCTGGCAATTGGATCATCAAATGGCGACCAAACTCTCACTTTTGTGAGACTGCTTTTAAAACATTGTACTAGGGATTTTTATGCGTAATGACAACCGTGATCTTGACCAACTTCGCTCGATCAGCTTTGAGCGCCATTATACCAAGCACGCCGAAGGCTCTGTATTGGTCAGCTTTGGTGATACCAAAGTCCTGTGTACGGCAAGTGTGGAGTCAGGGGTTCCTCGCTGGCTAAAAGGTAAAGGCAAAGGTTGGATTACCGCTGAATACGGTATGCTGCCACGCGCGACCAATACTCGCAATCAACGTGAAGCGGCACGCGGCAAACAATCGGGTCGTACGCAAGAAATCCAGCGTCTCATTGGGCGTAGCTTACGTGCCATGATTGACTTAAATAAGCTGGGTGAAAACACCATTTATCTGGATTGTGACGTCCTGCAAGCAGATGGTGGTACTCGTACCGCTAGTGTAACAGGGGCGGCAATTGCCCTGATCGATGCCTTAGAAAGCATTCAAAAAAGCAAAAAACTCAAAGCCGATCCATTGATTGGTTTGGTAGCGGCGGTCTCTGTCGGTATGAAAGATGGCGAAGCGTACTTAGATTTGAACTATGAAGAAGACGCCAGCTGTGATACTGATTTGAACGTGGTTATGACGCAAAAAGGCGAGTTCATTGAGATACAAGGAACCGCGGAAGAAAAGCCGTTCACGCGTGCGCAAGCTGATGACATGCTTGCCATGGCAGAAAAAGGCATCGCCGAATTGATCAAAATGCAGCAGACCGCTTTAGGCTGGTAGTCGACTACTGAGGCCGCATTAGAACGACAACGCGCTCTCGATTTTTTAAGAATGCTTATCCATGTATAAACGCTCTTAACCACTAGATATCTGGTAATAGGTAATCACTCATGCTCAAGCTGACCGATGATGGCGCCAAGATCACCTTACAAGGTCAGCCGCCAGCGTCTGACAACGGCCTGTTTTGGTTTGGCTTTGCTCTGCTAGTAGGGGCAGTCGCAGTTGCTTTGGCGATGAGCCTACTATCTGAACGTTTGGCAATCGGGGCGCTTGCCTTGCTCATCGTTGGCAGTTTTATTTTTAATCGCCAACGCCAACAGCGTAAAAAAGCCATGACAGGGGTGATCACTAGCGGTGTGTTGTGGCTGCGAGCGGGCGAGCTGGTGCATGATAACTTGGGTAAGCGTGAACACATTCATTTGACTGATGGCGATACAATCAGCCTTGTGGGTGAGCAATTACAGATTGTCGATGGTGACGGGCAACAAAAATACCATATCAGCGGCTTTGAGAGTATCCAAGAAGCAACGGCTGCTAAAGCCATTTTGCAAGGTCAAGCGTTGAGTAAGCGTCACGTCAATATTAAGATGAATGATGATGAGGGTAGACCTTAGCATTGAAAATTAGCATATTGTTTAAACACCATAATACGTAATGACGTAATGGCTTAAACCGTAACGTATATCTGAAATACTGAGTGAGTGTACTTTATGTTGTGGCTTTAATTTATTAAGGTAGCTTCTCTATAAGAATAAATTCTTTCGTTTTTTTGTTGAAAATGAATTTTTGCTTATCGCTTACAAAATGTAATTCATCCTTATAGCCGTAATCAAACGGCTCGTCTTCAAAGTCTATAGGAATGATTATTTCTCCTTTAGCATCAATTAATCCCCATTTTCCTTCTGACTGAACGACAATACTGTCATTATTCAATGTGATGATTTTAGAGAACAGTTTATTGGGATGAAGACGCTTGCCCTGTGCGTTGTATAGTTGCCAATCTCCTGGTTTAGAAAATCCTACCATCGTAGTTGTCATGCTATCTGTCGTTGCGCTATCAAATAGACTAAACTCTTTTATGTCATGGTATTGGATAGGGACTATTACCTTATTCGTCGCACTTATCATACCCCATACGTTTGATTTTGCCGCAAAGTAGCTTTGCGTCCCAATTTGCATCAGTCTATTGTACATGGGGGGTATAAGCACGTTGCCTTTCAAATCTATAATGCCAGTCTTGCCGTTTTTACTGACCTTATAGCGATTAGGACTGTTATAGGTAATCGTATCAAAGGGTAGCGGTAAAACCTTGTTGCCTTGTTGATTAATAAACCATTTTTTATTATCAGTTTCGACCACCGCAATACCGTCATGAAATGCTTGCGTACGGTTATAAATGTTTTTGATAACCAGTGTCCCAGTAGTATTTATATAACCCCATTTGCCGTCTTTTTGAACTGCTGATAGGTCATCACTGAACGGAGATATATCTTCATATACGATAGGAGTAATGAGTTTTTGTTCTTTATTAGCCAAACCTTGTAAACCATCACGTACCACTAAAAATAGCCCATTTAGTGAAACGCCTTCATAATCGTAGTCATCAGATAAATATATCTTCCCAGACGAATCAATAATTCCTTGACTATTGCCTTTCGCGATAGAGCCGTAGCCATTTGTATAGCAGCAAATTAACATATCATATTCAGGAGGTATCAGTATGCTGCCTTGTCGATCGATAAGTCCGTACTTGTCCTTTTTTCTAACCACTCGGACACCTGATTCATCATCTGGATATTCCAGTTTATCGTATTCTACGTCTAAGATGATCTCGCTGGCGGCATTAATGAGGCCGTATTTTTTGTTTTTTTCGACCACTCTCAAACCTTGTTCATCGGCGGTACTGATATTATCGTATTCAACTGGGACAATAAGTTGACCTGCGGTATCAGCAAGGCCGTAAACATTGTCATTTTCTAACTCATATTTGTTATCGTCAAAAACATCGACGCTATCGTAGTTGGCTGATGAGACAATCTTACCTTCGTTATTAATAAAGCCATATTTGCCATCTCGTTTAAATTTCTCAACGCCGACCTCATTGGGGTAGAACCTAGGGAGTTGGTCAAATTCAAAGGGATGTAAAACATGACCCTTTACGTCCATTAAACCCCATTTACCTTGCTTCTTTGCCTTTAGTATCATAGGCTTGTAAGAGAAAGCCTTGATACTTTGATACTCAACTGGGGTTAAAGGCGTTCCTGATAGGCTGATTAGCCCATAGTCGTTACCGATAGCAACTTTTCCATAATTTGTCTCTCTACAACAAAATAATTGGTCATACTTTGCAGGTAAAACAATATTACCCTCTTCGTCGATCAACCCTCTTTTTTGCTGTTTTGAAATTATTACCCGATTGCGGTTATCGTCATTGTCTAGACTGCCGACCCAATCATACTCTACTGGTAGGACAATGTTTCCACGAGGATCAGCCACGCCATACTTTCCGTCTTGATTTAGGCGAAAGTAGTGATTGTCATAGAGCGTAATGCCATCATAAACGGTCGGTAAAATCTGTTTCCCTTGTTTGTTGATGATGCCTTTTTTACTGCCAAGAGCTACTCCGAATAGCGTGTCATTAATATCGACAACGTTGTCGAACGCATATTCTGTTAATAGCGCACCTTTTTCGTTGACCAAAGCCCATAAGGTGTTATCAAGCGTTGCCACCGTTAATTTATCTTCACGTAAACAGCCGACATAAGCAGCATCCGTCACTGACGGTTTAACGCATTCTTCATTGGCATGAACCATAGAAGTAGTCATAAAAAGACAAACAATAATCAGTTTTTTAATCGTTAACACGCTATTTCCTAAGTTTTTTATTGTTTAGACGCATAATAACTCAACTAAATTTAAATAGTAAGGCGGCCTTAAGGTTTTCTTATAGTGCATTTGGCTTTGAGAATGTATTCACAAAGCTTGCAGGTGCCTAGCGAAATAGTTTATAAGTAAGCTTGCAACGTTTGGTTGTCATTTATGCCATCACTTATATTTTATTGGCAAGGAGTTAGCCTATGTCGTGTTCGCCTCTATCGTTGGTTTCAGCGTCGTGTAGTTTGTTTTTGTTAACTTTTGGCGTGGTCGGTCAGGCTCAAGCAGACAGTATGAGCGCACTCATTGCCCAAAAATCCGTCCAGTCTGATTATGCTTCACCTTCATACTCTTCAGTACCTTCCGCCAAAGTAAGCACTCGCTCCACCATTCAACGTGCTGGTACTTACCGTGCTAATGCTGTCAATACGCAGCCAACCATCACCACTTACTCAGCTACCAGTACTATCAAGCCGAGCACTTATCCCACGCAGCCAGCACCAACGTATCGCTATTCAGCACAGCAGCAAACGCCTGCATTACTGCCCTCACTGTTGTCTGGTAATTATGACAATGTCGATAGCCAGTATTTACCACTACTCAGCACTGCTGAGACGCAAAGTAGTTTGGCGGCACGTGAAGTGGTCAGTACGGCACGTAAGATGGCTCTAGAAGAACGTGCCATTATTAAAGGCGGCTGCTGGGACTATCTTAATGCCGTATTCAATCGAGCAGGGGTGACTCGAGATACCATTCATAAAGGCACTTATGGTCAAGGGCCTTATGCTCGTAGCGATGAGATTGAAGTCGGTGATTGGCTCTACTACATCAATCACGGCTATAACCGCGTTGAGCACAGTGGGCTGTTTGTAGGCTGGGTCGATGAGAATGCCAAACAAGCCTTGATACTCAGCTATGCAGGCGAAAACAGACGTGAACCGGCGCGTTATCGGGTTTATGATTTGAGCAATGTCTATCAAATCATGCGGCCAAGCGTTTAAGGATATTATCGGTTTTTATGATAAGCGTGGTTGTATCAAGCTTATTAGGGAAGCTAGTGATAGTGAATAAATAAAAAAGCGTCCGTTACTCATATAAGTGACGGACGCTTTTTTATAAGTGGTTAGATGATTTATTAAAAAGGTTTTACCACCACCAAAATAACAATAATCACCAAAGCAAAAACAGGGACTTCATTGAACCAACGCCAAAACTTATGCGTTTTATAATGTGGATTGTCCATCAGTTTTTTACGATAAAAACCGCAGGCACCATGATAGCCAGACAGTAGCACCACTAGTAATAGTTTGACGTGTAACCAGCCTTGGGTTTTATAAACATCCCAGCCAAGTAGCACCATCCATAAACCAAATACCCAAGTTGCGATCATCGCTGGTGTCATGATACCGCGGTATAACTTACGCTCCATAATGATAAAGCGGTCATGACTGATCTTATCATCGCTCATCGCATGATAGACAAACAGGCGCGGCAAATAGAAGATGGCAGCAAACCAGCAGACCATCGAAATAATGTGCGCCGCTTTAATCCAATTAAAATAATCTGGCATGATAGGGTCTCTTATGTATCATCACTTATGTGAGCGAGCAAGCTTAACGTAGATTTTTCAATAATGGTAGCTTTGAACCAAAACTACTCCGCCAAGACGACTTGTGATTGATGACCACTCATCGCATCCATAACAGGCACTTGCTTGGGCGCTCTTGGTGCGGCAAATTGCTTGGTGAGACCAAGCTCACGCATGAGTCTGTCGTCTCCTGATTGACTGGCATTGCCCGTAGTCAATAACTTGTCGCCATAAAAGAACGAGTTGGCACCTGCCATAAAGGCCAAGGCTTGCTCAGAATCCGACAAGCTTTCGCGTCCAGCTGAGAGTCGTACATAGCTGGTCGGGCAGCAAATACGCGCCACCGCAATGGTGCGTATCCACTCAAGCACGGACAATTGGCCTTCTGCAAGCACTCGATCACCAATGGGAGTTCCTGCAATAGGCACCAATAAATTAACAGGAATCGACTCGGGCGCTTTTGGCATCTTGAGCAGCTCATGCACCCAGTCAATGCGATCATCACGGCTCTCGCCCATGCCCACGATATTGCCACTACAGACATTGATGCCTGAATTGCGCACATTAGCGAGCGTATCCAAACGCTCATCATAGCTGCGGGTACTGACCACTTGCTCATAATAACGCCGTGAGGTATCGAGATTGTGATTGTAGTAATCCAAACCTGCATCGGCCAGTTGTGTGGCTTGATCCGTATCGAGCATACCAAGAGTCATGCAAGTCTCCAACCCTAGCGCTTTGACTTCTTTGACCAGCTCGACCACATAAGGCATGTCTTTGGCGCTGGGATGTTTCCAAGCAGCGCCCATACAAAATCGTGATGAACCCGTGGCTTTGGCGCGTTTGGCAGCGGCAATGACTTTGTCAATCTCTAGGCGTTTTTCTGCTTGTAATTTGGTGGTATCGCGATGATGACCCGACTGTGAGCAATAGCCACAATCTTCAGGACAGTTGCCCGTCTTGATCGATAGCAAAGTGCTGATCTGTACTTCATTGGCGGGGAAATTTTCTCGATGAATGGTTTGTGCTTTTAACAACAAATCCATCAAAGGCAAATCGAACAGCTCTGCAATGTCTGCACGCGTATATTGATGAGCGACGTTTTTATTCGTTTTGGTCGCGTCTGCGGCTAGGTCTGCCGAAAAATCAGGGTTGGTATTCAGTTGCTTGTCGAAGGTGTCGGTGGGGTGATTGGCACTCGGTTCTGAGATGCTAAGTAATCCTGCCATGGTCTAAATCCTTTTGTCATACTGTTAGAGCGTATCAGATAGATTCAAATACTATTATCTCTCATCATTTTTGAGACAATAAAAAAGGTTGCGATACAGTATAACGCAACCTTTTTAGAAAAACAGAGTACGGCTGGATAAGATTTATTATCCATACAATAACGCACACAAGTCGCCATTATTCGTTAGCAAATACGATTATTGCGCTTGGGTGAGTGAGTTTTATTACTTACCCAGTTTATGCTTGGCAACGCCTATCCAATGAGTTGCTAGCTGCTGCGCTTTATAAGCATAAGGTTTGGCTTTTTGGATGTAAGGTTTGTATTCTTCTGGAATGGCTGGCACGATATGTTTGGCAAGCTTATTGAACCACATCATTAGGCTATAATCGCCTTCAATGCTTAGATTGCCTTCTTGAACCGCCGTCATAAAGGCTGGCAGATCCCCTTTAGTCAAGAGCTTAACGCCTGTCATAGAATCTTTAAAGTTGATGGTTAGATCCGCTTTTTCGGCATGACCGCCGTGCTGGCTAAATTCACCGTTATCAAATTTAAAATAACGCGCCACTTCAGATTCCTTACTGGCAATCTCAATCGTGACTTGACGATCAGCGAACAGTGCTTTGACGTCTTCATTGTCGCTATCGGCCAGCATGGACAAGCGATAACCAATCACTGCCAATAACACATCTAATGGATCAGACTTAATATCTAGTACAGGAACGGTAAACATAATTGAACTCCTAAAGAAAATGGGACGCAAATATTGCGTACTTTATAACAGTTTCATTGACAAATACATAGCTGGATTATAAATGATGAATATATGTCAATTCTTTAGGAGTTACGTAGAGAGCGTTAAGTATCTTGTAACATCAAATGACGGCAATTGAGTTATTGAGTCATTGGCTTAATGGAAACGGGGTTGATAATCGTCGTCATAGACAGGCGTGTGCTCTTTGTAACGTGCCGCTTCTAAAGCGCGTTGCTCTTGTAGCGTACGGCTCACGTCTTCGTAGCGTATTGCTCGGTACAAGACCCAGCCCACCAACGGTAACCAGCTAATACCCATGGCAATGACATAGCTGTGCCACTCCGACAGCTCAGCCAACATCGGACGCGTGTATAGCACACTTTGGATGGTTTCGACCACTAGCCAATACGCCATACCGCCGAATAGATACCACAATAGCCAGCGCTGTGACGATAAACCAAGGGCTATAATCAAGCCTATGAGTCCGCCATAACCAAGTAATGCCGTACCACTCCATGTGGCAAGGCCAATAAAAGAAAAGACAGTCAGTAACATCATTCATCTCGCTATTCATAAGGTGAATTCCAATAGAGCCATTATGAAAGTTTGCTGGACAAAGCTAAAGAGGGTAAAGGCGACTTTGCGACAACCGTTGACGTTTGGTTTTTTAGCGCATTTTGAGGGTTTTTTTGCCAGATATGAAACCAACCACCTATCACTAAGGCAGTTGGTTTTGTATTTAAAAAGGAAAGTTCACGGAGGGTTTGAGTACGTGATTGATTAAAGGTTTGATGAGTTATTTTATACGCGATTGCTACGATTGCCCCACCAAGACAATAAAGACACCAAAACCGCCCCAAGTAGCATAAGCCCTAGTGTGGTGAACCAATGAGCGCCAGTAGGATATTGCCATGGCATGACATTGGTTATTGCATCGCTATTGAGCGTGCCTAACGCATCGACTTTCCACGGCCATACTTTTACTAAAGAGCCTGCGATAAAGCCTGTAAGCAGTGCCAACGTTGCTTGATAGTAGCGAGACAACAACCATTTAAGCGCACGCGTGAATAATAACAATCCCGTTACCATACCTGCCATGACTGTGAAGATAATGGCAAAGTTAAGGGTATGTACCGCCTCTAACACGGTGTCATAAGCGCCTAATAGCAGTAGGATAAAAGATCCTGAAACACCGGGCAGTATCATGGCGCAAATGGCAATTGCGCCTGCCATAAACAAATAAGGCAAGCTTGGTGTTGTCGCGAGTATGGGCAAGCTACTAATCACCACGGCGGCGACCAATCCCAATGCAAACAAGGCAATTCGCCCTACATTCCAGTGTTTAATCTCACTTAATAGGATAAGGACGGTGGCAATAATCAGGCCAAAAAAGAATGACCAAATATAGAGTGGTTGATTGTCTAGTAGGTATTTAATAATACCCGCTAATGTGGCAAAGCTTGTGGCAATACCCAGTAATAAAAACAACAAAAAGGTCGCATCAACCTCTTTCCATACCGCAAGCAATCCTTTGAAACCGCCTTTTTGCCGAAATATCTGCCAAAGGTTGGGGCCGATGCTACTAAGCGCGTTGATTAAGCGCTCATAGATTCCTGCAATCAAGGCAATGGTACCACCAGACACTCCGGGCACGATGTCCGCTGCACCCATCGCCATACCTTTAATATAAACGCCTAATAGTTGCTTTGGACTATTGGTGTTCTCTGGATGCCTATTATTATCCATTGGCTGTGGCGCTGATGGCTCGTTTGGCTGCGGTGATTGTGATGCCGTCATGGACAATCCTTTATTGTTTAACAATAAACGTGGTGAGTTAATGGTGTTGTTTGCTTGTTTGCTTGTTTGCTTGTTAGTTAGGGCGTGTGTCATACCATATAAAAGCCAGATCAATGATACAACCATTAATCTGGCTTAGGGTAGAGACTTATGCGTTTGCGATCTATTTAGTCAGGGCAAACGCCGGATAACCAAGGGCATAAAGCGTACCTTCAAGCCCCGTCACATTGACAGCGGCATCGGCGCGCGCCTGCACAATGGGTTTGGCATGATAGGCAATACCCAAATCTGCAATACCCATCATCGGTAAGTCATTGGCACCATCACCAATGCAGACGACCTGCGACATCTCAATACCCAGACGCTCAGCGGTATGCTGGACGATAGCAGCTTTTTTGGCGCCATTCACGATAGGTAGCTGCACCTGTCCAGTCACTTCACCTTCTTCAATGTCTAAGGCATTGGCATGAACTTCATCCATGCCCAGTTGCTCAGCGATATAGCGCGCAAAATAGGTAAAGCCGCCTGACACCAGCACCGTATGATAGCCCAGTGCTTTTAGCGCACTGATTGTGGTGCGAGCGCCCATCGATAGCGTTAAGCGCTCACATATCTCATCGAGTACATCGGTTGAGATACCCGCTAGCAATGCCACACGCTGGGCAAAAGATTCATCAAAATCAATCTCACCACGCATGGCCGCTTCAGTGATGGCCTCAACCTTTTCTCCGATACCCGCAGTTTTGGCAAGCTCAACAATGACTTCTTGCTCAATCAGGGTTGAGTCCATATCAAAGCAAGCAAGCTTATGGGTACGCAGCATGTGACCGATAGAGAGAATGTGGCAATCGACAACTTCGTCATTATTTGCCTGAGTCTCGCTCTTATACGCTTCGGCTAAGTCATGACGCAAACGTGTCGTCAGCTGATCATCAATGATGTGAGCGGCTGCGGTTTTTTTCGCTGGGTGCATAAGCGTATCGGTTACGGGTACCAATAGATAGCGGAAGACTTGTGATTGGGTAAAGGGCAGACGCTGCGCGTTTTCTGCCGTCGGCTCGGTATCAGAGACGACAAGATCGACAAAACTGGCATCCGCATCTTCTGCGACGGTGACCAAATGCCAGTTTGGCTGCTCATCGACCCACGACTGCACATACTCATGAATATCAAGCGTTGATACTTTATTAGGTAGCACGACAATTAGGGCAAAAACAGGGAGTGATTGTAGCGCATCAAAATCTTGCAAATTGGTATCGTTTGGTAATAGTGACGCAATAGAATCGACGGCTTGTTGCCATGCTTTGCTGTCTTTTGGTAACGAATAAGATGTATTGTTTGGCATGGCTCAATTGTCCCTTGTATGCTCATATAAGATTAGGAATAATACCAGTTTTACTGGGCAGCGCCTATAGATGACCTACAAAGTGTCATGACCGCTTAAAAACAACGACCGTCACTCAAAAAGCCATTAAAACTGAATACTCGTATTGTGATAAATTTCTAAAACGGCGAACGCTATAAGGTTTATTATGGTGATATAGTAGCTGGGATACGCAGATTATGTTGATGAGACTTTGAGCAGTCAAAGCGCGTACCCGCTGTTTTGAGTCAGAATATATTTTAAATAAAAATACTTTGAACCACGTTGCGTAATCTAAGTGTTACGTGATTTCAGTAACGGTCTATAGGGTATAGGCAGTACCGTTTTTTTAAATTAGCCAAAAAATGAGCGATAGCCTTGTTTTTTAATTTCTCTTATCCGAAAAAGTTTACCATATCATGACCTATTTAGCGCCGCGGCAAGGGTTGTTTGCCATTATTCTTCTGGTTAGTTTTTGTTTGCAGACCCTGTTATTGGTCATCAGTACCGATCAACAGCTGAGCAAAAGTCGTGCGTTAAAAGGCGAGCAGATGGTCGCCCAGCTGATTGATGAGGCAAGGCTGTCTTTAGAAAATAAAGACCGTGTCAGCCTCAGTGTCATTGCCAATCGCTATACCAGCGAGCAAGACGTGACACGCATACTGATTAAAGACAACAATGACGATATCTTGGTACCAGTTGGCAACGCGCCGATGCAACAAGGCGATACCATTCGCCAGATTGCGACCAAAGACGATGCGGTTATTGGTAGTGTTGCCCTGACCTTAAAAGATGTCAGCAAAGGCGAGATTATCGCTATGCAGTGGCCATTTGTCATCGGTACTATGCTATTGCATTTACTACTTTGGCTCATTTATGGTTACTTGGCGCGCCCAACCAAAGAGCAAATCAATGCGCTTAGCCGTGAGATTCAAAACTTGCATCGTGAACAATATATGCAAATCGATCCACGAAACTATGATCGTGATTTTGAGCGCCGCTCAGCGGATAGAGAGCCAGCCGCATCTTTAGATAAGGGTACAAGCGAGGGCGACACACCCAACGTACGCAAGCTTGATGTGCATAGCGAAGTCAATCAATACTTAAGAAAGCAGCAAAATCAGAGCGCGGCAGGTGAGGTGACTGGTTCTGGCGCAAGCGCAGTTGATATGAACGACGAAGCGCGGACAGCGGGTCAAACAGCCGATAGTACGCAAGACGATAGCAGTAGTGTCAGTGGTACGCCTTCTAAAGCTGGTAATGCCTCGCGCCTGTCAGCCACACGATCGTTCGACAGTGTGCGCGTACAAATTGTCTTTCATGATGAATTCAATATGCTTGAGCGTCTGGCACCTGCCCAGCGTCTGCCTTATATGGCACTTTGTACCCAACTATTGAACCAAGCCGTGACCGAACTATTAAAGCAGCCTTTATTGCTGGGTGTAAGCCTAATGAATGAGCCACGCTTTGAAGACAGTGGCGCGAGTGTGTTGTTAAAGGCGGATAACAGCCATGCAAAAGTGGCGCTTTCAGGCGTGATGCTTGGCAAGCTTTATTTAATGTTGAACAAAATTATCCATGATAAACATATCGAGCTGTCACGCTTTGCATTACCTGCCAAAGCGGGTGTCAGTGACGACGCTCAATCAGAAGCAATGACGCAGCTATTACACAGTATCGGTAAAAAAGAGCAAATGCTCATCTTATTACCCAATGCGGGCATCAAACAAATCAGTCATCATGTCCAAGTCCATAGCGTCATGCGTCCAACGACTGTCTATGAACGTGAATGTGCCATATTCGATGGGGGTAACGACGCCATGATACAACGCTTAGCAGATGTTCGTAACGCGGTATTGATGATTGAGCATGATAACGAATCATAAAATTAACAGCCAGTATCTTGATTATTTAATATACAATTGTCGGCTATATTATTGAGTGAGTATTGGTTAAAAAATACGTCATAGTGATAAAAAGGATTGACAACATTCAGCTTAGACTTTATAAGGCATATATATATTGATATGTTTTCAATACCCTTGCTAAAAACGATAGGAGTTTGTCATGAGTGACACTGATATTGACGACGATTTTGATGATGATTTTGTTGACGATGATGATGCAAAGATGGTTGAAGAGGCTGAGACGAGTGTGCGTACGCGCTTAAGCAGTCTTGAAAAGCGCCGACTGATCGACAACCTGCTAGAAGAAAAGCGTTTGGCGAAAGAGCTAAAAGATGACTTAGATGACATCGATAATTTTGATGAAGATGGCGATGACTGGGACGACGATGACCTTTAATATTGGGTATAAGTGACGGTTTAGAATGAGAAAGCGGCATCATTTAAGCCGACTAAAGCCTTTTAATAATAGCTTTTTGGTACTGACTCTTTATCTGATTGTGTTAAGCTGACGGTAACTGATTTGTTGTATGGCTACCGTTATGACCAACCCGTTTTAATCAATGATGCTTACTTATTTTGGTTGTTTGGTTTTTATCCAGACAGCCTTTTTTCAAATTATCCGCGATCCTACCTTTACCTGATCATTTATTGCGACTGACGCAATCCCTCTTTTAAGGACAATGACATCATGAGTAACCCACTAAGCTTCGATGAATTACTAGACTATTTGGACAATCAAGAGAGCGAGTTTGTGCTCGATAGTGTTGCGGCTCACGGTTTTTTGACCGCCACTGTGATTGGACGTCCATTACCCAATTGGCTGGATGCGCTGTTTGAAGGTCACACTAGCGAGATTCCAGAAAACGTCATTGATGGTATCAAGCGCTGGCGCGATGCCATCATGGCTGAGCTAAAAAACGAGACACCGATTGAGTTGCCATTTGGGGAAGACGCGGGTAATGAAGAAGTGGCTGTCGATTTTTCAGATGAGTCAGACATCGTTGCTTGGTCAATTGGCTTTGTCGATGCCATGTATGCTGATGAAGCCAGCGATTGGTTTGAAGATGAAGAGACGGCAGAAGACGTGGCCGTATTGACCTTGCCTATGATCGTCTTAAGCGGTATCGATGAAGAAGATCCAGAGCTTGCTGAAATGCGTAAGGACGAAGACAAGCTTGTGCAAATGGCCAATAGCATCGAAGGCAATTTGACTGAGCTGTTTTTATTGTTCCATACCAACGATTAGATTTGATTAAAAGCCATGCCATACGGGTTATTAGTGCCAGTATGGTGAATGGCGATTGATGTTACGATATTACCAAGGCGAATCAAAGCGCCCTAAACACCGCTATTAAGTTACCAAAAAGGTCAGACTATGACTGTGCAGCTCTCAAACCTTGAGCACTTGCCCAACTATCAAATCACTGAACGCCTAGACGTAGTGTACGGTAGCACCGTGCGCTCAAAGCATGTCGGCAAAGACTTGTTTGCTGGGCTAAAAAACATCGTAGGCGGGGAGCTGACAGCTTATACCGAGTTGCTAGAAGAGTCGCGGCAAGAAGCAATAGACCGCATGGTCATCAAAGCAGAAGCCTTGGGTGCGGATGCTATTGTTGGTTTACGTTTTTCAACGTCAAGCATCGCACAGGGTGCTTCTGAATTGTTCGTCTATGGCACGGCGGTGAAAGCGGTGCCAATGCCGCAGCAAACCCATCAAAATCCACCTAACGATTTTTATGGTCAATCTACGCAAGCGCAAAACCCAGCATCAACACCACCTGCGCCAACAGATGATTTACCACGTTTCAATCCCTTTGGTTAATCTATGTTTTTGGTTAATTAGCCAAATTTCAAAGTATTATTTTAAAGCACTGATGCTTTTTATGATAAGAGACGTGCCATGAATAACTATTCTCTCACTCAAGTTCTGATCAACTATGCACCGTTTATTTTATTATTCGCGGCTGGTTGGTTTTTTGGGTCGCGTCATGAGCGTCGGCACCTGGCGCAGTTGCGTGTGGCTGAGCAAACGCTAAGTCATATTATAGTGTCAAGTGAGCGTTTTTATCGTCCCAAACTGGCGGCTGATAGTGAGGGCGAGTTGGTACTTGGTAGCGTCGTTATCGCGCAAGATTACTTTAAAATGATTATCGCGCGCGTACTGAGTCTCTTTGGAAAAAACTTGACCACGTACGAGACGCTATTGGATCGGGCGCGCCGTGAAGCGGTGGTTCGTATGCGTACGGCGGCTCATGCCAAAGGCTACACGCATGTTTATGGATTACGCATGGAAGTCACTAACATCAATCAGTTGGGCAGTATGGTCGAAGCCATTGCTTATGGCACGGCAGTGATTAGTACTGATACTAAGGAAAAGGCGATTTCTGCTCCTAAAACCACTGTTTAAATAATTTTTTACGTCCTCGCTTTTGCCTCTTCTTGTCTTTATTCTTATTTTGTTCCCTCTCTATATACACCCTTAGCCCCCTTTGCTTTTTTATTTTTGAGGATAAACGGTGGCATTTGACTGACCAGTAGTTGAATAAATCAAACATAGCGACTTTCACAACGATATACTGGATTTTCATGTCTTATTATTATAGGACTTATTATAGGACGTGAAAACACGTCCCGTGGGAATGCGTGCGGTACGAAAAATACCATGACGGAAAAATGCCTTTTGCCAGACGAAAAGTACAAACCTAAAAAGTACAAATAGGGTAAGTGCCAAGTAAAAAAAGGCAAATAACGTCAATGGCTTTTGTCCAAACGATCAGCAAGGTTGGCTGATAAGTATGACGGGATGATCATAAACTGACCCAAGCACGGGTCTTATCTACAAGGATGTAGTCAGTTATGGAAAATCTTGAAATAGTCACGTTAGTTAATACGGTTATTGTCCCCATTTGCTTGTTTTTCATTATGATGGGCATGGGTCTGACCCTTGTGACCGATGATTTTAAACGCGTTTTAAAATATCCAAAAGCCGTCGGTATTGGCTTGACCAATCAGCTGTTGCTGCTTCCTGTCATCGGTTTTGCACTAGCCAACATCATGCCGCTAGAGCCTGAATATGCAGTGGGTGTCATGCTACTCGCCCTATGTCCAGGCGGTACTACCTCAAATTTATTCACTTACTTAGCCAAAGGCGATGTGGCGCTGTCTGTCACTATGACCGCGATTGCCAGTATTATCACGGTGTTTAGTATTCCGATTGTGCTCAGTCTGTCATTGATTCACTTTATGGGTGAGGGCAGCGAATTTCAATTACCCATCCTAAAGACCGTCATCACTTTAATCTTGCTGACGATTATACCCATCAGTATTGGCATGTTGGTCAAACGCTTTGCGCCAACGTTTGCGGACAACTCACAGCGTTACGTGTCCAGATTTGGCGTGATATTTCTGTCGTTTTTAGTGCTCTTTCTATGTTATGTACAAAGAAGTACCATCGTTGAAGCATTTTTTGCTACAGGCCCCGTCTCGTTGCTATTGAATCTCTCTACCATGGCGCTTGGTTACTACACCAGTAAATGGTTTGGACTGAACTTGGCGCAAAGAACGTCTGTGACGCTAGAAGTTGGCTTACAAAATAGTACCTTGTCGATATTTATGGCATTGTCGTTATTTGCCAATTATAAGATGTCAATCACACCCGCTATCTACACGTTAATCATGTTCTTGACGGCGGGCATTTTGGTTCGAGTGTTCAGTGCGAAATACCATAAGCGCCAAAAGATTGAAATAGAAAATGGTGTCTTGGCCTCACGTCAACTTTAAGGATTGAGTGATTGTTAGTTTTAAAAAAGCGCTTTTAAACAAGCACTTTTAAACAAGCGCTGTTAAATAAGCATGAATAAACAAGAAAGATGGCATAAGCTGATAAATTAAAAAACCTGCGAAATCAGTGAACAGGTTTCTTATCTCACAACGAGCTGACAGTATCTAAACTCGTTGTGGGAGATAGCAGCTTTTGTGACGGTTTTAGAGTTGTTTATCAATACTAAGGTCGATGGATAGGTATGTTTCTTCGCGCCTCTGCTCTGTCATTAGACGTTTGCTCTTTTACCTTTTCTACATCGAATAAGAAAGTACGGTTTTTAAGTACCGCGACAAACACCACGCCGCCCACTGTATTGCCGACCAACACCACTGCTAAGAATACCAAATAGCGCCACAAGCTGACGGTATCGCCGTATAGTAAAGCCGAGAACACCTCGATATTGCCAACGATGCTGTGATGCAAACCCAAAAACCCAATACTACCCGTGATAATTGCAACGAGTACGATACGGCTTAGCGTGTCGCGTGCTGAGGTTACCAGCCAAGCTGTCACGCCCATCATCCAACCTGCCAATATCGCGCTGCCAAATATCACCCACCAGTCGAATTCCAGAATATGCTCAGCATAGGCATTGATATCATTAATGCTAAACAGCTTCATGTTTAAGCCCAAACCGATCATTAAGCCGGCAAACAAACAACCACCCACGACGTTGCCAGCCACCACAATGCCCCAAAGTCGCAGTAGTTTGCTTAAAGGCTCAAATCCGTTCAGTACCGGCAGACTTAATAGAGAAGTTTGTTCGGTAAATAACAATGACTGCCCGATGACCACGATGATAAAACCAATTGGATAAAGCAGTGAGGCCAGTACGAGGGCATAGTGATTGCTCATCACACCACTGAGGAGAGAAAAAGCGGATAAAATCATAAAAAAGCTGATGCCAATCTCAAGTCCAGCGGTAAAGGCACTGGTAAATAATGAGCCAAGCGAGCGCTCAAAGGTTTTTCTGGCATCCATGGACTGTTCAACCAAGATGCTGGCATGACTTTTTGCTTGGCTCAAATTGTCATCGTTAGCGACTTTTTTGATGGTTTCTTTGTCTTCTTCGCTAATGTCTTCAGATAAGTCTTCATCTTCTAAATTTTCAGTGACAGCAAGGGTATCGTTATCGTTGTCACTGTTGCTGTCATCGTCTTCTTCTTTGTCTCCAGCGTCATACTCAGGATGAGTGGCACCTTCAATGAAAGGCTCATCGTCTACCTTATTGGTCTGAGTATTGGTTTTATGTTCTGTTTTTGGGGACACGGTCAGCTCGCTGTTGGTCAAATAATGTTTTTAATGGTCTTCAGGACTTTTAATATTTTTAAGACAATGTTTCTCAAGGCAGTGCTTTCTAAAACAATGCTTTTTAAGAGAAAGGTCTTACCTATATTCTGTCGCATGACTGGTATTTTATCGCATGAATAGGGTATGTTCTGTTGAGCGTTTAACCGATTGGGGTTGTTAATTGTTTAATGCCCCTTTGTAATTCTGATAAATTGCCTTAGCATCTAACAAAATCTGGCTATCTGCGTTAAAATCACGGTACTAACTATTTAGCTTACTTTTCCAATAATTTGTGTGACCCATTCATTTTTAACAAAAGACACTCCTATTATGAGCAATCCTGACATCACCAGTACCCATACCAATCTGACCCAGTCCATTCAAGCCGCGTTGACTCAATTAGAAAATGCCTATAACCCAAGCGATGTCGAAGCAGGCATGTATCAAGGCTGGGAAGAAAGCGGCTATTTTAAGCCAAGCTTTGATAAAGATGAGTCGTTCTCTATCGCGCTGCCGCCACCGAACGTCACAGGCTCACTGCATATGGGACATGGCTTCAACAATGCGATTATGGATGCGCTCACACGTTTCCACCGCATGGATGGTGACAACACGCTTTGGCAACCGGGTACGGATCATGCGGGTATCGCAACCCAGATGGTCGTTGAACGTCGTCTGGAAGCGCAAGGCATCAAGCGCCGTGACATGACGCGTGCAGACTTCATCGATAAAGTGTGGGAATGGAAAGAAGAATCGGGCGGCAACATCACCAGCCAAATTCGCCGTTTAGGCAGCTCGGTCGATTGGTCGCGTGAGCGCTTTACCATGGACGATGGTTTGTCCAATGCGGTTAAAGAAGTGTTCGTGCGCCTGTTCGATGATGGTCTGATTTATCGTGGTAAGCGTTTGGTCAACTGGGATCCAAAATTCCAAACCGCATTGTCTGATTTAGAAGTGGAAAACCATGACGAAAAAGGCAGCTTGTGGCATTTCCGTTATCATTTCACCGACAAAGACATCACAACGCAAGATGGCAAAAACTACTTAGTCGTTGCCACCACACGTCCTGAGACTCTGCTTGGTGATACGGCGGTCGCGGTCAATCCGAGCGATGAGCGTTATGCGCACTTAGTTGGCAAAACCATTACCTTGCCCATTACTAACCGTGTCATCCCTATTGTGGCGGATGATTATGTCGAAAAAGACTTTGGTACAGGCTGCGTAAAAATCACGCCAGCGCATGACTTTAATGACTATGAATTGGGTCGTCGTCATAACTTGCCCCTCATCAACATTTTGGATGAGCGCGCCAATATTTTACCAGCGATGGAAGTTTATCCTGACTTGCAAACGCGTGAGCCAGAGCTTGAAACCACGCCAAGCGAGTATGCAGGACTTGAGCGTTTTGCCGCGCGTAAATTCCTCGTTGAGCAAGCAGGTGAGCAAGGCTGGTTAGAAGATATCGAAGACTACGCACTTAAAGCCCCACGTGCCGAGCGTGGTGGCACAATCGTCGAGCCGTGGTTGACCGATCAGTGGTACGTGGCAGTGAGTCAGCTTGCTAAGCCTGCCATCGATGCGGTAGAAGATGGCAGCATTGAGTTTGTTCCTGCCCAATACAAAAACATGTACATGGCGTGGATGACCGACTTACAAGACTGGTGCATCAGTCGTCAGCTGTGGTGGGGTCATCGTATCCCAGCTTGGTATGACGATGCGACAGGCGAAATCTACGTGGCGCGTGATGAAGCGGAAGTTCGTAGCAAGTACAATTTAAGCGATGATGTGCAACTGCGCCAAGATGATGACGTACTCGATACCTGGTTCAGTTCCGGCCTATGGACATTTAGTACGCTTGATTGGGCAGACGTCAACGCTGATCCGCGCGTGCTGGAAACCTTTCACCCAACTAGCGTGCTCGTAACAGGTTTTGACATTATCTTCTTTTGGGTCGCTCGCATGATCATGATGACCATGCATTTTGTCAAAAACGAAGATGGTACGCCACAAGTACCGTTCAAGACCGTCTATGTCCATGGTTTGGTGCGTGATGGTAATGGTCAGAAAATGTCTAAATCTAAAGGCAACGTCTTAGATCCGATTGATTTGATCGACGGTATCGAGCTTGAAGCGCTGGTCGAAAAACGCACCAGCAACATGATGAACCCAAAAGATGCGGCCAAAATTGAAAAGCAAACGCGCAAAGAGTTCCCAGAAGGTATTCCTGCTTACGGCACCGATGCGTTACGCTTTACCTTCACGTCCCTAGCCAGTACGGGTCGTGATATTAACTTTGATCTAAAGCGTGTTGAAGGCTACCGCAATTTCTGTAATAAAATCTGGAACGCCAGCCGTTTTGTCCTCATGAACTGTGTTGATGGGGAAGGCAGTGCTAAGCCGATCGACCAAAGCGCCAATCCTGACGTGTGGGAACTACCAGAAAAATGGATTATGAGTCGCCTAAACTCTAGCATCAAAGACATTCATCAGCATTTCGCCCAGTATCGTCTCGATATGGTCAGCCAAGACATTTATGAATTTATTTGGAACGAATACTGCGATTGGTACGTGGAGCTTGCCAAAGCCAGCCTAAATGATGACTCGGTGTCGGACGAACGCAAAGCACAGATCCGCTATGTACTCTTGCATGTGCTTGAGACGGCGCTACGTTTCACCCATCCAATCATGCCGTATCTGACTGAGCAAATCTGGCAAACCATCGCGCCGCTACTGGGTCGCAAAAACACTGACAGTATCGTAGTTGCCAATTATCCACAAACCGATAACGCGCAGATCAGTGAGCAGGTTGAGGCGGACATGGCATGGCTACAAGAGCTGATCGCAAGCGTCCGTAACATCCGTGGTGAGATGAAACTGGGTAATGCGGTACGTCTGCCAGTACTGCTACAAAACGTCTCTAGTGAAGAAGAAGCGCGCCTATCACGCATCAAAAACCAGTTCAAAGCGCTTGCCAAAGTTGAGAGCTTAGAGATCGTCAAAGAAGGCGATGAGGTGCCACTATCGTCATCAAGTATGGTCGGTCAGCTACGTGTCCTCGTACCGATGAAAGGGCTAATCGATCCAACGGCTGAGCTGGCGCGTCTGGACAAAGCGCATGAAAAACTACAAAAGCAAGCTGACGGTATCGCGCGTAAGCTGGGTAATGAAGGCTTTGTCAGTAAAGCACCTGCGGAAGTGGTCGATGCTGAGAAGACGAAACTGGCTGAGTTAGAAGGGCAGTTGACCGCGATGACGGCGCAGATGGAGCAGTTAAAGGCGTTGTAGATCTACCCAATGATATGTACTATCTTTACCCTTGTTGCTACCATAGTCTTGGCGATTCTCTATTTATATAGGAATCGCCATAGCTCGGTTAGTAAGTCCTTTATCCTAGCCACGCTACTTATGGTAGTGTTTAGTGTGTCGATATTTTACTTAGAGCAAGATTGGCATCATCAAGAATACTATGATAGATTTTTAGACTTTGCCATCATGGGTTGTGGGTCTTATTTTGTCATACTGTTTTTTCAAGAGGAAGATGATATCGGCATGGCATTCGTAAGGTTTTTGGGCTGGCTTGGGTTGATAATTTCACTTCTGGTTGTGGTAGGCGGTAGAGCATACTTAAAAACCCATCTTGATAGCTATTAATTATCGGTGTTTTGTAAAATAGGGACACATCCTAGACAATATAATGAGAGGCTTCGTCAGTAAAGCACCAGCCGAAGTGGTCGATGCAGAAAAAGCGAAATTGGCTTAGCTAGAAGGGCAGCTCACCGCGATGACAGCGAAGATGGAACAGTTAAAAGCGTTGTAACTTAGTAATTTTATTTATGATAAGGATATTTGCAAGTTTGCATAATACCTTAGAGGTAGTATATACTAGAATTACAACTCACCCTTAGTATCTAGAATTAAGTTTTTAGCTTGCATAGGGCAAAAAAACCGTTACAGTGTCATGCTGTAGCGGTTTTTTTATATCGACAAAAAAGTTAGGCGGTTAAACTTGAAAACCAATGTATATATTGATGGCTATAACCTGTTTTATGGTTGTCTAAAGCACAGTAATGATAAATGGTTGGACCTATATCACCTATTTGCAAATCGTATTATTCATGCACAAGATCCAAATGCAGTGATTGAAACTGTCTACTTTTTTACCGCAGACATTAAGTCGAAAATATCAACGCAGGGAGAATCTGCCCAAAACGCTCAACAATCCTATCATAGAGCGTTGCAAAAAATGTATCCTGACAATATAGCAATCATAAAAGGGTATTACGCGCTTGAGAAAGGCAACTTACTTAGATACAAACAGCCACCTGATAAAAGTGACCGCGTTGAAGTATGGCGTCTAGAAGAAAAGCAAACCGACGTTAACATTACATTGACCGCTTACCGAGATGCGATACAGAACAAGGCACAGCAAGTGGTCTTTGTCACCAATGATACTGATATTGAGCCAGCGCTTAGAGCACTACGTGAAGATATGGGGGATGCTATTGTCATTGGCATCATTATCCCTATACGTTCTAATAGCCGTCGTCCACCAAATGAGCGACTAAGCAAATATGCAGACTGGACACGCTCCTATATTACCGATGATGAGTTAGCAGACAGTCACTTACCGGATAAAATCTCTACTGCGAAAAAACCAATTTTAAAGCCTGAATATTGGTAAATTTCGTATTTTCCACAAGTCATTCCATAATTAAAAAAGTTGGCAAGCTAGGCAATGAAGGCTTTGTCAGTAAAGCACCAGCGGAAGTGGTTGATGCAGAGAAAGCGAAATTGGCTGAGCTAGAAGGGCAACTGACCGCGATGATGGAGCAGTTGAAGGCGTTGTAATTGGCATAATAATATTTGTAGTAATAAAAAACGCTGTCACAAGTGTGATGGCGTTTTTTATTGTCTGTATGGCAATATGTCTATCGCTCATCAATTCTCAGATTTTAAGCCCAATGAATAAACCCCCTCTATTTGAAATAACCGTTTAAGGAGCACTATGTTATCTGCTTATCGCCAGGATACGTTTTTTCTTAACCGCACGTTGCCTGTCCTAATCGGCTTGGCTGTTATTTATGGTCTGTTATGGCTGCTTGCTATTCCAATTAATGCGGTGGTACTGGCCATTACGTTGATGGTTGTGTTCTGTCTTATCAAAATCCCTGTGGCCGTATCGCTGGTCTCAGCAGCCTTGCTTGGTGGCCTGTACGCAAAAATGGCCTTTCCTGATATTTTACAAGTGTTGAATGACAACTTGCTGAGTGGTGCACAAGTCGGGATAACCTACATCATGGTTGGCGCGTTTGCTGTGGCGCTGGCGAGAAGCGGCATTCTCGATTGGGTCGCGCAAAAGATGGCGAGCAGCCTCAATCGTGAGGGCGCTCATGTGCGCCAGCAGGTCAAATGGATGCTGTTTGCGCTGTTTATCGTGGCCTCGTTGCTCTCACAAAACTTAATACCAGTACACATCGCATTTATTCCTGTACTGATACCGCCCCTGCTTGGACTAATGAACCGCTTACGACTCGATCGCCGTGCCGTTGCCTGTATTTTGGCTTGCGGTATCAGCGCATCCTATCTGCTCTTGCCGTTCGGGTTTGGTGCGATTTATCTGAATGAAATCTTATTAGAGAATTTTAATAGCGTTGGCGCAGCGTCTGGGTACGCAGCGACTGCCAGTATGGCACCCAAAGCAATGTTCTTTCCTGTTATGGGGCTACTCGCTGGCATGCTGTTTGCCGTATTCATCACCTATCGTAAACCGCGTGATTATTTGCAAGTGACGAAAGCGGAAACAGAAAATGCTGACATGGTCGCTACTGACGAAAAAATCGAGATTGGTCTACAGCCGCTGCTATTTACAGCGCTGGCAGTGGTCACGGTGTTATTGTTCCAGATTTATTTTGATTCGCTATTTATTGGCGCGATGATTGGTTTTATGATTCTTGGGTTTTCGGGTATTTACCGCTGGCAAGCGCAAGATGATGTGTTTACGCAAGGCGTACGCTTAATGGCAGAAATCGCCGTTATTATCACCATTGCGTCGAGCTTTGGCGCGCTATTGACGGCTACTGGCGACATCGACCCACTCGTGGCATCAGCGACTCAGTTCTTTGGTGACAATAAACTGTTTGGCGCAGCGGTCATGCTGGTCGTTGGCTTATTTATTACGATTGGGTTTGGCGATTCGTTTGCGTCTGTCCCTATCTTAGCGCCGATTTATATTCCGCTGGCGTTTGCGCTTGGGTTCTCTCCACTCGCGGCTCTTGCCATGCTTGGTGCGGCGGCTGCATTGGGCGATGCGGGTTCGCCAGCGTCTACGATTACGCTTGGTGCTACCGCTGGTCTAAATGCTGATGGACAGCATGACCATATTAAAGACAGTGTGATTCCAACTTTTTTCCACGCTAATATTGGAATGTTACTGTTCACGTGGGTGGCGGTGGTGTGGTTGTTGGGTTAGGTTTGGTGTTTAGGAAAATTTTTACTATCCATTCATCGGATGGTAATCATATTTATATGATGCAACTGAAAATTTGTGTATTATCTTATGGATCGGTTATAACGACTTTGAGTACAAGCTAAAGTTATATTGTGTAAGCTGGATAATGAAGGCTTCTTCAGTAAAGCACCTGCGGAAGTAGTCGATGCGGAAAAAGCGAAACTGGCTGAGTTAGAAGGGCAGTTGACGGCGCAGATGGAAGAGTTAAAAGCTTTGTAGTAGCAATTCCCGCTTTCCGCTCATATCTTACTTGACTACTAAGTCACTGCAACCTAGTGGTCAAGCAATTATATCCGCTTCAATCGGGGCTAAACTTCTCTATCACTCATGATTCAAGCGTTAAATTCAAAATCTTAAAGGATTTTTTTTGTCTGACTCGAATATTACCAATATAATTTTAGGTTCATTTAATAATAGAGACCGAGCTTTTGTAGTCTGGTTATTTGTTATTTTCGTTTTTATTTATTTCAAAGTCCCCGATATATCCACGCAATTAAAACAGTTGCTCAAATCTTTCTTTCAAAAGAGTATTGTTATAGTTTTTTGATGCTTCTTTTAAATACTATTATATCTGTTTATATCTTAAAAAAATCAGGGTTTTGGGATTATGGGCAATTTAGAAATACTATTTGGTGGTTTTTCGGTGTTGGATTTGTAAATATATTCAGAGCAGTTGAAAGTAGGGATATCGAGAGCTTCAAAGAGAATATAATAAAAGACAATTTGAAGATATTATTGGTAGTAGAATTTTTTATAAACGTTTATACACTGAGTTTTATTTTAGAGTTGATACTACTTCCTATTCTATTTTTAGTAATATTGTTTGCTTCGTTTACAGACGGGAAAGAGGAATATAAAGAAGTTAATATCTTATTTACTACACTACAGTCTATTATAGGCTTTATTCTATTGATTTATTCTACATGTTCGTTATTCAATAACTTAGATTTTTTCCATAATTTTCAGATTTACCAAAATTTTTGGAATCCTATATTTCTATCCCTATTAAGTATTCCATTTCTATACATTATATTTACTTATACTTCATATGAAACCACCTTTTCAATAATGAGCATAATGATTAAAGATGAGGAAGCTTTGAGTTATGCTAAACGTACATCAGCCTATAAATTCAAGTTCAACATTAATGAGTTGAATAGGTTTAAAAAGTTACTATCTACACAGCCATGTAAAACCAAACACGATGTTGATAGTTTAATTAAGCTAATAAAAGAGCAGTCTAATAAGCAAAAGAGTCCACCTAACATAGACACATCAAAAGGTTTGAGTCCATTTCAATGTATCGACTATTTAAAAGAATATGGTTTAAATTTGCCATCTTATGACCCATTATATTTGGAAAAATGGAGAGCTAGTTCCAATATTCTTAAAACTGGTAAGAATGCAATTTATGACTATATAAGTTACGCTTTTGAAGGCAGTGAAAACTATGTAACTTTTCTATCCCTTTCTATCAGAGTTAATTCAGACGAATACGATATAGGAAGTCTCAAGTTATTCAAAGAAATAGCAGGAACACTTTTAAATAAGTCTACACAAACTGATTTAAATAACGAAATGGAAGATTGTATTATTAACTTAAATTCTGATGTTTTTGAAGTAAATCAATTATTTAGTATAATAGTAAACTATAAAAAGCATACTCAGGGTGAAGGATTTAAATATACCTTTGATATTGTACATAAAACCCATAGAACATATACTGCTAATGATTTTATTTAAAAAATAATACTGTGAATACAAAGGACAATATCAGCACCTAAAATCTTATTTTTAGCCTGCCTAGGGCGAAAAACCATTACAATGTTATGCTGTAGCGGTTTTTTAATGTCAGTAATTAAGCTACTATCTTTCAAAGAATAACACGCTAAAGTAAGGAACACCATGAACCATCTCACCGTTGGACAACGCTTACCCTTAAGCAGCCTTACTATCGATGACACCGCGCCCATCACGCTCAAGTTCACCCGTCAAAGTCCGATAGAGATGGACATCAGCTGCTTTGCATTAGACGCAGCGGGCAAACTGATTAATGATGATTACATGGTGTTTTACAATCAGCCAGCTTCGCCATGTGGGCAAATTAAGCTGACCCATTACGAGTCGCAGCTAACGGCAAATAAAAGCATCCAAGCTGAGTTTGAAGTTAATTTATCCAAACTACCTGCCAACGTTGACAGCTTGTTTTTTGTGTTATCAGCCGACATCCCGCTTAATCAAATACAATCGTTAGAGATTGGTATTTGGCAGCAGTTGCAAAAAGCGCAGGCAGAGTATCAAGCAGCCGATTTTGCCCAGCAGCAAGCCAGTATGCTCATGCAAATTTATCGTAAAGGCGGTATTTGGCGCTTAGCAAATGTTGCGCAAGGCTTTAACGGCGGTTTGGCAGCAATCGTGCAGCACTTTGGCGGAGATGTAGCAGAGGATGAGAGTAAAGCCACGTCTTCACCTGTTACTTCATCAGCTAAGATAAACACTTCAAAAGTCCCGTTAGAAAAGGTGATGCTAGAGAAAGCGCCCAAGCTCGTTAACCTTGCCAAAAAGGCCACCATTTCTTTAGAAAAACGCCAATTACAACAACTGACTGCCAAAGTTGCCTTAGTATTGGATGCGACTGGTTCGATGAATCGACAGTATAAGGACGGGCGCGTCCAAGAAGTGATCAATCGTCTATTGCCGTTGGCTGTCAGTTTCGATGATGATCAAGCATTGGACTGCTGGGCGTTTGGCGAGAATTGTGCTTACTTGGGTGAGGTTGAACTGAATAACTACGCGGATTTTATCGACACGGTACAAGGCGGCTGGCGCAACTGGCCGCTGGGCGCACGCGCCAACAATGAAGCAGGCGTGATGAAAGCGGTCACTGACTTTTATAAAAAGGATGGTCTTGACGTTCCGGTGTACGTTTTATTTATCAGTGATGGTGGCGTCCGAGACACGCGCGGTATTACTGACATCATGATTAGGGCGGCAAAGCTTCCTATCTTTTGGCAATTTGTCGGGTTGGGCGGTAGTAGCTACGGCATTCTAAAAAAACTAGATGATATGACAGGTCGCTTGCTGGACAATTGCAGCTTTTTTGAACTGGACGATTTAGACGATGTGAGCGAAGAAGTCTTGTACGAGAATATGCTAGAAGAGTTTCCAAGCTGGCTAAAAGAAGCGCGCGAGATAGGCTTGATAAAGAAATAATAGTATTGATTATTGCCAAATAAAAACCGCCACAGTGTTTGCTATGGCGGTTTTTTACTGTCCGAAGAGTCTTTTTAGCTCTTGCTGCTAGTTTGCTTTACTGAAATTTCTTAAATCTATTGCCTTTTCTACTTTAAATAAGTTTTTCATCCAGTCTTTGAGCCAGCAGCAAGCCAGTATTCTCATGCAGATTTATCGTAAAAGTGGCGTTTGGCGCATCTGTAGGTTAAAGAGGATTTATAGCTACCAGTCTTGTAGCGGATAAGAGCTTGAATAATCAGGTCAATTTTTTTTGCGTTGTTTGTGTTGCAGCGGATATACCAACTGCGCTACAAAGCCCTCTGGTATCTTTGTATTGGCTGTCGTACCGTATTTTTTGGGTAAATGGTCTGGCAGATGCACTGTTTTAAATAACACATCATAAATGGGTAAAAAGGCGGCAAAGTTTTTGTCCCATGCCTCTTTTTCTGACGAGTGATGCCAATGATGGAACTCTGGAGTTGCCAACACCCAGCGAAAATACGGAAAACGAAAACGTACGTTGGCATGAATAAAAATGGCGTGAAAAGAGATAAACACCAAATAAGCATAAGTGGCCGCTGGAGAGAACCCCATAAACAATAACGGAATATAACCGACAAAACGATTTACTATCAGCTCAAATACATGCACCCGACTCGCCGCTAGCCAGTCCATGTGATGCGAAGAATGATGCACGGCATGGATGCGCCACAGAGACGGGACTTTGTGCATACTGCGATGAATCCAATAACTAAAAAAATCCACTATGATCAAAATTTCTATAAATTGCAGTGCTAAAGGCTGACCACTTACCGTCTGGTGCCATGAGGGATTGAGCCATTGGTTGAATAAAATCTGTGCAGGAATGATGGTAAAAAAACTCAGTAACTGAATACCCAAATGACTAAACATGAAGTATTTAATATCGGTTACCCAGCCAGATCGCAACAGTTCTTGTTCTTTATATTTGGCATAAAACCGCTCCATAGGAATAAACACCAGCGCGGAAATTAACAGCGTTAAAATAAAATAGTCCAAGCCTGCATATATACTACGGTCGTAGTAATTGGGCTCGATCTGCCCTGATGCGAGGAGCGCCGCAAAGCCATTGAGTAATATACCCGCCATTCCCCACCGCTTAGACGGATTGCGTAGTAGGCTAATAAAACCCGACACAAAGCCAATGATCACACTTGCAAACAACATGCCGCGTAAAATCTGTCCATTATATAGGGGTCTAAAATCTGGCGTGGTGAGTAGGTTAGGGAATAAAAAACACAAAGCAGCAAGCGTGGTAAGTATGCCCAAAGATACCGCAATAAAGGCGGACACTTGCCCTGAGCCTTTTTTTATTTCACGGTCTTCTAAGTGTTTTCGGAGTAATTTGCTCATAGTTTTAATGTGTTAATGCGATTTGGATCTAATTTAGCATTGTTCGATACAAATCACTATATTAATTACTCAACATTATTAGATAAATACTGTAGATTGTGATGATACCTGTAAGGTAGCTATCGTTAGCTTACAACTCACCCTTAGTACATAAGATTTCTCTCTTATCTTGCCTAAAGCAGACTGCTAACCATAAGTGTCAGACAGGTTCGGCTACAGTGAACATCACTTTAATTAGCCCAAAAAACGTCCCCTTAAAGGATAGGGTATTTGACCATCGCTATACGGCTACCCTGCAATCATTATGTGACTGATGGCTAAAGCAAGTGAAGTAGGTAGGGTCACTTGTAGACTTATCGTTGAACCACGACGATGCCAAAACTATGCTAATGAAAGTCCTACTGCTAATCGTAATTTTATTCTTCTTAAAACAATACTGTTGGATAGCAATTTATGACTGATTTGACAACCCACTCTATATGCAATCGAGCAACCGTTTTGGCTTCTTTACCATTGAGCATTTTACTAGCGTTACCTATCAGTGGCTGCTCTTTGGAATCATCTGTTGATAATAACAGGGACTCGGTAGACACAGACGCGGTAGATAGAACCGCATCATCGAGCATGCATGCAGATACCAATAATACGAGTAGTCACAAGCCCAACTATGCTTTAAAGCAAATTATAGCGCTTCCCTTTACTAAAAAGACGTCACAAAACGGTCAACAAAGGCCGTTATCAGCGTTTCCAGTTGAGACGAATAATAAACAGCTCCAAGAGCTGCTATCGCGTGATTATATGAAGCGTGCAGGATTCTATCAGCTCCCTAATAAAGATGATATGCAAATCTTTGTCATATTCCATGCTTATGAGAGCGAGTCTCTTGAGCTTGAAGATACATCTGGCTTAACCATTGACCAACTTGAAGACCAATACAGTTACCTTGTGACTATTAAAGAAGCGCATACTTCAAATGCCAATGACACTGTTGATATATTTGAACTGGCTCAAAATAACTTTGTAATAGCAAAAGACTATCAACAGATCATTAACTACTATTATCAGTTTAACCGCCAACCCATTCATTATCAGTTAACTGATGATGGCTCAGTGCGAGCAGACCGAAGTATCACCAATGTCACTACACTGCCTTTTAGTAGTTATAACGTTGATGATGCCATTCAACTCGATACTAATCTGGTCACTGATAAATTTTTGATAGGTGATCAATTACTTGCCAAACAAGTTACTAATAAGCTTAAGCCTATTTTGGGTGGTTCCTCTGACCAAGGTTTTTTTAAACTGCCCAGCATTGGCAACATTGAAGTGTTTTTGGCATACGGGTTATTCGAGGATAGCAGCGCGGACTATGTTACTGATGATAATCCTGAAGGCATGTTTGTAGACCCTGAATATTACCTCATTACTGTTAAAAATGGCAATATCGCCATTGCCCCTTTAGGTAGCAAATTCACTATTGAAAAGGATTACCAAGAAATATCAGCAGTGGACAAGTATTTTCAAATCACGGTCACAGGAAAGATTGTTCCTGTTGATAGACGTCCTAAACGAACACCAGTAAGGGCTAAGATTACGCAAGCAAACTATAAACAGTTTTTTCCCAGTCCTTTATTTGCCAGTTTTCATTTCGATATCAATAATGATGGCAAGCGTGACTTAATAGTGGTTAAAGATAAGTCTAATGGCGATGGCCAGCAAGATGATGCGTTATACGTTTATTTAGCAAAAGGTAAACATTATGAGTTAGATTTGTCTTCTATTACATTTGCTGATGCCCCTGCTACTCTTTTTTCTACCGTCACCCCTAGACATAATAATAAGGGCTTCATTGTAAGTACATACCGGGCAAATAGTGAAAAAGACTACATCAAAGAGTACCTGTTTGAACAGGTTGGTGCTGAATGGTGGGTGACCTATGGCGTTTTAAAAAGCACAGTAGATACAGGCGCGGCATATTATTGTCAAAGTAGAACGCAATATAATGCCACGACGGATTTTGCTCGATTTGATTTAGATAAAGAAATCGACGATGGCTACAAATTGAAAAATTGTCCCATACCGCCTACCAGCTATAAGGTGGTCAGTGATAAAGCAGAAATTTTAAGTGAGGATTTTATGCCTAATAAACCCCCAAGCTATTTTATAAAAGGCGATATCATACAACAACCCGACATTTTTTACGGACAAAATCAGGATTGGGTTAGAGTAAGCTATAAAGATGATTCAAAGTCAGGGTGGGTGCGTAAGCGTGATTTGATAGGTATGAAATAGGATCTTTGATCGTTTAAATACTAAGACGGCTTATGAGTAATGTGGATTTCCATAACACCTGTGAGGTAGCTATAGCTGGCTTACAAATCACCCTGAATAGCTAAAATCAAGTTTTTAGCTTGTCTAGGGCTAAAAACCGCCAAAGCAAACGCTATGGCGGTTTTTTATTACTCAGACTATTTTAATTCTACAGTTCCCAAAGCGACTGATACTGCTCATCAGTCAACGTCACAATATCGATCTCTGCCAGCATCTCACGCAGTTCTTGCCACTTACTTGCATCAGGCTTGATAGGCGTGATCAATCTACCGAGCGTATTATCAATGATGGCATCCATCAAGGCATCGGCTTCGGTTTTACTATAGTCGTAATACATACGGTGAGCAGCATCCGGATCGTTTTTACACAGCTCCGTCATCTGGTTGGTCACTTGGATAAAGGTATCTATCGCGTCTTTTTTCGCCCTATAAATCTCATCTGTCGTGAGGATTTCTAACGCCGAAAAGTTCGGATACGGTGACAGATGTTGGTCGATAAACGTAAAGTCTAGCCCTTCATGAGTCGCTTCAACGCCTTCAAAGTTATAAAAGCAGAGCCACGCGCCATCAAGGCTTGGGTCTTGTTGTAGATTTTTTATATGGTAAAAGTCTTTTTGTACAAAGGTGACATTATCACGGCTGATACTAAAGCCGTTTTTCTTGGCATAGCGAGATAAAATCTCAAAGCCAATGCGATTGGTTTTTTCCTCAGCGGCAGGCGTACATATTCGAATCGGCTGATTGTTCTGTAGCTTATCCATACTGGACTGCTGCATCAATATGCCGCCATCAGTCTCAAAAAAGCAGCCCAGTGCACGCAAATTAGGCGCGTAATGCTCAAACAAATGAATAGGCTCATTGACGTGCAAATCAATCGTTTGATTCTGTAATTCGGCAAAGCCGTCATAATGATCATCAGGCTCGATAATGGTAATATCAAGTCCTGCTTGCTCATATGCGCCCGTGGTCACACCAGCGATAAAAGACAGATGATCAGGGTTTAAAAACCATTCGAGGGTGAGGGTAAGCTTGGTGGTTGGCTGCATCGTTGTTTCCTTTTTTAGGTGGGAAACAATCAGACTGATACTGTTTAGATAAAACAAAAAAGGCAAAACAAGGAAGACAAAATCTCAAAGCCAGACGCGCCATTACAGGAATGCATCACCAAAAGATTTGTTAAAACGTGTCATGCTTGTTTCCTACGTCAGTGCTAACTGCTTCAGGTTCACGGGTATGTCTCAGCAATGTTTTTGATTGTCTTATAACGTCAAAAGCAAAGCACCCCGACAAGATTGATTGGTACTGCGTCATCATAAAGGACTTGCCAGCGGTGATGCAAGGCTTCGTGTGGATTGCAACCTACATTATCTTACTCGCTTTTCACAAGCAAAAATGCTTGATGTTTAGGTGTAAAATTTAACGAAAGTTAGGTAAGACTAATAGATGCACATTTTCCACACTTACTTAAATACTCATCAAACACACCCAGCAATAGCAAAACTCTTATAAAATTCACCTTGTACCGTTTTTAGCGATATTGCATGCTTACTACCCTATATGAGCAGCTCTCCCATTTAATAAGTGATAGCGGTTCAACTTCTATATTTTTATTGCCACACGACAACACTTCTATGACTGCAAACAAAAAAGCTTTCTATCATCGACCCCATACCAATCAATCCAAAAACCCAACCGTACGCTGGATGTTTGTGATATTGGGTTGGGTATTTTTTGTATTGGGTATTATTGGCGCGGTGTTGCCTGTCATGCCGACAGCGCCCTTTGTATTATTAGCTGCATGGTGCTGGGCGCGTAGCTCAAGACGCTTTCATTTTTGGCTTATTAATCACAAATATTTTGGCAAATTTGTCCGAGATTGGGAAAAAAATCACGCTGTACCTTTATATGCCAAGTGGCTGGCTACTATCATGATGACCATCTCAACGACCATGTTATTTTATCGTCTACCTAGTGACATGATGTGGATGGCATGGCTAGTGGCCGCCGTCTGTAGCGGGGTAGCGGTCTATTTATTCAGATTACCAAATGCTTGAAATCATTATATTTCCGTCTAAAATGATGAAAAAACACGGTTAGTTACACGAAATATGAGATAAGACTTGCGATACCAGAATGTACCCCTTATAATACGTCCAAGCTTAAGAGCAGTTCTGCACAAATCATTACCTCGTAGTATTAGTTATAATCCTTCGTTTTAATATTTATCGTTCAGTAGCTATTTGCAAGCGTTATCGGTCACTAGACCATTAATAAATTTAAAAGTAGGATTATCAATATGTCAGATACTCAAAAAGGTACAGTTAAGTGGTTCAACGAAGCTAAAGGCTTTGGTTTTATCGCTCCAGAAACTGGCGCAGACGTTTTTGCTCATTACAGCGAAATCACTGGTTCAGGCTTCAAAACTTTGGCTGAAGGCCAAGAAGTTGAGTTCACTGTAACTCAAGGCCAAAAAGGCCCACAAGCACATAACATCGTTGCTATCTAATTTGTCTTTTATAGACTGATAGATAAATAGATGTTTAAAAGACGAACCTTCGGGTTCGTTTTTTTCGTCTTTAATTTAGAGTAAAAAGCCAGTTGCTTTATTAACACCAGTTGTTTTGATAAAAAGTAAATCAAATATAGTAGATTCGCTTTAAAATAATACAGCGATGCTGATATGAATTTTGCGATGCCTTTGGTGTGCAAGGCGTACAGCAAGGGAGGGAAAATCGTACCAGCAGAGTACCATGTCAATCTTATCTTTTTTATATTAGGCAGACTGTAGATGGGCCTATCAGATCAAACTGATACCAACATTAATTAAACCACCGCCAATGATCAACCATGTAAACATGATCGCGCCTAAGATAAGTGGTCTCACTCCAGCTTGTTTGACAGCGCTTAAATGTGTGGTCAATCCAAGGGCAAACATGGCCATTGTGAGCAAAAGATTATCGATCATCACCATACTACGCTCAAAACTGACGGGCATTGGTACCCAAGTATGTAGCAGTACAATCACAATAAATATAAAGGCGAACCACGGCACATTGACTTGCTGTAAACGGTTTATCATGGAAGGTTTATTATTTTCAGAATTAACGCCTTTAGAATCAGTGTCTTTAGAATTAACAGTTTTAGAATGATAACCTTTGGTCAAAACAAAAGACAATATAAGTAAAAAGGGCGCCAGCATCATCACGCGTATCATCTTGGTGACCACGGCCGTATCACCAACGTTAGTGCTAATAGCATTACCTGCCACCACCACTTGCGCCACTTCATGGATGGTTGAGCCAGTATAAATGCCATATTGCTCGGCACTCAGCCAAGATTGCAACCAGCCCAGCTGATATAAAAAAGGGTAGAGCAGCATCGCGATTGTACCAAACACCACCACCGTGGCGACCGCAATCGTTACCTTGTGAGCGTCTGCCTTAACCACTGGCTCTGCGGCAATCACCGCTGCGGCGCCGCAAATACTGGCTCCAGAGCCAATCAGTAACGTCGTTTGTCTATCGACTTTGAGCCATCTTGTACCGAGCCAATAAGTCAGTAAAAACGTCGATGTCAGTACCAAAGCATCAGTCATGACCGCTGGCATACCCACGCTTGCGACTTGTGTCAATGTCAGCTTAAAACCATAAAGCATGATGGCAAGGCGCAGTATCTGACCTTTGGCAAAGGTGACACCCACGTCTAAGTGATCAGCAACAATGGGGTAGACCGTATTACCCAGCACCATACCCAGCAAAATAGCCAACGTTAAAGAAGACAGTCCAACGATGCGGCCATCTGCCCAAGTTGCCACGCTGCCCTCAAGCCATAGACAAAACACACTACCGACAAGCACGACCATCAACCCTGCGATATGACGGTTACTGGGGACATAGTGGGTCAGGGTTTGAGTAAAAGCTTGCATGTCTTGTCCTATCTCGATAATTATTGCTAATCCAAATAAGCATAAGCTTATGACTCGACAGTATAAGTCATGCTTGTTTATAATAAAAATAGATTAATAAGATACAAACTATCGATTTTTTAGGTTAATTATATATAAGACGAAAATACCTTGCGTCAGGATGACCATAATGAAAAAAGCAGTGCAGACATTACCGAAGATTACGCTTAAACAGCTGTCTGTTTTTGTCAGTATTTATCAAACGGGCAGTACCAGTCGCGCCAGTGACGAGTTGCATTTGTCACAATCAGCGGTCAGTAGTGCATTGACTGAGCTAGAATCAAGACTACAAATGCCATTGTTCGAGCGTGTTGGTCGCCGCCTCAATCAACATCCAAACGCCCATCCCATTTATGTCCAAGCGCAAGCGATTCTAGGACAAGCCGTGACGTTGGAGCATTATCATAAGCACCAAGCTGGTCAAATTCGTATTGGTGCCAGTACGACGATTGGTAATTATGTGTTGCCGCCGCTTCTCGCTCAGCTATATCACGCGTTGCCAGAGGCAAACGTCGATATGTATATTGCCAATACGCAAGAGGTGGTCAATGAGATCGAGCAATTAAATCTTGATATCGCCTTGGTAGAAGGCGTGCCGCGACCGACCGACATGAAAGCCATTGAACAGCGGGCATGGCGAACCGATACGTTAAAGATTTTTGCCAAGCGTGATAGTCAGTGGTTGACTGAGGTGGCGACATACAATAATGCTGCCAATCGTTACGAGTTAAGCGTGGAACAACTGGCACAACTGCCGTTATTGGTACGTGAAGCGGGATCGGGTACGCGGCAAATCATCGATGAGCAATTGCTAAAGCATCTACCGAATGCAGAGGTCGTTAAGGCTATTCAACAATCAGAGGCAATCAAGCATATGGTCAGTGCCGACATCGGTCTTGGCTGTCTGTCGCAGCACGTCATTGAAACAGAGCTTATGACAAAAGAGTTGGTAGAAGTGAGTGTCGCGGGTATCGATTTGTCGCGGACATGGTGGCTGGTTTGGCACAAATCCAGTCACCAAAGCGCTATTTGGCAAACCTTTATTGACATTATTCATTAAAACATTGGACAGACTCTAAAGCGCTTATTCATGTGGTGCTACTAAGCGGCTCATGAGACTAAGCTTGTTATCAAAGTCCGAGTGTGACAGACCGCGATTGATGTTAGGTGATTGGACGACACAATCGTCTCTAAAACGTATGAGCAATAAAAAAGCGCCGCGGAATAATAACGCGACGCTTTTTAAACATGAGTATAAGAAGACCGTTACAGCATGTCTTTATTTTTCAATAGGCTTATCGAGCCTAACCACCAAGCTATCACAAGGTACATTTGGCAAGATATTATCCGCTGTCGCACCGCTCAGCCAAGCGACAATGCCATGCCGCTCATGACGACCGATGACCAGTAGATCCACCTCATGCTTATGGCAATAGTTGACAATGCCTTCGCTATTAGAGATGGCCGTGGTCACCTCAGAATTAACGGCGTGTAACTCATTGCGTTCCAAAAACTGCGCCAGCTTGGCACGCGCTTCTTGGCAGCGCCCATCATCGATCTGATCGTATAAGCTTGAAGCCGGCACCAGCTCATAGCCGAAGCCAACCATGGTGTCTTTCACAATATGCAACACCGATAACTTGGCATTCGGACGATTTTCCACGATGCGTTTGGCTTTTTGAGCGACAATATCGGCATCAGGAAGTAAGTCTGTGACCAGTAGTATATGTTCGTAACTCATAACGTCCTCCTCGTGTCAGATGATTCTTACTATAGCACTATGATAGAGCGCTGTTAAGTAAAGCTTGACGATCTTCAGATTGTTCCGGCGACGGCGAGTATAAGGGGCTGCTTTTATAAACAACGACTTTTATAACCAACAACTCTTATAAAAGACTGTCTCAGCTGCCTAGTAAGCAAAAGTAATCCATTCAACTCAATTATTCTGCTACTGGCTGATCAAGCTTGACGACTAAGCTATCACAAGGGACGTTTGGCAAGATACTATCGGCAGTGGCACTCACTAACCAAGCCGCGATACCGTGGCGCGAATGACGTCCGATAATCAGTAAGTCCACGTTCTTTTCATGACAATAATTCACGATACCTTTACTATTAGAGATGGCCGCAGTTACTTCAGAGTTGACGGCTTCTAGCTTGTTACGTTCCAAAAATTGCGCCAGCTTAGCACGGGCTTCCTGCCACTTTTCACTATTGACATCACCAGAGAGGCTAGAGGAGGGGACGAGCTCATAACCGAAGCGTACCATTTCATCCTCTACGATATGCAATACCGACAATCTGGCGTCAGCAGAACCTGCGAGGACATGTTTGGCTTTTTGAGCGACAATATCGGCATCAGACATTAAGTCGGTAACCAATAAAATATGCTGGTAACTCATGAGCGGCTCCTTGTGATAGATAATTCTCACTATAGCACTCCCACTGGCTACTGTTAAGTAACCTAAAGTATAAGGGATATAGGGTAAATGTATGAGGCTCATGAATCAGGTTGTTCTATTGTGAGAATCTATTGAGTATAAATCTGATGCTGTTTTTAATGGTTGCCTTTCTTGCTTATCTTTTAGAGTGTGCCTTGACTTATCAAACGCAAAACCCCATCTATTATCGTTAGGCAAATTCTTATTCAATGATGGAAGCTTGCCCCTATTATATATACAGCATACGCAGCGCTTAAATACGAATATTACCCAAAAGATTTTTGCATTGATTGACATCGATGCCTGATAAACTGACTTATTTTATATCCACTATTTTTATTCATTATTGGTTTTTACCCGCCTAAGCCGCACAACAGGCAATTTTTGAGCGAACATCACGCTCATATTGATGGGGTTAAAGACGTTTTATAAGGAACACTATGACTGACACGCTATTTACCGCTGATTTAACCCTGCATCCAGCGTTTGAGCTGCTTGAGCATCGCCATATTGACGCGCTGTCAATGGACGTATTGATTAGTCAGCATGTCAAGACAGGCGCGATGCATTATCACTTGGCGCATCCGAGTGATGAAAATGCGTTCTTGGTGGGTTTTCGTACCCAGCCTATGGATTCAAAGGGTGAGGCGCATATTTTAGAGCACGTGGCCTTATGTGGATCAGAGAAGTTCCCTGTCCGTGATCCGTTCTTTTCGATGATTAAGCGCTCGCTCAATACTTTTATGAATGCGATGACCGCCGCTGATTGGACGGCATATCCGTATGCAACGCAGAATAAAAACGACTACTTTAACTTGCTTGCCGTCTATCTTGATGCCTCATTTTTCCCTAATATTCATCCGCTTGATTTTGCGCAAGAAGGCATTCGTGTCGAATTAGACAGTGAAGACAAGCCGCATTTCAAAGGTATCGTATTCAATGAGATGAAAGGCGCCATGAGTGGCGAGATTGATCAGCTGTATCATGCGGTAGCACATCATTTGTTCCCAACGACCACTTATCATTATAATTCGGGCGGTGATCCTGCTGATATTCCTGACTTGACGCATCCTGAGCTGGTGGCGTTTCATCAAAGCCATTATCATCCATCAAACAGTGTGATTATGAGTTTCGGTAATATTCCCGTGGCCCAAACGCAGGCGAAAATACATGACGATGCTTTGATTCAGTTTGAGGCAGGCAAAAAGCATGTGTCGCGTCCTGAAAAGCGTCTGTCTGCACCGATTAGTGCAACCGATACTTATACCGCTGACGAATCTGGTCCCGATCAAACCCATCACGTGGTCGCTTGGTTGTTGCCTTCTATTACTGATCCAAAACAGCGTTTGGCACTGCGTCTACTAGAAGGCGTGTTGGTTGAGCATTCAGGTTCACCGCTGCGTGCTTATCTGGACAGTCATCCGCTGGGTAAAGCGCCAAGTCCACTACTTGGGCTTGATGACAGTCATTATGAAATGGTCTTTTATACAGGCTTACGTGGCTCTAACCCTGAGCACGCCGAAGTGGTAGAGCAGGGTATTATTGACTTACTTGCTGATGTTGCCAGTGCGCCGATTGATGATGAGACTATTGAAACCATCTTGCATCAAATCGAGATTGATCAGCGTCATATCGGTGGTGACAGCGTGCCTTATGGTCTGAACCTAATGCTAGAAGGCTTTAGTACGGCTATCCATGACGGCAATCCTATCGATGTTTGGGAAGTTGACGAGCATTTGCAATGGCTGCGTGAGCAGGTCAAGGATGAGCAATGGCTGCCCAATTTAATCAAAACTCACTTGCTTGAAAACAATCACCGCGTCCGTGTCACTTTGACACCTGACAGTGAAAAAACCGCGCGTCTTGCGGCAGCAGAGCAAACTCGCCTTGATACCATCGCGATGGACTTGACCGCCGATGACAAAGACATTTTGCATAAGCAAGCACTGGATTTAGCCGCACGCCAAGCAGCGCCTGATGATTTGAGCTTGTTGCCAAAAGTCGGTTTAGAAGATGTACCAACGGATATCAGCTTTAAACAAGGCACCCAAAAAACAGTCCGTCTAAACGGACAAGACAGCACCTTGTTTGAGTACGAAGCGGGAACCAACGGTATTTATTACTACCAAGTGATCGTGCCCTTGACCGATGCGATTGGTGGCAATAAAAATGACCAATTACCGGTGAATGAGGTCATTAACCATCCGTTACTGCCCATTTATTTAAGTCTGCTATCAGAGCTCGGTACCGACTCGCTCAGCGCTCACGAAATGCAAGCCAAGCAAGCAGCGCACTCATCAGGGGTGACCGCGCGTATCAGTCAACGTACCAATATCGATGATAGTCAGTCTATTAGCAGCTACTTTGTGGTTGCCACGCGCGCGCTGAACCGCAAACCTGAAGCGATTGATTTACTTAAAGAAGTCATGGAGCACAGTGTCTTTACTGAGCATGACCGTATCAAGGAGATCTTGCAACAGCGTCAAGCCAGCTGGCAATCAAACCTTGCTGGTTCTGGGCATTCTTATGCCATGCAGACTGCCAGCCGCGGCATGAGTCGCCAAGCACAGCTAGAGTATGTGCGTAGTGGACTCCCAGCGCTCAACGCATTAAAAGAGTTCTTAGCTCATGCCAGCACAGACGAGACGCAGTGGGATCAGCTAGCAACAAGTTTGATGGACTTGCATCAGCGTTTGATTGGCTTGCCAAAACATGCCGTTATCATTTGTGAAGCCGAACAAACCGAGCGTTTGAGTAATTTGATTGTTGAAAGCTGGAAAGACAGTCAGGCTTCAGAGTCTAATCGTTCTGCCAACCTTATTGAGAAAAATATTCCCAGTGAGTTTGCCGAATTACACTTAGATACTATGTTAAGTGGCCAAGCAGAAACAGCAGAGACAGCAGAAAATGATGCTGATGTTAAAAATACAACGGTTGATGTTGAGGATGTGGCGTGGTTGGTTCCGACCAATGTTTATCATAACGCCAGCGCTTATACGGTGCCAGCGGCTGACCATCCGGATACTGCTGCCTTGATGGTATTAGCGCCTTATTTACGTAACGGCTATTTACACAGCGCCATTCGTGAGCGCGGCGGTGCTTATGGCGGCGGTGCTGGTTACGATGCCAATGCTTGTGCCTTTAAGTTCTTTAGCTACCGTGATCCCCAATGTGCTGAAACCTTTGATAATTTCGAAGCCAGCATCGAATGGTTGCTCAATGAGCCGCAGACAGATGAGCAGCTAGAAGAAGCGATCCTCGGTATTATCTCAGGCATGGATAAGCCCGGCTCGCCAGCCGGTGAAGCGATCAAAGCCTGTTTTGCTAACCTGCACCATCGCGGTGTCGATTGGCAGCGCAAAATGCGTGCGGCTATTTTGGCCGTCACCGTTGCTGACTTACAGCGTGTCGCCAAGAAATACTTGCAAGGGAAAAAACATGTACGTGCGGTGTTAGCACCGTATGACAAAGAAGAGCAGGTCAAAGGCTTGGGCTTTAATGTTTGCAGAATTAAGAGCTAAGGTTTAAAGACGGTCTAGCCGTTTACTTTTGATATAAAAAAGCCGCCCCTTCCATTATTGACAATGAAAGTGGCGGTTTTTTCATTTGAACACTGTTTTTACCTATTAACTGTTTTACCTATTATATAAAAAGTATCAGTAGCGTTTAATACGGTTGTTTTATCAATGGTAGTTATGAAGGACGACTACCATTGAGCATTAAGCACGTGTGTACGCAGTCCACCTGCTAGCGATGCCGCAGTAGGAATTAGAGGCGTGATCGTGGCTTGAAAGTCGTGGTAAAGATCTTCGCGTGTCGGATAAACCACGGTGCTCAAATGACCATCTGCATCTACTTCATGACGCCAGCCGCCAGCCTCACGATCAATTAGCACGCTTGCAATATAATCCCATGCTAACCGATAGTAGTGTTCAAACCTAGATTGTCCTGTGCGCCGAGCCAGCATCAGCGCCGTATTGGCCATTTCAGCTTGCACCCAGTAAGGACGGTTTGGTACGGAAATCTCATCCTCCCAGCTAATGGTATAAACCATGCCTGATTTGCCATCGGCTGCCCATCCGCGACTAATAGCATTGTCAAACAAGGTGATGGCGTCAGACAGTAGCCAGTCAGGCGCGCTCCGTCCTCGTACCTGACAAGCAGACTCAACCTTTAATAGTAATCCTGCCCATTCGATAAAATGACCGGGCGTGAGACCCCACGGACGCAAGTCATCAAAAGGCATATCGGCGTTGTAATCAGGTAGTAGATTCCATTGACCATCAAAATGTTCAGGCAGCCGGCCATGGTAGGTTGCAGGGATATCATGACCAAAACGTTTGGCCAAACTTAATGCTCGCTCAAGCCAGCGTATCTCGCCAGTAGCATCTGCCAGTGCTAAGCAGGCTTCGGTAGTATGCATATTGCAATTAGCACCGCGATAGTCTTCAGGATCAGACCAGTCAGCCGCAAAAGAAGGTAACATGGAGTCTTCATCTTCTAGCCAAAAGTGCTGATCGATAACAGCTATTGCCGCTTGCATGAGCTCAGTACCACGTGGACGCCCAGCGATACTAGCAGAAGCGCCAGCGAGCGCAATAAAGGCATGAACGTAAGCTTTTTTACGTGACGAATGGTCATGAGCTGAAGAGGCGTCACTAAACCAGCCATCATATGTGTGATCACGCAATGGGCCATCGAGCAATGCATCTAAACCATGATCAGCAAGCGCAGCCGAACCAGGAATACCCATGAGAGTAGCGAGAGCATAGCAATGCACCATCCTTGCCGTAATGATGGTTTTGGCAGTGTCATCTACCATATTGCCATCGTTGCCAAGGGTGGCAAAGCCAAGTGGCACACGCGCCTTGGCATAATGTTCGAGCAGGCGCTGCCCTTCAGCGACTAACCAGTGCTTGTGTATACTGAGCTCCGCCCAATGAGTAGATAGTAGATTGGGCGATTCAGAACCAGCATTGATATCAGCCATTGGTAATCATTCCGCCATTGAGATGCAGGGTTTGACCCGTCATAAAGCTGCTATCTTGGCAAGCGAGAAATACGTAAGCGGGTCCCATCTCATAAGGCTGGCCTAAGCGTCCCATAGGGGATGACATCGACTTTAAAATGTCTTTATCGAAGTCTTTAAATGCCAGTTGGATTTCTGTCACTACCGGGCCTGGTGCTACTTGGTTGACACGAATGCCGCGGCTCAGCAGTTGCTGCGATAGCGCACGGGTATAGCCGACGATAGCTCCTTTGGTGGCGGTATAAGGCACCAAAACGTCATTACCAACATACGCGTTGACCGATGTGGTGTTAATGATACTAGCGCCTTCTTTCATGTGCTCAAGGGCGGCGCGGGTCGCATAAAACATACCTGACATGTTGACATCAAAATGTTGCTGCCAGTCTTCATCGCTGACTTCCGACAGGTCATGGTAAGGCTTTTGCATACCAGCGTTGTTTACTAATACATCGATGCCGCCCCATTGTGATACTACAGATTCTACTGCTTTTTTGCAGCTGTGACTGTCTGCGGTATCGCCTTGTAGGACTAAAGCGTCTGCGCCTTCCGCTTCAATTCCTTCGCGCGTCGTACGTGCGCTGTCTTCATCCGTATGATAAAGAATAGCAACCTTGGCGCCTTCACGTGCCATATGCAAGGCAACGGCACGGCCAATACCGCTATCTCCGCCCGTAATCAAAACACGTTTATCAGCCAGTTTATCCGAGCCTTTATAAGCGTCAGTGATGTATTCAGCTGGTGGTAATAAGTCATCTATATGATCTGACATAAAAGTATCTTTTGTTGTATTTGGTTTTTGTTTTATGGTCTTATAGCAAGGCTGTAATACAGAAATGCTTGTTTTAAAAAGCATATTCCGTAGCCTTGAGAATAATTATAATAATATTTTCGAGTGCAACTTAAAATCTGACTGGGTTTATGTTTGGTAATTTAACGATGCGTTATGGTGACAATGCGATTTCTAATTGGCAAGGATAAGATTACGATAACGCACAGGGAGCACATCGTTTTTGTTATGAGGGGTTTTTCTATATTAGTGTGGGCTTGATTGAGTGCGGGCTTAAAACACAGATGTTTTGATAAATGCTAGAATATTCGCGATTAAAGCTAACTATAATCGCAAATCATGACGAGACTCAAAAACTGTTATATTTAATGATAATATTGTCAGCAACATTTTAAAAACCTTAACCAGCTAACATACTGTTAACTGGATAGGCACAGGCATAGGCACAGAAAAGCGTCATTATCAATAACGCTTTATACTTTTGTCTTTGCCAATATATTCTTGGTGGACGGGAAATTGGGTGTGACTGTCAAACTGTTGTCGATCTGCAAAGTAGCTTTTTAACGTACGGCGCACCGCTTCAAAAGCAATTTGATCCCACGGGATGTCTTTTTCATCGAATAAAGCAGATTCAAGGCTCTCAGAGCCAACGCCATAAGCCCCGTCTTTTAGCTCGGTTAGGTAAATGCTATAGATTTGAGCGATATCAGGAATGTCATACAGACAATATAATTGCGGGTTAATAACCACCGCTTCCGCTTCTTCAAAGCTCTCGCGCGCCGCGCCTTCAGCCATGGTTTCGCCATTTTCCATAAAACCCGCAGGAAGCGTCCAAAGCCCATATTGCGGCTCAATAGCACGGCGACACAAAAGGACTTTGTTTTCGTGAATGACCAGAGAGCCACAAATCACTTTTGGGTTCTCATAGTGAATATAATGACAATTTGGGCATACCAAACGCGGCATATTATCCGTGGGTGGTATTTTATATTCTGCTTCATGACCGCATTCTATACAATAGCGCATATTGGCTGCCTTATATAATAAATAAGATAGAAATGAATTTTTTAATGATTATCGTTCTTATTCTATTAGCATAACATGACCATTATCAATTCATGTTTTATCTGGTGAAAGAGCCGATGTCTAAAGTAACAAAAATTGCTTTTATGCTGGCAAGGATGACAAAGTTAGCACAGGATCGCGTGCGGTTGATGCGGTTGATGCGGTTGATGCGGTTGATGCGGTTGATGCGGTTGCTGGATAAGGAAGGTTTGCGCCAGACCGTCCATGTCAGTCACACAAAGTATATGCAGCGGCAACCCGTTTGCGCTAGGCTTGACTAAGGGTAAATATAGAAGTTAAGCGGGTAGGGCTAGCAAATGAGGGCGCGCCTATCATGATAAAGCCAGCCGTTTGTGATAAAACAGACAATGATAAAAACACAAGGCAATTATAATGTTACTCCCCACGCAGTCTATTAGTTTGGATGAATTGTCAGTCGCTGTTCCAGCCTTTATTCGTTATCCGACGCTCAGAAAGTTGGCTGAGCGAATCCAGCATGAGACGTTAAATGCAGTCACCAGTCCATCACGCCATAACGCTCAAAACGCCTCTTATAGTACCCGCGTCTTAGACAGTCTTTATCAGACACCTATTGCAGACGCGTCGGTCTTGGTCGCTATCACTCATGAGCGTCATCCTAAGCTGCTATTGACGCTCCGTGCGGCTCATATGAATAGTCACGCAGGTGAGGTGTCCTGCGTCGGGGGTAAGCATGATGAGGGAGATGGCAATAACGTAGTGACAGCTCTGCGCGAAGCCTGCGAAGAAACGGCGCTACCACCCAACAAAGTCCAACTGCTCGGTCAATTGCCCATTCAAACATCTAAGAGTGGGCTGAGTGTGCGTCCCATTGTCGCGCTCATTGCCCCAGATTTGGTGCTCGTACCTGAGCTTGGAGAGATATCCCGTATATTTTGGGCAGACTTTGAAGCTCTACTTACTCAGCCTACCGTCGAATATGCCGTAGAATACACAATGCAAGATCAAACGGCGACTATGCTCACGCCCAGTTGGCAAGTGGATGGTGAGACGGTATGGGGTCTGACGGGACGAGTGATAGCCAGTCTGCTAGAAACGGGTTTTGATCGGCAGCTTGAATGGTATTACCGGGTACAGAAAACGCGGCTATAACTATAATCAATTCCCTTCAAAGGTCTCTTTAAAAGCGCTCTTTAAATAAGACGCATCACCCGAGTTTCGTCATAAAAAGGTTAGGACAATAGTTAGTCCATCCATTTTAGTGAGTCGATCCACTTCTAAAAGTACGATGCTATTGGATTAATTTTTTGTTGCCTCTGTCTGTAATGACACAGTAAGCAAGAAAAACCTGCTACTTCATACTACTTCATACTACTTCATACTACTTCATACTACTTCATACTACTTCATACTACTTATAATAATCATCATTCTTTTTGAGCCACCAATTCATATTGTCTTGGCGTTTGGCGCGGAACGCTTCTAGCTTTTTATCTACGACTCGATTGTGCTGCCGTGCCGTGTCTAGGGCAAAAAGAATCGGCACTGAAGACAACACACCAAAGCGTATCTTGGATTTTGGTAAATCCAATCCGTCGCCAATATCGTCCCCGACTAAGGTACGTGTCACACTGGCATTCACCATCTCTACAAAGCGTCCGCGGCGATTGTCCTCACCCATGAGCTGGCGCGGCAAATCGTGCAAGGCTTTTGCCAATGGTTGTCCCATTTTAAAATCAAGCTGCTGAATGGACAGATAGGTATAGAGCCACTCCCAACATGCCGCTTCATCTTTCGGTAGTCGCTGTAAATCAACGCCCATCCAGTAACTGGCCAAGTTCCATAAATGCAGAATGCCTTCGGCTTCCTCCTGACTGATGCGTGCACCAAGCAGTCGTAACCCGCGCATAATCAATAGTGAGAACTGTAAATGCGTGGCAATCATATCGGTCTGATTGATCGGCACGCCCCAATAGTCAGTGTTCCAGCTACCATCAGGATTGTGGTGCTGATCCGCCGCTACTATCGATGCCGTATGGTTCTTACCTTTAAGCAAATTTTGACGTACCAAGGTATGGATCTGACGTACTTGGATTGATTGCCGCCAGCCTTCAGAGCCGATCGCCAGTACTTGCTCGATTGGTTTGCGCTTATGAGAGGTATTGGTATTAGAAACGGGGTGTTCGGAGACCGCTAAAATATAAGCATAAGTACGCATGAGCCGAGGGAGGGCATCATGCATCAGAGCGCCCGTCTGGACCAGGGGCAAGGAGAGCGCAGGAATACTATAGCCTGCCATGAGCGCCACGTTACGTAATAGCCAAATCAGCATTAGTGGATAACGGCGGTAAGCAACCGCGCCAATCTGCGTCAGATTTGGGTCGAACCAGTCAGGGTGGTTGCTAAATTGCTCAGTTAAAGCAGCAAAAGCGGGATCATTGATAATAAGGCTGTCGTTATTGTTATCGTTGTTATTAATAATGACTTGCTGTAAAGGTTTAGCAAAACGAATGCCTTTATTGGCTAAGGTATCTGCAAGTGGATCACCAATATCGTAACCGGTGACCATCTCATTTAATAAGTCTTGTGAGATGACAAAGTCTTTTGGCAGTAAATAACGCTTAATCCGTTTTAAAACCTGAAGGTCACTATGATCGTCAATGGCGGTGGTACGACCATGACGTTGATAGGAGTCAGTCGGCCGCTGCTTGTGGTTTTTATTCATCGAATCCATAGGTATCCATTGCCTTTATGATGACGTGTTCACACAATGCCAACGATAAGCATATCTAGTCATTTCAAGAATAGAGGGTGCAACTGGGGTAAATGTTGCGAGGTCTCTGTCGCGCTCCCACACCGCAAGCAAGAAAAATTTCCACCAGTAGAACATTATAATGGTATGTACACTTTTCTTTTGGTTTGGTTATATCCGTTCATTTGAGGCCAGTAGGTCGATGTTCTAAACTGGCACCACATCGCTTGATAACGATAAGCTACTTATCCGCTATATGGCGTTTAAGTAGCTTATTATGCGATCAATGCGGACGGGTCAAATCGACCGATGTGCCGCTGACATTGTCTTTTAAGCTGAATTTAAGCATGAGATAACCTGCAATACCAGAGACAATTGAACCCATGATGATACCTAGGCGCTCATCGAACATGGTAGTGTCGCCTGCGAAAGCAAGACCGCCGATGAACAAACTCATCGTAAAACCAACCCCGCACAACAAAGAAGCGCCATATATTTGCTTGAAGTTCATGCCTCTTGGCATGGTCGAAATACCAAGCTTGAAGATTAACCAGCACATGATCATGATGCCAAGCTGTTTGCCGATAAATAGACCGGCGGCAATACCAAGCGGTACAGAATGGAACAGCTCAGCAATACCCGCGCCTTCAAGCGATATGCCAGAGTTTGCAAACGCGAATAACGGCAAAATACCAAAAGCCACCGTATTATGTAAATCATGCTCCAGCTCTTCAACGGGTGAGTGCTCAGGATCGGTACGGTCAAACATCGGTATAAAGAGCGCTAAGACCACCCCCGCCAAGGTTGCATGGATACCAGATTTTAGTACGGCAATCCACATAATTACACCAATGAACAGATAAGGCGTAATACGGGTGACGTTGCGACGATTCAAGAAGTATAAGGCTGGCAGACACAGACCGGCAACGGCCAATGATTCTAGCGACAACTGACTGGTGTAAAACAACGCAATGATTAAAATGGCACCAATATCATCAAAAATCGCGATGGACACCAAAAACACTTTTAAAGAGTTGGGAACACGGTTGCCTAAAAGACTCAAAATACCAAGGGCGAAGGCAATATCCGTCGCTGCTGGAATTGCCCAGCCTTTCCAAAACTCAGGCTCATTGTGGTTAACGAGCAAATAAACAATCGCTGGCATAATCATTCCGCCCAATGCCGCACCAGCTGGTAGGATGATTTGCTTGACGTTAGACAGCTCACCGATTAACACTTCACGCTTGAGCTCAAGTCCGACTAAGAAAAAGAAAATCGCCATCAGACCATCATTGATCCAGTGGTGCGCATCTTTGGCAATAGCAAAGTCGCCTATTTGAACGGCAACAGGGGCGTGAATAAAACCTTCATACCAAACATTAAGAGGGGAGTTAGCAATAATCATTGCAGCGACGGCCGCCAATGCCAAGACGATCCCGCCTGCTGCGTCAAGTTGAAAAAAAGACTTAATCCTTCGTATTGCCATATCATCCTCATTTACTAAATACAATTTATAAAATAACTTCAAGTATCTACGTGACCGCTTGTAACCGTCTCGCAGATAGAAAGGGGTAGTTTCGCATACTATTCTTCATATAGACAATAAAACACGTCAACTAAAAGTTATCAGTACGTCTGCTATATCCACAATAACGATATTATAAAGAGGATATAACCGACAAAGTAGTTGTAAGTCGTTACAGCTTTTAGTCCATTTAGAGGACTATCAGTCGAATTAAGGACATGCTTTAGACAAATCTAGCAGACTTTTTCGGGTTTTTGGTTTTTTTTATGGTTTTATCTTTATAATGGGCAGCGTTGCCTCACACTCGGTCGTATTTGTGCCTGTCTCAGCAACGCTAGTGCTTGACCGCTAACGAACATTTTAGCTCACCGCTTTTAGACTTTTCTCTTATCTATCATCCATTCTGAAGGCCAGTGTCATGGACTTATCACTCTCTTTAGAGATTATTTTAATGCTGACGGCTGTGGCAACGCTAGCAGGATTCATTGACGCCATCGCTGGTGGTGGCGGTTTATTGACCATACCTGCCATGTTACTTGCTAACATTCCGCCCGTCCTAACACTTGGCACCAATAAACTACAGGCAGCTTCTGGTGCGTTAGCGGCATCGATCACGATGATAAGAAAAGGCGTTGTCAAACCGCAGCGTATCAAAGTTGCCATTATTGCCGCGTTTATCGGCTCGGTGATTGGAACGATTGCCGTCCAAATGTCTCCGCCAGATTTGCTCGAAAAGCTGATTCCGTTTTTGATTGCCGCCATCGGTATTTATACTTTGTTTGCGCCTAGGCTGGGTGAAGTCGAGGCGGCACCGCGTATCTCAGAGAGCAAGTGGCAAAAGATAGTCGCGCCACTGATTGGGTTTTATGATGGTTATATTGGCCCCGGTACCGGCATGTTTTTTGCGCTCGGCAATGTGGCATTACGCGGTCGTCAGATTATAGAAGCGACGGGTACGGCAAAAGTATTGAACCTATCGACCAATATTGGCTCATTGATCTTTTTTATCTTGGGCGGCAATGTCTTGTGGAAAGTAGGGCTGGCGATGATGGTGGGGCAAGCGATAGGCGCGTATTTTGGTTCTCACATGGTGGTTAAGGGCGGAAGCAGGCTGATTCGACCTTTGATTGTACTGGTGTGCTTGGCGATGATCACCAAATATGTGATGGGGTAGTAGGTAACAAACTGATTGAGTCGGCTCTATAGCCGATGCACTATAAAAAGAGCATAGCGCTACTAGAATGAATGTTGCACAGCCTCTAGGAACGCCGCAAGCCAGTAAAATGTATACCAGTAGCGCATTTAAGTCCGTATAACCGTTTTATTTTCAGCTGACTATATTTTCTGTCCGATATAAAAAAACCTCAGCCCATGTGCATATGTGACTGAGGTTTTTTATGTTATGAATAGCTATTTAGCAGAAGTGGTTAGTGACGACGGTCAACGTCATCGTACTCACTACCCATGATGCCATCATTCATGACTTTAGAGAATTCACGCTCATTGTCTTCATCAATGTGAGCATCGAATACGTCTTTAGAGCCGGCCTCAGGATCATTATAAACGGCTAAGTCCATTTTACCTTCTGACTTTGCCACAATGGCTGTCACTGCTGCATCACCGCCGACGTTAACAGCCGTACGTAACATATCAAGGATACGATCCACACCTAAGATGAGGCCAATACCTTCGATAGGTAAGCCCACTTGAGCAAATACCATTGATAGCATAATCAAGCCAACACCAGGAACCCCTGCCGTTCCGATAGAGGCCAATACCGACATCAAGATGACAATCAGATAGTCGGTCACACTCAAATCAATACCATAAATATTGGCAATAAAAATGGTCGCGGTCCCTTGCATAATGGCCGTACCATCCATATTGATGGTCGCACCAAAAGGAACGGTAAACGAAGCGACTGAGTTATTAACGCCCATGCGCTTAGTTACGGTACGCAACGTAATAGGAATGGTTGCGTTTGAGCTTGAGGTACTAAACGCAAAAATTTGTACTTCGCGCATTTTTGCCAAAAAAGTCTTGATCGACAAACCTGAAAACAGTTTGAGAACGATCATCATGGTAATAAAAAAGTGGAAAGCCAGCGAACCAACCAGGACGGCAACGTAACCAAGCAATGACCAAATAAGATCCAAACCAAGCTCAGCCATGGCTTTGGTTAACAGCGCAAACACACCGTATGGTGCAAGGTTCATAATGATGGTCACCATTTTTAGGATGACTTCATTGATAAGCTCCAAGCTTTGCACCAATCCTTTGGCAGGCTTGCCGACCATCAAAATACTGATACCAATAAGAATAGCAAAGAAAATAATCGATAACATGTCACCGTTTGCCATCGCGCTGATGGGATTAGATGGCACGATATTAGAAAATACGTCTATTAACGGCGGTGCTGATGTGGCTTCAAAAGCAGCTTCCGTTGCGATATTCATGCCTTTGCCGATACCAAACACAATGCCAAGTCCGATCGCGGTTGCAATGGCTAATGCGGTTGTCATCATATAGATAAAAAATGTCTTACCGCCGATACGCCCAAGCAAGCGAATGTCGCCAATACCGCAAACGCCGCAAATAAGGGAGATGAGTACTAATGGGACAACCAGCATCTTTAGCGAGTTAACAAACAGTTTGCCAATAATGGCGAGAAAACCGTTGGTTATGTAGGTATGAACAAAACCGCCTTCCGCATTCAGTCCTGAATAATTGATAAATAAACCCAGTATGATACCAAGCGCCATGGCAACGATGATCTTGCCCGTCAGTCCCATATTTTTCCACATAATATATATCCTTTTTATACAAAATGCCCAGTATCAGATATAGCAGCATTAATGATTGTCACATTGATGCTGCTATATTTAATGCTTCATTGTTGGAGATTTTCTGTCCATTGCTTATGTCAAATGACTGCGCAATATAAAATAATTATTAAGGTCACTGCAACATATTTTTATAGTTTAGTGCATAGGTATTTCATATTTAAGCCATTTAGAGCATTTTTTAGGATCAACAAAGGGAATAGTAATACACTTTGGAGAGCGTTAAGAAGTAAAATATTCATCTACCAACAAAAAAGACTGCCCAAGTTGGACAGTCTTTTTTATGCAAAGGATTTAAACAACGATATTTAAGGCTGTTAGCTGCTTAGACTTTATCGTTTTCGTCACGACGCAGGCCGTCTTGCCACTTAGTATCAGTGCTATCGCTGGCATGAGTAGAAGGTGCTTTCTCTACATTGTCAGTCGTCATGTCCGCATTTCTAGGGCGCTCAGTGTCAAGCACCTGTTTAGAGTCGTCCGCGTTGTACTGATTTTGATTGTGATTATTGCCCATTCGCTCATTCAAATGCGAGGCGGCGTCACGATGACGATGATCAAGGGCTTCGGCATCAGGGTTTGAGTCAGTGAAACTCGCTTGATCTTGCTTTTCTTGAGCGGTGTGCTGCTCAGAGACCATTTCTACATCGCCGTCACTCTCATAACCATGATTGGGATTGGCGTCGCCAGTCTCTTCATTTTTATCCGTCGCTGCATTACTATCGGCTGGGATACCGTGCTTAGCTTGCGCATCATTTTTTAGCTGAGCATAGTCGGTAAGCTGCTGTACCGCATTATCAAGGCTATGAGGGTTGCCACGTTTCAGCGCTTTTACAAGATGCTCATCAAACACATCCGTCAACAATGAGTCAAAACGCAGGGCGTTATATTGAATAAGAACTTCGGCTTCTTCTTCTGTAATCTCATTGTTTTGACTGGCATAAACCACATGGTCCTCAAACGTAAGACCTTCAAAGCTGTCTTTATGCTCTGCTTTTTTAAATTTCTGCCATAACGGTTCTATGTCGAGTAACGTTTGATAAGCGTGTTCCATACGTCCGGTTATATCATCAGCTTCTGTGTTGTAGTAAACCATGGTCTTGAGATAATCGCGGAATGGATTGGCCTCAAAGTCATCCATAAAGGTATCACCCAATTGACGTTTTAACTCATCACTTGGTGGAGTGAAGATACGACCACTTGGGAAAGTCACAAAGCTGACCACACCCGCTGCCATACGATTTGGGAAATTGTCAAAGAACGTCAAAAACGCTTCTTGAATGGTGTAGAGACTGTTTTGTAAAGCCACTTCAGCGTGCAAGCGTTCTGACTCTGATTTGGTACCATGCTCATAAAACTGCAAAATAGCAGTTGAGATAAATAGATGACCATGAATATCGGCAAGGCGACCCGAAAGCATCTCTTTACGTTTTAAATCACCCGCAAGCAAACCTAGTGCCATATCAGCGGTTAATGCAAAACTCGCGCTCAAACGATTGATGTGCTTATAATAAGGGCGGGTAAAGTTATCAGAAAAGCTTGGGGCGTGACTGCTGCCACCAACGTATCCTGCCACAAATGCTTTTGCCCCGCGGTTGAAGGTATAGCCCAAATGCTTGAAGAACATATTATCGAATTCTTTGAGCGCGCCTTTTTTGTCTTCACTTTGTAGTAGTTGCAGCTCATCAAATAGATAAGGGTGACAGCGCATCGCCCCTTGACCAAATATCATCAATGAGCGCGTCAAGATATTGGCACCTTCGACGGTAATAGAAACAGGAATCGCCTGATAAGGCGTTGCCAAAAAGTTGCGTGGCCCCATCTGTACGGCACGACCACCAACCACATCCATACCGTCGTTTACCACACCGCGCATGGTTTCGGTGGCATAATATTTTGCCATGGCAGTCATGACAGATGGCGTACCGCCTTGATTCAGACCGCACGTCACAAGATGACGAAAGGCTTCTAACATATAGGTATTACTCGCCATACGGCTGGTAGCATCTTGCACACCTTCAAACTTACCAACCGAAATCTTAAACTGTTCACGAACCTTGGCGAACGCGCCGACAGACAAATACGTCATTTCACTGGCTGACGTTGATAGGGCAGGTAAAGAGATACCACGACCCACGCCCAAGCACTCCATCAGCATGCGCCAGCCGCGACCCGCATTTTCAACGCCACCAATGATGTAATCTAACGGAATAAAGACATCTTTGCCATCGACCGTCCCGTTCATAAAGGGTGAACCGATAGGATTATGACGCGGCCCTGTAACCACGCCTTCATGGCTGGCAGGGACAAGGGCGCAAGTGATACCGTAATCGGTCTTTTTAGGATCGCCAAGCAAGCCTTCTGGATCATGCATTTTGAATGCCAAGCCTACAACAGTGGCGATAGGTGCTAAAGTGATCCAGCGTTTTGAGAAGTTCATACGTAGACCAAGAACGTTTTCGCCCTCATGCATCCCGTAGCAAACCACCCCTGTATCAGGAATAGCACCAGCATCAGAGCCTGCCTCAGGCCCTGTCAAACCAAAGCAAGGAACTTCATCACCGTTGGCAAGGCCTGGTAGCCAGCGTTGTTTTTGCTCATCTGTGCCGTAATGCATCAAAAGCTCGCCTGGACCGAGCGAGTTTGGCACCATACAAGTGACGGCAGCGGTAGGTGAGCGTGACGCGATCTTACTCATGACACGGCTTTGGGCATAAGAGCTAAACTCTAGGCCGCCAAATTCTTTTGGAATGATTAAACCTAAAAAACCATTACTTTTGATAAATTGCCATGCTTCAGGAGACAAGTCTTTGTCTTCATGCTGAATCTTCCACTCGTCAAGCATCGCACAGAGCGTTTCTACTTCGTTATCAATAAAGCTTTGCTCTTGTTCTGATAACTTTGGATACGGATAATTTGCAAACGTGTCCCAATTAGGCGCGCCCATGAAGAGCTCTTTTTCCCACCAGCTCGTACCAGCATCGAGCGCTTCACGTTCAGTGTCACTCATACTAGGCATGGCCCCGCCCAACGTTTTGTAGACAGGCTTAGTAATTAACGACTGTCTAATGGGCGCGATGAGTAAAACCAAACACAATAGGGCAATGGGTATGCCTAATAACAGCGACCAAGGGCTAATGAGCGCGGTAACAATGACGGTTATCAGGGCAACAACGCTGCCTGTGACCCGCGATAAGGACAACAAAAAGATGGCCAAAACCATGGCTAATTGAATGAGAATTGCTAATATAAATAAGCCAATGGCCATGACTGTCTCCTTTATGACGCTAAATGAAAAGCGTAAAAAATATGAATAGCTGTTTTTTGAATCAGTATTTTTAAATCGATGTTGTTTGCATTTATATATTTATTGTTCTAGGCGGTGATCTATCCTTTCGCATTTTCATTAAAGCTCTAGTCGCGTTTTCATTTAAGCTCTAGATTGCTAGCGAAAACGATCAAAATGAGTTAGCTATCAATATGAGACAGTTATCGATAACTATCAGTAGTTAAAATGCTACGCTGTGTCGATAATATGTATCACGTAGCTTTACACTAAGTTTCTCTTTGTTAATTTACAACGAGCGTGTAAAACTATTTTATAAAACAACCCTGTGAAGCTATGCTATAAACGTCCATGAGATAAACACGGAAAACAATCTTCGAACCCTGCAAATCAGCTGTGAAAAGGTCGCTATAAAAACAGGTCACTATAAAAACAGGTCACTATAAAGTCGTTATAAAAAAGGTCACTATAAAAAAGAGCCAGCATGGATGGTATGAATTTTCTACCACCTCTATCACGCCCTAATCGAAAGGCATTAAACAACTTTCTGCATAAGATAAGGTGTCATTACGTCCCACAATAATATGATCGACCAGCGCTATGTCTAATAAATCACAGGCTTTTTTTAGCTCATAGGTCAGTAGATTGTCTGCGGTGGATGGCTTGGAGTCGGTGTGTGGATGGTTGTGCGCAACGATTAACTGGCTGGCTGCGTGACTCAAGGTGTGCCGTAACACATGTTTGATACAGACAGAACAGGACGAAATACCGCCTGTAAACAGTATCTCAAAATTTAAAAGATTCAGTCCGTTGTCCAAACAAAGAACGGCAAAGACTTCACGAGACTCACCGCGCAGCTGCGTACTGATATAATCCTTGACCACTTGCGAGCGCCCAAGCGCTTGACCTGTTTTAAGCTTACTGTCTAGATAGCGCGTTCCCATCTCAAGCGAGGCAAGTATCTGAGAGTACTTGGCAGGACCAATACCGTGGTAAGCAAGTACCGTATCTTGAGGCGCTGCCAATAATTCAGCCAAACTACCAAATTGTTCAATGAGATGACGGGCAAGCTCGATAGCTGATTGCGACTGTGTGCCTGTCCGCAAAAATATTGCCAAAATCTCGGCATCGGTCAAATGTGCGGCACCAAATTTCAGTAGTTTTTCGCGTGGTCTGTCTTCTTCATGCCAATCTTTAATGGCCATTGTTTCTCCTCAGCGGTGGGTGGGTTGCAAATGCCTTTGTTAGATACCGAAATTGAATACTTAAGTTAAATACTTAAGTTAAATACGGAAAATCTTACCCAACTTATCTCATACTTGTTACTATAAGCGCAATTTTTATCTTTCAACTTTTTCATTGATACCATACTTATGTCCAATATTGTGCTTGCTATTACTGGCGGTATCGCCGCTTATAAATCTGCCATTTTTGCCCGCTTACTGATCAAAGCAGGCTTTGATGTGCGTGTCATTATGACCACAGGCGCTCAAGCGTTTATCACTCCTCTAACCTTGCAAGCCTTGACTGGTAATGAGGTACACATCTCATTGCTTGATGAAAAAGCAGAAGCTGGGATGGGACATATCGAGCTGGCTAAGTGGGCGAATCTAGTGGTCATTGCGCCAGCGTCTGCCAACACGCTTGCACGCCTTGCTATGGGGATGGCCGATGATTTGTTGACGACTGTGTGCCTTGCAACGGCGGCACCCGTTATTGTTGCGCCCGCGATGAACCAGCAGATGTGGGCGCATCCAGCGGTCAATCTAAACGTACAAACATTACGTGATATGAATTATCACATGATACAACCAGCCAGTGGTGAGCAAGCTTGCGGGGATGTGGGCGCGGGACGATTGCCTGAGCCTGAACAGTTATTGGCTGAGGTGCTCTTATTTACCGCCATGCAAACCACGCCGCAACTGCTAGCAGACAAGCGCGTCGTGATTACAGCGGGCGCGACGGTAGAAGCCATCGATCCGGTACGTTATTTGTCCAATCACTCAACAGGCAAGATGGGCTTTGCTTTGGCGCGTGCTTGTGTGGCTGCTGGGGCCGAAGTGATTTTGATTGCGGGTGGTAAGGTGTCTCTACCAACGCCGCTTAACGTCACTCGTATTGATGTGTTGTCTGCTAAAGATATGCTACTTGCCGTCCAGCAATGCATCGATGGCACACATAGTGCGCTACCGTCAGCCTTTGCAGAGGAACATGATCACCACCACGATCATGACCATCACCATCATCACGATGACTGTAACTGCGGCGATGAACATAACGAGGCACATGTGAGCGCGGTTAGCAGCAATGACGGCACGAGAGTCGCTGATATCTTTATTGCGACAGCAGCAGTGGCTGATTATCGAACTGAAGAAGCGGCACCGCAAAAAATCAAAAAAACCCAAGACGCCATGACACTGAACTTGGTCAAAAACCCTGATATCTTGGCCACTGTTTCACTTGCCAATCCTGACTTATTTGTCGTTGGGTTTGCCGCCGAAACGCAAGACGTCGAGCACTATGCTCGCGGTAAGCTTGTCTCTAAAAACTTAGATTTAATCGCGTGCAATGACGTCTCACGAGCTGATATTGGTTTTGCCAGTAATGATAATGCCATGCAAGTGTTCTTTTCTGAACGCTATGAGCGAGAAGCAGTCGCTCTGGAAAAGGCTAGTAAGGATAAGATCGCCGAGCAATTGGCGCTCATAATTGGTGAGTCACTTTGGCAACGTCAAAATGGGTAGCCGTGCCGTTCGGTGCGCCGTCATCAAGGCCATCATTAAGACAGGAACTAAACTTTGAGTGAGACGGCAGGTGTGCCGACAACTGTCGATGACGATAGTATGCAGACAGTAATGCTGCTTGTTATCTTTGCGCTGGCGTCCTTATTACATGGTATCAGTGGACTGGGCGTGACGTTGGTGACAACCACAGCGCTTGCCAGTATTTATCCATTACCGCACGCCATTATATTAACTCTCTTTCCATCGCTGGTGCTCAATGCGACGACGTGGCTGGCGGGCGGCGGGCGTACGCTTTGGCAAAATTTTATTTATTACGGCAGGCGCTATTGGTTGCTTGCTTTGATGAGTTTGCTCGGCAGTATTTTGGGCGCAAAGTTATTATTGTGGGTGGATAGCGCTTATATATTGTTGGTACTGGCAGCGGTCATCGGTTTTTATGTGATAAGCAGCCTACTGGGTAAGCAGATTCGTTTGCCTGATACCAAGCCTGTACTGATCGGTGTGGGATTTGGTGCAGGTGTTATTGGTGGCTCGACCAATGCCATGTCGACCATATTGATGATGTACTTATTGTCTGCCAGCGATGATAAAAACACCATCGCCAAAGTGGGTAATATGTGCTATTTTTTGGGCAAAATCGCTCAAATTATCGTTTTACGTGAGCCATTGATGGCACTAAGTAATAGTGAGTGGCAACTGATTGCATTATTAAGTGCTATATCTATGGTGGCGCTTTTGGTTGGCATTCGCTTACGTCGTTACTTACCACAAGCACGCTTCCGCCAGCTTATTTTAGTAATCTTGACCGTGCTTGGGTTGCGCGTAGGCTGGCAGGGGATAACCACGCTTCTTTAATAGAAGTATAACTAGCGATTAAATAAATTTAGAATGATCGTCGCAACGACGCTGATCACGATCATGGTAACCACAGGGAAATACACCCGCGTATTACCGGATGTGTGCTTAACATCGCCTGGCAAGTTACCTATCCACGAAAAGGCACTGGGAAACACTAGCCAAATTACGCCGACGATCACCAGCACAATGCCGATACCTATTAATATTTTTGCCATGTAAAACTGCCTTATAAAGTAACCAAGCAATTAGGTAAATATTGAGTTGCTCCATAGTTGCTTTCGTTTAAAAAAATACATATTGCTGGGATGAATTTTTTGAAGCCTCTGTCGGCGAAGGCACCGCAAGTGGGGAAAATTTATCCCAGCAATGCTTTTTTATGTCAGTCTGCTATGTTGAACTGGCGACGAGGTACGTCATTGAACTAATTAGTGGTCTCACTAAAATAAATCTGCTGCGCCAATCGAAAGGTATTACAGTGCGCTTCCACCACCTCTTCGATGTCTTCTGAATAACCGCCGCCCATGACAATGGCGATAGGAATATTGGCGACTTTCGCTTGACGCAGTACATATTCATCACGTGCTTTGCAGCCTTCGATCGTTAGCCCCAGCTTTCCCAGTTTGTCAGTGGCAAGTACATCAACCGCCGATTGATAAAATATCATATCGGGCGCAAACTCGTCTATTAAGCGGGGAAGGATGTTCTTTAAAATGGCTAAGTATTCCTCATCGCCCGTCTCGTTATCCAACTCAATATCCAAATCTGATATTTGCTTACGAAACGGGTAGTTTTTGGCGCCATGCATACTAAAGACGAACACGCGTGGCTCGTCGCGCATAATGCTGGCATTGCCATTGCCTTGATGCACATCCAAGTCTACGATCAGAATTTTTTGTGCTTGTCCGCGATTGAGTAATAAGTTGCTGGCGATACAGACATCGTTAAGAACGCAAAATCCTTCGCCATGGTCGGCAAACGCGTGATGTGTGCCACCCGCGACATTCATTGCCACGCCATATTGCTGAGCAAATAAGGCGCATTCATAAGTAGCGTGAGCAATATAACGACCACGCTCGACCAGCGTTGATGTCATCTCAAAACCAATGGCGCGAGCCTCTTTTCGGGGCAGCGTTTGGGTTTTGAGATGATGCCAGTAATCGGGCGTATGCGTGGTTAAAATCTCCTCTTCGCTTAATCGAGCAGGCGCAAAAAAATTCTCATTATTAATGGTCCCTTCAGCCAATAGACGCTCAGGAATGAGTGTGTATTTTTGCATAGGGAAACGGTGTTTTTCGGGTACCGAATAACGAAAAATGTCAGAGTAAGCAATTTTTAGCATCATATCAAAAGAATTCTTATTGGATGAGGTTTGTAAGGTTTTAAAAGTTTTACGAGAAAGGATGTAAGGATTAGCCTACATGTAACTGATGGCCTTATTATTCTTTACTGCACAAACTGGGTGGGCAAAAAGAAGGTACGCGCATCGGTTTGCTCGCGCAGCTCTATGAGTAACGTCTGCAAGTCTTCAGCCGGATCTTGGTTGCTAACCAAGTTGCTAAATAACTCATTAGCAACCGTGATCATGGCAATCGTACTTTGCAATAGGTGATCAATAATCTCATTATTAATGCCAACTGCTTCGACATCGATGGCGTATTTGTAACGTATTTCACCATCATTGATATCTATTTCTAGATTGCCAATGAGCATGTCGTAATTGAGCTGGGTAATCAGTAGCATTGCCGCGCTTTGATGAGTCTCTGGTATCAAAAATGGCAAGATTCCGTAGACAGCGAGCAGCTTGGTTTTTTCTTGCACACGAAACAGATAGCCGCAGTTCAGCTGCTGATGCTGCATTCTTAATGACAAATGATGTGATTGCTGACCGTCATGGGTTTTGGGTCGATAGTAAGTGTAGTGCCACTGTTTTTCATCAAAATAATGTTTTAAGACATCGACAATGGGCGTGTCAGAACGCTCGTGCTTTTTTGTGATCGGTTCAGAAGCGTTAACATGCAAGCGCTCATTGTCGTGTTCTTTATTTTGAGTTGAGACATTGCGTGTCTTTAGGTTGGCACTATCAACAAGGTGTGAAGAGACCGTCGACTTATTGCCGTCCTCATTCGTCGGCTGCGGCGCTGAGGTGGTCAGGAACCGTTTGATCTTTTGCCACAAGCTGAGTTTGTTGCGTTGGCTCATAATAAATAGTGTACTGACAATTAAATGAAGTTAAATATAGAAAAACATAAACGATCAATTATTGATCGTTCAATGTCAGACCGTTTTTAATCGTTGGCTGATCATAAAACGCTTGCAGCATCTCGCGGGTGTGTGCTTCAAACCACGCGCTGTTTAGAGCATCGTGTACGATAGGCAATAGCGCTGTGCTAAATTGGCTCATGGCCTCGGCATCGACATATAAGCTTGCCGCGATGGTCGCCATAGAATCGGTTTGATGATTGGCGTACCACGTATCGATGCCCGCTGCCACAAGGCTATGCACATAAGGCGACAGGCGCAAGCGGTTATAGCTTTGCTGAATACTGGCTTCAATATGCTCGATACTGCTGTCATCAGGCTCATCACGCAGGTAGGTTTGGATATGACTGACTGGCTGCTCTTTGATTCGTGCCCAACCTGTGATTAACAATCGCGCGACTTCTTCGTTTGATAAGTGCTCTTGCGCATTGGCCTCTGCTCGGCGTGCCAAATCTTTGATATTACGATTCAAATAGGCTTGCAGCTTTTCATCAAGGTTTCTGTTGGTGGCTTTTTCAAACGAGCTGCGCCCAAGTTTCATCAGTTTACCGACGCCGCCTGCTTTATCGAGCGTGGTTTCCATAAAATCATTGATGGCATGGTAGAGCGTTTGGGTAAGTAAATCGGCAAAGGTTTCGTTGCCGACCAGCGTATGAATCAAGACATTACGCTGCTGCTCATGACTGCCGACATAATTGGCGAGCATCTCAACCTGCGTGTCGTCTACCAGCTCAGACAACGGCACGTTGTCATTGACGGGATGATAAATCACGGCGTGTAAGATATCACGGATATCCGTACGCATTATCTCGCTCATTGGCTGACTCAGAATCCAATCATTGATAAGATACTGCAAATGATCGCGGCTGACGTATTTGTGTAGCGGTTGCTCGCCAAACCACTGCCAAGCCTCTCGGCTCAAAGGCTCAGATTGCTTATACAGCCACTGCTGCATAAACGCAACTTGGGCATCGATGAGGCTCTCTATAGTCAAGGCGCTACTTTCAGTAGTATCTTTTTGACTAGCATTTGACTGACTAGCATTTGTGTGAGTAGTATCTGCCTGAGGCGTTTGGTTTTGGCTGTCTTTTGAAGTCTGCATAGGTTTTAAGGTCATAGTTATCGACAATTTGTTATACTGTGTGTTTTTAGTACGTATAAAGTATTATGCCACGAACATGGTACTTGTTTGTGATGAATAGTGACTGCCGCTTGATAAATAATGAGAGGTTTTGATGACGGCTTTGGATACACCCTTACTTGTACTTGATGAGTTGACCGTTCAACGCGATGAAGTTCCGCTCTGTGAAGCGGTGTCACTACACTTATCGGCGGGTAGTATTTGTCACCTTATTGGTGCCAATGGAACAGGTAAGACGACGCTATTGATGCAGCTGGCTGGCCTGTTGCCAGTGCTGACAGGTGAGGTTGCTTATCAAGGAAGCACAGGCTTGCCCACACAGCCTTTGTATATCTCGCATCAGTTAGGTATTCATCCCAATCTCACGGTCGCACAAAACCTGACATTTTTGCTCAATTTGTATGGTATCACGCCAAGTCCTGACGACATTGATGATGCGCTCACATGGGTGGGATTACAAGGGTTTGAAACCATCAGCTCAAGCCATTTGTCTGCGGGGCAAACCCGCCGTATCACTCTTGCAAGATTGTATTTATTGACGCCTGAGGTGACGGAATTGTGGCTACTCGATGAGCCTTTTACCGCGCTTGATGTCGATATGGTGGCGCGCATGGAAGACAAGTTACGCGACTTTGCCAATGCGGGCGGGGCAATCTTAATGACCAGTCACCAATCAGTGGGCGTGGCCAATCAGGTACTCGATTTGACAGAGCATATGGTGTAGCGCATTTATCGAAATCCTGCACCGCTCTCGACAGTAAGCAATAAAAAAACCATACCAATAGTACGCTGATACTGACGTATCGAGCTTATGTCGTACTGATCATAATATAAGTGCGATAAGTATAAGTAGAAGAGCGAATAAATGACACAAACCGACAGTCCCTTACAGGCCGCGAATAATCGCTCAAATACAGTCGCAATGACGCGTGGTATTCGCTTTGGGCAGTTGTGGACGCGCGAATGGCAGGTCAAGCAGCAAGGCGCGGTGCAATGGCTATACCCTTTGGTGCTGTTTTTAGTCATTATTACCTTGTTTCCGCTGGCCGTCGGTAGTGAGCCTGCGCTTTTGCAGCGCCTTGGGGTATCAGCGGTGTGGATTGCGGCGTTGTTATCGCTTGTGATGGGCGTGGATGGTTTATTTAAGCCTGCCCTCGATAACGGGACACTGGCACAATTGGTCGTTGCCAACGCCTCATTGCCCTTATGGGTGCTGATTCGCTTGGCGATTCATTGGGTGTTTAGCAGCGGTATTGTGGCCGTACTCAGTTTATTGGCGGTGCCTTTATTTCAGTTAAGCTGGTTTGAGGCAGGGATATTGATGGCTTCTATTGTCACAGGTAGCCCTATGCTACTGATGCTCTCGGCCGTCGCCAGTAGCCTGACACTATCATTGAAAAACGGCGCTGTACTGGTGCCTTTGATTGCGTTGCCCATGCAGTTGCCCGTCCTAATATTTGCGACAGGGGCGGTCGATTTATATGCCACGGGTCTCAATGGATTGCCTATATTGGCCTTATTATTGGCAGGCAGTATTGTGTCTGTTTTGGTAATGCCGTGGGTGATTGCACTGACCTTAAAAATGTCATGGTTGAATTGATTCAGCGAGTTATTGTTAATTCAGCGTTTCATTCAATGAGACAAGTGCCTTGTATGAACGCGCCTGATATTAACATCATGGTGAAAACTGGCAATTTTGTTATAATAGTCGATTCAGTACGCAAACAATTTTTTGTAGATTCTATCCAGTGTTTAACGCCAGCAGGTTGGCAGATAATAGCGCTCACCATGTGCCATGTCAGTCATCACCAGTAAGCTGAGCAATAGGTTAACTCCATGCCCAACCTGAATAATGTCTCATCTCCCAGCCTGTGGCAACGCATTTGGCAGGGTTTCTTGACCACTGTGGGTACCAAGCAGTTTTTTCGTATCTTTACGCCGTGGGTTAAATGGCTGGCGCTATTGGCGAGTCTCTGCTTGCTCATCGGCAGTGTGTGGGGACTGGCTTTTGCACCGCCTGATTATCTGCAAGGCAACAGTTACCGCATTATCTTTATCCATGTACCAGCGGCCAGTCTTGCTATCTCCATCTATTTTGCGCTTGCCATCTTGGGAGTGATTTATTTGGTATGGAAAATCAAGACGGCGAATCTGGTGGCGCAGGCGCTTGCACCAATTGGGTTTTTACTGTGTGTGATTAGTTTGTTGACCGGATCCATATGGGCAAAACCAACGTGGGGAACTTATTGGGTTTGGGATGCACGTTTAACATCGATGCTGATTTTGGCGTTTTTGTATGCCGGGGTGATGGCACTGTTTGCCGCCTTTGAACATACGGCTAACCGTGGTAAGGCCGCCGCTATTTTGTCTATCGTCGGCGCTGTCAACCTTCCTATTATCAAGTATTCAGTACAGTGGTGGAATACCTTGCATCAAGGTTCGACGTTTACCTTAACCGCTGCCCCAAAAATGTCGGCCGATATGTGGATGCCATTACTACTGATGATTATTGGTAGCTATCTAATGGTTGCCGCCTTAGTGATTTATCGTACCAACACCTTGATATTGTATCGTGACCAAGGCAAGGCATGGGTGAAAGAATACATCCGTGGTCAACACAAATAACGGCTAGGAAACTATTATGCAGCCCTATTTTTATAGCGTGTCTGAATTTATCGCCATGGGTAAGCATGGGGTTTTTGTGTGGTCATGCTGGGCAATTACGGTGGGTGTGATGCTGGCATTTGTTATTTATAGCCGCAGACAAAGACAAGCACTTATCAAACAGTTGACGATTCAGCAAGCACGTCAAGCACAGCGCACCGCTAAAACATCAACGCCTGCAACATCAGCGCCTGCCACGAAGCAGTCTCATTAGAAAAACCATCTTAATATCATAACGATATCGCCTTATCAGTGACGATGAGGCTTATTGATTTGTCTGAAAAATGCTACCATACAGTTATGAGAAGAGTACGATTAGAAAGACTTTTTTAGCACGTTTTTCTAATGGTAGATCCTTCAATATTTTTGTTTTATAGCGCCTAATCTATAAAACAGTGAGTCATCAATGAGGTAGTGGTATGAACGCAGTTCGTCGCAAAAAATTAATGTGGGTCATGTTTACACTAGCGGGGGCGGCGGTAGCCGTGGTGCTGGTGCTTTATGCCATTGGGCAACAGACCGATTACTACTTTGACGCTACGGCTATTGCGCAAGGTGAAGCGCCGCAAGACAAGCGTATTCGTGCAGGTGGTATGGTGGTGGCAGGCAGCGTTCAGCGCGCACCCAATGATCCACTAAGTATTGAGTTTGCAATTACCGATTTTAAATCCACGGTGCCTGTGACGTATCAAGGTATTTTGCCTGATTTGTTCGCTGAAAATTCAGGGGTGGTTGCCACAGGTAAAATGCAAGGCGGCACTTTTGTCGCAGGCGAAGTATTGGCGAAGCATGATGAGAACTATATGCCGCCCGAGGTTGCCAAGTCGATGAAAGAAAACAATCGCAATGGCGCAATCCCTCCTTCTGAGCAGTATAATCCTGCTGAAAAAGTTCATGAGACGAATACCTTGCAGCAGTAGCAGGCATCCTATTCATCTCGATATAAAAAAGCCACCGATCATCTCGGTGGCTTTTTTTAATATTTTAAATCAAATCACTGCTAAGGAGTAATGACTAAGGATTAGTCATCCCACACTGGGCTGTAATCAGGATGCTCAATTTTACGACCATCGGCACGGGCTAGGTTACCAATTTTTTCTAACTCGTCTGCACTAAGCGATACATTGATCGCATCCAAGTTGCCTTGCAGATGGTCAGGGTTAGATGTTTTTGGAATAGCAACGCGGTCTTTATCTGACAAAATCCAAGCCAATGAGATTTGAGCTGGCGTGACATTGTGCTTGTCCGCAATCTCTTTGATGGTGTCATTGTCAAAGACATCACCACGAGCAAGTGGCGAGTAAGCTTCTAACAAGATGTGATGGTTGTTTAGAAAAGTCTGTAGCGTATTTTGCTTGATAAATGGATGAAACTCCACTTGGTTTACCACAATAGGCACATCTGCATATTTCTCTGCTTCAGTGATATTGGCAATATTAAAGTTAGACACACCGATATGACGCGTTAATCCTTGTTTTTGTAGCTCACACAAGGCCGGAATCGTTTCAGATAATGGGACACGGTCGTCTGGCCAATGTAAAAGTAACAGATCGACATAATCGGTATCTAAGTTTTCTAACGAACGCTTAGCCGCTTCAGCCAATTTTTCTGGTTGAAACTTCATATCGTCTGGGAAGATTTTGGTGGTCAAAAAGAACTTGTCACGAGCAACGCCTGATTGCTTGATGCCTTGACCGACTTCTTTTTCATTGTCGTATGCTTGTGCGGTGTCGATATGTTCATAGCCCATTTCTAAGGCTTTTTTAACCACATCTATGCAATCTTGACCGGTCGACTGCCATGTGCCCAGTCCTAAGACAGGAATATTTGCTTGTCCAGCGGTACGCATTTTATAAGTTTTAGTACTCATATTATTATCCTTATTTTTTGTGATTTTATAATGTTTGATTGGTTTTTAATCTGCTACTCAGTAGACACATACAGTGCCAAACGTTGCAATCAACTTGATTAAATAACTTATTAACTCAGTCACAAGTTGGCTTAGTTATTTATTCAGCCTGTCCACTATAGGAAAAACAACGCTAAAGGGGAAGGGCGAGTGACGCTTTCCTACAAAGGGCACACAGGCTGTAACGTCATATTTAGTTGTCAGTTATGAATTGCCAGACGTTTGAAACATTCATAATCGTAAAATCAGCGCCATAAAAAACGCCCATGACCGTTAAGCCATGGGCGTTCTGCATCAATATAGCGCTTATGATTAATGCGCTTTTGGTTTGAGCGTTTACTGAGCAGGTGCTTCTGCAGGTGCAGTGCTGGCAGCAGTATCTGTATGCGCACTGTGGTCAGTACCCCAAATTTTTGGATACTTGTAACCTGGGAAGGTTTCGTGAGCGTACTTTTTGAACGCATCTGAGTTATAAGCGTTGGTCACGTCTTTGACCCATTTTTTGTCAGCATCAGCAGATTTGATGGCTGACCAGTTGACATAAGCAAAGCTTGGCTCTTGGAATAGCGCAGTTGATAAGTCAATACCAGAGTCGGTGGCATAGTTACCATTAATAACCGCGAAATCCACTTCATCACGAGCACGAGGCAACTGAGCAGCTTCTAACTCAACGATTTTGATGTCGTATTTACTGTTGTCAGCGATGTCTGTTTTTGATGCTGTCAATGGATCGATGTTGTCTTTTAATGTGATCCAGCCAAGATCATCCATCATAACAAGGGCGCGGGCAAAGTTACTTGGATCGTTAGGGGCTGAGACACTCATGCCTTTATAAGCTTGGTCTAGGCTGGTCTTTTTGCCTGTATAGATGCCAAGTGGGGCTGTTGGTACTTGGAACACTTCGACCAAATCAAGATTGTTTTCTTTTTTGAAGTTATCAAGATAAGGCTTATGCTGGAAAATATTGATGTCCAAATCGCCTTCGGCCAATGCCAGGTTCGGGCGCACATAATCTGTAAAGGCAACCAGTTCAACTTCATAACCTTGCGCTTCAAGTGAGCTCTTAACTTGGTTACGTACCATATCAGCAAAATCACCTTCGGTCGTACCAATGACGATTTTTGTGTGGTCAGGATCGATGTCGCTTGCCGCCGTTTCTGTCGTAGTGCCTTCAGTTACAGGCTCTTTCATTGTTTCTGGGGCTGATGAATTGTTGCAACCGACCAAAACCAAACTTGATACGCCAACAGCAGCAAAAGCAGTCGCTAACTGACGGCTGATATCTGTTAATTTCATGGAACTTCCTTAATAAGAGGGAGGGATTATAGGACAAAATTTGCCATTAAAAAAAGCAACATTATAGTAATGCTGCTAAGTTAACGAGTGTTAAAGTAGCAACAAAATTAAAGGGTCTCAGTAACAAAGTCAAGTATTTTGCTTAGGAGCAATCGGCATTAAACCCTGCCTATTATTCATAATAAACGCGTCGTCCGTGTGATTCGTATCCACTGATTAACGTTTATCCATACGAGTAGCCAGCCAATTACCAGACGCTTGAATGCCGATAACCATGATCGAGAGCACAAGAACGATAAAAATCATCACTTCAGTCTGATAACGATAATAACCATAACGAATCGCCAAATCGCCCAAGCCGCCGCCGCCGATCATACCCGCTGCCGCTGAATAAGACAGGAGGCTAATACAAAGAATCGTCACTGACAATATCAGACCGGAGCGCGCTTCATTAAGCAAAACCTTAATAATAGTAAAAGGACGCGCACCCATAGATTCGGTCGCCTCAATAATACCGCGTGGCACTTCGCGTAAGTTTTGTTCGACCAAACGCGCAAAGTAAAATGAGCCCGCAATTGCCAACACTAATGATGCCGCAATCGGCCCGATACCAGTACCCACAATGGCTTTGGTAAAAGGGCTCATAGCAATCATCAAAATAACAAACGGGAAGGCTCGCATAAAGTTGGTGATACCGCCAAGCACACCATATAAGGTTTTGTTTTGCAAAAACTGACGATCACTTGATAAAAACAAGAAAACGCCAAACAGTCCACCGATGACAATAGCAACCGTCGTTGAGATACCAAGCATGATGAATGTATCAATAAAGGCCTTCACAATCTCTTCGCGCAGCGCAAGCAGCTTGTCTATCGAGGCGGATAATTCAGTACCAGTTAACATATCTATTTCTCCTACCTCTTAGTCTTCTACGACTAAGCCTTTGCCAATCGGGGTGTTCGCCTGAATCAAACCGTCTGTCACCTCTGCCACTTCTAGCAATTTGCCTTGATGCAATAAGGCGGCGCGATCACAGAGACGACGAATTACGCTCATCTCATGCGTTACAATCACAATGGTGACGCCAAGCTTCTCATTGATATCACGCAGACAAGTCAGTAAGCTGCGAGTCGTAGAAGGGTCAAGGGCGCTGGTCGGCTCATCGGCCAACAAGACCTTGGGGCTAGGCGCAATCGCGCGAGCAATACCAACCCGCTGCTTTTGACCGCCGGATAACTGAGCAGGATAATGACCAGCACGATCGGTTAAGTCGACAATCTCAAGACATTCCATCACACGTTTGTGAATGTCACGACGAGGATAGCCTGAAACCGTTAAGTTAAAAGCCACATTGTCAAAAACAGTGTGATTAGACATCAGATTAAACTGCTGAAAAATCATACCAATATTGTGCCGAGCAATACGCAGCTCGCTGGCGGATAAGGTGGTTAAGTCAGTTCCATCGATAATGACTTGACCTGCATCTGGACGCTCAAGCATATTGATCAGGCGAAGTAAGGTCGATTTGCCTGCACCCGAGTAGCCCATTAAACCAAATATTTCGCCTTGCTTGACAGCGAGAGACGTCGGTTCAACGGCAGTAAACCAATGCGGTTTGCCGTCTTTATTTTTGATTGATCGGTCGCTTAAAAAACTTTTGGTCACATCGTTTAAGACAATCATGTCATTCATGGAGGGCTCAAAATTCAATAATTTTTTTAATAGTCATGAACAGGTTGTTGCGCCTCTTCACGATTCAAGAAGCCAATCAAAAAACAACCGTCAATAACCCTATAATAAGGGGCGCTAATATAGCATATTATCAAGTACTTTGGATATGCACATACGCGACCCGCTTATGACCAATCGCTATTAGTGAAGAAGATCTTAAGGAAGGAAATTGCTAGGGTGATATAGTCAGTTTAAGATAAAATCGATACGTAAATAGCTGAGTGCTACTGAGACAAATTTTTTGTAGCCTCTGTCACGCTTGCGAACAGCCAGCAAAAAAAATTTATTTCAGTAGCACTGTAACGGTTTTAAAGTGAATCAACCATATTGTATAAAGAAAGGCGCGCCCTAGTATTTTTGATGACTTAAATTTTCAATAACTTAGATTTTTTATGATCCATGCTTTTTGGAGGTTTAGTCTTTTTGATGATGGTGAGGATTGTGCTTAACTGGCAAGATAACTAAAAACCTCGTATGACCATTCAAAGTGTCGGTCAGAATGCGCCCTTGATGAGCGGTAACAATTTGAGAAACCAAGGATAATCCTAGACCAGAACCTTTGTTTTTTTGTTGCAAACGTACGAATGGGCTAAAGACTTCTTCGCGTTTGTCCTCAGGAATACCAGTGCCTTCATCAATCACTGCTAAGACGGCATACTTTGGTAGTGGACGCACAGGTTCGCCTTTGGGTTTTTTTAGACGCTTGGTGAATAAGCCTTCTTTGCGCGAGGAGCCAGACGTTTCCCCATTGGTCGGGGTATTATCTTTGGCGTCATTTTTGCCAGCAGTTTGATCAGCCGCTGCTTTTGTCGTTTTTTGCGCACGACCATTTTTAGCGCCAGAAGTTGTCTCACTATCAAACGTGTCCTGCTTGTCAGTGGCCTTAGAGGAGGTTTTGGCATCAGGCACGGCTTTCCAAATGACTTTTTTGATTTTTTCAGTCAGATCATTGGTAAAGTTATAATAATCAGCCATCAATGAAGTGCCACTACTGGTCTTTAATGACTGGTTGTCTGAGGTCGGTGCTGACTCTATATCGGCTTTTGTGCCATCCGCGTTTATGCCATCCGCTTTTGTGCTGGGCGCTGTTGAAAGCAGAGGATTATCAAGGCTATCGATGTGACCGTCCACGCTTGCATCGATATTGGCATCATCATTAACAGTTAGGTTTTCGCCATTTTTATAAATAGGCGGTGCTGGCAACAGCGCCGTTGCGGACGTTGTTTCAGCTTTTACTTTATCAACAGCAGCAGCTGAGTCGTTTGAGATAATATCTTCGTTTGTATCGGTAACCTCATTATAAGCGTCAACATCAGAGAGAGGGTAATCAGCAAAGCTACTAGAGATCACTGTCTGCAGCAGATAATCAGGAATGCCATCGGCTTCATCTGTGCTCTGCACGCCATACAGTAATACGGTGACGGGCGGCTTACCATGAAGCATGGCGTTGGTTAATAAATTACGAATTAAATGGGTCAACATGGATGGCTGACCATCAATCATAATATGCTCACCAATCAAAGTCGCTTCAGGATAATGTTGACGCTCTTGATTCATCAAATCATATAAATCTAAATGCTCAACTTGCTGTAAAGCGTGACCTGCATCCATGCGGCTCACCAATAAAATACTCTCCACCAAATCATTAAGACCTGACAGATCGCGATTGATTGCTTGCGCGCGCTTATCGAACTTTGCTTTGATATCAGCTGGCAATGCGCCGGCGAGCATATCCATCATTTCCGTCTGTAAACGGATGCGAGTAATGGGTGTGCGCAGCTCGTGAGAGGCGTGCGCCAGTAATAAGTTATTGGCATCAATAAGATGCTCAATTTTTTGCGCTGCTTGGTTAAAGCCGCGAGCCAATGAGGCAATCTCATCATTACCGCGAGCGTTAACACGAACGGTAAAGTCGCCATCGCCAAGTTGCGCCATCTGCTGACTCATCTGGTTGATGCGCCAAGTGATGGTGCGAGCAATCCACCATAAAACGCCTGCCATAATAATGAGCAAGAGTAACGTGCCTGTAAATAAATTTAGGGCAGCAGAGAGTACAGGTTTTTTGGGCGGTAAGCGTGACTCATACAAAAGCGTATAGCCTGTGCTGCTATATACTTGAGCTTGCTTGGTTGGAGAGGTATCTGCAAATAACGGAAAAACACGGGACAATAAAGAGGGCGGTGCTGGTAACTCAAGCGGTAAGTCGCTATTGTCAGTTTGCATCAGCAACCGACCTTCGCTGTTATACAAGCCCATTTTCGCTTGTAGTGACTCATCAAAGATATCAAAGCTTTTTTTGACCACGGCCAGCATAAAGCGCGATTGTAAACGGCTGTCCTTACTGACGGAGATGTTAAGCTCATGCAAAAATGGGTCAATCTGTCCCATTATCTGAGTAGCCAATACTTCTGAACGAATACCAGCATCTTTATCATGCACAAGCTGCGTCAACAGCACCATAGCCACTGCAAACAAAATAAGTGCTAGCATGACACTGGCAAATAGTTTGGCAAATACGGAACGAAAGCCCAATTGCTGCATTAAACCATCTCTATTATCAAACGTCTGTATCTGTATTTATGGTTTGGCCAATAGATTTAACCAAACCATATGAAAGTTATCTCGATGACGCAATCGCTCTTTATAATCACACTTGATCAGTGGCAAATTGATAACCGACACCGCGTACGGTAATAATACGTTTTGGCTGGCGTGGGTTGTCTTCAATCAAAGCGCGCAAACGGGATATATGCACGTCGATGGCGCGATCAATGTTGTCTGAGCTGTCATCATTTGGCATCGCTTGCCAAAGCTGCTCACGATTCAATACTTTACCAGAATGGGTCGCAAAGTAATGCAATAATTGAAACTGATGCGTCGTTAAACGGACAGGCTCGTCATCAATGGTGACTTCATGGCTGTCAGGGAAGACGCTCAAACGACCAAATGTTAGACTGTCTGATTGACTGTCCGCTTGATTGGGCTGCTCGTGGCGGCGAATAACCGCACGGATACGGGCTAGCAGCTCTCGCGGCTCAAAAGGCTTAGCAATATAATCATCCGCGCCCATTTCAAGACCTAAAACGCGATCTGTCGTATCACCTTTTGCGGTCAACATAATGATAGGGACTTTATTGGTCATGTTGTTCTTATTGCCACGGATCTTTTGGCATACTTGCATCCCGTCCATATCAGGCAGCATCAAGTCCAGCACGACTAAATCAATATCACGTTCTTTAGTATCCAGCAAATCAAGCCCTTCTTGACCCAGTCCGGCATGATGGACATCATAATAATTCATGGTCAAGTAATCGCTAATCAGCTCAGCCAAATCTGGATCATCTTCAATTAATAAAATCTGCTTACTCATGGGTTATCCTCTAGTTGTTGTTATGATTTGCCAAAAGTTTTATGTACTTTGGGGTTTACAAATAATAAGCTGTGTCGGTTTCTTAAGTTTCAAAACCTTTCATTCCTAAAACGAGCAATTCTTAAAACTCTCCATTCTTAGAACGAGCAATTCTTAAAACGAGCAATTTCTAAATATTGGTCTACTAAACACACGTATTGCAAGTACTCAGAAAATGACATATATAATACACTTATATTGCCTAATGAAGGTGTTACAAAGCAATAGAGCGTTTGTTAATGTTTCTACACAATGTAACTGTCACTATTTATTATCAAGAAACGATTACTTTTTTGCCTTCAGAATCAACGGGCAAGTCGGCCAAACAAATCAAACTGTCATTACTAATCCCTGCTATTAAATACTGTTTTGTCGTTGGATTATACTCAACCACCTCAATAGGACGACGTACCAAGCGCTGGTCTTGACCAATAATCCACACATTCGCGGTCAACGGTCTAAGCGGTTTATACGGCGCTGTTTGTAACTCTGTTAAATCCACGTCGTGAAGCGCGCGCTCCGGCACAATGGTACCGACATCTATTTGTCCATAATCCACTCGCCCTGTTACCCTCATAGTAGGCGACAAGTGAGTACGACTGGCTTTATTTTCAATCACATCGACATAGACCAACAGTTTTTTGGGGCGACTGGTAACGGTCAATTTGCTGACTTGACCCGTAAAGTTGTCCGCGATTCCTTCATTCGTAAAGTTGACAGTCTGCCCAATTGACAACTGTGGTTCTGCTTGAATGGGTAATTTGGCGACAAAATACAATTGTCTCTCATCGTTAAGCTGTAATAGAAGCGTACGCGCTGCTAGCGTTTGTCCTGCTTGTATGTTTAGCCCTTCTACGCGTCCTTTAAAGCTGGCGCGTACCGTGACTAGATTGTACGTAGGTTGTGAGTTGACCTCGTTGTTGATCTCACTATCGGTATCGTCAGCCGCGGTATCACTAGGACTTACGTCAGTATCATTTGTCGTTTGCTCTGTCGTTACATTGCTCGGAGTCGCTGGCGCAGAGTTGGGCTTTGGACTGGTATTTTTTTCTGAGTTGTTTTTTTCTAAGTTATCTTTTTCTAAATTTGCTTTCTCTGAATGGTCTTTTTGGCTTTCGCTGCTCTCATCACTTGTAGATGAACGTTTTTTGGTAGATTCATTCCCTTTAGTAGCAGATCTATCTGCTGTTGAATCTGCGCTTTTCAGCGCATTGTTTTGTGTAGCCAGACGTCGAACAATAAGTAAGGGCATGCCCTTTTCTACCAGTTGACCTTCAGTCACCAGTACTTCTTCGATACTGACTGGATTTGCCGCGACAAAATTGATCTGTTTGACAGGTTCGAGGTCGCCTTGTAAACCAATACTGGGTTGATAACGGGATGGTTTGATACTCAAGATATGGTCGGGGCCCATAGTGACGCTATTATCAGTAATGACAAGCGGGGTTTCTGCTGTCTCTACGGTTGCACTGTCGTCCACTAGCATAGGCTCATCAGTAGGCGAGGGTGGCTGGCAGGCAGCAAGTATAAAAGCGCTTAATAGATAGGCGCTGGTTTTTAGAAGTCGAGAGGCTGTCATAGCAGTTACCGCAGTTATCATAGTCATCGTCGTTTCATTATATAGTGAATTACAAAGAGGGGGAACAACTCGCAACTACTCACAAAACTTGCTATCGCGTGTGCAGAACACGTCTCGAAATTAAATATCAGTCTAAATCTTATCGATAACAGGTAAATGTATACCCTTATAGGACTGGTCAGTACAAATATTGATGCACTAATATCTAGAATTAAGTTCACAACTGTGTTAAAACGAACGTAAAGAAATAGGGTGATACATTTTTATTACAATGTAAAATTATGCAGCAATGTGTTTTTCGTTTCTATATAATAAAAATATCATAAAGCGGTCATTTTTTTGATTTAAGCTTACTGTCTGTGATAGCGACAATTAACGCAGATTGAGAAAAACTGGCGATTGGAAAGCGATTTAGAGTTTCCCGTATTCAAGGTTTCAGTTATAAGTGACATAGAAGTGATAGAGGGATTGTCACTCGTCTAAAAAGCTATCCATCTGGTCTAATTTAGTAAGCTTATTAATAAAAAAGTGCGTATAGTAACCGAAGTGGATGCCATATCTGATAGGCAAATACCGACAGCGAATAAATTCACTGTCACAACTTACGGTAGTACAAACTTAGCCGCGCATATCAATCAAATGGCAAACAATATAATCGGTTAAAATAACCGTTAAAATTTTGTATTGATAAACAGCATGACGAATAAACAGTCGTTTATAGGACAATGAAAATGGAAAACAATTTTGATGGCTTAAAAGTAATGGTGATTGATGACTCAAAAACCATTCGCCGTACTGCAGAGACTTTGTTACAAAAAGCGGGTTGTGAAGTAGTGACCGCGATTGACGGTTTTGATGCGTTAGCAAAAATCGTTGATAACAACCCAGATATAATTTTTGTTGACATTATGATGCCACGTTTAGATGGTTACCAAACTTGTGCACTGATAAAAAACAACCCAGATTATGCCAATAAGCCAGTCATCATGTTGTCATCTAAAGATGGTTTGTTTGACAAAGCAAGAGGTCGTATTGTTGGGTCTGATGAGTATCTGACCAAGCCATTTAGTAAAGATGAGCTATTTGAAGCTATTAACCAATACCGCTAACCCAAGATCTATCTGTGTCAGTCTGCATTGATACTGGCAAGTTGGTGTAATGAAGACGTATTTACACAGATAAGATCATTGGTCAGAATATTGGTAGCGGTTATCGTTACTCATAATTGCCCAGTATTTAATCGCAACTGTGTAGAAAATAATTTCGCCATTTATTTTTGGTGTGTTATTTTCATGCGCTTTGTCCCAATAAACTTATGAAGATGTCTTAAAAGGTATCTTCGCAAACAAAGGAAACTCCCATGACTACTGTTTTGGTCATTGATGACTCGCCATCTGAAATGGCAAAATTTCGCGACATGCTTGCCAAACATAACTTTAAAGTATTAGAGGCAACAAATGGTGAGCAAGGGTGTCAGATGGCAGCAGATCACTTACCAGATGTCATATTGATGGATGTGGTCATGCCGGAGATGAATGGTTTTCAAGCCACTAGAAAAATAACGCGTGGTAAAACCACTGCTCATATCCCTGTAATTATGATCAGTACCAAAAACCAAGAAACAGATAGAGTTTGGGGTAAACGTCAAGGGGCGAAAGAGTATATGGCCAAGCCAGTTGATGAAAATGGTTTGGTTAATATCATTCATAAAGTAATGGGGTAGCTTGTGGCTTCCAGAGGGTTTATTGAGCTTCTGCGTCTAGCAGATTTAGCACGCGCGCGCAAAAGTGGTCGCCGCGGTGGGCAAGCATTTGATTGGCAAGGCGTGGTATTTGAGATTGGTGGACAGCGATTGGTCGCGCCCATGAGCCATGTATCAGAAGTATTGGCCATGCCAGAATATACCAGCTTGCCTTTAGTAAAGCCCTGGATGCTAGGCATCGCCAATATCCGTGGACGCTTATTGCCGATTACCGACTTGTCACAGTTCTTGCAAGTTCCCAGTCGTATGGCGCAAATGAGTCAACGCAAAGTCATCGTGGTCGATCATGGTGGCTTTTTCTCAGGACTACTGGTAGATCAAGTGATTGGTATTGAACAGTTCACGCAAGATCAATATCGTGCAGAAGCGATCGAACCGAATTCGCCTTTCGCCCCCTACAATCATGGTAAGTTTTTTAAAAATGAACAGGATTGGTATGTCTTTATGCCAAGCTTGCTTGCACAAGATCCGCAGTATACCGATGCGGCAATATAGCTGTCGATAATGGTGTGTTTGGCTGTTAACACGACGACGAAATAATCACGAATGACATGATACGCTTGGATGTCAGCATTCATACAGACTTTGTTAATCACTGTTGTATTTACAGCAGTAAGATTGTCAAAGTCAGTCACGATAAGACTTTGACGATTGTCTGAAAGGAATATGCAAGATGAGTGATGTTATAAAAAAACCTGTAGCTGGTGCCCCCGCAACAACAGAGAGCAAAGATACCAATAATACGTGGAAGCTATTGTTGGGATTTTTTGTCGTATTGAGTATGGCCTGTGTGATTTGGCTGATTAACGCGGTGTCATCAGTGAGTCAAGATTTCGCTAATTTCAATCAATCGATTGTTTTACCAGCCGTTATATTTGCAATTGGTGCATTAGGTATTTTGTTTGCTTTGTACCAGCTACTTAAGCAGCGCGGTGGCTCAGAGCGATTACTTATCGAACAAGAAACCTTACGTCGTCGTCAAGAAGCAGAAGCAGAGTCTGAGCGTGCACGCCAAATTCAAGAAGAGAACGAGCGTAACCAGATCGCTATTTTACGATTGCTTGATGAATTGGGCGATTTGGCAGAAGGTGATTTGACTGTTAATGCCACGGTATCAGAAGATTTCACGGGTGCTATTGCTGACTCAGTCAACTTCGCGATTGACCAATTGCGTCAGTTGGTATTGGTTATTAACGATACAGCTGACCGCGTTTCACAGTCCTCAGAGCAAACGCAGATGAATGCGGTTGAGCTTGCTGAGGCATCTGAGCATCAAGCACAAGAAATTGCTGGTGTGTCGGCAGCTATTAACGAGATGACCGTGTCAATCGATCAGGTTTCAAACAACGCTTCGGAGTCGGCAACGGTTGCCCAGCGTTCAGTTGCGATCTCTTACAACGGTGCCGAGGTTGTACAGCGCTCTATCGAAGGTATGAACGTCATTCGAGATCAGATTCAAGAAACGTCAAAACGTATCAAACGCCTTGGTGAGTCTTCACAAGAAATTGGTGACATCGTTGGTTTGATCAACGATATTGCCGATCAGACTAACGTATTGGCATTGAACGCGGCTATTCAGGCATCGATGGCTGGAGAGGCAGGACGAGGTTTTGCGGTTGTTGCCGATGAGGTTCAGCGTCTTGCTGAGCGCTCCGCTAACGCCACAAAACAGATTGAGACCTTGGTAAAAACCATTCAGGCAGATACCAACGAAGCGGTTATGTCAATGGAGTCCACGACCTCTGAGGTTGTACGTGGCGCACGTTTGGCAAAAGATGCGGGTGAAGCACTAGAAGAAGTACAGAGCGTATCCAACACCTTGGCTGACTTGATTCAAAACATCTCAAATGCGGCCATGCAACAGGCAGAATCTGCGGGTCACATCTCTCAGACCATGAACATTATTCAAGACATTACCTCACAGACGTCATCTGGTACGATGGCAACCGCCCGCTCTATTGGTGAATTGAGTGAAATGGCGGCGGCACTACAAGAGTCGGTCACAGGCTTTAAAGTGTCGAATGATGAGTTGTTAGACAGTGATATGTTAGACACAAGAGATATGTTATCAGAGAATGCCTGATAATCAGTTTTGACTCTTATTAAGTGCGAAATAAATGGAGTTTTTTCGTATTAGGGTGTTTTAACGCGGCTGAGCGAGTAGATTTGGAAAACAGCCACAATCATGATAGGTGACGTGAATAATCCTACTCAATCAAATAGCTGGCCGATCAAGATGCCCGAACCTGTGGTGGCGAGGGCGTTGATGCAAAAAGATAAGATTGACATACAGCAGTGGCAACGGTATGTAGAGCAAGAGATTGGTTTTGTTTTGCCAGACATTCAGCTGCAGTGGTTGATAAATGCGATTGATCATACAGCGTCATCGTATGGACTGTCTGCTGAAGACTTGTGGTATCAATTATCCAGCAATAACGACATGCGTCAACAACTGCTTGATAAAGTACTGATCCATGAGAGTCGTTTTTTTCGGCATATGCCGTCCATAGATTTTGTTGTAAATTATGCGTTACAACAGCAACGACGTGTTATGGACGACACCAATGGCGATACTGACATTGATACTGATAGCAACCACAAGGCGCCGTTTCGAATTTGGAGCGTTGGTTGCGCCAGCGGGCAGGAGACTTGGTCGTTGGCCATGAGCTTGGCATCAGCGCAATTGACAAACTATGTAGTATTGGGCACGGACGTCAGCCAACAGGCCATTTCTAAAGCCCAACTTGGGCAGTATGATAAGCGGCAGCAATCCTTAATTCCACAGCATTGCCAGCAGTTTGTGCAACCACTGCCTGCGAAGAACATGGCCAATGAGCTGAATTTTCATGACTCATTGACGAGCAAAATAGGCACTCATGCTTGTTGGCAAGTTGCATCAATATTGCGGCCCTATGTAGATTTCGCTTTACACAATATTATTGAACAAAAACCACCCACTTCACATCTTCAGCATGTGATTATTTGCCAAAATGTGCTGCTATATTTCCGTAAGTTTGATCAGCGAGACATTTTGGCACGACTATCAGAGCAATGTGTATTGGGTGGATATATTATATTAGCTCCAGGTGAGGCGTTATTTTGGCGTCCTTCAAATATGCGCCGGATAGCGCACCCCCAGGTAAATGTGTGGCAAAAAATCAATGCCTAAATTAGTGCCTAGACGAGTTAGGATTAATCTATGAAAAACCAGCCCAATGACATAGTGACGCTTGAGTGGTTGTTACCACTGTTCAATCAGCAATTATCACAGGTATCTGATGGCTGGCAATTAGGCGCTGATAGCACTAATTACGAGCAAAGGGTGCAGCATTATCATCAGGTGAGTGGTGCACTGACCATGATTAGCCTTCCTTTACTGGCAAGGCTGGCCAACCGCTTAAGTGTGCTGGCAGAGACAAGTCGCCACAATGCTTTGACCTTTGAGCTTCGCCGTATCGGTCAGCTGTCTCATGGCGTATTACAGCGCGAGCTCAATCAGTACGCACGTACGGGTAGTTATCACACGGCATTGATCACAAAGACGCTTGAAGAATTAACGCAAGCCTTATCAGAGCAAGGTATAGAGACAGACTCATTTGTAGATGCGACCGACAGTCAGCGTGAGCACATATACAGTGACGCGCTTGATGACGATATTCTCGATAGTATTAAAGCTATCGTACCCGCACGCAGTGCGACTATTCGTTTGACCGACGCTCATTATCAACAGCTCTTACTGGTATGGCGTCAACAAGTACAAACACTATTGACTGCCAATACCAATCAGTCTGCTGTATTGGCTGTTTTAGAAAGGGTCAGTCAATACTTGTGGCAAACCGCTTTAGATACGGATTTACAGCGTCTTTGGTATTTAACTGAACTGTGGATTCAAGACCTCGCTTATAACGATACCCCTCTACCTGAGCATTATGCCTCGCTACTGAGCCAGCTTGAGCAAATAATAGAGTCTTGCGCTACTCAGTCTGAGCTGTCGGCAAGCACTATCAAAAATTTGATGGTCAGGGTTTATATCGAGCTGAGCGCTCTTGCGCAAAGTAGCGAGCGTACACAATCTGTACTGAGCCGTGTATCGACGAACACCTCGTCAGCGTTACGCTTTTTGCCACGCATACTTAATGAGCTTGAAGCGCTAATCGTTAATCTAGATAAGCCAGACACACTTTTGACCCCTCTACAAAATATAAAGCGTCAGCTAAAAAGTCGTGGCTGGACATTTTATGAGTCGCAAGTGGCGTCAATCCTTACGGATATAGAACAAGCTTTGGCGTCAGAAACTGAACGTCTACAAGTATCACCGGAGATTAGCAATAAGCTTCAGGCACTATATAGTGCCATCTATAATACCGAACAAACGATATCTCATGAGATAGGAGAGGCGGCTTCTTTTATTCCGCCAGTTGAAACGTTTGATGATATTAATACGCAAATAGAAGCGCAAAACGATACAGATTCTAATAATGAAAACTTGCGAGGACTGCGGATCGCGGTAGAAGACGCAAAGCAAGGCTTTAACGAGTATCTACAGCGCCAAGATGTGCATTTATTACCAGATGCTGCTGATTTTGCCAGCATTGGTGACGCTTTTGCTGAGATGGGTTTGCCAGAGGTTCGTCAGACCACCGAGGACATGGCCAATATATTTACGCAATTGACTACCAATCAGGTTGAAACGCTCAGTTGGGATGTGACGCAAGCACTGGCTGAAGGGTTGACCTCGATTGAGCTATTACTAGACTACCTTGCGCAGCAAGTTTTTGATCCAAAACTGTTAACGCAGGCAAATGAATATACAGCGACAGCGGCAAAATTACTGAATATCTATATTGAAGCACCAGACACGATCAGCGACACTTTTTCTACTCAAAAACCTATCGCGACGGACGTTCTTCGCTACGACGACAGCGGTGAGATTGTCCCAACAGGTAGCCAGCCACCAAATACAGAAGTGTTGACGGCTGTAGATAAAGAAGTGGACGATAAAGACGTAGAGGAACAAAAAGCGACAGATACGGCTCGTCATACGGAAAGTGATGCGTTGATGCGTGTACGTGAGCAGCTCAAGCCCGACAGTTTTGAGATGGATGCAGACATCCGCGATATTTTTATCGAAGAGGTCACAGAAGTCATTGAAGATCTAGAAGACTTTTTGCCTATTTGGCAACAAGATTCAAAAGATTTGACGCCGCTTACAGAAGTACGCAGAAGCTTTCATACCCTAAAGGGCTCAGGTCGTATGGTTGGTGCTTTTAGTATCAGCGAGATGGCATGGTCGATTGAAAGCTTACTCAATCGACTTTTAGATAAGACGGTGCCTGTCACCAACGATGCTGTGAATTTGGTGATAGAAACGGCAAAGCATTTACCAGCACTGGTGGCAGATTTTGAAGCACAGCAGGCGCCAAGCGTAGATACTGCGCCTGTTATTTTACAAAGCCAAAACTTGATGGCGCAGCAGCCTATTCATACGGGGCTTAATACGCTTGAGGATGCCAAATCAGATGTTGAGAATGATACTGCTTTAGCAAGCGAGCTTTTAGAAGACGATTTATTAGACAGCAGCTTAGTAGACTGGGACATAGCTGATACGAGAGCCGAGCAGGTCAACGCATCAGATGTTTCTAATCCTACTGCCGGATCACCAAAAAACGATGCTGATGGTAAAAACGTCGATGAAACTAGCATGGAAAGTGCAGAAGAAGGTAGCGACGTCAGTAACACTGTTAATAATAACGTCAATAACAACATAGATACACCTGTCTCGTTGTCTGCGCTAGCGCTTCCAGCAGTATTGGTTCCTTTTATGAAAGAGACGGAACAACTACCAGCGGATGCTGACGATGCAGATGCGGATATTAAAGAGATATTTTTAGAAGAAGCCGATGAAGTATTGGCCGAAATCATTCCTTTGTATGAGCATTGGCAGCTGTCACCCACCGACTTAAATGGACTTGCAGATATTCGCCGAGGGTTTCACACCTTAAAAGGGTCTGGCCGTATGGTGGGCGCTCATTACACGGCGGAGCTGGCATGGGCCATAGAAAATATGCTCAATCGTATCTTGGATCGTAGTGTTGCGGTCACAGCCGATATACGTCAATTGATTACCGATGTACTAGCGGCATATCCTACCATGCTAACGGTATTTGCAAGTAATGGTCAAAACTATCCAGCAGTGGTGCCTTTGTGGATTGCGTGCGCGAATGCTTATAGCAAACAACAAGGTGATGCGTTTAGCTATCCTACTTTATTTGCTGAGTTGTATGAGCAAATACCTACTGAGTCTGAAACACCAGTCAATGAGGTGTCAACGTTATCATCTGATTTAGCAGAAACCACGTTTACGCCTGTTGATAATAATGAAGAAGTAGATATTGCGCTACAAACCATCAATTCTGTCAATGAAATGATTGCAGAAGCGCCGCTTATCTCAGTGCCTCAAAACGAACAAGAAAAAGCGTTTTGTGAGATTTTCACCGAAGAGGCGGAAGGACTGCTGCGTGAGATTAATAAATTCGTCGCCGCAAACCATGATCAGTCTCATATTGAAATAACAGATGAGATTGTTCGTGCTTTCCATACTTTACGAGCGGCTTCTGGTTCTAGTGCTTTAGTCGCTATCAGCGAAGTGAGTGCAACCATAGAGCACAGTTTAGAGCTGTTACAACATCAAGACATCGTTATGAATGCGCAACATTTAGAAGCGTTGGCTAAGTCAGCCATGTTGATTGATGGGTATTTGGACAGTTATAAACAGAAATTTCAGCCGCACGAATCGGTGGAAAGTACGTCAAGTAATCAAGATATCGAGTCGTTGCAAGCCATGCTTGGAAAACAAGATAGTAATCACGATACCAAGGCCGATGACAAACCGACGATAGAGCAATTATTAGACAATAATATTGATGAGCTATTGGATGCGGAGTGGGAGCTGGATGACGCGCTCAACCACCCTGAAGCAGCACACATTCAGCGCTATGTAGAGCAGCAAATATCACAGATACAGTATTTGACTAATAAAGCGCAAGCGTTCCCAAAATTCACTACTATCCTGAGTGAGCTTGGCAAGACTTATCGTTACTTGCAAGATAATGTCGATGACGCTAGAAAATTAAAGGTTCAAGCAATATTACACGCCGGTCATGCGCAGTTGGTCGGGTTATTTGATGCGCTGGCGAGTAGCACCTCATTGAAAATAGACACACAGGTGATTGAGGATCTGCAAAGTATTTATGAAGCGGATGACAGTAATACAGAGAAAGAAGACTTTACTGTTCGTACGGTTGCCGCACCTGAACTACAAATTGAGTCTATTGATACAGACGCTGAGCTACTAGAGATATTTTTGGAAGAGGCTCAAGAGCTTGATACAGCACTCGATGAGAGCTTTAACAAATGGCGCGCTGATATAAGCAACGTGAATGCGTTGAAAGTGTTACAAAGACATTTGCACACCATCAAAGGTGGCGCGCGTATGGCAGGTATCCGTAGTATTGGTGACCTGACTCACGAAGCTGAAAGTATCTATGAAGCGTTTGTAGAAAACAAACGTGAACCAACCGCGCAGTGGCTCGAGATTATGCAAAGAGTGCAAGACACCATGTCTTTGCAAGTCATGCATCTTGTGAACCACAAAAAATCATTTTTTGCTCCAGAGCTGATTGAGCAACTACAACAGCTTGAAAAAGCAAAAACGTTGCCAGCGACAGTAGAACTGATTATACCAGTACCCAATAACCGTTTTGAGTCTGACAGTCAGAGTACGGACATTGAGACCGACCACAATAGTAACGATGTCTCAGATACCTTAAGTCTCGATCAAATGATTAAACAGTCATGGGCAAATGGTTTGCCAGATCCTGACATCCTGACCGTGTTTTTAGAAGAAGCAGAAGAGCTGACCAATCGTAATAAATATCTTCATATATTCTTAAAAGATACGAGTAATGCCACAGTTATTCAGGCGCTTCAGCGTGATTTGCATACCATCAAGGGTGGTGCGAGGATGGTGACGGCTACCGGTATTGCTGATTTGGCTCATGAAATGGAAGCGGTCTACAAGGACTTTTTGGACGGTCGTCGCCCTGCCACCAAAAAAGTGTTGGAGTTGATAGTTGCCAGTCATGACTGGCTGGCTGACGCTGTATTTATCCTTAAACAGAATGTCAATCCACCAATACCCGCATCATTGATTGAAGCTTTACAGCAGTTCAGTAAAAACCCTGATAGCCTAAAACATATCCCAAAAGAGTCGCTACAGGGGCAACGCGAAGCCATTTTAATTGCTAAAGACAACCAAGACTCGCAGTATATTGCCAAAGATATTAGCAAAATGCCGTCTATGCTCAGTCACACCACTGAGGAAGATCAAAGCGCAAACAATAATGAGATGATTCGTATTTCAGGCGGATTGATCGAGCATATGATTAACTTGTCTGGTGAATCTGCGATTAACCGTGCTCGCATCGACATGGGTATCAGTAGCTTGACCAACAGTATTGAAGATATGGGTGTCACTGTGCAGCGATTGGCCGATCAGTTACGGCGGATGGAGATTGAGCTTGAAGCCCAAATTCTATCGCAGATAGATGACGATGATCTGATTAATAATGAAGGGTTTGACCCGCTCGAGATGGATCAATATTCTTCTTTAAATCAGCTGTCAAAATCTTTGACAGAGTCCGCTTCAGATTTGATTGATATTAATCATACCTTGTTAGAAAAGACCCGTGATAGTGAAAGTCTTTTGTTGCAGTTGTCGCGTACGCAAACAGAGTTGCAAGATGGTCTGATGAACTCGCGTATGGTGCCATTCACACGCTTGACACCACGTCTTGAGCGTATCGTGCGCCAAACTGCCAACGAGCTTAACAAGTCTGTTGAGCTGACCATTATCAATGCTGATGATGAGATGGATAGAACCATTCTTGAGCGCATTACCTCACCGCTTGAGCATATGTTACGTAATGCGGTGGATCATGGTATCGAAAACACCTCAACGCGTCTAAGAGCGGGCAAAGAGCGCAGTGGTCATATCACGCTGGAAGTACACCGTGAAGGAAGTGAGATTGTCATTGAGTTGATCGATGATGGTCGCGGAATCGATGTAGAGGCCGTACGTAACAAAGCCATCTCACAAGGGCTTATTGAAGCAGGTGATAACAGCCTTACTGATCTTGATATCATGCAGTACATTTTTCATGCCGGACTTAGTACCAGCAAGCAGGTAACGCAGATTTCTGGTCGCGGTGTGGGCATGGACGTGGTTATCAGTGAGATTCGTCAATTGGGCGGTGCGGTATCAGTGGTCTCAGAGCTTGGCAAAGGATCGCGTTTTACCATGCGTCTGCCTCTAACGGTTGCCGTGTCTGATGCATTGGTGGTTCGGGCAGCGGATCGTTACTATGCCATCCCCTTGGTGCAGATTGAGCGTGTGGTTCGTGTCAACCCAGAAAAGCTTTATGATTATTATCAGTCCAATGAGGCCACGTTAAACTTTGAAGATGTTGACTATCGAGTACGTTACTTAAATGAGATTTTATCAGGCAATAAACTGAACGAGTTGGTGGTCAATACCAATACCAGCTTACCACTCATTATTATTAAGAACCGTACTGGACACAATATTGCGTTGCAGGTCGATCAGATTGCAGGGTCTCGTATTGAAGTAGTGGTCAAACCGCTAGGACAACAGCTATCGAATCTACCTGGTATTTCTGCGGCGACCATCATGGGTGATGGTTCAGTGATGCTGATCTTAGATCTGATTGCGCTCATGCGTAACGTACAGCTGGGTAAAAACCTAACGAAAATTGCAGAGGCCAAACGAGCAGGTTTAGACGCCAAGGCGACCATTTTGGTTGTCGATGACTCAGTCACAGTACGCAAAGTGACGTCACGTTTCTTAGAGCGCCAAGGGTTCAATGTCGCGGTCGCAAAAGATGGTATTGATGCCATTGAGATATTACAAGACACGACGCCTGATATGATATTGCTGGATATTGAAATGCCACGTATGGACGGTTTTGAAGTGGCGACTCAAGTGAGACACAATAAGCGCTTGAAGCATATTCCGATTATCATGATCACATCACGTACCGGTGAAAAACATCGTGAGCGGGCGCTAGAGGTTGGAGTAAATGATTACATGGGCAAACCTTTCCAAGAGCAAGAGCTGCTGAATAAGATCCAGATGATACTGGGTAAAGAGGTCAGCTTGACTCATGAAGGATAATGCGCGTGTTTTAGCATTCATAGAAAAGAATAAAGAAAACGTTAGGGTGATGGTCATCTCAGAAGACCATCATCAGCGGGTAGCTTTTTCAGATACCATACGCAGTTGGGGTTTTACACTCGTTGGCTGCGTGAGCCGCGCGCAATTGCAAAAAAAACCTGAGCTAATAGAGACAGCGATTGACGTTTGGTTAATAGACAGTGACTACGATGACAGTCTCGTGAAAGCAACCGCTATGTCTAAACCAGCCGCCGTATTGATCGGTTTTAGCCAAGCACCCTACCTCAATGAAGCGCGTCAATACGCCAAATGGCAACGTAAATTGCAGCGTAAATTTGAGCACATGCTTTCTATACCTGTCGCAGTCAATACACCAATCCAAAAGTACGATAGCAGTGAGTCAGATTGGCATTACGTGGTGTTTTTGGGCGCTTCTATGGGCGGTCCCAGCGCCATCAAAGAATTTTTAGACAACTTGTCGCCCACGCTACCTATCTGTCTGTTGTTGGCGCATCATTTTAATAACGCTATGATTGACACCTTACCGCGGATACTTAACCGTCATAATGAGTGGCATTGTCAACTTATTACCTCTTCCCAACGACTGCGGACTGGTCAATGTCTTATCGTGCCGATTAACCAGCAAATTGTCTGCGATTCGGCAGGCCGGGTCATATTGTTAGATCAGGCTTGGAGCGGTGAGTATAAGCCTGCTATTGGACAAATCCTTAAAAACACCAGCGACGTTTATGGCAGTGAGCTTATCAATATCATATTTTCAGGTATGGGTAATGATGGATCTCAATACCTAGATCTCATTCAGGACAATGACAGTCAGCTGTGGGCGCAAGACCCCAGTCTAAGCGCTTGCCCAAGCCAACCTCAAGCGATTATTGATTCAGGGTACTGTGATTTTATTGGTAGTCCCGTTGAGCTGGCAAAAAAACTTACGAATTATATTGGTGAAAGGGCAGCGGTAGCCTCTAAGCCTTAACTTATGGTGAGCGATGTATGAAAACAATTTTGAAACATTCGTTTGAGGCAGTAAGTCTACTGACCACTAACAACGGTATGCTTGATGTGACCATCATTCCAACCTTCAACCAACCTGATTGGCTTATTCCAAGCAGTTTGATTTTGAGCGTGGAGGATTGTGATGAGCGTACGTCAGCCTATTCTTGGGAGCAACAAGAGGTAGCGGTGTTCCATTTGTTACCAGAGGATTTGACGCCTGACACGATGATTGTGTTGGAGGGCAACACCTCAGACCATCGCTTGGCACTACAGACTGCAGGCGAGCTACAGCAGTTGCGAGTACGTATTTCTGAAGTCAAAGACGTTGAGCTTCCTGAGCCGTTTAATGGTGCCAATGCGACAGATAATACCGATAACGCAGAAACTGCCATACCCCTTGATGAAAACGTTGTGCTATCCTACCTTTTTCAGACCGTCATGATTAATGATAATACTTATTTGGTGCCAGATTTAGACAACATTGCGTATCAGTTGATTGATTTGGACAGCTAACTTTTCATTTATGTTTGGTCTGTCGCATTGATAATAAATAACGAGTAATAAAGGTAATAGGCCAACTTATGAGTGATACATATTCCAGCTTATCAAAATGGTCAGTTAGTAGTCGTATTTTCCACTGGATCAGTGCGGTTTTGCTACTGGTTACTTGGACGATGATACTGTTGTACGAAAATCTCGATAGCGGTTTTTATATCGGGCTACATAAAGCGTTTGGGATCAGTTTGTTGTTTTGGATGATAGCGCGGGTAATCAACCGCTTATTAACTAAAGCGCCACCATCAGCACCCATGCCAAAGTGGCAAGCCCTGTTGGCACACTTAACGCATTTCGGTTTATATGCGTTATTAATCGCCATGCCAATGGCAGGACTGCTAATGTCTGTCTATGGTGGTCGACCAGTAGACATCTTTGGTCTGTTTCAAATCCCTGTATTTGTCACACCAGATCGAAGCTTGGCACGTTTTTTTAATGACTTGCATACCGATATTATTTGGCCTACGATTATTGTGTTTACACTACTGCACATCGGTGCCGCTTTATATCATCAGTTTATCAAAAAAGACAATTTGATTGCCCGTATGAAATAATAGTGAGGCGAGTCGTATTTTAACCACGGAAAACAACCAGTTAATAATCTCTGTACAAGCCATTAAATAACAAGCATTAAAAAAGCCCCAAACAATCTGCTTGGGGCTTTTTATTGGCACGGTAAAAGTGCCAGTTATTTTAACTTGTCTTGATAAAATTGCTTTTTATACGAATTTATTTTTTGTGCTCAGGCAAATTGATGTTCATCTCTAGCACATCTAAGCTGTCTTCAGAGCGATGGTTGATATTGACATCATCTATCTGTACGCCGTTGACATATTTGTTGACCACTTCTAGTATTTCACGTTTCATTTTTTCGATACGATCAACGGTTAAGCGATTGTTCAAACGATTTTCGCTAGCAACGATAACTTTGAGACGTTCAGTAGCCAAATTGGCGCTACCTGCGCTACTACTGTCGTCAGTACCAAATAGGCTACTCCAAAATCCTTTTTTCTTAGTCATCATTAACCTCCAAACCAGCGCTGTAATAAACTCTTTTTCTTCACATCAATATGACGCAAAGGACGTTCTTCGCCTAAGAAACGGGCGACAATGTCATCATAACATTGACCAGCGACAGAGTCGGTATAATGAATGACTGGCTCACCGTGGTTAGAGGCTTCAAGAACCGAATGACTCTCAGGAACCACACCAAGTAAGGGCACTTTTAAAATATCATTAGAAATCGTATCAATGTCCATCATCTCATTGGCAGCAGCACGCTCAGCATTGTAGCGAGTGATAATCAAATGCTCACGTACAGAGCCTTGGTTTTCGGCCACCTTTTTCGTCTGGCTTTGCAAAATCCCAATAATACGATCTGAGTCACGTACTGAAGAGATCTCAGGATTGGTAACGATGATCGCTTCATCAGCATGATACATAGCCAGTTGTGCGCCGCGCTCGATACCAGCAGGGGAGTCGCAGATAATATAATCAAACTGTTTGGACAGCTCATTCATCACTTCTGCCACGCCTTCATTGGTCAGCGCATCTTTATCACGCGTTTGACTGGCAGGAAGGATGTAGAGGTTTTCTAACTGTTTGTCTTTGACCAGCGCTTGCGACAAACGGGCACTACCAGTAATAACATCGACAAAGTCATAAACAATTCGGTTCTCACAACCCATGATCAAGTCTAGATTACGTAGACCTACATCAAAATCGATAACGACTGTTTTATAGCCACGCAATGCCAAACCGGCAGCAAAAGAGGCACTTGTTGTGGTTTTGCCCACACCGCCTTTACCTGAAGTGATTACAACTATCTTCGCCACAATGGCACACTCCTATGAATCAATGGGATATCTTTTATATGAATAGCGCGATTTGTTATTACTCATATACCGTTATTATTTACTAGGTACTTGTTATCTACTATGCACTCACGCACCGCAGACACGCGACCTGCGAAGCTAGCCTAGCATAAATAAACGAAAAATTATAGCAAGTCTATACTAAAGTCAAAAAACAGCTGATAGATAATTTATAAGGCATTGTTATTTAAAATCTGGCTATAAATACGGCTTTTATGAATAATAAAATAGAGACATCTCGACCCTACAAACCTCGACCAGGCAAATAATGGCAGAGTCAGAGATTCATCATAGAACATTTTTGTTAAATAAACTTACTATAATATTGAAACAGCGGTTTAAAAGTTGCTTACCAAGCATTTTTTAGCGTCTGCTTTTTATTTCTTTAAAAAACTACTGAGACGTGTGTGTTTTAAAAGTCCTTCAGTTAAGCATCATCCATGACAGTGAAAACCAAGCCTTCACCTTCTACGAATTTTACTTGTACTGATTTATCAATCACATGCTCGGGTAGGTTGTCTCGCAAGCAATACGTGCCAGCGACTGATACCAATGAGGGATTAAATACCTGACAAAAAATACGGGCGTCTTTATCACCAGTGGCACCAGCGACCAATCGACCTTGCGCACGGCCATAAATATGTAAGCTATTGTCAGTGATGGCTTCAGCGCCGCTATTGACACTGCTGGTTAAGATTAAATCACCACCCACATGATTGATGCTTTGACCTGAGCGTAGCATTTGATCATAAATCAGACTGGTAATATGCTCAGCACTCACTAGCGTTTCAGGCGTAACAGCAGGCGTTGCCGTTTCGGTCGCTGATGCGTTGACTGTAGCCGACTCAGTACTCTCGCTTGAAGTGACATCGTTGTTTTTGAGCGTGTCATCTTTTGGTGTTTCGCTGAATTGAGTCGCTGCTTTTTTGCTGGGTAAAATGCGTTCGATTCGTTTGCCGTCAGATGGAAAGATTGCCAAACGTTGGGCGCGTGCTTGTTCGTCCATGGTCCCTGTGACGATACCAATGGGTTGTAGTCCCCACGACCATAATAATTCCACCAAAGCAGCCAGATCCTGCTCAACCTCGCTATCGATAAGAACGGGGATATTGCTGGATTTATTACTCAAGGTTTTGGCAAGCTCAGCCTCAATAATACTCAAATCACTTGTACTGAACTGCAAACGTGAAAAGGTCAACATCTTGCCATAAAATGCCAATGCTGGAGCGGCGTTTGAGGCCTGAAGGTCATTGTTCGAAACGGTCATATATAAATCCTCAAAATATCATCTTGTCGCGTATTCATGGTGGCGTTTTATGGTCGAGATTTATGCTTTTTTATCATTTAGTCATGTTGTTAAAACTACTAGTCATGTTATTAAAACTACAGATTCAGCATGTCTTGATGCTTCCAATGCTGGACTTTTACTTGTGCTTCAAATTCAGTCAAACTGTCATCAATGATACTAGAAATCAACGCATCTAGCGCTGCATTGTCCGTGTCTATTGTTGCCACGCCGCTGGCAATAGCCACCATGAGTGAGTCAAGACGTTCAGCATCAAGAAGACGTTTATTCAAGGCATAAACGACGTTTTCGCCTATATTGTGGCCGATATGTTGTAACTGCGATTCAATCAAGGAGCCGGCGATGGGTATCATACGCAGATAACGACGTAATGCAGGCGTATTGGCTAAGCCTTCTTCTATGGCGTTACCGACCTCAGTGGCTAGGACATTATCGCCTGATGAGGCGGTCAATGCTTGTAGTTTGGGTGCTAGCTCTTGGCGCAATAAGGACAGTAATGCCGTCTCAATCTCATTACGGTTGCGAGCAATGGTAGATTCAATAAACGATTTGTGTGTCTGGGGATCGGTCAGCTGCTGCCGAAAGTTTTGGATAGTTGTCAGTATGACACGGTCAGACAGCTCTTCTAACAGCAAGTTAAGATAAAATTTGATGCGGTTGATCCATGGCTGCGGTAGTACTTGGTAGCCGAGTTGATATAAGCGTCTGCCGATGACCACAGCTCGGAACAAACGCAAGGCACGCAGCTGTGGAAAGCATCCTAACACTTCATACCAATGGGCAAAAGGAAAAAAGAACCAGCGGTAATACGTGTTTTGTTTAATTGCAATAGCCCAGCGTAATAGCAGCTCAGCAATCAAAAACAAGGTAAAAAAACCGCCAGCCGTACGCAAAGGATCGTGCAAGGTCGTTTGATACCAGTTGAGTGTGTCGCTCATGGTCAGCCATGCTGCTGCGTTGTGGCTAAAATTACTCATCAAGATAGCATCGATACTGATAAGCAGTAGGTCAATACTGATCACGACCATCATCACAATATCATAAGTCAGCTTTAAGCGACTTGGTTGAGGACGCTCTGGTCGAGACGTCTTATCATCTAATGGACGAGACGACGAATTGGGCATTGACGCTGAGTCTAAATGCGGGCTTGTAGTAGAAGAGACAGGCACAGACAAACCTTATAGAGAATAAATAGGACGAAAAATAGCAACTCAGATATTTTGGATAAACAAGCCGCTATCAAAGGGAGCATGGGCAAAAAGGCCAGACTCAGACTATTCACATTATCAATGAATAGCGCCAAAAAACAACCTATGTTTTATTATAATTGTGCATTATGACGGGTGATTTAAACCTTGTCCTTTAAATCACCGCTGTTGGTTGTAATGTGACCGCCGTCTTGGCCAAATATTCACCATAAACGAGTCTCAAGCATCAGAGCGTTTCAGGCTTAACGTCGGTTTTAGACATAGAGTCGGTCTGAGGCTTAGTATCGGTCTGAGCATTAGCATCGGTTTCAAACTCAGCCAGCATCTCTGTAATCAGCTGATCCTTTTCGCGCCATATTTGCTCGACCCATTCAAACATTTGCGCTTTGACGGCGGCATCGTTTTCATAACCGCCATTTTGAATACCGATTAATAGAGAATCGGGGATTTCGATATGTCTGACATCCACGCCCAAACGCTTGATATTGCCTTTCCACAAGTCGCTATACGTTGGTACGCCGTCGGGATAAACAATGGTCATATCCAGCATACCATCGATATCTGCGCCCAAGGCATTGATAGCCAATGACAGACCGCCTGCGCGCGGCTTGAGTAAATGAGTATAAGGCGATTTTTGATTGTCATGTTTGGTCTGAGTGAAGCGGGTGCCTTCTAAGTAGTTGAGCAGGGTAAAGGGTTTGTCCTTTAACAGTGCACAAGCACGTTTTGCTTCTTCAATGTCTTTACCCTTTAAGGCTGGGTTCTTTGCGACCGCTTCTTTTGAATATCGACGCATCATGGGGAAGTCTAAAAAGTAAAACGCTTGACCCACTACTGGAATATAAATCAGCTCAAATTTGGTAAAAAACCGTGTCAATGGTAGACGTTTTTCACTAATGTACTGCACGATACTGGTATCCACCCAAGACTGATGGTTACTGACAAGCAAATATTTGCCGTTCGTATTGACGTCATCAGGTAGGCGAATGCGCCAGTCTTTGCGCGGCAACATATTATCGATTAACGCATTATTGCTACTGATCCAGTGGTCGGTGATTTTTATGACGGTTTTATCAGCAATCGATGCGCCAGTAAGAATCTTACCAACACCCATGAACCATAAAGGTATGCTACAACTGATGCTATTGGCCGCGATGACACCAGTCGCTGTCGCAAGTGAAACGGCTTTACCCAACTTAGGTGCACGTTTGTGTATTTTTTGAATAGTAGAAGTCAGGCGCATGCTAGATCCTTTTCGGTCAATCTTATTAGTATATGAGTTATCAATGTTTGGCGTCGCTATTTTTGAATACATCTAAGATAGGAGTGTTTTTATCTGGTAAGAAAATGTTCACACGGATGTTCTTCCTTTAGGGAGTATAGCGCAAGAATGAATTGTTTTACGAGATAACCAAACAAAAACAGAGTGTAATGATAAAGATTGTTATCCACTCATAGGCTTATTGCATACTGCTTAGCCATAGCCAATGTTGTCGCATGATTTTAGCAGAAATGGAATACAGTGTACGAGTGTAAACAGTGACTTGTGATAACACGCTATAAAAACGCTTTCAAGCAAGATAAATTACTTAAGATGTAGAAAAATCGACTCTGCCTGTTATACATAGATGTCATACAGAGATGTGACAAAATATTACACATAACTAGAATGTAATTGCCATAATGATTGCGAGTGCATATATGCACCTAGAAGGAATTAGTGGCAAATATTTATAAAAAGCACATGGTATCTATAACCTGAAATCTAAATTTGATATCAGAATTCAGTATCTATAATTTTTAAGTTTAAGAGGAATAATTATGCGTAATACATTAATGGTTGCAGCAGTAGCATCAGGTTTGGCTCTTAGTGGTTGTTCTACTGATCCAAACACCGGACAACAACGTCTGAACAAAACTGCCCTTGGTACTTTAGCGGGTGCAGTAGGCGGTGCTACAATTTCAAAAGCAACGGGCGGCGATAAGACTGGCCGTGATGCTGCTATCGGTGGCGTGTTGGGCGCAGGCGTTGGCTATTACATGGAGCGTCAAGCCAAGCAGCTCGAGCAACAAATGGCAGGTACTGGTGTATCGGTTGAGCAAAACCCAACCACTGGTAACATTGATTTGGTTATGCCAGGCAGTATTACTTTTGCTTTTGATGATGCAACCTTAAACTCATCATTCAAGCCTACCCTAAGTAAGCTTGCGCAAACAATGAACCAATATAACCAAACCACAGTAAATATCGCTGGTCACACCGATAGCACTGGTTCAGCATCTTATAACATGGGTCTGTCACGCGATCGTGCTTACTCAGTGGCTAACTACCTAACTGCTCAAGGTGTTGCTTCTAACCGTATCAATGTAATTGCTTATGGTCAAACACGTCCAATCGCTGATAATAGTAATGAAAACGGTCGTCAACAAAACCGCCGTGTTGAGCTAACCATCAACTCACCACAAAGCGTTAACTAATTTATAATTTTATCTAAGTAATTCTTATAGATTCAGTTAAATTTATAAAAAAGACCAGCAATTAGCTGGTCTTTTTTTATGTCTTAAATTTGATCTCAAACAACGAACCAAGTCTGAAGCGAACCAAGTCTGAAGCGAAATAGGTCTAAAGTGAACCTGCTCTAGAGTAAACACTCAGATGAAATAATTTATTGATAATGATTATCAATAACACTATACTCTATACATATTTTATTAATGCAATTTAAATGTGCTTATTAGATTTGGTAATCAGTCAACAGCCTTGCTAGTGATTATCGAAATTTTATATAGTCCGTTCAAAATAAAATCCGATATATCAATCAATATATCAATAGCAACGTGCTATTAGGTGAGTTTTTCTTGCTTGCTGTTCGCTAACATGACAGAGGCTGTAAACAACTTATCTCAGCAGCACGGTATCGGTTTTAGAGTAACTTTGTTTTAGAATAACTCGGTTTTAGAATAAATCGGTTATAGCGAATACAGTCGCTGCTATTGACTTAAACCCAAATTTTTCTGCTGTCTTTTTTGAGGATATGTATGACGATCATCACAGTAACGCATCGCAAGATTTTACCCACTACTTTGGCTGTAGCATTGGCAGGGTTGCTTATGGTGTCAGGTTGTACCAAACAAACCGAACAAGACACGCCTACCAATACGGAAACGCAAACTGAGGCACAACCAGCGCCAGCGAGTGATGACACAACGCTGTCAGCTGCCGACAAAGCCCATACTGACAGACTGATGATCAGCTATGCCAACATGGCGCATGCCGCTTACAAAGACTCGTTAGATACCGCCAAAGCGCTACAAGCCGCTATCAAAACCTACGTTGCCACGCCCACGCAAGAAAACCTTTAGGCGGCAAAAGCAGCTTATAAAACAGCGCGTCTGCCTTATTCACAAACGGAGATTTTTCGTTTTGATGAAGGGTTTGTGACGCCCAATGATAAGCGAGCAGTTGGTAGTATCGATAGTTGGGAGGGGCAGGTGAATGCGTGGCCACTTGATGAGGCATTGATTGATTATGTCAGCGATGGCTATGAAGGTGAGTACAACAGTCAAGACAATATCATCAATAGCGATAGTATTACCGTGGGTAGCGCCAAGCAAGACACCAGTACTATTACGCCTAAGCTCTTGGCGGATATGAATGAGATCGGTGGCAGTGAAGCCAACGTGACGACTGGTTATCATGCCATTGAGTTTATGCTATGGGGGCAAGATACCAACGGCGTTGGCGATGGCGCAGGCAATCGTCCAGTGAGCGATTATGTGACTGACACTGGTGAATGCACCAGTGGTGAGACGACTAACGACGATACCAATATATGTAAGCGCCGTGGTGAGTTCTTGACAGCCGCCGCTCAATTGTTGGTAGACGATTTAACGGCAATGGAAGCCGAATGGCAGCCTGATAGTGAGAACACTTTACGTAGCGACCTGATGGCACGCAAATATGACAATGGTCTGCGTCAGATTATGTACCAAATGGGCAGCTTAGCATTGGGTGAGCTGGCTTCTGAGCGTATGCAAGTGGCGTTTGTCACAGGTTCTACCGAAGATGAGCACGAATGTTTTAGTGACTTGACCCATCTAAGCTATGCTAATAACGCGCGCGGTATTCAGAATGTCTTTAATGGTAGCTATAAGACGGTCACTGGTAAAACCGTGGGCGGTTATGGCATCAAAAACTACCTTGGAGATACGGGCAATCAAGAAGCAGCTGATAAGTTGGCCGCAGATTTCATCAAGGTACAAACTGCCTTTAATGTGATCGTCGAACAAGGCGAAAAAGAGAACATCAAGGTGGATCAAATGATTGCCACTGTCGGTCAGGCTAGCAAACAAGGGATCTCAGCTGAAGAACAAAATCTTCGCCGCAGCTGGATAGAAAACGCCATTACAAGTTTACAAGAGCTTACTACGGGTATCGAAAATGCGGCAAAAACAGTCGGTATTGAAAATCTAGATGCGGATGCCGGATCGCAGTTTTAATCCCAGTATTACTATAGGCGGCGCTTATGTAAAGCCGTTTGCGTCCTTTATGTTAATGACGGGCAAAACGCTAGAGCCTTGTGAGGCATACTGTGAAGCATACTTTTTGAAGTTATATAGTAAGAGAGACGCGTTGCTAGCGCTAGTTGGCAACGTGTTTTTCATTCCCTATTAAAATATGGTTTTAGCCCATTTAGATGACCATCGGTTGAATTGAGGACATGCCCTAGGTTGTCGCTCATCAATTAGAAAACGAGCGCTTTATAAGAGGCGATTTTAATGGTTCTATACTTGACCTAAGGTACTCATGATGAACCTCTCAAAGGTTTTAAAATCCAAGCAAGCAGTGGTGTTTTACGCGACTGATTTGGTTAAAAAGGTGTCTTCAAGACCGATACTGAGTGTCCTATGTGCGCTGGCACTAAACGCCTGTCAACCAACGGACAGTACGTCAAGCAACACCTCTACCGATGAAAGCCAAGCCTTAGCACCTGAACGTGTTCACGTAATAGAGACGCTCGCTGGAGTATCTATGCAGCAGCTGGCGGATTTTGATTCGCAAGAAATCAAGCAAGGCGGCGATACGGGTATCACCATTAGCAGTGCTGAGAGCTACTCTAAACCTTCCTCAAATCTGACAGCTTCACGTAAAGGCTCATTTTTTATTGGTAATGCGTTTTTTCGGCAACCGTGGGTTGTTGCGCCTGCCAGTACGGACAGCCGCGATGGCTTGGGCGCTCTATTCAACGTCGCCGCTTGTCAGTCTTGTCATATAAAAGACGGTCGCGGTCATGCACCCATGAACGCAGACGACGATGCCGACAGCTTACTGATTCGTCTGGCGATGCCAGCGACCACCGATGAACAGCGCCAACAATTACAAAGCTCCCTTATCGAAAAAGTGGTTCATCCTATGTACGGCGGGCAATTGCAAGATCGTGGTATTCAAGGCGTCCCTGCTGAAGCAAGTATTACGGTCAAGTGGAGAGACAAGCCTATGACGTTTGCTGATGGTCATATTGAAACATTACGCGCACCTACGTTTCGTTTAACCAACCCCGGATACGGCCCATTTGATGATGAGTTGATGATATCGCCACGAGTGGCGCTGCCTATGATCGGGCTTGGATTGCTCGAACAGATTGCAGATGAAGACATTAAAAAACAAGCGAGCAAGGCCAATGGTGATATCAGTGGCAAATTTAACTGGGTCATGGATCCACAAACAGGTAAGCAGGCGCTTGGACGCTTTGGCTGGAAAGCAGGTCAAACCAAGCTCATTACGCAAAACCAAAGCGCTTTTAATGAAGACATGGGGCTGACGTCAACTATTCGTCCTCATGAATCATGTATGCCGACTCAGACCGCATGCTTAAACGCGACTACTGGTGCTGATGAACAAGGGGATGGTAAACCGCCTGTCGAAGTCAGCGATGACGTAGCCAAATTCGTCGAATTTTATACGCGTAATTTGGCAGTGCCGCATCGCCGTCATGCCGATGATGCACTGGTGCTGGCGGGTAAAAAACGCTTTTATGATATGGGCTGTCAAAGTTGCCATACGCCAAGATATCAGCTACCAAAAACGGATGATGACCACCTTGAGCAGCATGGGCAAGTGATTTATCCTTATACAGATTTGTTGTTACACGATATGGGTGATGGCCTAGCTGATCGAACAATCGCTGGCACGTTGCCGCCCAAAGCGGCTCAAGTTGAATTTTTGGCCAACTCTTATGAATGGCGTACGCCTGCTCTATGGGGCATTGGTCTTGCCCAAACTGTTGATCCACAAGCCACTTTTTTACATGATGGCCGTGCTCGCACCTTAATGGAAGCGGTGCTCTGGCATGGCGGAGAAGCGCAAAAACAACAGCAACAAGTCCTTAAATTGGACAAACAAGGACGTGCTGAATTAAATGCGTTCTTAAAATCGTTATGATCACTCTTCTATCGTCAATCTACTGTAAAAATGAGTCAGAGTGACGGGAATGAATTTTGCGCAGCCTCTGTACTAGCCGCACGCAAGGAAAGTTTATACCAGTCACCTGTGGCTATGAATGTATCGATCTTATTTTGAACTGCCTATAACCACCCTTATGAAAATCACGAACCGAGACATCTATGAAAATCAATCATGCTTTAGCAATGGCATTATCTGCCTTGAGTGCAGGCTTGCTGATTAGCTGCGTAAAACCTGCTGATGAGAACAAAACGCCAGATAATGATAGCCAAAAAGTCGCGCAAGACAAGAGCGCCACAGCCAGCTCAGAAAAAGTGGCAGGCGATGAGGTGGTAACCATTACGGCGGTAGACATCAGTGCCGATACGGAAAAAACCTACTTGACCCACGTGGCAAATGACCTCGTTATCCCAGCGTACGCGGATGCGGCTAAGCAAAGTGATCTATTGCATGATTTGGCACAAACGCATTGCCAACAAGCCCCAGTAAGCAGTGAGACGTTACAAGCGCTGCGCGATCAATGGCTGATATTGGCGCAAGCGTGGGCAAGTGCTGAGATGATAAACTTTGGTCCTGCCACCGCTAGTATGAGCAATTTATATATCAATTATTATCCCGATGAGCGTGGACTGGTACACCGCGGCGTAGCAGAGCTTATTACTGCCAATCCAAAATTGACGGCTGAGCAGCTGGCTAACGAAAGTGCCATTGTTCAAGGTGTGCCAGGTTTAGAAGAAGCATTACATACCAATGACAGTTTGGACGCGGCCCAATGTGCTTATGTTATTAGCGCGAGTGGGGCATTAAGCGCACGCCTAAAAGAGATTGAGAAAAACTGGCAGCAAAACGCCACCAATCTATTAGCGATTGATAAAACGGCTGAAAGCGATCAAGGATTGAATCAATGGGTTAATTCTTTATTATCCTTAGTTGAGACCATGAAGTCGAACGCTATTGAGCAACCGCTAGGCCTGTCAGGAAAGGCAAAAGGCCATCTGCCTGCTGCGACCGCTGGACAAAGCCGCGCGATTATCAATGCAAAATTGGCGACGTTGAACCAAGCGCTAACCGATCCTGTCTTGACGGCGATTTTGGGCAGTAACGATAAAAATAAAGTGGCGGACAATCTCTCGACGGCGCTTGCGGATACCACGACTTTGTTAGCACAAATGCCAGAAGATCTAGCGACGGCTGACAAAGCTGCGCAGCAAGAACTGCTTGATCATCTGACCACCGTCACGCGTTTGATTAAGCGGCAACTGATCCCCACGCTCGGTATTCGTGTTGGCTTTAATAGTACTGACGGCGATTAAAAAATGCAGACTCCTAAAACAAATTCCGCCGCATCAGTGAACAATCCTACTGCTCATGAGTCTAATTTAACGAGTGGGCGCGGCGTAAAAACCTTAACTCATGAACTACTGGTGACGTCTGTGTGGACGGCCATGGGGACGGCGGCATTGGTTAGCATTCATCATTGTTATCGCAAACAGCGGCAGCATGATGCAAGTGTGCAAGACTATGTGACTGGCATTCGCTCACAGCTCCCTCCAATGGCGTCAGCGTCTAAGCGAAGATTAACGCGCTTTCAGTATGCGTGTAGGCAAGCAACGACAGCGTGGCAACGCGCTTATGATACTGATTCGTTAGCGGACAACGGTAACGGTAGCGACAATAGTGTTGTTAACAATGACGTTATTGGTGTTAGCGCAATACAGTCCATCATTATAGCGCCGCGCCCTGTCTGCTGGGTCAGTGGCGTGGCTGCTATGCCAAAAAACAATGCAATGCCACAAGCTAAAAACGCTAAAAAAGCGAAAGACGACAATAGTGTAAACGAGTTTGGAGTCGTTGGTATCGATGCGGATCGGCAAATCGTTTGGCAAGCGACCATGCCAGAGCGTGTGCACGATATTGTTGTGCAGCCGACCAATATTCAAAAAGAGTATAGCCACAACAAGCATAGCCCCAACAAGTATAGTCACAATAACGATAAAACTCAAAGCCGCGACATCGTGGTCATGGGTCGTCGTCCCAGTGAGAAGTTTTGGGTATTAGAGGCCGCCTCAGGACAAGTGCAAGCTGCGATCAATGCTTCGGACAATCGCCATTTTTATGGTCATGCTTGCTACAGTCTCGATGGTAAATGGCTCTATGTGACCGAGAATGATACGATAAGCCTAGAGGGTAAAATCGGTCTTTATGATGCCAATCTCGGTTATAAAAAAATAGCAGAATTTGATTCGCACGGTATTGGGCCACATGAGTTGATCATGCATCCAGATGGCAAGACATTGATTATTGCCAATGGCGGTATCAAGACCGAGCAAGCCTCGCGTGAGGAGCTGAATTTAGATACCATGCGCCCATCGCTGGTTTATTTAGACCGTTACGATGGCACTTTACTTGAGCAAATCATACCTGAACACAATCAGATGAGCGTGCGTCATTTGGCGCTGCACGATAATGGTACCGTGATGATTGGCATTCAGTTCCAAGGAGATAAGCACATCAACGTGCCACTCGTACTGACTCATCAGCGCGGTGAAAGAGCATTTCGACCCTTAACCATGCCAAACAACCAGTGGCAACGCTTTCATCAATACATTGCCAGTGTGGCGGTGGATAGCGAGCATAACCAATTATGTGTGACCACACCGATAGGGGGCTGTGCCGCAACTTTTGATTTAAACACGTATGCTCTAATCGAGACGGTCAGTCTGCCAGATTGTGCAGGCGCTGCGGTGATATGTAAGACAAGCTATAATAATGAAACGTCAGGCTTTATTGTCAGTGATGGACAAGGTCAATTAACCACATTATCTGTGCGTAACATGTCAACGACCTCATCAAATTTGAGTAACGATAAAGGGCGTATACAGGTAGATAGCCTGCAACATAGCATGTCTTTTGATAACCATTTGCAAGCGTTACTATAGTCGATTCTAAATAAAACAGAACCATGATGTTGCAACGCGGAACTGGTATAAATTTTTCTTGCTTGCTGTGCCTGCGCAGACAGAGGCTGCGAAAAACCCATTCCAGTCCCGCTGTATTACTTCTATACTGAACTCACTATAGCAAACGAGACTGTGACAAGCACAGCAGGAGCAGCCAAATTAGGGAAAAGATGATGTTACAGGACAAGACCTCGATATTGACAGATGCCAAAGCGCGTCTTGCGCAAGCAGGTATTGAGTTGCAGCTGAGCAAAAAGCGCGTCAAAAATATCAATTTTCGTCTCAAGCCTTATACTTTGATGGTCTCTGTACCGAGATTTATCAGCAGCGCACAGATTGGACAAGTGGTTGCGAAACGTGTGCCGTGGGCGATTGCCAGCCATCCGCAAGTATTGGAACAATATCAACGCAAACAACAGCGCTCATCTGATGCTTTAAATGACGCTGCAAATAACGACAATCCATTGCTGTTATGGGGCAAGGCGCAACCTTTTGTGTTAAACCATGAGGAAAAAATAACGTACTATCGGCAACAGCTTTCTGACATCATGCCAGCACTGTTTGAAAAATGGCAGCCAATCGTTGGCGCTAGTGCCAATGAGATACGCTTGAAAAAAATGCACACACGCTGGGGCAGTTGTAATACGCGTGCGCGACGAATTTGGTTGTCCGTCTATCTGCCTGCTTATCCAATTGAATGCACCGAGTACGTCATCGTCCATGAGCTGTGCCATTTGCATCATGCCAATCACAGCCGCGCGTTTTGGCAAACGGTAGCGACAGCGATGCCTGACTATCAACGCTGGCATAATGTGCTGGCAGGTAAAACGGGGCAGTTAGATTAAAGGCAGTATCAGTATATAGTCAGTCCCAAATAAAAAGAGCACACCTATTATAACGCGCTACTGCAACAAATTTTTCTTGCTTGCTGTGCCTTCGCAGACAGAGGCGAGGCAAAATTTATCTCAGTAGCGCTGTATTTATTTTATGGTGGATCAACTATATAACTCATTTAAAATAAGATTTAATAAGACAAGGAGGTCGTATGGAGAAGGTCAATCAAGCCGAGTTTTGGCAGCAGCGCTATGAAACGGACAGCATTGGCTGGGATATGGGCGAGGTGTCGCCGCCGTTAAAAGCCTACATCGACCAATTGCCTGAGTCGGCTAAAGCACAAGCCATTTTAGTACCGGGCGCGGGCAACGCTTATGAAGTTGGCTACTTGCGTGAGCAAGGGTTTACCAACGTCACATTGGTTGATTTTGCGCAGTCGCCGATTGAGGCTTTTGCCAAGCGTTATCCTGACTTTCCCGCTGAGCATTTGATTTGTGCCGATTTTTTTACCTTATCGCCTGAGCAATATCAGTTTGATTGGATACTTGAGCAAACATTTTTTTGCGCGATAAATCCGCTCCGCCGTGATGAGTATGTCGAACAGATGGCGGCGCTACTGAAACCCAATGGCAGGTTAGTAGGTTTGCTCTTCGATAAAGCATTCGGACGAGATGAGCCACCGTTTGGCGGGACGAAAGAAGAGTACCAGCAGCGTTTTCAGCCGCATTTTGAGATTGAGATTATGGAGACCAGCTATAACTCCCATCCAGCGCGGCAGGGGAGTGAGCTATTTATTCAGATGCGCGTAAAAGCATGATTTCACGTTCGATATTTGCTCGAGCCTGTACGTCTAAGCGCTGATGGTAGTAATCAGTTAAATAAAGTGGTGAGTGCGCTAATAAAAATTTTAATACCTTGGTTCGACCGACTCGATAATCGGCGATAGGCACATGCGTATACTCGCAGCGTACCGCTTGCGCATAGCGTTCATACTCAGGCCAAGGCGCGCCTAAAATACTCAAATCCATATCCAACAAGTAAGCCGCATCACGCCGTCTTTGATTATTCGTTAATTCGCCAAGTTGATGCGTGGCGGTCATCATGATAAGCGCATAGACATAATGACATTGGTCATCTGACAAATAGCAATTTAGCTTATCTAGCATATAGTCGGCGCTTTTTTGCTCATTGTCTGAGCGTAGCGGATTGTATATGACATCATGATAGTACAGAGCCAAGGCTATCAAGTGCGGCTCACAAAGGTACTGGGCAATTTGTTCAAACTCTACCAACAGCTGCTGGAGATGGCGCAAGCTATGGTAAGCACGCTGGGTTTCGTTGTAGCGAGCAGCGATATCCAGCCACAGCGCTTGCGCTTCTGCTGGCGTGATCTCACTGTTCAACGCAAGCAGATGCTGCGCAAAACGATTGCCCAGATCGTTACTGATTTGCGAAGACTTGTTCATGACATACCTGTTTTTTTGTAACCCACCAGTAGAACCTGATAACCGTATGTACGGCTTTTATTTTGGCTCAACTATAACAGCGCGGTACATCCAGTTTTAAATAAAATAGATACGTTAATAATAACGTGAGACTGGTATAAATTTTTCTGGCGTGCTGCTAATACAGAGGCTGCGGAAAATTCATCCCAGTCTCACGGTCTCTCTTTCAAAGTGCATTGACTATAGTGTTTCTATAGTAAATCTACGCTGCCTTTTGAATAATTATAACTTACAACCATCTTTCATCTTATATCAACCGTTAGCCGCAGCCTCTTCAAACGCCTGTTTGAATACCTTGCCGAGTAAATTGACATCATCAACGCGGGCATAGTTCAGACGAGTGACAAAGGCAATGTGGCGGTGTGGCCCTTCTTCTGCCAGTGGCACGGCAACGGCATTTTGATTTTGCAAATGCAGTTGGTTCAGCGCCATTTCAGGCACTAATGTCGTGCCCATGTTGGCAAGCGCCATCTGAATCAGCGTATTGAGACTGGCATCAGAAAAGCTGGATTTCATTTGTGTGCGATCAAAGTGACAGACGGACAGCGTTTGGTCAGTCAAGCAATGACCTTCACCCAGTAGCATCAGATTGGCCGTTGCCAGCTCATCCGCATTAATGGTTTCAAGCGTTGCGTGGACGTCGTTCTTTGGAAAAACGGCAAAAAAGTCTTCATTCCAAAATTCAAAGCTGTGTAGACCATCGACTGGATAAGGCAGAGCGATAATAGCCGTGTCAATATGACCGTAACGCACCTGTTCGAGCAAGCGCTCCGTTTGCTGCTCAACGATGGTCATACGAAATTCAGGATACTGCGCTCGTAGTGCTGGCAATACTTTGGGCAATAAATACGGGGCAATAGTGGGAATAATTCCAACCGTCATCGGGTAAGCAAGCGGCGACTGATGACTGTGCGCGCGCGTGGTCAAGTCGTTCACTTCTGAAAACACCCGCTGCGCCCGCGTCAGAATATCTTCACCTATTGGTGTGATTAAGACCTGCTTGTTGTTACGCTCAAAAATCTGAGTGTCTAGTTGCTTTTCAAGCTCGGCGATACCTAAGCTCAAGGCAGACTGCGAGATATTGCAGTCTTCTGCTGCCCGTTTAAAATGACGGTGTTTGGCAACCGCTAATGCAAATTCAAGTTGACGTAAAGTAATCATAAGACCTCTTCTATTAATGGGCTTCCGATGCCATGTGTTATACGGGATATACGGGATATACGGATTTATTCGAGATATGCAGACGCTACCATGCGTGATCAAGGCTCTTAATAAAACCGTCATTTACCTGTAGTAAACTGATGATAAAAAGCTGAGATAATAGTTTAACAAGTTTAATAAAACAAAACATCACATTAAAAAGTTTTAACTGGATTAACCATGGAATTCGCGTATAGTTTGTCAGGTAGTCCAGAATACTAAAGGCTTTATAGTAATAGCCTAAAAATACATGACAATTAACTCAATTATAAAGGAGCCAATCATGGCGTCTATTATCAATCAAGAAATCCCAGAATTTTCAGCAGATGCGTATGTTAATGGTGAGTTCAAAACCATCACTTCAGAAGACGTGAAAGGTGGTTGGGCGATTTTCCTATTTTACCCAGCTGACTTTACTTTCGTTTGCCCAACTGAGCTTGAAGATATGGCCGCTCATTACGACGAGCTAAAAGGCCTAGGCGTAGAAGTATACTCAGTATCAACTGACACGCATTTCACGCATAAAGCATGGCATGATTCTTCAGATGCCATTGGTAAAGTAAACTACCCAATGATCGGTGATCCTACTGGTAAAATCACTCGTGGCTTCAACGTCATGATTGAGGAAGCAGGTTTGGCTGAGCGTGGTACATTCCTAGTAGATCCAGACGGTCTGATCCAAGTCGCTGAAATCCATGCAGGCGGTATCGGCCGTAGTGCAAAAGATATGCTACGTAAAGTAAAAGCAGCCCAGTACGTTCGTGAAAACGACGGCGAAGTTTGCCCAGCAGCTTGGGAACAAGGCGGCGATACGCTAAAGCCAAGTCTTGACCTAGTTGGTAAAATCTAAGCAGAAGAATACAAATAGCGATTCTGTAAAGATAGCTTTTGAAACTTAGATTTAAAGTATAAAAAAGACCCTATCAGTCATTACTGGTAGGGTCTTTTTTTTGATTCATTAAATAATTTTTTGTATACAAACTTACTCACATTACATAAATGACGTTAGTTATTAACATTATTTACTGTTCGTTTTATCTGGTTGTATTAATTACATCACTGTCACAATCTGTCACGCAAGACTATTCGAGTTTTTTTATCGTACCGCTATGCTATTAACAAAGGTTGATAAGAACGCCTTGGTTGTTTGAAAACGAAACAATCAAAAGCGCATAAAGGATATGAGAAATAAAACAACGCATATTTTTTTCAACGAGGCCTTTATGTAAATATCGATAATACAATCATGTTAATAAAAAGGAGTTATTATGAGTAATAATACGTCATCTCAGAACGATCGTCCAAAAGATCAGCAGCAGTCACTGCCTGGAACCCAGCAAGCGCAAATGCCAACCCCTGAAACCTTACCGCGTGACTACCCAAACGGTAAGCTGGCTGGAAAAGTAGCCGTTATCACTGGTGCTGACAGTGGTATCGGGCAAGCGGTTGCTATCTTATTTGCCAAAGAAGGCGCGGACGTCGTGGTCAGCTATCTATGTGAAGACGAAGATGCCAATAAGACCAAGCAGCATGTCGAGTCTTATGATCGACGCTGTGTTTTAGTGGCCTCAGACCTATCAAAAGAAGCCAATTGCAAAGACCTCATCGATAAAGCCATCTCTGAATTTGGTAAAATTGATATCTTGGTCAATAATGCAGCGTTGCAGATTGAGCAAAAGTCACTGACGGACATTAGTACCGAGCAGTTCGACAAAACCGTTCACACCAATTTTTACCCGCATTTTTGGTTAAGTAAATTTGCCCTGCCGCACATGAAAGCAGGAAGTAGCATTATTAATACCACATCGATTACTGCTTACCGCGGCGTCGCTTATTTAATGGATTATGCATCGACTAAAGGCGCAATTTTATCCTTTACTCGTGCATTAGCAACCAATTTGACCACTGAGAAAAAAGGCATTCGCGTCAACGGCGTGGCACCGGGGCCAATCTGGACACCCCTCATTGTGGCCTCATTCACGCCTGATGAAATCGAGAGCTTTGGGAAAGACAATCCGATGGGACGTCCCGGTCAGCCGTATGAGGTTGCGCCTGCCTATTTATACCTAGCAAGTGATGACGCAAGCTATGTCACAGGGCAGGTTATTCATGTGAATGGTGGCGAGATTATCGGGGGCTAAGTAGTCGATAGCTACATAGACAGTTATTGATTGACCGAAATTAATGAAAGATGAAAACAGCCGCTTATGTGTCAGTTAATGATTTAACGACACACATAAGCGGCTTTTTATTTAATGCCATATATATAAAAGGAGGAGAAGTTACTGGTTTAAGGCGTGAGATTTATTTTTTTCAATGGCTCTATAGATCTCATCTTTAAGATGCAACTTGCGCCATTTCATTTGTTCTATTTCTTCCTCACGGCTGGCATGTTGTATCACATCTTTTTCGAGCTGATTGATTTGCTGATCAAGCTGAGTATGCTCATCAAAAATGCTCGCAAAATGGCTGTCTGTTTGTCTAAGCTCAGCAATGATCTCTTTATTGTCTTGAAAGGTTTCTGTCTTTCTCATCTGGTCATCCTTGTTATGAGGCGCAGCGTTATGAGGCAGGGATCTGCGATAACGGATCGCGCATAGTCATTAAGATTTTTATGATTGTAAGACTTACCGTTTACTGAACCAAAAGACGACTTGGTTCAATAAGATACCGCTTTATGGCAGCAGAAAAAACGCTTATAAAAGCCCATCTGCCACCCGACTGACAAGGGGATTTTCCCAGCGGTCTCACTCGATTGTAGCGAAAAAATTAGCTAGATACTATGGCAATAATCAGTTAGTAAGTTTATATTTAATTAATTATACCTATTTATGATTGGTTTTATAAAACGTAAGATTTGAGTTTCTCAGCTTGCTCAAAGGCTTCCAACCTATGATAATAGTGACATTCAAGGGCATTATGTAGTTGCCTACAGAGTTTTAAACAAAACCATTAATAAGAAAGAATTCGCATTTAGGCGTGCAACATGACAGTTGCCGTTACATATCCAGTAATGAAGAGGAACAAACATGATAGATCAAGGTTTATTAGACGCGGTAAAGAGCTATAGCGAAAATATGACTCGTCCCATTACTTTTGTATTGGGTAGCGGTGAGCACAGCAAGCGCGCTGAATTGATCGACTTTTTGACTAAAATCGCCGGTACAACCGACAAAATCAATTTTGATAGTGCAGCAACCGATGACAGCTTACCAAGCCCAATTAGTTTTGCCGTTCGTAGTCATATCGATGGCACGCTGACGGATACCGGCATTGTCTTTAGTGGTATTCCAGGCGGTCACGAGTTTACGTCATTGATCTTGGCAATACTGCAAGCGGGTGGTCATACACTAAAGCTGGATGAAGGGGTTCAAAAGCTCATCAAACGCTTTAATAAGCCGCTACAGTTTCAGACGTATGTGTCATTGTCTTGCCATAGCTGTCCAGAAGTTGTGCAAGCCCTAAATCAATTTGCGCTACTTAACGACGATATCAGTAACGAGATGATCGATGGCGCGTTGTTCCAAGAACAAGTGGACGCCAATAACATTCAAGGCGTGCCAGCCGTATTCCTAAACGGTAAGCCGTTCGCTAATGGTAAAATTGACACCGCAAAATTGATTGAAAAGTTACAAGATCAATATCCTGACTTGTTAAGCGAAGCCAGTGAAGACGACGCTGAGCAATTAGAGCAACAAGATGTGACCATCATTGGTGCAGGCCCAGCAGGTGTGGCAGCCGCTATCTATACGGCTCGTAAAGGTCTAAAAGTGACCATGGTTGCTGATCGTATTGGTGGACAAGTAAAAGACACGCAAGACATTGAGAACTTAATCTCTGTGACGCTAACCACAGGTAGCGAGTTGTCTAACAACTTTGAAAAACACTTGCGCGAATACAACATCACTTTTAAAGAACACGTCAGCGTGAAAGAGATTGGTGAAACCAAAGATGAAAACTATCGCATTCATCTAAATACGGGTGAGACGTTTGAAACGCGCAGTATTATTCTAGCGACCGGGGCACAGTGGCGTAAGCTTGGTGTGCCGGGCGAAGAAGAAAACATCGGTCAAGGCGTGGCTTACTGTGCGCACTGTGATGGTCCATTCTTCAAAGGCAAAGAAGTTGCTGTCGTGGGCGGCGGTAACTCAGGTATCGAAGCGGCGCTTGATCTGGCGGGTATTGTCAAACATGTCACCGTGTTTGAGTTCGCAGAAGACCTAAAAGCAGATCAGGTGTTGATCAATAAAGCCAAAGAAAAGGCCAACATTGATATCATTACCAGTGCAGCAACGCAAGAGATCAAAGCCACGGACAATAAAGTCAGCTCTATTGTCTATGAAGACCGCAACACCAGTGAGACCAAAGAGCTTGAGCTGGCAGGGGTATTTGTCCAGATCGGTCTAGTGCCCAATACTGGATTTATCAAAGGGTTTGTCGATCTAAACCGTTTCGGTGAGATTGAGATTGATGAGCGCTGCCGTACAGATCGCAGAGGTATCTTTGCTTGTGGTGACGTGACCACGGTTCCATTTAAGCAAATTAATATTGCGATGGGCGAGGGTTCAAAAGCCGCATTATCAGCGTTTGAATACTTGGTTATGCAGTAAGTTATTTGTTTTTAGCTTTGATTTAGACTAAGAAGCCACCTCGTTTGAGGTGGCTTTTTTATTGTTCGCTATTAAAAAAAGGATTTTAGGCTACTGTTTAATCAGCCAACACACCTGTCACAGATACAATCTCACCAGCTTCATCTTCTGTAATAATTCGCGTCTCTTTTAACGCCGATTCAATCCAAACCTTCATGTGCGGATTATTTATCATCGTTTGGCAGTACTGCTGCGTCGTTGGTTGTAATGTCAAACCAGAGGCATTGGCGTAAGTTTGTAGTCGCAGTACCACAGGGGCGAAGAAAGCATCAGCAGCTGTGAACGCGCCAAACAAATAGCTGTCCGCTGAACGTTGTTTTAAACAATCAGCAAAGATGGCTTCAATACGAGCAATATCCGCTAAGCAAGCGTTACTTGGCTCTATTTTGGCCGCCGCTCGAATGTTCATTGGCATCTCATTACGAATACCTGTCATTCCTGAATGCATCTCTGCCACGATACTTTGACAATAGGCACTGTCTATTCTATGACGATTGTCGTCCTTATTTGCCTCTGATTTGAGATTACCTGTCCAAATGTCTTTGTCTGTCAAAAAACCATTGGCATATATAGCAATTGCTAACGTATCCCAAACGGTGACTTTGTGCTCGCCTTCACCGCACACGAGGACAGGGACTTTACCTATTGGCGTATGCTCTTTAAGTATTGGCAGTGCCGATGCATCAAACAGCTGGATGGGCTGCTCGTCAAATTCAATCTCAAAGGCTTTTAAGAGTAACCAAGCCCGCAACGACCAAGAAGAGTAGTTTTTATTACCAATAATCAAGAGAGGGGTTTGCATCGTCGTATCCTATATTTTTGCGAGAGTAGCGTTGTAGTATGCCGTCAAACTTGTTTGGAGGCTACGAGAAATATGGTATTCATTTTAGGAGGAAAGTAATTTTTCTAGGAAAAAAAATTTACAGCTTGTTAATTTATAAAAATTTACTTATGTTTGCTAATAAAATTATATAAGATAATTGAAAAAATGAAAATTACAGATAATTACTTCAATAGTAAGCTGAAAAACTTAACCAAATACCTAGTCTTTATACTGCTAATATTAAGTGTCAACAACGTTTATGCTGCGACTGTCGATGAAATTCTAGATAAATACTATCCCATCTATAATGAGATTAAACAGTGCCGAGGCATTGTTGCTAATAAAGGCTCTACAATCGATGAAGGTGTCTACCTAAAAAGTGGATACTGCATTGAAGTGGATAGACAATTACAAGTACAAACGAAGCAAGGCAAACGTTTATATCTATTAGTTATTGGAAATGTATCATTTGATAAAGAAGGCGGAAATGATTCTGGCTCTCATGCTGACACTGGACTGGTCGGTATGTTAGTCTTGAAGCCACAAGATGATGGCTGGGAAGTTGAGTATGCCAATCCTACAATGAATGCAGGCAGCTTTGGTAACGGATTAAAGGAATGGAAGCTGATACAAGTCGGCCCTGATCTGTGGGGGTTTATTAATATTCATAGTGACTCCCATTACATTCAGTCGTTTTCTGAGTATGTATTATTAGCGCCAGATCCCAAGTCAAAAAAAGTGATAGACAGTCATATTACAGCCAAAGTAACCATGGAAAACAATCCATTCGCACTATCGGGCTGTAGCAAAGATAAGAATATAGATTACTGTGCATGGATTAAAGCCAAACTCGGTATTGATAAGACGACAGTAGTTAATGGTTTTTACCCATTGGAAATAACGGTTAATGGCTATGAATATAACCATGACGGAACGAAAAAAAAGACCTATAACAATCAGGTCTACAAAATAAACTATAAACCAGAAAAAGGCTATCAAGTGCCTAAAGACTATCCAGTACAGTGATGTTATTCAATTGAGGTATGTATGGCGTACGCTAAATTACGTAGATCAACAATCAGTTTAAGATTACTTTTTAGTTTTGGATCATTAGGCTTTGCCACTCATACGGTTGCGGCTGATAGCGTGATGGATGTCTTAAAGCCTTATTACCCACTTTATAATGAAGCGTTACAGTGTCATGGTGTGATTGCACCGTCAGGTTCAGTAAATGGCTTAACAAATGAGCCAGACATGACAGGTTATTGTATCGATATTGATAGGCAGAAAGTGGTAGAAACTGATAAAGGTAAGCGGTTATATGTACTGGTAACGGGCGATATAAGATTTGATGATAATGGTAAAGGGCTAGAGTATGACGATATTCGATTTGATAACGGTTTAGCTGGCATGTTTGTATTAAAACCAAAAGGTAGTGGCTGGCAAGTTGAGTCAGCAAAACCTACTATAAGTGTTGGCAGTTTTGGTCGGGGGCTTTCTGACTGGCGCTTACAGAAACTCTCTCCTAACGCTTGGGGCTTTTTGAATCAACACAGCAACGCACTTCAAGGTTACTATAGTGATAGTCTTGTCATACTGACACCAGATGGACGCGATATTAGAGAGAGTTGGATAGGCACTCAATATAACAACGAAGACGCTGGAAAATGCGAAGACGATCTTTCCGAGTGCGATATTGTTAAAACGGTTTTTGCTATTGATACCAGTAAGACAATTAATGGGTTTTACCCACTAACAATGATTATTGATGGGCGAGTAAGAGGTAAGGTTTATAATAATGCTGTTTATCGTATCAACTATCAAAAGGATAAAGGCTATACTAGGCCGGAAAATTACCCTTTGAAAAATATGGGTTATTGATCTGAGATTAAACATAGAAATTCATTTAGCGGTCTACTAGCGCTATGTAACATAAAAATATCTAAGATCGTTATCGACTTGTTTATAACGAAAAACGCCCATCCAAAATCTGGACGGGCGTTTTTGTTTTTTAGGCGGTAAGACATTTTTTAGATTCGTCTTAGTCGTCTAACAAATCCATTTGCTTGGCGGCTTCATAAATACCATTTGAGCGATTGCCCGTACGGCAAAAGATTAACATGGGCTGCTCAGCTTGATTAAAGAAATCAGCAAATTCTTCGACGTGGGTTTGATTCAGCTCATTACCAGCAAAAGACACTTCTTTATAAGCAAGGCCTGCTTCTTTAGCAGCCGCTTCGATATCAGCGCTGGTCGGTTGATTTGGTTCTTCACCATCTGGACGATTATTGATAATGGTTTTAAAACCGTTTTCGGCAATCATCGGTACTTGGTCTGGGGTGATTTGTCCGGTAAAACTGACTTGATGACTCATAAGCGATCCTTGTTATGTTCTATGCTAAGCATTTTTTATATGAAAAAGAGATAAGTGGGTGCAACAGCACACTGTTTAAGCGTAATTTAAATACACCGTTTTCTAAAGACAAAGAACGTAAGTAATGTCACATAAACATTTTCACACAAGCATTGTCGCATAAGTATTTTCACATAAACATTGTCACGTGCATATTTTTAACTGAGTATGGTCGCTGTCTTTAGATCAGTCCTTGCATCAACGCACTTTGATAAAGCAGCTTGGCGCGTGCGCCTGTGCCGCAAAACATTAAGATGGGTTTGGGCATCGTACGATAAAAGTCGGCGAATTGCTCGACAGTTGCCATGCTTAAACGCTCATCGTCAAAAGGCAGATGATGGTAGGTCAAATTGGCTTCTTTAGTAGCGTGAGTAAAGTCACCGCTATTAGGCTGGGTTTCTGTCTCAGCATCAGGACGGATATTGAGTACAGAACGATAGCCAAGCTCAGCAATCTTGACACATTGGCTTGGATAAATTTGCTTGTATATGGTTAGATTATCGGTCATAAGTAAAGTCAGTTGCGTATATTAAAAGGCGTTTGGATATAGAATTAGATAGCTGATGGTAATTTTTAGAATCGCTTGTTTTTAAAACGATTTATCTTAAAAAGTTATCAAGTGCTATTTTTTTAAGTCTATTATGTTTAAAGCTTATAGTAATTTAGCATAACACAGCTTTCAACGTATCTGTATTTTGTCACAGACAACAATAATTATTATTGATTTAACCGCCTATCGTTATTCAAGTTACAAGTGTTAGGTCTCTTTTAACGCATTTACGGCATCCATGGTGCTCAAATACACATGCCCTGAAAGCTCAGTGATGATGGGGGTATTTTCAATAATGTCCATGACCGGGCCTTTGATAAAGCTAAAGTTTAAATACTTGTCTTGGCTCAAAAGCTCTTGGTTGAGGCTAATCAGCATCTCTTGTCCGGTGAGATCAATGTGATTAACTGCTGACATAATGAGGACAACCTCACGCGCTTTTGGATATTGCTGAGTAGCTTGCACCACGCGGTGATGAACAGATTCACTATTGCCAAAAAAGATACTTTCATCGACGCGCAGCATCAATAGATTGCTAAAGGTCACCACGTCATGACGGTTGATATTGCGAAAATGGCCAGTACCTGCCAGTTGACCAACGATAGCGACGTGCGGTTTGCTCGACTGCCAAATCAAGCTGGCGAATGACACCATAAGACCGATGACCAACCCTGTATTCAGCCCAAATATCAACACACCCACGAATGCTGACACAAAGCTGGCTGCATCTAAGCGGTCACGTTGCCAAGCGGCGCGCAAGGTTGTGATATCGATGAGACTGATAATAGAGGCCATGATGGTAGCACCCAGCAAGGCATAGGGCAGTGGTGCTAGGGCATTACCAAAGGCGATTAAAGCGGCGATCATGACCAGTACCGTGACCAGACTTGCCACGGGCGTTTTGGCACCTGAATCTGAATTAATCGCCGTTCGTGAAAATCCACCAGCGATGGTAAAGCTTTGAAAGAAACCACCCGCCATATTGGCCAGCCCCAATCCCGTCAGCTCACGGTTGGCATCAAATGTCTCACCGCGTAAGCGCGCATAGTTGTTGGCAACCGAACTACTAGATACAAAGATAATCAGCGCCATCAGTCCAGCACTCGGCAGCAAGTCTAGCGCTTCACCAAAATCTGGCACATAGGGCAGGGTAAAAGTCGGTAGTCCCTGCGGAATACCGCCAATCGTCGCCACACCATTCATAGTCCAATGTAAAATCACGCTAAGGATAATGGCGACAACAAGTAAAATCAGTGGAAATAAGCGCTCTGCCCATTTAGCATACGATGGAGATAACCAAGTCTGCCAAACCCATTGACTGCCGTAGCGATTGGCTACTAACAGCGCAAACGCAACCACGCCAATTAGTAACGTCAGCGGATGTAGCTGTCCGGCGTACCTTTGCATACTCGATAAATAACCGATCAAACCATTTCCTGCGATAGGAATAGCGGTCAGATATTTAAGCTGACTGACAAAAATCAAAACGGCGGCACCACTGATAAAACCTGCGGACACACCGCGGCTAATGAACTGCATGATCCAGCCAAGTTTTAGCCGACCTGCCAGCCACAATAGCATACCCACCATCAGCGACAGCAAACTTGCCATGAGCGCGTACTGCTGAACGCCTTGAGAGGCATAGGGATGCAAGCTGCTGGCCGTCATAATGGCAGTGATGGCGACAGGGCCTACCGCTTGGACATTGCTTGAGCCGATCCAAGCATAAACCATCACAGGTACGATGGCGGCATACAGTCCGTAGACAGGTGGTAACCCGGCCAGTACTGCATAACCCAAGCTTTGCGGAATGACCAGTACCCCAACCACCAAGCCTGCGATGACATCCGTTGGCAAGGATGACAACTGGTATTGACGTAACCAAGCGGGAATCAAACGGGTGGTAATAGAGGGCATAACAGGGTGTCTTCACAATAAAAAAAGGTTAACTACAACTACTCATAAAACCGATCAGCTTTTTGTCCGTCTTGGTATCGAAGGGCTAATAAAGCTAAGCCGTCATCTAGACAAAAGTATCTTAGCGTCAGATCATCCTAGCGTTAGAGTATCTTCAGTTAACATCGTTACTTAACACGCTTTAGGGCATCATCGCTTAGATGTTATAGTGGCGTTGCACGCTTTTAGAGAAAACAACGTGAACTATCCAAGATATTGACCTTCGTCGCCATTGACTGTCTTTTACATTATATAAATTGATAGCCCGTTTATCGATGCTTATATTGATTTATATCTATAAAAAAGCAAAAAGCGCGATTTAAAGGGTCATAGGGTAGGTCAGCATCTCTTAAATAACCAACATTTTATCTAAACGCAAAGAGGCCATCATGCAAGTTCATAGTTTCTTACATAGCGACACAGAAACCTATAGCCATGTACTCGCAGATGTACAACAACAAGTCTGTGCGATTATTGATCCAGTATTGGACTTTGATGCAAAATCAGGTCATACCAGCACTACTAGCGTTGATGAAGTCATTGCGTTTGTGCGCGAACATGGCTGGTCGCTGGCGTATATCATAGAGACCCACGCGCACGCCGACCATTTGTCCGCTGCTATACATGTAAAAGAAGCGCTGGGCGGTCAACTGGTTATCGGTCAGCATATCACTGACGTACAAAAAACGTTTAAGCAAATTTTTAACTTTGATATGAGTTTTCGCACCGATGCAAGCCAGTTCGATATTTTAACAGATGACGGCGACATATTGATGTTGGGTGATATTACCATCACTGCCATGTACGTACCTGGTCACACTCAAGCTGATATGGCGTATCTGGCGGTTGATGACAAAAAATCAGCGCTCTTTGTTGGTGATACCTTATTTGCGCCTGACGTTGGCACGGCTCGCTGTGATTTTCCAGGTGGCGATGCCAAAACCTTATATCAATCCATCCAAAAACTGCTGGCGCTTCCAGAAGATACGATGATCTACCTGTGTCATGACTATCCGAGTCAGGGTCGTAAACACTGTCCGACAACCACGGTGGCTGCCCAAAAAATGGGCAACATTCATGTCAAATCAGGTATTAATGAAGCAGAGTTTGTGCAAATGCGTGAGCGCCGCGATGCGACGTTAGCGATGCCGCGTTTGATCATTCCAGCGGTACAAGTCAATATCGACGCTGGTCACTTGCCACAGCCGGAGGACAATGGCGTCCGGTATTTAAAAGTCCCGCTTAATGTCCTTGAATAGCACATTTAGAATGCCTATTTATTATATTTGTAGAGGAGTGCTCTAATGAGTGAACAAAACGCACATCTAGTCTGTCCCCATTGCCAAGCGACCAATCGAATTCCGACGGCCAAGCTGAACGCTGCACCCAATTGCGGCAAATGTGGTCAGCACTTATTAATTGCGATGCCCTATGAGCTTAACGCGCAGACGGTCAATAAAGTCATTCAAAAAAATGATGTGCTGACGGTCGTTGATTTTTGGGCGAGCTGGTGTCAACCCTGTCTGATGATGGCGCCGCAATTTAAAGCGGCCGCCACTCAGTTACCGCAGGTGGTCTTTGCAAAAATACAAACGGACCAATATGAGCAAGCAGCAGCGCCTTACAATATTCGCAGCTTGCCCACCATGGTGGCTTTTAAAAATGGGAAAGAAGTTGCTCGGCAGTCAGGCGCGCTACCCACCGATCAAATTGTTCAATGGATACGCAGCTTAAACGCTTAACGCTATATTCACGCTTAAAAGCTTCAGCTTGGACAATTTAGACAATCACTATGAAAAAAGCCAATACGCTATGAATAACGTATTGGCTTTTTTATAAACATCATAATGAAAATTATTTGGTACGTGATACAACGGCACAGGATTTATAGCGCTTATTTATTATAAATCGCTATTCACCATAAATTTTAAGGCCATTGGCAAAGCTACAGCGTTGAATACGGGCAGATTGAACGATGGCATCACGCTCACCATACAGTCTTGAGAGTTTCGCATCACGCGCTTTGGTGTCATTGCTTTTACCAACCCCAAAACTGATGTTGGGTGAGATACCCCAACGTCCTGCTGACACGCCAACACCGACACCCGACGTAGATAAGGTTGATTGCTGATTGTTTGCATCGGCTACGTAACGATTGACTCGCGCATATTCTTGGCTCAGCGCCTGACAATCATAGTTTTGATACGTGCTTGGCGGTACATATTGCGGTGCGATATTACCAGTAGAGGCGCAGCCTGAAAGGCCGAAAACGCCAGCTATTGCCAGTAGTGTGCCTGTAGTAAGAGTTTTCATAGCGCCTCCATTAAGTAAAACGATGGTGTTTATAACCCATTAAGATAAAAATAACCTGATTAAGATATCGAGAATATATCGGTTACGCCCTATCTTTCAATGCCATCACTGTGACGATTTGTGCTGCTTTAAGAGACGGCTTGTTAAAACAAGTTGGCAGGCTTGGTAATGGCTAAAATCACAATACCGATATAAGCAATTGCCGCAATAAGAATGCCTGTCTTTCTTTGTCCTGCTGTCGCATTAGGATTAAAGGCTTTTATACTGGAGCTGATAGCCGCGATCAGCAAGATGATTTTGGCAAATACCCACTGCACAGGGGCGTTGGCACTTATAAGCTGCATAAGCATCACCGCGCCTGACACGATAATCAACGCATAGATAATGTGGTTGGCTATTTTGATGGCTTTTGGTGCTTGTCGATTGGTGCTCAACACCAAGTAGCTTTGATATAAGAACAATACAATGACGAGTACCGCCATGAGCATATGTAAGTGTTTCATTGACTATCGTTTCCTCTAAAATTGCAATTTGCCAGTGTATTGATAGCATAGAATGCTTGCTGTATCAGTCAAAATGACCAAGCGATATAGCGACAACTGGTTATTTATTTTGTCCAGCACATAATGGACTATCCGGGCTTTGACCTTGCCATTCTGTTGGGGTAAAGGCATGAATGGCCAACGCATGCACTTGTCCACCTTGTGACGTCAGTAACTCATTGACCAACTCATATACTAGCTGATGACGAGCAACCAATCGTTTGCCTTCAAAGGCATCACTAACAATGGTTAGCTTAAAATGGCTCTCTTTGCCGTCAAAATAACCTGCATGATTCATAGATTCATTGATCAGTTCTAGATGCTGTGGTTGCAGGGCTTGTAGTTCTTTATTAAGGGCATTGGCGGTAGGCGTGGTACTCATAACAATCCTTCAATGTGTGTGGCTAGATGATAGTAGTCAATTCATGACCGAAATCGTGTGCTTATTATAACAGACGCGATTGATATGACGGGGCGCTATTAGCTTGGGTGTATTGTCAATAACGATCTCAACCACCAGCGCAACTACGATCTGCTATAGTCAATCCACTATAAAAGAAATACAGTAATACTGGCGTCCATTTTGCGCCGCCTCTGTCAGCAACGGCACAGCAAGCGAGGGAAATGATTGCCAGTATCGCATGAGCATATGCGTATCTTTTTTATTTAGGACTGACGATATCAACACGATAATCACGATAAAAAAAAGCAGAGCACAATTGATTATTTGCACTCTGCTATTCTTATTTACAATATTTGTCCAAACGCTGAGCCGTATTTCAATATAAAACTTGCGTCAAGACAATGCTGATTAACGACGCGCCTTTTGGTAGAGCGGCATTACTTTGGGCATCAATGATTGCAAGTTGGCAATACGATTGCTGCTGGCAGGGTGAGTGCTTAAGAACTGTGGTGGCTCACCTTGACTGGCGCGCTGCATTTTCTGCCATAAGGTAACCGCCGCTTGTGGATTGTAGCCTGCACGTGCCATTAGCTCTAGACCGATTTGATCCGCTTCAGCTTCTTGGGTACGACTGTGGGGACGACTCAAGCCTAGGTCGCCAGCTACGTTTGCTAGATCCGCTTGACCTTGCGATAAGCCAAAGATACTAGCGGCAACACCTATACCAGTTTGTGTGGCGTACTCGCGCGAGAGACGCTCACGTGAATGCTCACGTAAAGCATGCGACATCTCGTGTCCCATAATCGCTGCAATCTCATCATCCGTTAAATTCAAACGATCGATAATGCCTGTGTAAAACATAATCTTACCGCCTGGAAGTACAAAGGCGTTTAGCTCATTAGATTTAATCGTGTGTACTTCCCATTGCCATTTTGCGGCATCTGGGCGATAGACACCCACTTGACCAATCAGACGATTAGAGATGTTTTTTAGGCGATTGAGCTGAGCGGTATTGGTATCAAGTACGCGCTGGTTTCTAGCGTCCTGTATTGTTTTAGCATAGCTTTGTGCAGACATTTGCAACACTTCTTCGCTCGAAACTAAGAGCAGTTGCTGGCGATCAACGCCAATGGCACCCGTGCCAGTCGTGCTCGAACAACCTGTCAACGTTAACGCCGATAAGGAGGCTGCCATCGCTGTGGTGGTCAATAATTTTTTCATGATAAGTATCCTCGCTAGAAATGATAAAATTAAAATTAAACAAAATGGGTATTGGTACAGTAGATAAAGAGGCCGTCTTTTATTAATATTCTACTCACAGGCATTGATCTACCAAAACAGTAAAATTTTACCTGAACTGTCAGTAAGCATAAGTATAATAATGTTAACAAGTCAAAACCAAGGCAGAAATCGTAACCGCACATCGTAATTTTGCAACAAGTCGGAAATAGGCATTATAGATAGGCAGGGTAATAGTGAGTTGTTTTTGAAGAGAAGTTGATTATCGCTCTATTAACTATTAACAACGGTATTACTATAACTGGTCCAAAACAATAGTGGTAAATACCGTCATCATGTTCTATTGGTTTCAATTTTATTAGCACGTCTTATTGAGATAGCGAGCATATTTCTGTCATGACTATAAATATTTCCATGATGGTTATAAATAAAGATAAAATGAATTGAGTGTTATAGATATTGTTAAATCAATAACTTAAGCTAATTTAGCTTAAACGTATAAAGATTGAACGACAATTTTGGCAATAAATTTTAAAAAAGGTGTTGACACCCGCAGAATATTTGCTAAAATAGCCAGCCTATCGAGACGTAGTCGTTGTTAACAACGGGACGATTTGATATTAAGCGGGAATAGCTCAGTGGTAGAGCATAACCTTGCCAAGGTTGGGGTCGAGAGTTCGAATCTCTTTTCCCGCTCCAAATATGGCTTGAAAAAGCGCAAAAAGCCTCACTTCTTATATTAGAAGTGAGGCTTTTTTTTGTGCGCGAAATTTGGCTTTGGCCAAATGATATATATTGATGTCACAAAACCTTTAACTATGGGCTTATTCTTACGTTATCTTTAATACTCGAATTTAACGTCACCTCTATACTTTTAAATTAATCAACAAATTTAAATGAACCAAAAAAACAACCCAAATCCCTCTCACTATTCTTAAAGATAACTTCATTTAGGAAGCTATTATTTAACTTTTTATAAGTGCTTTGTAAAACAACCTTTCTGCAAATTAATCAAATTTTTGAATGATTTTTTGAGCCAAATTCATTGACTCCATCACGTAAAAATCTTCTCTAGCAATGCTAAATAATTGTTATTCTCACATATTTTTGTCAGTTTCCTACTCAGTGGTCGTTATTTCCTCACGAGCGGTTAGGTACAAGTGTGCTCTAGTCTGATATATCGAATATAATGATGACGGCTACAGAAGGTAAACTCAGTTTACGAGTAGGTTATATTTTACGTACCAAAAAATACACTGAGTTAATATTATTTCACTATTATGAACGGCTTACGAATTTGGCTACTGGCTTAAGGTAAACTAATAAATTGAACAGTAATTAGTGCGCCAAATTCTTTGTATAGTCGGTAAGCGCAGAATGCCTTTTTTCATAAAATTATGTTATTCAAACAAACCAGCAAATAGGAACAAAGTATGTCAAATATTAATGAAGCTTTAGAAGAATTGATGACCCTTGACGGCGCAATGGGCGGCTGTATTGTCGACTATATGTCAGGTATGGTACTAGGTACGATCGGTGGCGGTGTTGATCTAGAGTTGGCAGCAGCAGGTAACTCACAAGTCGTAAAAGCGAAAGTTGCGACCATGAAATCACTTGATATCAAAGGTGAAGTTGAGGACATGCTAATCACGCTAGAGACGCAGCTACACATCATTCGTCCTACTGCAAATCATGAAGACTTATTCATCTACTTGGTACTTGATAAGTCAAAGGCTAACCTTGCACTAGCACGCCGTAAGGTAAAATCAGTAGAAAGTACACTAGAAATCTAAAGAGCCAGTTTGGCTAGAAAATGCTAGCCAACGAGTAATTTATATAGCCATTCTTATTGCTTACGATTTATCAAATAAGACTGGTCATAAGGTCATATTCGTTATGTATATATCGTACATAACGAATCTTATTTTCTGTACAGTTATAACAACTTAACTGACCTTTAACGTCTTATTAAGTGGTGGCAAAATGAAATGTATTGCATATGTCAGTAGAACGCCTGTCAGTGATCTTAGTATGCGCATGCCTACAGGGTTATCAGACATTATTAGCGTATCTCGTAAGCACAATCCAGAGTTAAACATTACTGGTATTATCTCTTATCGTCAAGGACAGTACCTTCAAGTGCTTGAGGGTCCTTCTACAGAAGTAGATAGGTTGATGGCAAAAATAGGGGTTGATCCTAGACATCAGGATATTTGGGTTTTTTTAAATAAAGACGTAACAAAACGTAGTTTCCAAAATTGGGGTGTTAGCGTATTTGATTTTGTTGATCAAGGTATCTTCTTTGAAACTTTCATTGAAGACAACAGAGCTATTATAAATGGCTTTGATGAGCAACAAAAAAGCCGTATTAAACCCTTTATTAATGTCACAGAAACAGACTCTGTCCTTGAGAGTCGTTTTGAAGGTAAAAACTTAAAGTTGCTAGCATGGCCAGATCTAAACAATCAAAGTAATCCTCAAATGATTATGGAGCTGTGCATCAAATTGACTAAGAAACCTTACCCATTTGATTTATTGGTACGCAGCGGTGAATTTGGTACGGTTGAGGAAGTCACAAAGATACTTAAAGATTTTGAACAACTGGGCATACTGAATGTCACGGAACCAGAAGCGCTAGAACCAGTACTAGAAGAACAAACCATCAGTGAAAAGAAGCCTAATAAGTTTTATGGCGCTATCAAAAAATTATTAGGAATGGGGTGAAAAATTGAATTATCAAAAGCTAGCTATTATCGGTGAGGTGGGCGCTGGGAAGACCCAGATGGTCAAAACGCTCAGTGAAATCAGCCCGTTCGAGACGGAGGCAAAATCCAGTGTCGATATTGGTAAAGAATTTACGACAGTAGGGATTGATTACGGGCGAATTAGCCTCTCTGATGATATGGCTCTCGGCCTATATGGCGTGCCCGGTCAAGAACGATTCTCTTTTTTATGGGAGTTCGTTAACAAGTCTTTGTGGGGTTTGCTTATTTTGATTAAGCATGGCGAGACGCCCGACTATGAAAATTTAGATAAATTATTACACTTTTTTGCACCAGAAAAAAATGAGACAACTTGTATTATCGGTATTACGCACTGCGAAGGTGCTGATAAATACAGTGTCGCTGCTCTTGGCCAAGAAATAAGAGTTATGTTGATGAAGCATAACGTGGTAGCGCCAGTGATCAGCACAGATCCTAGAAGCAGAGAGGCGGCCGTTTCTCTATTATCATTATTCAATACTCTCAATAACCAAGATTAGTGGTAGATATGACGACATCAAACGAAAAATCACCAGCCAAGACCGCGCTTTTACAACATATGAAAGCATTGTGTGAAGCCAATAGAGAAATCGTATTGGCCAGTCTGTGTACCACAGATGGCTTTCCGATCAGTTGCTTTTCAATCAGCGACCTGAGCAATCAAGCTGATAAGTTTGCGGCGATGAGTAGCACCCTAGCAGCGCTTAGTGACTCATCTGCCATGCAAATGAAGCAAGGCACGTGCGATATCACGATCGTTGAGGCGACTTCGGGAAACATCTTGTTTGTCAAAACAGACTATATTGGCAAACCTTGCGTCTTGACCGTGGTCGCTCAAAGTAAAATGTCGCTGGCTGAAGCAAGATATAAGACCAAAAAGCTGATCGGAGAAATTGCTGCAATTACTGAGTAGAAAAGTAAAGCAGCTGCTCATGACATTAGCCCATGATATTGTTAAGGCTGAGCGAATTGGTTGATCAAAAATTATCCCAGTATGGATTATCACCGAAACGCTCGGCGATAGAATCGATTAGGTAGCGGCAACGCTGGGACAAAAAGCGGTTTTTTGGATAAACGGCGTAAGCGCTAAGCGTCGGTAGCTCATATTGTTGAAGGATAGACACCAGCTCACCTTTCGCCAATTTTTGATAAGCAATAAAGGTCGGTATAAAGGTGATGCCGTGACCCTTTACGGCCAGATCGACCAAAAACTCCCCATTGGTGGCTTTAACCTTGGCGTTAATCGTGTGGCTGTGCTTTTTGCCTTGGGCATCGATGACTTCAAGGGTGCTTGTCTTGCCAAGACCATATTGCAAAAATTCATGATGCTCTAAATCTTTTAACGTCTCAGGTACGCCCATTTTACTCAAGTAATCAGGACTGGCGCAGAGTGCATAACGAATGAGTGCCAAGCGTTTTGCCTGATAGCTTGAGTCTTGTAGCTCTCTAATACGAATCGCCAATTCATACCCTTCTTCGATCAGATCAACGTGCCGATCAGAAAAATCCAACTCAAAATTAAGAGTGGGGTGCTGAGTGGCATACTCATCAATCACATCATTCAAATGCATAAGACCAAATGACAAAGGCGCAGTGATCTTTAAGGTGCCCTCAATACGGGTAGGTTCGTCACTGGCTTGCTCATTTAGCGTATCGACTGCATTTAATATATTGTTTACTTGCTGATAATACTGCTCACCCGCTTGGGTCAGATGCGATTGGCGCGTGGTTCGGCTGATAAGTTGACTGCCAAGCCGCGTCTCTAACTCTTTTAAACGACGACTGACAGCAGACTTGGCAATGTTTAACTGCTCTGCCGCTTTGGTGATGCTACCTGCTTCGACAATGCGTACAAACATTGCCATGTCCTCTAACTGTCCCATGTCTACTGCCTTATTCTTCTTCTAAAATATCTAGTTAAAACACGCTGCTAAAAAATTGTTCTAAAAACAAGAACTGACAATTGTAATTATTGAGGTTTATCCTGCGATAGTCAACGCTTATACTGCAAGCACGCTTGATTAAAGCATTTACCGACATCTGGTTTTAGTGCCATTTATTATCCTAAATAAGGAATCACTATCCCTATGAGCGCATCAATAAAAATTGCCTTAATCATTGATAGTTTGCGAAAAGAAACAATCAACCGTCAGGTTGTAGCATATATCGTGTCGCAAATGCTCGCAGCACCAATGAGGGTCAGCCCAGAGGTCTATCTTAGCGACGCAACAGATAGTTTGACGGAGGGGAGATGCGTCAGCGCACGCACCCAACCGTATCTACAAAAATTCATCGATGAGTTGGTTAAATTTGTAGGAAGTGCCAGTGCCTAACTCAATATCTGACCAGACCAATAACCATCAATCCAGTATGAGCAAGAGTAATCAAAACAACACTCAGGCTAATAATGAGTCACCGCCAAGTTTTTGGCAGCGTTATCGAGCGCCTGTCCTACTGACCGTGGTTGGCGGAGCGATTGATACCATTGGTTTTATCGCTTTATTTGGGTTTTTTACGGCTCATGTCACGGGCAACTTAGTGATGGCAGGTAGTGGATTGGTTAAAGGTGAGGATGGCTTATGGATTAAGCTGGCGGCCTTGCCATTGTTTGTGTTAACTGTGATGGTGACCAAGACTTTTATTGATAAGAGTCAAAAGCGCGAATTGATATTGAGTCACTTGTTCCTTGCTGAAGCGGCTTTTTTGATGGCATTTATGATCGCAGGTCTGTACTTTCAGCCTTTTACGGATGCAGGCAGTATTACTGTGGCATTGACAGGTGGCCTTGGTTTGATCGCGCTTGCGATACGCAACACGGCGAGTAAAACGTTGATCAAACATATGAGTCCGACGGTATTGATGACGGGCAACACCACGCAACTGGGTATTAATTTGACCGATTATGTGAACAATCGCACGCCTAAAAATGCCAAAAAACTGGGACATAGCGCTGCACTGGTGTTTAGCTTTTTGATTGGGGCTTTGGTTGGTGCGCTCTTATATCTTAAGCTGAGCTTTTGGGCAGTAGGATTGTTCGTGTTGCCAGTATTGTATTTGGCGCTCTTGGCACGTGATGAGTCGTTTTTGAGTGAGATAGGTTGAGAATAATTGGCCATTTTCTATTAGCTATTAATCATTTTCTATTAACCGTTGGCCATCGCCAACGTTTTAACACATGCTAAGCGCTGGTTAGGCAAACAGAATTGTTATTGTTCTATAAGGGAGAATAGTTAATTGCAAAAATGGACGTTTATCAATTTATAAACAACAAATATAATAACGCCATGGTTCAGAGAACCTTAAATAACAAGCGGTGAGTTTTTAACTCACGCATAAAAAAGGAGTTGTTATGAAGACAATCTACCATGCAGCAGACTCTCGCGGCGATGCCAACCACGGCTGGCTCAAAAGCAAGCACACTTTTAGTTTTGCCAATTACCACCATCCTGAGCGTATGGGGTTTGGTGCCTTACGTGTCATCAATGATGATTTCGTCATCGGCGGGCAAGGCTTTGGGAAGCACTCACATCGCGATATGGAAATTATCAGTATTCCGTTATCTGGTAAGCTTGCTCATGGCGATAATATTGGTAATGAAGGCATTATTGAAACGGGTGAAATCCAAGTTATGTCGGCAGGGACTGGCATCACGCATAGTGAAATGAATGGCGATGCTAGTGAGCCTGTTAAGTTTTTACAGATTTGGGTCATCCCTAACAAAATGAGCGTCAAGCCTCGTTATCAACAAGTTTGCATGACTGACATCATGCAACCGAACGAGTTCAATCAAGTGTTGTCACCCAGCGCTGACGATGCTGGCGTGTGGATTCATCAAAACGCTTGGTTCAGTATGGGTGATTTTGATAACGGTGTGACACAGACTTATCACCTAAAAGATGCGAGCAATGGCGCTTATATTTTCGTTATCAGTGGTACGGTAGTGGTCAATGGCAGCGTCTTAGAGACTCGGGATGGTCTGGGTGTTTGGGACACTGAAAGTTTTACCATGGACGTAGAAGCAGATGCCAAGGTGCTAGTTATGGAAGTACCAATGGCGTTTTAGAAATTTTTAGATAAGTTTAAGCCTTGTTAATGGTATTGCCATGATAGTTTGCTGCAAAGATAACCTTGCTTAGCTACTGATTCAAGCCATTGGTTGAGACAGCTATTAGCCCCAATGTTATAGTTGATCCTAAATAAACTGGATACAAGAAACGATAGAGCGAGACTGAAACCAATTTTTCTTGCTTGCTTGCTGTGCCTTCGCATACAGAGACATCAAAAAATGAGTCCCATTCTCGCTGTGCCTTTTTTATATTGGATTGACTATAGCGTTATGATGTACACCATTATTGAATAATAAGAGGTAACAATGACGATCAAAACCCTAAATCCAAGGCTGGCAAGTGTTGGCGGTATTCCAATCGCTCGATTGTTACCTAACAGAGGTCACCAACCAATTGGTGCATGGTGTTTTTTGGATCATGCCGGCCCTGTAGAATTTGACGAAGATGAGTCGGGTATACAAGTGGGTCGTCATCCGCACACTAATCTGCAAACCTTTAGTTGGATGTTAAATGGCGAGGTGCTGCACAGAGACAGTTTGGGCAATGAGCAAGTCATCGCCAAAAACCAAGTCAATGTCATGACCGCCGGTACGGGCCCAGCGCAAGGCATCAGCCATACCGAGCAAAGCATTTTTCCAAAGACGGGCGGCTCACCAGATGCCGCGCGTGGTCTTAGTATGGTACAGCTATGGATTGCGCTACCGACCGATCAACAAATCGAGCGCGGCTTCCATCATTATCCACAGCTGCCTACGTGGCGTGAGGATAGCGCTGAGATGATTCTTACCACAGGTCGTTATACCAGCGTGACAGGCGAGTATTATGAAGCGCCAACCATACAGTATTCAAAAATGATCGGTATCGATGTGAATTTTTTAGCAGATGGCGAGGTCACACTCAATTTAGAGCCAAATTTTGAATACGGTCTTTTGGTCATCGAAGGGAAGGTTGAATCTGAGGGCAGTACATGCGAAAAAGATCAATTGTTTCGCTTCTATGATTCGGATATTGCCCATAGCAGTGGTATCAAGCTGGCGGCAAAAAAAGGCACAAGACTGATGGTTATCGGCGGTGAGCCTTTAAATAATAAAGTGCTACTATGGTGGAATTTTGTCGCTGACAATAAACAAGAACTCGAGCAATCTATTATCGACTGGAACAATGGTCATAAGCGTTTTGGTGAGGTTGACTCGACTATGGAACGTCTACCCGCACCAGAGCTACCTAAAGGCTTCAAAGGTTAAAATAACCAAACATGATTTATTAATTTAACTTTTATAAGTTAGACTTTGGTTAAGTTATTTTACAAAAAAAGAATATAGGTTTGCATAAATTGCTACCATAATGGAGCAAATTCAAAGCACAGCCTTAAATTAATAAGTTAATTCTAATGATTAACCCGATTTAAATAATTTATATCAACAACGTGGAGCAATACTATGTCAGATCTAAAAACACTACAGAAATTAGCAGAAAAACGTCGTTCGATCTATGCGCTAAATGGTCAGTTGCCAGTCGCTAACGAAGAGGTTATTCAACTGGTTGAGCATGCTATTTTGCACACGCCATCATCGTTTAACTCACAGTCAACGCGCATCGTTGTATTGTTTGGTGAAGATCACAATAAGCTGTGGGACATGACGGAAGAGACGTTGCGTGTCATCGTCGGTGATGAAGAAGCGTTCCAATCAACCAAAGAAAAAATCGCTGGTTTTAGAAATGGCGCTGGTACTATCTTATTCTTTGAAGACCAAGCAGTCGTTAGAGGCATGCAAGAAGCGGCTCCTCTGTATGCAGAAAACTTCCCAGTGTGGGCAACGCAGACCAATGCCATGCATCAATATGTGATCTGGACAGCGCTGGCCAGTATCGAAGTCGGTGCAAATTTACAGCATTACAATCCTGTGATTGATGAAAGAGTGGCCAACACTTGGAACATCGATGAAAACTGGGAACTAAAAGCGCAAATGGTATTTGGCGGTATTGAGCAGCCAGCAGGCGACAAATCGTTCAAACCTGTTGAAGAGCGCATGAAAGTATTTGGTGCCTAACCAAACAGCTTGATGCAAATCAAAAAGCGCCACTCAGCCATGCGTTGAGTGGCGCTTTTTGTAGTATATTATAACGGTTGCAAGGCTCTTCTTTAAGATTGACGATAACTACTGCTTAGAGCGCATAAGACTGTTAGCCACCCATGCAGGGCCAATCAATAAAAATTGTAAATCTTCAAAGAATGACGGTTTTTTTCCTTCAATCTTATGACCGATAAACTGTCCAATCCAAGCCACAATAAAAATGCCCGCCCAGATTTTAAAGCCCCACGGCAATACTGCCATGATTGATAAACAAATAAGAATGAACATGCCCATTGCCAAAAACAGCGGGGTAGACAAACGCATATAAAACAACAATACCAAAGCGCTAAGCACAAGGGTAAACCAAACAGACAGTGACATACCCATACCAAGTAAACTGACAAAGATAGTCGGCACACAGAGCCAGTGGATTTTTTTGTTAATCAAGTTTTGATGACTGACCGCATACTCGCTGAGCCACTGCTCAAGTGTGCGTTTAGATAGTCGTTGTTGACGATTGCGAGACATACTAACCTCCTTGTTAGTAGATGACATAAGAAACAAACACTCACTATCCATAGTGAAAGGGTTCGTACTATCATTTGTAGCATTAATTGAGCCAATCTACCATGCTATCTGATAGACGGCGCAGTCAAATCCTAGCATTTCACCAATATTCTTGATGCCATCATCGTAACGTTTTTTCTAATTTTCTCAGCCTTTTTATGCCTTAATTTTTTGCTATCGTCGACTAACTTTACAAGTGATCCAAAGCGACTCGAATGAAGGTCACGCTGCCTTTGTATGAGCCGCAAGCAAGGCAAATTTATGCCAATCGCTTACGGCTATTCTTGTAGCTATTGAGGTAACAGTTAAGGTATCGATTTTAACAACCGTACGATTACAATCTTTGCGCTTGCTCACTGCGCTGCCATTCATAAAGACCGATAAAGGCATTTATTTGATAAATCATGGTTTGAATGGCAAAGATGTAATTGCCAGACATCAGATTGACGATGAGCCAGACAAAGTTAACCACAATCCATAACCACCAGTTGAACGAGTAGCGCAAAATCATCGCGGCCTGCGCCGTAATGGATAAGACAAATGCGATCACATTGATCCAAAAGAAAGAAATAAAGCCTAAGAATTTACTGTTGTCGTCTTCCACGACGACATAGCCATAGCTGGCTAATAAATTATTCACCGTGGGGAAAAGGGCAAGACCAATAATAATGAATATCGCTGTGATTAGCCAAACGGCTTTGTTGGCACTTTTTGGTATCATGTCACCATTGGGATCGGTATGCTTTGACCAATAAAAAATCCCATATACGTGCGTGAAGAAGTTAAAGAGTGGCGCCAGCATTAATCCCACAGCCCCAGAAGTGGCTTGTACAATGACTTCGCCGGAAGTTGCCGCCATGCCAAGGCCATTGCCCATGACGTTTTTGCGAAATGATAGGGACACCACGCAGAGCAGACCAACAAAAGAGACGCCCAAATAAAACATATCAAGCGTGGTGTGTTCTGTGGTCAGCCAAAAACCTGTGGATAAGGCCGCGACCCCACAAATGAACCAAATGACAATCCATTGCATCGCCCATTTTCCGGTGATGTTGTCTAATAGCTGAATACGCATGGCGCTTATTTCCTAAAGATAAGTATTAATGGTATGGTCTGTTTTATAGCGTTTTACCATATATATGTTGGTCGATAAACAATAATGCTTGTCGATAGCGTGCATCATAATCGGGCTGATCAATCATATGCGGTTGGATATGGTGACGGGCAAAAATGTCAATCAATCGCTGCTCAAAACGTCCACGTGCTTCAGGTGTCCCCAAAGAGCGCATCCCATCGTCAATCCATGGCGTATTGTTATCGAGCATGATCGTGTAATCTAGACGACACTCATCAATACACGCCGCCACAAAAGGATGGGTACGACCCTCATATTCTTCACAAAATGCTTGCGTGGTGACAAAATCCGTATCAATGATGGTGACAGGAGCGGTCGCATGGGCTACCGCTTCTCGGATGGCTTGGGCGTGATTGAGTACAATCGGTCCATAGTCGCTATATTGAAGCCCAACCTCGCTGCCGCCCAAATCTGTACCGACGTACAGTCGTCCCATCTCAAGCGCAAAGCTGGCGCCGTAATAGTTCGCTAGCTTATGTACCAGCGTGGTCTTACCTGAGCTTTCACCGCCAACGATGGCGACCGTTTTTGTATAGTTGCCACGTGCTTGTGGATGAATGGCTGACCAGTGAGCGATAGGGTTGCGAGAGATAGCATAAGAGTCAAATTCAGGTTGTAGCGGGGTCGTGACAACTTGCAAGCACAGCTGATCTCTAATATCACTCTTGGTGAGTGGATGGTTATCAGCCATGAACAACACCGTATCTGCAGGCAGTGCCAAGGCTTCTATCAAACGTCGCAATTTGTCATTGCTAACAGGCACATCAATGCTCATTCTATCAATACTAATTTTATCAATGCTTCTATCGATGCTAGCCTCGTCATTCACATTATCAAAGTGCTCGTGCAGGGGTAGCGTTATCTCATTGGTGGTATGAATATGAATGAACGGTAAATCTGCACAAGCCATCTGTAGCCAACGCGCTTTGTCTTGTAAGGTGATCGTAAAGTTTGGATGCGGCGATGGGTGCGCCGTGATAACAATATGTAAGCTCTTTGCTTGTCCTGCCGCATCCAATATGCTGCGCATCTGTCCCAAATGTAGGGGCTCAAAATGCCCAATCATCAATCCTGTGTCGTACATATTTGACCTCATTGTCGCTGTATTCCCACTCAGTTTTATAGTCAATCATTTATATTCGAGTGAGTTAACAGCATGGTATAAAGGTTCGAGACGATTTACAGGTAGGTTATTGTAAACATCGGTCTTATTTCATTATTTTTTAAAGCATTTTTATGGTGAATCATTTTTAAGACATAGGGTGTTTTATTGTTCATGAGTTAAGATAAACGCCCCTTATCTATTTGATTAAACTGATAATTAAGAGGAGAGAGGTAATTATTAAGTAAGATTTGAGCAACAAAAGCCAGTTTGAAACATTTTGAAATAACTATTTAAAATCAGCAGGTTATGAGGGGCTATGATAGATTGAAGCAAGTTTGCGTAGCATAAACTCACAAAGCACGTCTACATTTTAAACAGTTAAATATAAAATGGTTGATATAATTATTTGTAAGTTGCAAAGGGTTAGTATTTTTAAGCCATAACACAGAGCAAAAACACAAAGAAAAAACCAAGAATAATAAATACCAAAATAGTAAATAATAGAGAGGTAATTGATTTGTCTAAGTTAGCAAAATTACATCGCTCAGATAACCACAAAATGATCGCGGGTGTAATGGGCGGCATTGCAGAATATGTCGGTTGGTCGCCAACTTGGGTCAGAGTGTTGTTCGTTGTGATTTCCTCATTGAGCGCAGCAGTTCCCGGTATTTTAATTTATATTATCCTATGGATTATCATGCCCAAAGCCAATAATCAGTCTTATCAGTAAGCAGTAAGTTTTAGCAAAAATTGTAGTATTCGTTCAGAAGTAAAAGCTTGACCATGCAAGTCCTTCGAAAAATAAAAAGCCTGACTCATCAGGATAACAGAGATTTACTTTTCCTCCTGCCCAGATGTTAACGCATCTGGGTATTTTTTTGCTTAAGGATTTGGCAGCTTCTTATACGGCTATATAAGGGAAAATAAGACGTATCAGCAAGCATTTATACTTATAAAGCAAATTTAGTTAACGTAAATATGGATAAAATAGTCAATTTTTAGTAAGGTGAGCAGGCAAATAGAATCGTTGCCAAATAGGCGATACGAGTGCTATCAAAGGTTTATTTATTCATTCCACAGTGGCTTTACTATGAAAACCCAAACTATGACATCCGAAGCGACCATCCCGATGACACAAGACAAAGATTCCCAGCCAATGACCTTCCAAGATTTAATTCTCACCTTACAGAACTATTGGGCTGATAAGGGCTGCGTGGTTTTGCAGCCTTACGACATGGAAGTTGGTGCAGGTACTTTTCATACCGCAACGTTCTTACGCTCGTTAGGGCCTGAGCGTTGGAACGCCGCCTATGTACAGCCCTCACGCCGCCCAACTGATGGGCGCTACGGTGACAACCCAAACCGTCTCCAGCACTACTACCAGTTTCAAGTGGTGCTAAAACCCAATCCGCCCAATATTCAAGAGCTGTATTTGGACTCTCTAAAAGCGATTGGTATCGATCCTTTGGTGCATGACGTGCGTTTTGTTGAAGACAACTGGGAGTCGCCAACGCTTGGTGCGTGGGGTCTTGGTTGGGAGATTTGGCTAAACGGTATGGAAGTCACTCAGTTTACCTATTTCCAGCAAGTGGGCGGGATAGAGTGTTTCCCCGTCACAGGCGAGATCACTTATGGTCTTGAGCGCTTGGCAATGTATGTGCAAGGCGTCGATAGCGTTTATGACTTGGTGTGGGCAGATGGCGAGTTTGGCCGCGTGACTTACGGCGATGTGTTTCATCAAAATGAGGTGGAGCAGTCTACTTATAACTTTGAGCACGCTGATGTGCCCATGACGGGGCAGATGTTCGACTTTTATGAAGCGCAAGCAGATAAATTGGTCGACGCAGGCTTGCCACTACCGGCTTATGAGATGGTGTTAAAGGCCTCACATGCGTTTAACTTACTCGATGCACGCGGTGCCATTTCAGTCACTGAGCGTCAGCGCTTTATTTTGCGCGTCCGTACGCTAGCACGTAAGGTTGCTTTTGGTTATGTCGAAGCCCGTGCCAAGTTAGGTTTCCCATTGGCCGATGAGGCGCATCGTCAGGACGCCCTTGATAAGTATTTGCCAAAAGAAGCTGCTACAGAAGGCCTAGAACTAAAAACAGAAAATACCAACAATAACCAACCGACTGACAAGCAATAGGAGCATCCCATGAGTACTATTCTATTTGAACTGGGGTGTGAAGAATTACCTCCAAAAAGCCTAAAAACGCTACGTGATGCGCTACAAGCGAGCGTCACTGAGCAATTGCAAGAAGCAGAGATCACTTTTGACAATATCAAAGCCTTTGCCGCACCGCGTCGTTTGGCGATTCAGATTCAGGGCATTGGTGATAAGCAGCCAGACCGCACTGAGCAAAAACGAGGCCCTGCTATTAAGGCCGCTTTTGATAGCGACGGCAATCCAACGCGTGCTGCCATGGGCTTTGCCAAAGGCTTGGGCATTGATGCCAGCGAGCTTATGACCATTAACACCGACAAAGGTGACTATGTGGGCTATGAGCAAACCATTCATGGTCAAGCGACCACGACACTGTTACCTGCTATCTTCCAGACCGCACTGGATAATCTGCCGATTGCCAAACGCATGCGCTCAGGTGCTAGCCGCAACGAGTTTGTCCGTCCTGTACAGTGGGTCGTCTTGATGCAAGATGAGGCGGTGATTCATGCCATTATCCAAGGTCATCAAACGGGCACGCAAACGCGTGGTCATCGCTTCCACAGTCCTGACTATCACAACATTGCGCATGCCAATGACTATGAATCGCTGTTAGCCGATTTAAAAGTCGTGGCAGATTTTGATAAGCGTCAGACATTGATTAAGAATCAAGTCAAAGCGCTGGCAGACGAGGTCAACGCTGACCCAATTGTTCCGCAAGACTTGTTGGACGAAGTGACCGCCTTGGTCGATTTTCCAGTGGCGTTACGTGCAAGTTTTGAAGTACGCTTTTTACAAGTGCCGCAAGAAGCCCTTATCTCTACCATGCAAGCCGATCAAAAGTATTTTTGCTTAACGGACAAAGCGGGTAAGTTGCAGCCTTATTTTATCTTTATTACCAATATCGAATCCAAAGATCCCCAGCAAATCATCGAGGGCAACGAAAAAGTTGTGCGTCCACGTCTGGCTGATGCTGAGTTCTTCTTCTTACAAGATCAAAAACAGCCGTTGTTTGCACTCACAGAAAGCCTAAAAACGCGCGTATTCCAAGACAAGCTGGGTACGATTTGGGATAAGTCTGAGCGCATTGCCAAGCTGGCGGCCTTCATTGCGACTTTGATGCAGCAACAAGGTCGTGATATCAGCGTGGATGAAACGGCGCGTGCAGCGATATTGTCCAAAGCCGATTTGGCAAGCTCGTTGGTTGGCGAATATCCTGAATTGCAGGGTATCGCTGGTACTTACTACGCGCGCTTAGATGGTGAGACAGAAACCATCGCGGCAAGTTTAGAAGAGCAATATTTGCCCAAATTCAGTGGTGATGTGTTACCGCAGACGCCAATTGGTATCTGCTTGGCACTGGCAGATCGCTTGGATACCTTGGTCGGTATTTTTGCCATCGATCAAGCGCCAACGGGCTCAAAAGATCCGTTTAGCTTGCGTCGTTCAGCGATTGGTATTTTACGTATTTTGATTGAAAAGCAATTACCAATCAATCTGGTGGCATTGGTCGAACAAGCCATTAAAAACTATACCAGTGTCGAAGGCAGTAAGATTGCCAAAATGGGCGACACCTTCACCCAAGTGATGGCGTTTTTGAACTCACGTTATCGTGCTATGTACACTGAGCAAAGGGTTAGCGTTGATACCATCCAAGCGGTACAAGCGATCAACCCGCACATGCCACTCGATTTTGATCAGCGTATTCGGGCAGTACAAGCCTTTAGCGAGCTGTCACAAGCCTCAAAATTGGCGGATTCGAACAAACGCGTGGCCAATATATTGGCCAAATCAGAGATAAGCGTCGCTGATACCGTGGATGAAGCGCTACTGTCCGAGCCTGATGAGCAAAACTTGTACAATAGTGTGCGTCAAGCACAGACAGCGGTCGAGCCGCTTCTCGAACGTGCTGACTATACTCAAATCCTGCAAACGCTGGCCAGTTTGGATGAGCCATTGTCGCAGTTCTTTGAGAGTGTGATGGTCAATAGCGAAGATGCGGCGCTAAAAAACAATCGCTTAGCGTTGTTAAAGCAGGTGCGCGCGTTGTTCTTAACCGTCGCCGACATCAGTGAATTGCAGATATAATCGTCAAAAAACGGCGTAGGATAAGACAATCTCTCACCTATAAAAACTGGCTTATCAAGGCCAGTTTTTTGTTTTAAATTATACTTGAGCGACAATCAGTCCGTTACCGCAAACGCCTAAGCTGCACGCTTGTCCTGTCATTGTCCTGTCATTGTGCTGTCATCTTGATTGAGGGTTGCGCTATACTGTTAACAAGCATTGTTGAAAAGACCTGTTAAAACGTTTTGAATGAGAGCCAGCTAAGTGGCGATTATGTTGTATAGCGTTTATCCATAGCCAAAGGAGCACCGTCATGTTTGGCGTTATTATTATAATTCTCATTATCTGGGCGTCAATGTGGGCGTTTTATAAGTTTATGTACCCACGTCCGCCCAAAAGCATGATGCCCCAAAAAGGGGATGTGACCACGCCGCGCCAGTGTGATTTTTGTGGCAACAGTTTGGCAGAGTACCGCGGTGTTCTTGAAACCAAACCCAGCGTAGTATCAGAAGATTTAAGTACAGACAGCTCGATAATAGATGCCGAAAAGGGTCAGGATGTTGACAGCAATAAAACATTGTTTTTCTGCAATTATGAGCATCAAGCTGACTTCCATGCCGGCAAAACTTATAAGCCTTATGCGTAAGCAGGAGGATAATTGAATATAAAAAAGCGCTTAGCTTGCTCAGCTAGGCGCTTGTCTGTTGCACACTGTCACTTAAGCTTAAAGAATGGACTGAGCGTCTTTCATGATTTTATTGAGTAAGGCTTCAGACTGTTTGTCGTTTTGCACACGATCTTCATCGCTTCTTTGATTGGCATGAATTTTTTCATATAAGTTCAAGCAGCATAGGACGAGCAGGTTTTCTTGACTCAGGCTTGGCGCATCCTGTCTCAGATCCAGCGCGTAGTTATTGATATAAGCGACGGCCGAGCGTAGCTCTTCTTGCTCATGGACAGGACAATAGATAGGATAAGTGACGCCAGCTATCGCAATATCGACTTTTTTGATTTGGGGCTCAGGTGCGCTCTTGACACTTGGTTTAGCCTGAGCGGACAGCGTCGTTCCTGGGCTATTGGTAGCGACGGATTGTGATTTTGATTCAGTGTTTTGAGCTGGTGCAGTATTTTGAACCGCGGTGTTCGACGGTGTTTTGTCTAAAGGTTTGGTCTGGTCATCGGTCATGATAAATCCTACAATGTCTGGTCAGTAAAGTGAGTAATATAGTCAATCTAAAATAAAGGTGTTAGATGCGGTCATCATGTTCTACTAGAATAAATTTTCCCATTGGCTGTTCGCAGGCGTGACAGATGTTTCAAAAAATTCACCTTAGTAGAACCGTGCTATTTGTAAAATGGGCCGACTATATAAAATATTACTAGTGTGAATAAAGCCGTTAATTAACCTTCTGCTTGGTCAATACGGGTTAAACGTTTCAATACCACCTGTGTGCGCTCAGCGGCTAACTGATTCTTCTTTTGTAAGTCGTTATTTTTCTGTTTGATATCGTGATACCGCTGTCTTAATTCATTATTATGCTGCTGCAACTCGTTATTTTGTTGTTGTAATTGGCCGATTTGTTTTTGCAGCTTATCTTGCTCTTCACCAATCATATGATGCGCTTCTGCCAGACTTTGATAACGCTTATCGAGATCGTTTAAATGCTTTTTGGCATCGTCGCGTTCTTTTTGGCTGCTATTGAGCTTGGTCTTTAAGGTAGTCAGCTCTTCGGTATCGGTAACGGGATGTTGTTTGAGGCTGCTAAGTTCAGCACTGACAAGCTGATACTGCTTTTTGATGTCGAGTATCGTTTTTTCTAATAGTCTAAGTTGATCATACATAGTCAGTTTTTATCCTTAACAAGTAAGCGTGAATGAATTTTGTTCTCTGCGTTTAATAATGCCATAGGTGACCGCATAATATCTATATCAACAAAGTAATCGCACGTATTGGGCTCGCTCTTTTTACGGTTGGTGAGTGTCCTGTTTTTAAGGGCAAAGCGCTACGACCGTTTTTATTTTATAAGCAATAATTAATCATTAGGACATCTATTATGAATGACAATATCTCAGGCTGGAATACTTGGCTTACCGCTTTTGATGACTGGACGGATGTGTCCATCAGTGAGGTACATGGCTTGATGACGGGGCTGATGACGGCTTGCAATGCGCCCGATGAAAAAGTATGGGCGAAGGTATTTGAAGAGTTGAGTTTTGCGCCATTACCGGAGCCGGCATTGACCTTGTTAGCGGAAGAAGCGGAAGACACGGTGTTCCAACTTAAAGACAAAGACGATGCCTATTCGTACACGCCACTCGTCCCTGATGATGAACACGATTTATACGAGCGCGTGATAGCATTGAAACAGTGGGCAAACGGGTTTATGACGGGCTTTGGTATTACCGACTGTGGCCTCACCAGCGAAGAGAACGAGATGCTGTCGGATTTGGCTAAGATTGGTGCCATTCGCCTTGAAGATGATGAAGATTTTGAGGGTGGTGAAGAGTCGTATTTGTATATTTATGAGTTTGCACGCATGGTACCCGTGAGCTTTGCTACTCGTAAGCGCAAACCTGTCAAAGACATTGCACTTATCTCTGGACTAGCGATTAATGCCAAAACCACCAAAGAGTTACAAGCCGAAGGCAAATTACCCAAACCTATGCCGCCTGTCATTGATATTATGAACCAAAACAATCCGTCGTAGATGACGCGTTATATAGTTAACCCAAGACAAAAGATACAGACGTCAACTAGCAGGTTACATAGATAATTTTTTCTAACTGCTGTACAAGTTACTTGTCAGTGGCTTCGAAAAATTTATCTGAGCGGCGTTAGGTTCTTTTGAAAGTGAATCGGCTATATGATAAAGGTGTTCGGTAACAATAAGGTCAAATGGAGAGCGTGATGATAACTGATAATGATAGGCAACATCTGCGCCGCTGTATTGAGCTTGCCGCTGACGCGTTAGAAGCAGGCGATAAGCCATTCGGTAGTGTGTTGGTGGACGGTGAGGGTCAGATATTATATGAAGACCGTAACCGTGTGAATACCGTCGATGCGATGTATCATCCCGAAATTGCCATTGCAAAATGGGCGGCTCAAAACCTGTCGGTTGCTGCCCGTGCAAACGCAGTGGTGTATACCTCAGGTGAGCACTGTGCAATGTGCGCGGCGGCTCATGCTTGGGCTGGTCTTGGGCGTATCGTTTATATCAGCTCTGCAAAACAGTTAAGCGAATGGATGAGAGAGATGAATGTAGAGTCTTCCTCGCCAGTTGCCACTTTATCTATTCAAGAAGTAGCGCCGAATGTATCAGTGTTAGGTCCTATTGCAGGCTTAGATGAGGACGTCAAAGCGCTACAACAGCGCTCATTCCAACAAGCCTAGCCTTTTTATTTTAATATCGTGATAAGGATGTTTTATGACTATGAACAATACCAATGATAGTGCCAGTCAAACCAAGTCCGATACGGTTTACCCTGACCAAAGTATCGATTGGCTCACGCGTCTGATTGGGTTTGATACGGTCAGTCGCCACTCAAACTTAGCGCTTATTGAGGATGTGCAAACGTACTGTGAGCAATTGGGTTTGACAGTGGATTTGACTTTTAACGACGCCAAAAACAAAGCCAATTTATTTGTGACCGTAGCAGCTGGCGAAAATGCCGATCAAGTGGATAACGGTCTTGTACTGTCAGGGCACACGGATGTGGTGCCAGTCGATGGTCAAGAGTGGACGTCAGATCCCTTTACCGCAACGATTCGTGGCGATAAGTTATACGGACGCGGCGCTTGTGACATGAAAGGCTTCATCGCTTGTGCGTTGACGCTATTACCGAAGGCGGTGCAGTTATCAAATAGCGGTCAGCTACGTCGTCCCTTGCATCTCGCATTGTCGTTCGATGAAGAAGTGGGTTGCCTAGGTGCGCCATTGATATTGGCCGATCTAAACGCACGCGGTATCACCCCTGATTATTGCATCGTTGGGGAGCCGACCAATATGGCGATGGTCGTCGCACACAAGGGCATCGCGGTTTATCGATGCCGCGTCCATGGTAAGTCGGCGCATTCATCATTGACGGCGCAAGGCGTGAATGCCATCAGCTATGCCAGTCGTTTGATTGGCTATGTTGATACCTTGGCAGAAGAAATCAGTGGCCGCGAAGACAATGATGCTTTGTTTGATGTGCCGTATTCAACCTTATCGGTCGGCACTATACAAGGCGGTACAGCGACCAATATCGTGCCCAATCTGTGTGAGTTTACCTTTGACTATCGCAACTTGCCGCACATGACGCAAGACGATATCTTGACACCAATCAAAGCAAAGGTTGCAGAGCTGAGTGCGCAAATGCAGACGCGCGCGCCAGAGACGGGCATTGAGCTTGTGCAAGAAGAGAGCGTCCCTGCCATGACCGATAATGATAGCAGCGAGCTACAAGCGCTGATAGCGGCGCTAACGGGCGATGAAGAACGTCATAAAGTGGCTTATGCTACGGAAGGTGGTCAGTTTACCAATGCGGGTATTCCAACCATTATCTGTGGACCCGGTAGTATTGAGCAGGCTCATAAAGCCGATGAGTATGTGGCACTTAATGAAATTGAGCGCTGTGATGCCTTTTTACAGAAGCTATTGACCAGCTGTACGGTCAAGTAATCTTTGTAAAAACTAGACGTTCGTTTTGAATATAAGTTACTATAAAACCTACCAAAACACACCGTCTTGATGACGGTGTTTATTTTTTCGTGAAACTATTTCTAAGCTTGGTTTTTTAAGCTCAGATTTTAACAGTAAAGTAGGGGTTGGTTGATGTCTTGGCATCTGTTTGCGGTATTTTTTGCAAGTACATTTTTTGTCTCAGCGACCCCAGGTCCGAATATGTTACTGGCGTTTCAGTATGGTATGAATTATGGCGTCAAACGTACGTTGTGGACGCTGGCGGGTCTGAGTCTCGGTTTGTTTATTTTACTGCTCTCAACCTTATTAGGATTGGATGTCATCAGCCGTCAATCGCCTTGGCTATTGACCATTATCAAGGCTGTCGGCGCTGCCTACTTAATTTATTTGGGTATCAGCTCTTGGCGGGAGGCGGGCACAGGCAGCTTAATGGAAGATGCCCGCGAGATGAGCGAGGAGGTCGCTGCTGACTATCCTAGTACGATGCCGCCTGCAGACAGCTCGTCGTTGACCCCTGTGCCTGATGCCGCGCCCAAGCCGCGCTCACTCTCTAGTGCAGCGGTCAAAACGTCTCCTAGCAATACCACACTGTTCCGGACAGGGGTTTGGGTGTCTTTATCCAATCCAAAAGCCATTTTGTTCTTCGCCGCTTTTTTTCCTAAGTTCATTAATTTTAGTGCACCGCTTTGGCCACAATATGTCTTCTTGACCATAGGACTGTTCATGAGCGAAACCATTTGGCAGATTGTGTATACGCTGGGCGGTAAAAAGCTGGCAAGCTGGCTGGATGTTGGCAATCGCTTGGCTTGGCTCAATCGTGGTTGCGGTGTTATTTTTATATTAATTGCCGCTGCTTTATTGGCGGATGTTGTCAAAGATTTAATGGTTTAAAAAATATTATTTCTTATTTAAAAGTTAATTTAATGATAATTTTATAATATTTATCTATCAACCATTAAATAAATAGTTGACATAATTTTTTAAATCGTTATTATAAGCGCACTGGTTTGTATATTTAAATATAAACCAATTCAATTAATTCGCTATTGTCGCCCTGACAGTCGCCATAACCTACGGAGGAATCATCGTGTCCTATAGAACTATCAAGACGTTTTTAAAGTTTGGATGTATGAGAAGCATGACAGCAATGATGACTTCGAAAAGGTTTGGCTGAATCTCTACCTAGCTATCGGTTGATACAACTTTTACTAAGTATCAACGAATTTAACAAGTGGCTAACTGTACTGATTCACTCTATCTCCTTCTAAGTACGTTGCATCCAAAATAGTAACGCGATGTTGTCACAGCGCTTGTCCTAACTGACTGCGCTAAGCAACTTTGTGTCTGCTATTCTGCTTTTATATACCACTCTTTTATCGTACTGACCAATCAAATTGCTTAAGCCATTATTTGGCTAAGTATTTTCTGTGCGCTTATATTTATGCGTGGGTATTTTGATACGATAAAACCTTTCCTAAAAAACGTTCATAATAAAATGACCATATTTTCTATTGATTCTAATTAATAGAAACGCGTATTTTATTGTCTAAAATTTATTATTCACAAATTTATTTCTTATTAAACGTATCGTTTAATTGAGAGGAATAAGTAATGTCTAAAATTTTAAAAATGATTTAAAAAATAGGCCGTATGGTTTTAAAAATAAAAAAATGGAATTCATAAACAATGAGTATTCAATTAGTATTAAATAAAAACAGCAAGCATGGCGTCCCTGTCAAAATTTACACCACCGATATTGAGCAAGGCGCGATACAGCAATTACGCAATATGGCGCAGTTAGAGTTTGTCCATTCGCACATTGCGGTCATGCCCGATGTGCATGTCGGTAAAGGCGCGACCGTCGGTAGCGTGATTCCGACCAAGTCCGCCATTATTCCGGCGGCGGTCGGTGTCGATATTGGTTGCGGCATGAATGCGGTCCGTTTGTCACTGACGGCAAGCGATTTGCCTGATAGCTTAAAGGCACTGCGTTCTGTCGTCGAGCAACAAGTGCCGGTCGGCTTTAACATGCATCAGCAAATTCAAGCCAAAAACTCGACCCTTGATCCGCTGGGCAAGCGGCTCAAACCTATTACCGATAAGCATCCAGGTTTACTCAAAATGCTAAGAGGGTTTGAGCGTACGTGGGCAAAGCAGCTGGGCACGCTTGGCGGCGGCAATCATTTCATTGAGCTTTGCTTGGACGAAAACAACGATGTTTGGGTGATGCTACATTCGGGCAGTCGCGGTATTGGCAATTGTATCGGTCAGTATTTTATTAACCTTGCCAAAAAAGAGCGGCAATCGCGTTTTGGTCATGTACCAGATCGAGACTTGTCTTATTTTGCTGAAGGCTCAGACAGTTTTACCGATTATGTCGAGGCGGTGGGTTGGGCGCAGGATTACGCGCTAGAAAATCGTCGCGAGATGATGCGATTGGTGATTAAGTCGTTGCAATCGCCACAAGCAAAGTTGCCAAGATTTCAGCTTACCAAAGAAGCCATCAATTGCCATCATAACTATATCAATGAAGAGGTACATTTTGGCGAGCAGGTTTATGTGACGCGCAAAGGTGCGATCAGTGCTTACGCGGGAGAGCTTGGTATTATCCCCGGTTCTATGGGCGCAAAATCGTTTATTGTGCGTGGTCTGGGTAATGACGAGTCGTTTTGCTCGTGCTCACATGGGGCAGGGCGGCAAATGAGCCGAGGCAAAGCTGTGCGCGCGTTCACCATCGATGAGCTAAAGGCGCAAACCGATGGCGTCGAATGTCGTAAAGATAAAGGCGTTATCGATGAGATACCGGGCGCGTATAAAGACATTGATGAGGTGATGGCCAATCAAGCGGATTTGGTTGAAGTGGTGCATACATTGAAGCAAGTCATGTGTATTAAAGGTTAATACCAAGCCTGCAAATCCTCTTGGCATCGTCAAACTCGCTTAATGTACTAGATGTACAATTGGCACTCGTTTTCCTTGCTAAGACGATTTTCGGCATTGGTATCTAATAAGAATTAAAAGTATAGGTAACCATATGAGCTTAAAGCAAACCTTAAAAAAGGCCAAACAGATTGAGCGACAGTTAGAACAGCAATCTGCGACAGGTGCGCAGCACTCGCTAGGCACTGTCAAACCGCGTAATTATTTGGCGCTTGATCCGCTGTTGCGAAAAGGCGGTATTCACGAAAAAGAAGACATCGATATCGTTCGAAAAAAGCGTCGCCGCGAAACCAAGCAGCAATTACGGCAAATGGATTGGTTGGCAAAATAGGCGCAAGAAAAATTTTACGAGTTGCGCATTATCATTTTAGTTATTCACTTTAAGAAGCGTACGGTTCTACTGGGATAAATTTTACGAAGCATCTGTCACGCTCGCGAACAGCCAGCGAGAAAAATTTGTACCAGTAGAACATGATAACCTTGTCTACCACTTTTACTTTAGGTTGACTACATCTAGATCAAGATTGAACACATATAAAGGAGGATTTTATGAGATTACTTAATAAAGTGGCATTGGTCACAGGTTCGGCGCAGGGCATTGGCAAAGCGATTGCTGAACTTTTTGTCAGAGAAGGCGCAACGGTCCTATTCAGTGATATTAATGATGAGAAAGGGCGGCATGCTTGTCATGATGTTAATGAAAAGCGGCAACAATGGCATGGATCAAAGCCAGCAGAATACAGGCATTTGGATGTCTCAAGTGAGTGCGATTGGCAGAAAGCGGCGCAATATATTGAGCAGCAATACCAAGGCTTAGATATCTTAGTTAATAACGCGGGTATTACTGGATTTTTGGAGACTATAGGTGCTCATGATCCTGAACATTTGGATATGGCAAGTTGGCACAAGGTACATCAAGTCAATCTCGATGGCGTAGCGCTAGGTTGTAAGACCGCAATCGCGTTGATGAAAAATCGTCCAACCGATAAAAACGGTCACTCAAGTATTGTTAATATCTCTTCTCGCTCCGGCATGGTTGGCATTCCTTTAGCAGCCGCTTACGCCTCAAGTAAGGCGGGCGTCAGAAACCATAGCAAATCCGTCGCCTTATATTGTGCGCAAAATGGCTATGATATTCGCTGCAACTCCATCCATCCCGCCGCTATCTTTACGCCGATGTGGGATGCGATGTTAGGAGAAGGCAGTGCGCGAGCAGACGCGATCAAGGCAATTAGCAAAGACATCCCGCTCGGGTATATGGGCGATGTTATGGACGTGGCTTATGCGGCACTTTATTTGGCCAGTGATGAGTCAAAATACGTGACGGGCACTGAGCTGACGATTGATGGCGGTATTTTGGCAGGGAGCACCGCGACTCCTAATTTATAAATACATAAAAAAGGCCGTTCACTATCGTAGCGAACGGTCTTTTTCTTATTGGCTGATAATTCTATGGTAATGGTTAAGCCAATACCTCGATTAACTCACCTTTCACCATATGCGGGCTGACGAAATCAGTAATACGCACGCTGACGATTTTACCGAGCAACTCATTCATTTGCTCTTCGTTATACGGGAACATCACCGTACGCGTATTGTCTGCCGTACCGATTAAGCAATTAGGATGGCGATTGGCGATTTGTTCGACCAATACGCGAGTCGTGGTGCCGACCATTTCATGCGTTTTAGCAAGGGTTGAATCGACAATGACTTTTTGAAATTCAGCCAAACGCGCTTTTTTGGTGGTAAAGCTGACATCATCTGGCAATTCTGCCGCTGGCGTACCTGGACGCTTAGAGTAGATAAAGCTATAAGAGTGATCGAAGTTCAATTCTTTCGCCAAGTTCAAAGTATCTTGGAAGTCCTGATCCGTTTCACCGGGGAAGCCAATGATAAAGTCGCTAGACAAATGAATGTCAGGACGAATGGCTTTGAGCTTATTGATCTGATTAATATAAACATCAATGGTGTGGTTACGCTTCATGGCAGCAAGAATCGCGTTCGAGCCACTTTGTACTGGCAGATGCAAGTGTGATACCAGCTCTGGCAACTGCGCATAAGCATCGATAATGTCATCGGTGAACTCTAGCGGGTGGCTTGTGGTATAACGAATGCGCTCAACGCCATCGACGTGTGAGACATAATGCAATAGCTCAGCGAAACGGCAAATACTGCCATCGTCTTTTTCACCGCGATAGCCGTTGACGTTTTGACCCAACAGATTGATTTCTCGAATACCTTGTGCGGCAAGGCTATCAATCTCAGCGAGCACGTCATCAAGCGGGCGCGATAACTCTTCGCCGCGGGTATAAGGAACGACACAAAATGAGCAATATTTTGAGCAGCCTTCCATGATAGACACAAAGGCTTTATAACCTTCTACTCTAGGTTCTGGTAAAAAATCGAACTTTTCAATGCTGGGGAATGAGACATCGATAGTACCGATACGGTTCTTCGGTGAGATATTACGCTGCTCGTTTGATTGGTCATACAACTCTGGCAGACGGTGCAAGGTTTGCGGACCAAACACCATATCGACATACGGCGCGCGTTTTTGGATATTGTCGCCTTCTTGTGAGGCCACGCAGCCGCCCACACCAATGACGAGATCGGGACGTTTTTCTTTTAACTTGCGCCAGCGACCCAGCTCTGAAAAGACTTTTTCTTGTGCCTTTTCGCGAATAGAGCAGGTATTCATTAGTAATACATCGGCTTCATCGATATCGTGCGTCACTTCCATACCATGCGAATCGCCCAGCACGTCAAGCATCTTACCTGAGTCGTAAACATTCATCTGACAACCTTGGGTGGTGACAAACACCTTTTTGATAGCGGTTGTTTGGACAGGCGATTGAGCCGAACTGGGTTCTTTGAGTGTAGTAACAGCAGGCGCGACTGCGTTTGTTTCAGCAATAGCAGCGTCATTGGTACGGGGGTCGAATACAGTAACACTCATAAGGGTAAGTCCATGATTGACTAAAAATATAGCAGGGTAGCCGATTAACAGGTGGCGTATTTTATCACAACCCTTCACCAAAGTGAAAAAATAGCATGAGCAATTAGCAGTCACTACGATTGATTATTTATAACAGTATCAATTATTTACTTGTCTGAGTAGCCCTTTTCACCAAAAAGCACTGTTACGGCCATCTCGTTATCACTTCTATGTTACACCGCACTATCGTATTTATTAGCAAAAGGTAAAGGGGATGGTTGAAAGTGCAACGATTATAGTATGATAAGTTTCATAAGCTTAGCGGTATTTAACAAATCGCTATTCACAGGTGGGAATCATAATAAAGAGAGTCAGTATGACAAAGTCGCGTGTTGCTCATAGCATCCAGCAAAAAGACAGTACTAAGAACAAAGCATCGATCAAGCAAAATGGCGATTCAAAGTGTGCCAAAGTAAGTACGCTGCGGGTCAGTGCCCTAAGTGTGGCGACTGCTGTCAGTGCATTGGGATTTTCGCAAGTGGCTTGTGCGGAATTGACATGGGGCGAAGATAAAGAAAGCTACCAGCAAGAAGGCAGTTATCAACCTGAGAGTTATCAGCAAGACAGCTATCAAACAGGCAGCTACCAACAAGACAACAGCGTAAGCTCATTTACAGCTGCCGCTATTGCCGCCGATCGCGGCGATGTCAATGCACTCTATGGTTATGAGCAAGCGATGAGTGGCGGTCTGTTTGCGATGTATCCCACGTACTGGCGTATGAATTTGGATCTTAATTCGCAAAGCCCAGCGGCCGTCTCGCAGTTTGTGCGTCAATATCCAGATACGGTCATGGCAGAAAAACTGGTCACTGACTATGCCGAGACCAAAGCGGGCGCCAATGATTATGCATCCGTACGTCAAGTGGCAAACCTGATCACCAATGCTGATGCCACCGAACGCTGCGCTATTGGGCTTGGGTTCAATAACGGCGGCGACACCATGCGCGCCATGGCAGCGAAGTCTGAGGTGTGGCTGACGACGCTCAAGCAGCCAGCCCTATGTGATCAATTAGCGATGGAGATGAATAACAACCCGCTGATTAGTAATCAAGATCGCGCGTCTCGTCTCAAACGTATGTTGCGTAAAGGCAAAACGGGCGACATTATGGCGTTATCATCGCGCCTTGGTACGCCCATTGCTTATTCAGCATTGAGTGAGATTCAGCTAAATCCTTCTGCGTATTTTAGCCGTTTTGGTCGTGAACCTGCCAATCAGATGAATCAATACCTCTACCTGTATGCGATGGGCCGCGTGGCGGATAAATCTTATCGAGAAGCAGCGTTACAGTTGGATTTTGATATCAAGCAAGACAATCAGCGTTCAGTTAAACTGTTGAATGATGAGACCCGCCGCTACGCTTATCGCATCATTGGGGTTAAGCGCATGAACTATAATACCGATGATGGCTTCAATGCAGAGGCCGTTGATTGGTTCCGTAATAGTTTAGACGATGATTTTAACTTTGAAGAAGCAGAAGACTACGCCATGGCAGCGATTCGTTTTGGTCGTTGGGACGATGTGGTGGAAGCCATCTCAAAAATGGACGCGGATACCCAAAGAGAGAGTCAGTGGCAGTATTGGTTAGCACGAGCTTATGAGCAATCAAGCGATGCTAATAAACGCAATACTGCCAAAAAAATGTATCAGAACTTGGCAAAAAGTAATGAATATTACGGTCTGATGGCAAAAGACAAGATCGGTCAGCGTTTTGATGCCAGCCGTTTGGGCGGTAATAATTTGCCGAACGTCAGTCCTGCTGATCGCGCCCGTGTCATGCAAGATGGCAGCTTTGCGCGTGCTTTTGCTTTATACAATGCGGATGCCAGCCGTGCCTATGCTAACCGCGAATGGAACTGGGCGGTGAAGCAAGCTCGTGACAAGCGTGATGAAAACTTGATTATTGCTGCCGCTCGTCAAGCCTATGATATGGGCTGGCTTGATCGTGCAATTTATGCGATTGACAATACCGACAGAGTAGACAGCTTGGCGTTATCGCATCCGATGCCGCACCAAGATGCCGTGGTACGTTACAGTCAGTCAGCAGGTATTGATCCGGCGTGGGCTTATGGCATTATGCGTCAAGAGAGCCGCTTTGTGACTTCGGCGCGCTCGAACGTCGGTGCCAGTGGTTTGATGCAAGTCATGCCTGACACAGCAAAATATATCGCTCGCAACTTAGGCGAGACATACAGCGCCAGCCGAGCCAATAGTGGCGATACCAATATCCGTTATGGAACGTGGTACATGGGCGATATTTTGGGTAAGTTAAACCGTCAACCCGTATTGGCGACAGCAGGCTACAACGCGGGTCCTAACAATGCGAAGCGTTGGCAACCTGAGTACGGTTCATTGGCGGCGGATCAATACGTAGAAACAATCGCTTTCCCTGAAACGCGCAACTATGTAAAACATGTCATGGAAAATGCCACTATTTATAGTAGTCTTTTGGGCCGTGGTCAACCAATCAGTGAGCGTATGGGAACCATCCCTGCTACGTTTTAGACAACTGATAGCCAAGTATAAAAAACCCATCAACGAGCAGTCGTTAATGGGTTTTTTTATAAGCTAATGTAGTATGACGTCAGTCGGACGCTTATAGGCGCTAAAAACCACTTTGTTTGTTGAACGTGATTTATCGCGTAACGTCAAAATCCACAAGAGATTGCAATGATGATTGAGCATTCCTGAAGTCTTTAAGAGATATTTACGTTTCTGCTATAGATTAAAAAAAACGGTTTGCTACCATTGCATCTAGTAATGCCTGTATTTTAGTATATATGTTTTAGTACATACATTATTACCTATAACTGGTATCTATATTTTTTATGAGCGCTATTCTTAGTTTTAGGTAAGTTGCTACTGTTAGCGCTGCGATCTAAGTGATAGTTCATGTTTTATCTTTGTTAAATGTCTTCACCCTTATGATCAAAAAATATCTCAATCTGTCTCTATGCTCTAAAATTGGTCCTCCTTCATCTATTCAGATGCAGATGCGCTCATCCGTGGACCTGACACCGAATTTAAGCCGAGCAAAAATACCAACATCAACCAAACTAACTAAGTGTTCATTGACCAAGCTTTCACTCATTAAGCGCTCAAACCGACCTCAGTCGGTACTAATAAATAAGACATATATAAAAACCCTTAATAAAATTATGGGTATAGGTGCATTAGTGGTGCTACAGGGCATTGCGCTTATGCCAGCACAGGCTGCTAGTACTGCAAAAACAGGACAGCGCGTATTGATGGTTGAGATGACACCAGCCCTATGCAGCATACAGCCAACACGGGCACGTATGCGCCAATGTTTAGAAGGGTATTCATTGACGGTATCAGGATTAGATATGGGGTATGGTGAGCGCTGCGGACGTGGCAGTGATCCTCGCTTGACACCACTACAATTGAAAGTGGTCAACCGCGTCATGCCAGATACCACTGTACGTAGCCAAGCGTGGCAGCGCTATGGTGTTTGTGGACCACTGAGTGCCAGTAGTTACTTCCGTCAGATTACCAACTACGCAGGCGAACTAAAATTGCCGTCTGAATTAAATACTGGCAACAGCTATACGGTTTCTAAATCTCGTTTTATCAATCAAATGACTCGTCTCAATGAAGGTATGTCCTCTGGCAGTATTGATCTAATCTGTCAAACCGGTAGTCGCCGTCAATTGACTTTGACTGACATTCATGTGTGCTATGAAGGTAGCAGTTTTGGTACTTGTCAAAATGTGATAGACAGTTGTGGCAGCAAATTCGTCATTTCGGGTGGTCAGTAGTTTTTCAAGTCTAGCGTTACATTTATTTCTGACTGCCCGTTTCTCTCGCATTCTTTGTTACATTTTTAGAAAATTGCTCAAAAAGCCCAGTGCGTATAAATACTGGTCTAGGCTGGTTTATTTGGGTTTTTAACCTCAACTATTTAATCAATTTGAGCGCATGGTTGTATAAAATGTAACAATATAATCCATAGTAGGCTGTTTATTGTATCTAGACGATTTGCTGAACGAAGTGCTACACTAGCTCTCGGTTTATGGCTGCTGTCATGCAGCAAACAACTCGATATCTCAAATGACAATCGAGAATTATATAATCATAATTAGGGAGTATTCCATGTCAATGAAACAGCCTTTACGTGTTGCCGTCACTGGTGCCGCTGGTAATATCAGCTACGCGATGCTATTTCGTATTGCTTCTGGCGAGATGCTAGGTAAAGATCAGCCAGTTATTTTGCAATTACTTGAAATCACACCAGCTCTTGACGCCCTAAAGGGTGTGGTTATGGAATTAGAAGACTGTGCGTTCCCATTGCTGGCTGGTATTGTTCAAACTGATGATGCAACGGTTGCCTTTAAAGACATCGACTATGCTTTATTGGTCGGCGCGCGTCCTCGTGGTCCAGGTATGGAGCGTAAAGACTTGCTAGAAGCCAACGCTGCGATTTTCTCAGCACAAGGTAAAGCATTGAATGATGTGGCAAGCCGCGACGTAAAAGTATTGGTCGTCGGTAACCCTGCCAATACCAACGCTTTGATCGCTCAGCGCAATGCACCAGATCTTGATCCACGTAACTTCACAGCAATGACTCGTTTGGATCATAACCGTGCGATGGCTCAGTTGGCTGACAAAACTGATAGCACGGTCAATGACATCAAGAACATGACCATCTGGGGTAACCACTCATCAACTCAGTATCCAGATTTGACAGCTTGTACCGTAAACGGCAAGCCAGCACTAGATTTGGTTGATCGCGATTGGTACGAAAACACCTACATCCCAGAAGTACAACAACGCGGTGCTGCTATCATTAAAGCACGCGGTGCCTCTTCTGCCGCTTCTGCTGCCAACGCTGCCATCGCTCACATGCGTACATGGGCGCTAGGTACTGACGAAAACGATTGGGTATCGATGGGTGTTTATTCAAACGGCGAATACGGCATTGCAGAGGGTTTAATCTACTCATTCCCTTGTACTTGTAGCAATGGCGACTGGTCTATCGTAGACGGCGTTGATGTGTCATCAGACTTCTCAAAAGAGAAGATGGCTGCCACTGAGCAAGAGCTTAGCGAAGAGCGTGATGCAGTTGCACACTTACTACCGTAAGTCACTTACTCACTAGCTTGCTAAAGCTTGTGAATAAAAAGCCCTCCTAAATGCGAGGGCTTTTTTATGTCTATAAAGAAAACTTTTCAATAGTCATCGCTTATCATTCGTTAACACAATTGATAACGTTAGATTAACGTTGATTAACAGCTTTTGCGATAAAGCTTGCTACAATAAATGGGTTACATTAAATAATCAGTATAATCAAACTGGCACCATTTAAGGAGAAATTGTATGTTGGGTGAACCTGAATATAGTATGAATGAGTTATTTGCACAGCTAGGGTTGGACAGCTCTGATGAAGCCATTAATAGCTTTATTGAAAAGAATCAAATGGCAAAAGAAGAAAAGCTAACAGAGTCTCCTATTTGGACAGAGAATCAACGTGCTTTCTTACAAGAAGAATGGAGTAAGGATGCGGCATGGGTAGAAACCATCGATGAATTGAACGTGCGTTTACATCCGCATTATGAGGCTTAATAAGTAAATAGAGCTTATAAAGGCTCTATTAAAAAACCCACAAGCCGTTTAGGTTGTGGGTTTTTTATTGATTAATCCAATGTGTTTTAATCATTGTCCTGTTTTGAGCGCCACTCAAGTAAGTCGGCAACGTCTTGGTGAATACCAGCTTTGAGCGCTTCTAAGCCATCATAGCGTCGTTCGCCATGCAAATAGTGCAAAAACCGTACTTGGAGCGTGAGACCATACAAATCTGCTTGTAGCTCTGGGAAATGCACTTCCAAGCGCCAGCTGTTTGTTTGGTCAACGGAAGGTCTGGTACCAATGTTGGCAGTTCCAAACAAGCTGTCTGCACGCAGACCCGCGACACCCGCCTTACCAGTAGGAGCATGAGCGGATAAGCCATTGGCAATCACATTCCCTTTATCATCGAGACTGACGACATCCACCGCAAAGATACCATGTAGAGCGGGCTTTAAGCGATCCAAATCAATATTGGCGGTGGGAAAGTTCATGGTGCGACCAATTTTATCACCACCAACGACCAATCCTGTCATGGCATAATCGCGTCCGAGCAACGTATTGGCAGCATCTATGTCGCCTGCCAGCAATAGGTCACGAATGCGCGTCGAGCTAATACGAACCGCGTTAGCGCTATCATCTGTAATTGTGTCTAAATTGGTTACCTGTAAGCCGTAGTTTCTCAAAAACTGGCTGTCACCGATGCGGTCATGCCCGAAGCGAAAGTCATCGCCCAATACTAGCGCTTTGACGTTTAAGCGCAAGGCCAATATATCGGCAAACGCTTGAGCAGATAGCGAGCGAAAGTCTTCATCAAAACTGGCGACGATCAAAGTTTCTACGCCATGTTCCGCTAGCAATGCTTGCTTTTCTGCCAGATTGGTTAGGCGGGCAGGAGCCGTATCTGGGGCAAAAAATTCACGCGGCTGTGGTTCAAATATCATGACTGCCGCGCCAAGATTTTGTGCATTTGCAATCTTGCGAACTTGGGTTAACATGGCTTGATGACCCAGATGGACACCGTCGAAGTTACCAATAGTAAGTACGCAGGGCGCCAGCTTGGTTGCGCCAGTCTCGGTAGACAAAACACTGGATGACGCAATCAGTTGCTCAAGAAAATAGGTGTTCATAAATTTTCAGCTATGATAAATAAGAAAAAGACACAACCATACTAAACATTGATGTGTCTAAAATCAGCCATTATAAAGTAAAATGACCGTACTAACATCCTATAGTCTGCTCAGCAGATGAGTAGGATTTACTTTGCCTTGCCATTTTAAGCGCACTATTAATCACGCCACTATGCCTTTGGAGATTTTATGTCCGATGTTGCCACCGATAGCTTATGCCCTAAATCATCAATAGATAGGTTAAACGATCAATTTATGGTACAGCGTGCCAGTCACCATGATTTACCCGAAATCTTGGCCATTTATAACCAGACTATTGCAGGCAAGCAGGCAACAGCCAATCTTGCTGAAGTCACATGTGAGGAGCGAAAAGACTGGTTTGAGGAGCATCTAAACAGTCCAACGCGCCCTATTTATATCGTCAGAGCGGCCGCAAAAACCACAAAAAGTAGCGAGCAGTCCGCAGCATCAGACTTATCACCAATCGTCGCATGGGGCAGCTTTAGTGATCTTTACGCGCGGACGGCATATCATATCAGTACTGAGATTAGTATTTATTTAAACAAAGCAAATCACGGTCAGGGACTTGGCAGCTTATTGACTCGCTGGATGCTTACGCAAGCACCGAGCCTTGGTATCCACAATGTGATTGCACTTGTTTTTGCTCATAACCAGCCAAGCTTAGGATTGTTCCGTAAGCTTGGGTTTGAGCAGTGGGGATATATGCCAAAAGTGTGTGATATGCAAGGTTTCATCGCTGATGTGGTCATGCTGGGCAAAACGGTAACGCCAGAGTCAGACGTAACGACAACAGACCCTACGCTGTAAAATAAAAGCCACATCAGACAGGGATAATAAAACAACTTAGCCCAAGATTTTCCATTGACCGCCTATCTTTTGTAGCTCATAAGTCAAAGGAGCTGGATCACTTTGTCCTTTTAACATCAGCTCACCTACGATAGTCGCACGGGTTTTATCATCATTATAGTTGGTATCAGTGATGGTAACGCCGTCGACGGTTTGCTGAAAAGCGGATTGAGTCTTGGCAAGTTCTTGCTCGAAGTTTGCCATATCTACTTTATAATAAGTAGCGGCTTGCTTTACATCACCGTAATAAAGGCTGTCCAGTGCTTGCTTAACCGTGTCTTCAGGTGTGCCCGCTTGCGTGGGATTGGTGACTAAGCTTTTTTGCTTACTAGTGGCGGTCAATGGTTCATCACCATTAGCGGTGGCTTGCTCTGTACCGCTATCTGTCACTGCCACACTATCCATATTATCAGTCTCGATGACATCGGTTTGAGTAGTGTCGTCAGTCGTTCCCGTCGCCGCTGCGTCATCGCTGGTGCTCACGGTATCGGTATTCTCTGTTCCTACATTGTCTGCTTCTACAGTATCATTATTACTACAGCCACTTAACAGTAGCCCAGTACTCAAAAGAGTGGTCACACAGAGCATGGATAAGCGTGATAAGGGTAGCGGCTTAGTTGTCATCTCGAACCTCAATTGTCAGTTATTTATGAATGCTTGATTATGACAATTATTTGCCTCGTAAGTTGTCAATTCTCATACTAAGCTTGTTTTGGTTTGGTAAGCCTCTCTTTATTCGCTGATACCACTTAACCCATTTACTTGTCTTAGCCATGTTTGAGATGGCGCGGACGGAAGCCAGTTGCTAATAATACCGCACCATAAACCAGCGCACCCACCGCACACATGATAAGTAGCGCCGCTATACGTCGCCATTGGGCATCATCGGTTGGAAAGTAGGGCAACATAACATAAAGCACGGCAACCATAGCGATCGTCGAAACTGCAAACTGCGTAAACAGCTTTTTCCAGTGGCTGCCAAAGCGGTAAATCCCGCGCTTATGCAAAAAGTAATATAACAAGCCTGCGTTGACAAAGGATGCGCCTGTGGTGGCCAGAGCCAAACCACCATGCAATGGCATGTCTAAGAAGTAGAATATGCCAATAAAAATAACGCTAAAAACCATATTGGCAAAAACTGAGACAATACCGATTTTTACAGGGGTTCTGGTATCTTGACGTGCAAAAAAAGCGGGCGCAAAGATTTTTATCATCATAAAGCCTAAGATACCACCGGACATACTACGCAATGCCAAGGAGCTCATTTGTGCATCGCGTAAAGTGAACTCACCGCGCAAAAATAGCGCCTGCATCAGAACATCTGCCAGTATAAAGAGAGCAGCCGAAGCGGGGATACCCACCAAGATAATTAAGCGCGCAGCCCAATCGATGGTTTTTTTAAAGCTAACATCGTCCTTTTGTGCTTCACTTTTCGATAAGCTTGGCAAGATCACCGTACCAATCGCCACCCCAATCAATCCTAATGGTAGCTCACTCATACGCTCTGCGGCATATAGCCAAGAAACCGAGCCGCCAATCATTAATGATGCAAATACCGTGTTTAATAATAGATTAATCTGAGTGACCGACACGCCAAAAATAGCTGGGAGCATAAGCTTTAAAATACGGCGCACACCTTCGTGCTGAAAATCAACTTTTGGGGCAACCAACAGTTTTTGTTGCCATAATTGTGGCAACTGAATCAATAGCTGGAGCAAACCTGCGATAGCAACGGCGTAGCCAAGCGCCATAATGGGAATATCAAACATGGGGGCAAAAATCAGCGCACCACCGATCATACATAAATTCAATAGCACAGGGGCAAACGCAGGAGCGGCAAAGCGCCCATAGCTTTGTAGAATACCACTTGCAAAAGCGGTCATAGAAATAAATAGCAGGTAGGGGAAGGTCAAACGCAGCAATTCAGCGGTGATGGCGAATTTATCAGGTTGATCGGCAAAGCCTGGCGCAAACAAGGTCACTACCCAAGGCGCGATCAGAATGACCACCACCGTCAGCATGGACAAAATCAGTAGCAAGGCACCTGACGTTCGACTGACCAAAATTTGTACTTGTTGCAGACTGTACTTTTCTTTGTATTCAGAGAGCACCGGAACGAAGGCTTGACTAAAGGCACCTTCGGCAAACAGACGCCGTAAAAAATTGGGGATTTTGAAGGCAACCAAAAAGGCATCCATCAAGCCGCCCGCGCCAAATACACCTAACAATACGACATCGCGTACCAACCCTAAAATACGAGACAGCATGGTCATACTACTGACAACCATGGTTGAGCGAAATAACCGACTTTTTGCCATGTGAACCTATTTTGCTAATTTATTTACTAAGGGTTGTGTGCTGATTGACGGGTGTCGAAAAACTGATGAATTATAGCACTTTCAACTCTGAGATAAATGGATTGGATGTGGAAATGCGAGAGACCAACAGCAATCGTTATTGGTTCAAGTTTTTGGCAATAAGCTCACGCAGTTTTGGCCATTCAAAATAATCTCCAGGGTCGGTTTTACGGTTTGGGGCAATATCACTATGACCAGTCAGATGTCGCCGCGTTTTAGGATAAGCCTTATATATAGTGGTAATCACTTGTGCAAGTGTCTCGTATTGTTCGGCGCTAAAGGACACAAAATCTGACCCTTCAAGCTCAATACCAATGCTATAATCATTACAGTCAGGACGACCCAGATAGCTTGATCTACCAGCATGCCACGCCCGCTCCTCAAAGTTGACAAATTGCGTGACGCTACCGTCACGTTCAATGAACAAGTGGGCCGACACTTCAGCGCCTTGAATGGTTTGGAAGTACGGGTGGGCATTCCAGTCCAATTGATTGGTAAACAAGGCTTTAACATAATGAACGCCGTCAGCGCCACACGCACCAAACTCATCGGGCGGTAAGCTGATATTATGAATGACAATGGTATCAATGCTGATATTTATAGGCCTTTTATTATAGTTTGGGGAAGTAAGCCAAGTAGCCATTGATAATCGACCATCGTTGATAGTCATGGGTGCAGCTTGTGACATAATATTCTCTTTTATTGGTGTAGTAGCAAATACACGGCTAATGTGTTTATCTAAGCGTTTTTTATAAGTGATTATAAAGACAGTGTAGTCAAAACGGTTTTAAGTCAAAGCAGTCTAAGAGGTCTAAGTAAAAGCAGTCTTTCAAACACATCAAACGTGCCAGTTGACGACTCAGCAAGTATTGTTGATTCGCCCTAATCGCGCGATCAGCGTGTGAACCATAACGTGTGAGGTATTACCCCCATGTCTATAAAGCCCCGCTCTTTATCGCTAAATTGTACCTTAACCAAAATTGGTCAGCCAACACGTTTGCCACTGACGCTTGCAGGATTGCTCTTCACAGCACAAGCGCAGGCTTTGTTGCCGACACCGCTATCAGTCGTGACGACAGACGAATTGACATCTACACCGCAGACTATAGAGACGGCTAATACCGCGCTGGACAGTGGTGTGCAAGATGATGCCCCCACCAATAAGAGCGGCACAGCTGATCAGTTATTAGCCCAGTGGCGCGAGCAGGCAAAAACAGAGAATCTGGCTCAGCATACAACATGGCGGCGCTTATTGTACTTCCTTGATGACCAAAAGCAGGGCATTGGAAAAAATAAAAACGCCAGCGTCATCGATGACCCCGACTTTTTTTTGAGTGAAAACGGACAGCGTGATTCAGGGGCAGAGCTCGATAGGACGCTGGTTGCACTCGCTGATAAACTGGCAATGGTTGATGCAGTGGTTAATAGTAACGCGGCGTCAAAGCAAGATAGCAATTCGGTAATGTGTCGTTTTCCAGCCCGTGTTCATTGGCTGAGCGAAATGTTACAGATTAATCAGGCAGACTTGCAAGCCGATTGTCCAGAGCTGGATGCATGGACTCAGAAGCTCCCCCCTGAGCAACTGTCCATTATGTTTGCGCAAGAATACTTGGACAATCCTACCTCAGCTTTTGCCCATACGTTATTACGTATCGATTCAAAGGCGAGCGCGGCTGATCCAAGCCAAATTCAATACGCCCATGCTCTCAATTATACCGTGGACGGTAACCCTTCAGATCCTTTTGCCTTGTATGCCGTCAAATCTATCGTGGGTAGCTATGACGGTATTATTGAAATCGATCCTTATCCAGAAAAATTCGCCAAATATTTACAAGATGACGAGCGTGATGCGTGGACGTATCAGCTAAATCTGGCGCCAAGCGAGGTGAAACAAATCATACGGCACGTTTGGGAAACCAAGGATTTAGAGATTCCCTATTATTTTGCCACCGATAACTGCGCCTCTGAGATTTTACGTTTGATAGATGTGGTACGCCCGCAGCAGCACTTATTAAGCCAGCTACCGCATGTTGTCATTCCATCAGATGTCGTGCAATTACTGAATAATGAAAGTCTGTTGGCAAGCACTACCTACACACCTGCGGATAGCACATTACGTCAAGCGCAGCTTAATGAGAGTAAGCAGCAGCGTGAACAATTAGGCTATCATAATAATGCCAAACAGACCGTCAAGGAAATTAAATCGGCCCAGCTAAATCCTGTATCGAGTATCTCCGCCGCCGATCAGACATTATTGCCGCGAGCGATAGCGGTGTCGGACAACAATCCAATAGATAGGCACCCGTTGCAACTTGGTCAGATTGGTATTGGTCAACGCGGTGATTATAACTATATCGATCTTGGATTGCGGGCAGGCTATCATGATACCCTCGATCGTCCTTCAGGCTTTGCGCAGTTTTTTGATTTAGAAGGCGCAGCTGCGACCTTACGTCTGTACGATAAGGATGACAAAAGGGGCAGTAATAATAGCGCCAATCAACCAAACAGCGTGGTCTTACAAAACGTCACCTTGGTACGTGGACGCTCGTTTAACCCTATTAATTCTGCCAAAAAAGGCAAAACATGGGGCGCGGCGATAGAGGCGACGCGCGTCAATGATGGCTCACAGCAAGAGGGTGATAATCACTTGGTGGGCAGTTTTGGCTATGAGACAGGCTGGTCGTGGGCGTTTGGCACGCCTAGAGAAAATACGGGTGAGATGCCGCCGCAGCTATGCTACACCTTTTTGTCAGGAACGGCGCAAGCAGGTCGCGGTCTCAATAAAGGCTTTCGTGTGGGTACGGGCGTGAACGCAGGCTGTCGTTATCAGATTAACAATCAGTTACGCGCGCAGGCTGAATTGCAACTGCCATATTGGTATCATGGCAGCAGCGATGAACCCGATGTCCGTGGTCATTATTGGCAGCCGATATCGACGTTAGGCTTACAGTACGATATTGATAAGAAGCAAGCATTGCGCCTTAATGCCAACTATGAATGGCAAGATCGCGTTGATGCCAATGAAGACGTACAGCTATCGTATAGACGATACTTTTAAACATTTAGCTTTTAGACGTTTGGCTTTGATAGTTGATACTAAATAAAGTCGAGACACAATACTATAACGCGAGGCTGGGATAAATTTTTTGCAGTCTCTGTCTGCGCAGGCACAGCATGCAAGAAAAGTTTATCCCAGTCTCGTTGATTCTTGTCTAGGTTGATTTGACTATAGACGTTTGGTAAAGGTAAGGAGGCAGTATGAGCACTCAAAAGTTCCTGATTGTCGGTCAAGGTGATATTGGTTTACCAGTAACCAATAAGCTTGCACAAGATCACTCAACCGTCACTGGGTTGGCCCGTGGTGATCGTCAGGATTATGTATTGGATGATAAAGCGGCGTTTATGCAAGCTGACGCGTTGACGCTCAATGCCGAACAGATGCAAGACTTTACCCATATTGCGATTATCGTAACGCCTGATGAGTATTCGGCCAGTGGCTACCAAAATAGCTATTTGGCGATTAATCAGCATTTTGCCCAACTTGCCGATCAGTTGATAAACCTTGAACGTATTGTCTTTATTTCATCAACGGGTGTTTATGGTCAAGACAGTGGCGAATGGATTGATGAAACCACTGTGCCATTGACGCCTGAGCGTGAAGCGTCAAAAGTTATTCTACAAGCCGAACAAGCGCTGCAACAAGGTTTTGGAGACAAAGCGATTGTGATTCGTCCTAGCGGTATCTATGGACGCGACCGCCTGATGCGTGTGAAGAAAGCCAAAGAACCACAAAAAGAGCCAATCGCCGCCGCGCATTGGAGCAATCGTATTATGGATCGTGACTTGGTCAATATCATCGCCAATGTCTTGACCTGCGATACCCCAAAGTCTGTTTATTTAGCGACTGACTATAGACCCGTCACGACGTTCGAGCTGACCACATGGCTTAGTAAACAACTTGATGAAACGCCTCCTGATCTAGATCATGAAAAGACCGCCGTCACAGGAAAACGCCTACACAGCAACATTCCATTAGCTTGGTTAGATTATCCTGATTGGCAAATAGGTTACCGTGATATCTTGCGCCACCAAGCGTAAGCGCGTTGTTTGATTTTTTACATTTTACCGTTTAGGGAGATTTCATGACTCAGCATTCGACTTCTGACGATCGCGTACCCAATGCTGACTTTATGGTAGTAGGCGGTAAGCTAATAGACAGTAATGCTGAAGCGTCTGTTTTGCCTGATAGCAAGCAGCCTGCCATTGTCCATCCCAACTTTGACCCTAACCAGTCTCCTATTGATCCCGCTCGGCCACTAACTGATATTCCAGAACCGATGCGCCGTCTAAATGTCCAACTGCGTAGACTGTATGGTCAATCAGTACGATTTTATCAACCGCTTGAGTCTACTCTATCTAAATGGGCCCTGATTGCATCAGAGACATTGGCTGAGCACCTGTCGCTGTTAGAGGCAGCACAGCTTGTCAAATTGCCCGCCAGCTTTTATCAAAACCATAGTGAGCAGCCGCTATTGTCACCATTACACGAGATGACATTATTGGATATGGTAGACATACAGCAGGCAATTCGTGCGTATCCTGCCTTGCATCGTTATGGTTTTAATGCTGTTAAAGTGCCTGCAAAAGCGGTCAAAGATACGGACAAACGGGCTAAAAATGCACCGCTGTCTTTGCGCGCCTTGACCAAGCATTATAATCCAGACGAGTTGCTTAATAGTCTTTATGCGGACGATTGGCAAGTGATTTTACAGCCGCAACAGTTTGAGACAGGCGAGGGCAGTTTGGCCACCGACATCATGGCTTGTAGCGCCGCTCTTCATGCATTAAAGCAGTGCAGTACACGCAAAAGTATCAATGAGCGTTATAGCGCCGCCCAAATCTGCCAACACATACGCAGTTATGTCCTTAGTCAAGTTATCCTTGAGCCCGCGCAGCGACATGCGTATCGCCAAATACGGATTTTTGCAGGTCATGTCATTGTTGCTGCGTACCATTTGGGCTGGGAGATACAAGTTCGAGCAGATGGTCAGTGCTATTTTAATGTGTCGTCGCGCAATGGTTTGTTGGCCCGTTATCCCAATATGCAAGATTATGATATCAATGGTTGGTCAAGCTGATCAGGAATGCGTACAATAACGCCAATTTTTTGCCCTTCTTTTTGCTAATAGGAATGCCATCATGCCCAACGTTCAAAACGCTCAGCGTCTTCAAAATCCTCAAAATGCGGATTTTTCCTCTCACGCTTTTATCCAAATGGCCTTAGACAATCAAGTGCTCAAATTTGGTGAGTTTGTGCTCAAATCTGGTCGTATTAGCCCGTATTTTTTTAATGCAGGTTTGCTTGCCAGCGGTGAGATGTTATCGCTATTAGCGCGCGGTTATGCAGATGCCTTGGCTGAACAACTAAGTGCCACAAACAATGATGCCAACGAGCAAGAGCTGGTTATCTTTGGCGCCGCCTATAAAGGCATTCCGTTTGTGGCAGCAACCGCACAAGCATTGTGGCTGCATCACGGTATCAATGCCAAATGGGGTTACAACCGTAAAGAAGCCAAAACGCATGGTGAGGGCGGCAACCTAGTAGGCGCTGATGTCAATGGTAAAGCGGTTTGGGTACTTGACGATGTCATTACCGCAGGCACTGCCATGCGTGAGGTGGTTGAGATTTTAGAACAAGCAGGCGCACGCGTTGCCGGTATTCTTGTGGCGCTTGATCGTAAAGAAAAAGGACAAGCTGAGCATTCCGCGATTCAAGAGCTGGCGTCGACATTACAAGTACCAGTGCGTGCGCTTGTCGATATCGATGATTTGATCCACTATTTGGCAGATGAAACCAGCCTACATAAAGATGCGACCCAACTTGCAAAAATGCAGCATTATCGTGAGCAGTATGGCGTATAGTTTGTTGTAGAACGTTTTACAAGCGACGCTTTTAGAGGGAGATGAAATGTATCCTCTGACGGAGTCGCTTATATAGTTAATCCAAAACAAAAGTGCTACCTACCGTCATAACGTTCTACGGGTCTAAATTTTTCTCACTGGCTGTTCGCAAGCGTGACAGAGGCTTCAAAAAATTCATCCCAGTAGAACCGTACTCTTTTTAAAATGGATAGACTATATTTGTCTATTTTAATACAACGTAAGTGAGCTTTTCTATGAGTCAAACAATGAGCCAAAAAACCCAAGAAAAATCTTTAAACATACTCATTATTATGGACCCGATTGAGCGGGTTAATTATAAAAAAGACACCAGCTTAGCCATGATGTGGTCGGCTCAAGATCGGGGACACCGTCTGGGCTACTGCCAGATTCATGATTTGTGGTTAAACCGTGGCGAGCTGATGGTCGACACGCAGCCTGTGACCGTCAAACGTGATCCGCAAGATTTTTATACGCTAGGCGAGAAGTCCACCGCGTCAGTGAGTGAGTATGATGTCATTTTAATGCGTAAAGATCCGCCGTTTGACATGCGCTTTATTTATGCCACTTATATGCTCGATCATGCCAAAGCGGCAGGGGTGCTCGTGGTCAATGACCCACAAGCGATTCGTGACTGTAATGAGAAGTTGTTTGCCACTTGGTTCAGCGGTTATATGAGCCCAACGATTGTGACCAGCAAGCAGGCGCACATTCGTCATTTTATCACTGAGCAGCAAGACGTCATTGTCAAACCGTTAGATGGTATGGGCGGCACAGGAATTTTTCGCCTAACAGCGGACAGTCCCAATATTGGCGCAACGCTTGAGATGCTAACCCAGCTTGAGACGCTGCCGATTATGGCACAGCGTTATTTGCCAGAAATCGTCGATGGCGACAAGCGTGTTTTAATCGTCGATGGTGTGGTGGTTGATTATAGTTTGGCGCGTATTCCAAGCAAAGGCGAGACACGTGGTAATTTAGCCGCTGGTGGTAGTGGCGTTGCAATGCCGTTAACGGATATCGAACGTCAAGTGGCAGAAGTGGTGGCACCGATTGTAAAAGAGAAAGGTTTGATGTTTGTTGGTTTGGACTTGATTGGTGGCCGGATCACTGAGATCAATGTCACCAGTCCAACTTGTGTACGCGAGATTGACGATCAGTGCGGTACTGATATTGCCACAGACTTTATCATTGCTATTGAGAATAAGTTGGCGATCTGAGCGATATTGTATTTGAACAACGCGAAATGATAGAGTGAGGTATCACTAAAGGCTTAGCACCATTCAAAAAAATAAGCGTGCTAAGCTATTTTAATGACGTTTATTAAACGTCGCCGAGAGTGCTGATTCTATCGTCGCTTCGCGGTATTTATGAAAACCAAGCTGCGATGGCTCACAGCTTGGATTTTTATTATTGACGCTGCATAAAGTACTGTCTATCAGCCAATGATTTACTCTATACTATGCGGGCTTTTACTGGGTCATCCTCTGTCAAGGCAGCAAAGGGTTATGGGACAATAAGTCCTTCATATCAATAAAGAAAAGATAGGCAAGCGTTTATGAAAACACCGCATATACTAATGATGGCTGCTGGTACGGGCGGGCACGTGTTTCCAGCGTTGGCCGTGAGCGAGGAGTTAACCCAGCGCGGTGCAGTTATCCATTGGCTAGGCACGCCAAATGGTATGGAAAATGGTCTGGTTGAGCCGGTAGGTTATCGTTTTCATGCGATTGATATGCAAGGACTGCGCGGTAAAGGCGTTGGCCGCTTGCTAAAGCTGCCTGTCACGTTATTGTCAGCGACCATGGCTGCGGTCAAAGTTATTCGCAGCAATCAGATTGATGTGGTGGTTGGTTTTGGCGGTTATGTAACCGCGCCAGGCGGTATCGCGGCGCGGCTAACAAAAACGCCGCTGATTATTCATGAGCAAAATGCGATTGCTGGCATGAGTAATCGCTATTTATCAAAAATGGCGACCAAAGTGTTACAAGCATTTGAGCATACCTTTGCTCATAGTGAGCTCAATACCAAGATTGAGACCGTGGGTAACCCTGTGCGCAACACCATTACTGGTGTGGCTGAGCCTACTGTTCGCTACGATGTCAATGATGACTCAGCGCTCAGACTGTTGGTTGTTGGTGGATCGCTAGGCGCTCAAGTATTGAATGATACGGTGCCAAAGGCGCTGGCATTATTAGAGCGTCCTTTTGAGGTACGTCATCAGTGTGGTCGCAATAATGAGACTGCAACACAAGCCGCTTATGATGCCGAAGATTTAAGTAAGCACCAGTATGTGGTACAACCCTTTATCGATGACATGGCCGCTGCGTATAATTGGGCGGATGTCATCGTGTGCCGCGCTGGGGCGTTGACCGTTACCGAAATTCAAAACGTTGGTATCGCTGCTATCTTTGTGCCGCTGCCGCATGCCGTGGACGACCATCAAACAGCCAATGCTCGCACGCTGACCAAGCATGACGCTGCGATTTTGTTACCGCAGTCTGAGCTCACACCGCAGCGGTTGAGTGATGAGCTGAGTGCCCTTGGTCGCCGTACCTGTTTAGAGATGGCAAGAAAAGGTCATGCGCTTGCCAATCGCCATGCCAGTAAGCACGTTGCTGATATTATTTGGCAAACTTTATAGTGATAGCGATAGTTTATAACGGCTGTCCGTGACGGCTGTTATAAGCTGTGGTTTTAATTTTCTACCTTTTATTCGTCCTTAATAAAGAGAAATCCTTATGTCTACCTCTGCAAAAGCTCTACCCAAGCGTTTGATTGAAATACCAGAGATGCGCCGCATTCAGCATTTGCATTTTATTGGTATTGGTGGCTCGGGCATGTGCGGTATTGCAGAAGTAATGAACAACCAAGGCTATCAGGTCAGTGGTTCCGACATTGCTGATAGTGTGGTTACTCGTCGCCTAGAGCAGATTGGTATTAAAATCTCAATCGGTCATGACTCAAAAAACATCGCCAATGCGGATGTTATTGTCGTGTCATCAGCGATAGATCGTAGCAATCCTGAGGTAAAAGCGGCTCTTGAAGCGCGTCTGCCAGTGGTACGCCGTGCTGACATGCTGGGTGAATTAATGCGCTACCGTCATGGTATTGCAGTGGCTGGTGCTCATGGTAAGACCACCACGACCAGCCTGCTCACCACCATGATGGCAGAAGGACAACTTGATCCGACGTATGTGATCGGTGGCAAGCTCAACGCGTCTGGTAAAAATGCCGCGCTTGGCAGTAGTCGTTTTCTGGTGGCAGAAGCAGATGAGTCGGATGCGTCTTTTTTATCACTACGTCCGATGGCCGCCATTGTCACCAATATCGATCAAGATCATATGGAAACCTATGGCAACAGCTTTGATAATTTAAAAGCGGCTTACATCCAGTTTTTGCACAATATGCCGTTTTATGGCTTAGCCGTGGTTTGCGGTGATGATCCAGATTTATATGCAATGATTGACGATATCGGTCGTCCTGTCCTTACCTTTGGTCTTGAGCCATTTAACGATGTCCAAGGCGTCGATTTGGTGACCGAAGGCACAAGGACGCATTTCACCGTACTGCGCCGTGACCGTGATCCGCTACGTTTGACGTTGAACATTCCGGGTACACACAATGTCTATAATGCACTTGCTGCGATTACTATGGCAACGGATGAAGGCGTAGATGATGAAGCGATTAAACGTGCGCTACAGAAGTTTCAAGGAGTCGGTCGCCGCTTTGAGCAGCACGCCTGTGTCGAGATTAAAGATGGCAATGTGTTGTTAATTGATGATTACGGTCATCATCCAAAAGAAGTCGATGCCACTATTAAAGCGGCGCGTCAAAGTTTCCCTGATCGCCGTTTGGTGATGCTGTTCCAGCCGCATCGTTATAGCCGCACGCGTGACTGCTTTGATGATTTTGTCGAAGTGCTATCGAGCGTCGATGAGCTGCTACTATTAGAGGTATACTCAGCAGGTGAAAGTCCGATTGCAGGCGCTGATACCAAAGCATTGGCACGTAGTATTCGGGTGCGCGGTGAGGTTGAGCCGACCATCATAGATAAAAACAACCTTGCGCCTGTGATGCAACGCTTGCTAAAGTCAAACGACCTGCTTATTACGCAAGGCGCGGGTAATGTGGGACAAATAGCCATCGATTTGGCTGCTAACAACCTTTATATTTAGTAAGCTAAAAGACTTTTAGGAGCCATTCTCATGACGTCAAATAACTCACAAAAAAACCCAGCTCAATTTGGCAAAGTTGCCGTCGTCTATGGCGGTAATGGTAATGAGCGTAGCGTGTCGTTGGACAGTGGGGCAGCAGTATTGCAAGCGCTACAAAACCAAGGCGTGGATGCTACCCATTTCGATCCCAAAGACCAAGATATCACTGATCTACGAGCGTATGATCGCGTGTTCAATGTCTTGCACGGTCGCGGCGGTGAAGATGGCTTGCTGCAAGGTGTCTTGCAATGGTTCAATATTCCGCAGACAGGGTCAGGTATCTTAGCCTCGGCGCTAGGAATGGACAAAGTACGTACCAAACAGTTATGGCAAGGCTGCGGTCTATCAACAGCGCCGTTTTCATTATTGACCGCTGATACCGATTGGCAGCAAGTGGTCAATACCCTCGGATTGCCACTGATTATCAAACCCGTGCATGAAGGCTCTAGCATTGGCATGACCAAGGTCAATCATCTTGACGAGCTGCCTGCGGCTTATGCAACGGCAGTAAAATGCGGTGATGCCGTCATGGCTGAGCGCTGGATTACGGGTCGTGAGTTTACTATTGTCATTATCGATGATGAAGCTTATCCCATTATTCGTCTTGAACCGGCTGACATCACCAATTTTTATGATTTTGATGCCAAGTACAACCGTAACGATACCAGCTATTACATTCCGTGCGGGTTGAATGAAGCGGATGAAAAGCATCTCCAAGCCTTAAGTCTTGCCGCTTTTCGCGCGGTTGATGCAAAAGGTTGGGGCCGTATTGATGCCATGCAAGATGAAGCAGGCAACTTTTGGTTGCTTGAGATCAATACCGTACCGGGTATGACTAGCCACAGTTTGGTTCCGATGGCAGCCAAGGCTCGCGGCATGGACTTTGATACGTTGTGCTGGCACATTTTGTCGCAAACGTTGTAAAAGAGATACAGCGGGACTGGGATAAAACCTCTATCGGCTCTGTCAGCAGCGGCAAAGTAAGTAAGAGAAATTTCTACCAATCCCGCGCTATGCTGTAGGGTCATGTTGTTTATTATCGATGATACCTATTTTAAAAAAACAACTTTTAAGCCACCGTCTTTAAAAAACAGCCTTTGAGAAACAGGCTCTAAGCAACCATTGTTAATTCTTTTTATAAAGAAGTGGGCCACTTTTATAAATATTGGTTTAAACAAATACGTCATAAACCGCCTGAAAAACAATGTTTAAACGTTTGTGTATAAATGAATAATAGATAATAAAAGCAAGTCAATGTGTCACTAAAGCTGCTATACCACAGCGTCGTGTAAACTTGTGTAAATTCGCTGTCGCTATGATGTGTTAGGCTATTGTTTGAACATAAAATACGTTAATATTGTAATTCTGGGTCTGTTTTAGTGATACTTATGTCTTATGTTTTAAATGAATACTTCTTATAAGTAATTCATCCTTTGAGAAAAATGTTACGCTTAAATAATAGTAACGGTTTTATTTAAGCCGTTTTGGTCAAAGACTCTGATAGTATATCGGTTCAACAGGCCCCTGCAAAAAATTTGCAGATTTATATCAATAACCAGCATGATCCGTTCTATGCAAATGAAGAGGCAAAGGTCGTTATGGCTCAAACTGTCAACGAGGTAACTGACTTAATGAGTGATAAAGCCGATCGCCCAAAAACCAAACGCCAAGTACCGACTGCGCTCAAATATTTCTTTATGGTCTTGGTTTTAGGATTGCTTGTATTGATATTGGCAATGGGTGGCAAAGCATTACGTGACGCGCCTCCGGCCGCTATTTATGTTAGTAATAAAGGTTTGACGGTTACTCAGTATCGCTCACTACAGCAGGTCATGAATCAGCAAAAGGTCAGCAGTTTTTTTACCTCAGACCTACAAGCCCTAAGAGACATTGCTACAAGTTTGGCGTGGGTTGATCAAGTGAGCGTCTCGCGTGACTGGCAACGCGGTATTGTGATTACTGCGCTACCGAAGCAGGCGGTAGCCAATTTCGGTACAGAACGTTTGGTTGATGCCAAGGGTGTTGTTTTTATTCCTGCGGATAATAAAGATTTGACGCAAGAACGCTTTGCAACTTTACAAGGTGAGATCGCACAAGCGCCTGTCATTATGCAGCAAATGCAGCAAGTTAATGATTGGTACGCGCCCCTTGGTATGCAGGTTGAGGATATTATCTTGTCTCCAAGAATGACTTGGCTAATTCGTTTTGATAATGGTTTACGTGTCATTGTTGATAATGAAAATACCGCGCAAAAGCTGCTGAATTTGAGTCAGCTACTCGGTAATCAGCTAAAAAGTCGCCGAGACGAGATGCAGTCTATCGATTTACGTTATAAGAATGGCTTCACGATTGCTTGGAACGTTTCTCAGTCAGAGAGTGATGAGTCGAAGTAGGGTTAGTAGCTAGTGGTTTTTATAACGTAGCGTCTGTAGATAGTGATTATAAAATGGTTATAAAAAGCAATAAGCAAATACTAAGAAGATTTAGCGTGTTGGGTTTGATAGTGTGTAGCAATGAATATACAACATCATCGCGTACCAATAGCGCTTTTTTAATGATTTAATGGGAACATCATCTGGTTTCCTATTTAGCGATAATTTGTCTGGTAACATGAAAAATACTGAAAATCTGGTTGTTGTCCATTTGAGTGCCACGGCGGTTTATGTCGTTATTGGCAATGTTGTCTCTGCAAAAGACATTCGTATTTTGGGCGTAGGGCAAGTTAAAAACAGCGATTTTTATCAAGGTCAAATAAAGCACCGCGAACGTCTGCAAGGCGCGATCAAACAAGCGATTCAAGAAGCCGAAGATACAGCAAATTGCCGAGTACATAGCGTGTGGCTAACACTGGCCACCCCTGAGTTGTCTAGCAAAAACAGTGCAGGTGAGGTGCGAGTAGAAGACGACGCGGTACGTGCCAAAGATATGGTGCAAGCATTGTCCAATGCCAAATCTCAGGATCTGTCATCAGACTATTACTTGATGCACTGCTGCCAGCAAGGTATCTACGTCGATGAGCAAGACTTTATGGTCGACGATGCGATCGAGATGATGGCACACAATATCACTGTGATGTATCACTTAATGATGATGCCCGTCTCCAGCCGTCAGAACATCCAAAAATTGCTGCAAAGCTGTGATGTCGGTATCGACCACATTGTTTTTGATGCCGTGACCAGTGCCGAGTACAGTTTGATGAGTGACGAGCGTCAGCAAGGCGTTTGCCTAGTAGATATCGGTGCCAGTACGACCAGTATCTGTGTCTATAAAGAAAATAAGCTGATTTTTACTCATTGTATCGCGACTGGTAGCCACGAAGTCACGATGGATATCTCAGCGGACTTTGGTATTTCGATGATTGAAGCGGAAAAGCTGAAAAAGACCCATGGTACGGTCGACGTCAATAGCGTTGATCCAAGCTCATTCTTTATTTTTAAGCCGCAAGGGTCAAATGATGAGATTAATATTGGTGTCTATAACCTAGCACGCATTATTGAGGCGCGTTATGTTCAGATATTCACCGAGGTGGCTCGTCAATTGCATGAAGCTGATCTGATAGGCTATATTGACAAAGGGATTGTGTTGACTGGCGGCGGTAGTGTCATCAAAGGGATGATACCTTTTGCCAAAAAGCTGCTGAAAATGCCAGTGGTGTTGACCAATACGCATCCTGCGATCAGTGCTTACAATCATTTTGATAATGATGAGTCCTTTAAACAACTGAATATTCAAGTCAATGATCGCGCTTATCAAACCGCGTTTGGTACACTTTTATATAGTCAAAGTGAGCAGTTCCGCCGTAGTGAAAAAAGCGAGCCTGAGGCGATTCAAAAAAATCGCGTGACGGGTGTTTTTCAAAATGCAGGGCAACGTTTTGCCAGCGTGCTAAAGAAGATTTTGTAACCCTATTTTAGTTTTATAAGATATATACTTAAAAGATTGATCCTTTGTAAAATGCAAGCAAATGATTTGATCTAAAGTGAAGTAATAGTAATAACTTGATCGGCGATGACATATTTTGTCTAAACTGAACGATTTAAGCCATAGCCCTGTTTTATTTAAATACATTTATATATATAGTGTGTCGATAGCGTATTTTACGAGTGCGCTACCACGTATCGACCACTAAGCTATTTGCAACTGGAGAATCTTTTTTATGTCAAAATACACCATGCCAGATGATAACCAGCTTCAAAATAACGGCCAAGCAAGCTTCACTGTATTCGGTGTGGGTGGTGGTGGCGGTAATGCGGTTGAGCATATGGTACAACAAGGAATTAGAGGTGTAACCTTTGTCTGTGCTAATACAGACAAACAAGCGCTTGATCGGCTGACGGCTCCGCACAAACTACAACTGGGCGCAAAAACAAATCGTGGTCTAGGCGCAGGTGCCAATCCAGAAGTTGGACGTGAAGCAGCAGAAAGCGAAGAAGAAGCCATCCGTGGATTGCTTGAGCATTCTGACATGGTATTTATTACCGCAGGTATGGGCGGTGGTACTGGGACAGGCGCAGCGCCAGTGGTTGCTCGTATTGCCAAAGAAATGGAAGTTCTGACAGTAGCAGTGGTGACCACCCCCTTTAAGTTTGAAGGTGGCAAGCGCATCAAAGCTGCTAAAGCCGGTATTGAGCAATTGACCAACTTTGTAGATTCTATCATTACGATTCCCAATGATAAATTGATGAGTGTTTATGGCAATATCTCTATGCAAGATGCTTTTAAGAAAGCGGATGATGTTTTGTTGCATGCCGTTCAAGGGATTGCTGAGACCATTGCTAGCGAAGGTATGATCAACATCGATTTCAATGATATTCGTACGGCGATGACCGCCAAAGGTCATGCGATGATGGGTATTGGCCGCGCAAGCGGTGATGATCGTGCGCGTCAAGCGACCGAAAAAGCCATCAGATCGCCATTACTTGATGACTTGCGTTTGGAAAATGCCAAAGGTCTATTGGTCAACGTTATTTCTTCTGAGTCTTTGTCTTTGGATGAAATGAGTAAAATCAGTGCAATCGTGGAAGAAATCACTGACATCGACGATGCTCATATTTTCTACGGTTCTGTCATTGATGAAAAAATGGGAGATGACTTGCATGTGACCGTTATCGCAACAGGTTTGACCTTAGATGAAAATGCGGGTCAAGAGCCTGAAGCAGTTGAGCAGCCAGTGCCTTCTGTAAATAGCACACAACCTGTCGACCCTAACGTACATACCAGTGCATTGAACAGTCAAAAGCAGTCTCAAGCTCAAATGTACCAAGACAGCGCCACACGCGCGAGTACACCTCAAGAGCAGCCTAAAACGAAAACGAACAGCATTCAAGACTATTTAAAGCGCCAACAAAACAAATAGTCTTCAACTAGCTTAACGCAAAGAAGCCAGCGCTCAGTCGCTGGCTTTTTAGTGTTCGGGCATAAAACATGCTCTTTTATGGATGAATCGACAAGCATAAATAGGCAAGATGTTTCAAGAATTCGTCACTAAATTGACATACAAGTTTGTATAAAGAGGTGAGATTTTACAATTTTCGCGCGTTTATATAGAAACAATTGGGTTAAAAAAAGCCAGTGATAGTGACAATGGAGCAACGATAAGCGTTATCAATCAAGGAGATAAGTAAATTAAAGAATTTTAACTATAGCGAACTAGGGGTCGGTAATGATACACTATGGCAATTGTAACAAAATATGTGAGAAGACAGTTATGAACCAAAGAACCCTAAAAACTGCGATTGCTGTTACAGGTACTGGTCTCCATAGTGGTCAGCCTGTTGACTTAGAGTTTTATCCGCAGCCAGTGGATACTGGTATTGTTTTCGAGCGCTCTGATATTATAGGTAGCGAGCCTATTCCAGCCAGTGCTTTTTTAGTACAAGACACCATGATGTCATCAAACTTAGTATTTGGTGGCACACGAGTTGGTACGGTCGAACATTTACTAAGCGCGATCGCTGGACTCGGAATAGACAATCTTTTGATTCGTGTCTCTGCGTCAGAGATACCTATCATGGATGGTAGTGCAGCGCCTTTTGTTGGGCTGTTACTAAATGCTGGAATTTGTGAGCAAGAAGCGGCCAAGAAGTTTATTAAGATCGTCAGACCTGTGCGTGTAAAAGTAGACGATAAGTGGGCGGAGCTGCGTCCATATGAGGGTTTTGAGCTAAATTTTGAAATCGATTTTGATCATCCCGCCATTGATAAGAATTTTCAGCATGCCCAATTGCAGTTTTCTACGCAAAACTTCATCGAGCAGTTGAGCTCAGCACGTACGTTTGGTTTCTTACGTGATATTGAAACCATGCGTCAGAACAACTTAGCACTCGGTGGTAGTATGGACAATGCTATCGTTATAGATGAAGCCAATATTTTGAATGAAGAAGGCCTGCGTTTTAATGATGAGTTTGTTCGCCATAAAATTCTAGATGCGTTAGGAGATTTATATCTGATTGGCTATCCAATTTTGGGTCGTTTTAATGCTTATAAATCTGGTCATGCGCTTAACAACTTGTTAGTGCGTGAGATATTGTCCGATCATAATAACTTTGAAATTGTAACTTTTGATGACAATGTAACCTGTCCTATTAAATATTTACCCTTAGAAGGTTTGGCTGTTGAAGGATAAATACAGGAATATACACGAAGTATCGAAACATTTACGTAATATTACATTATCTGGCTATAATTACATTCTTATAATATTCTGATTTTAGGATTTATCGTTCAGAATAGTTTGTAAGTTTGGCCTTAAGCTAGATGGAACAAAAGCTGTAGGCAATTTCTAAATCATCTGTTGGTCCCATTCATCACTTGAATGCGGCCAACAGATGATTTTTTTTGTTTGTAGCATTACAAAATCCCAGCGGTTTCAGTCAATTATCATGTTTTTATTTACATAACTTTACATAGGTACAGAAGGATTTTTAATCATTTATTAAGCGCAAAAGGGCTTTTTTGAGCTTTTCATCGGTGGTGACATGCTCTGCAGCCTGTGATATAGTCCTTTTTGTGTTTTGGCTAAGGGCTTTATTTTCATTGGCTGCAAGCGATTTTGAATTGATTGCTGATAATGATGAAGCAGGTTTAGTCAAGGAGTTATCAGCTGAGGTTTTAGCGACAATAACGCGAATTTGCTTGAGTTGTTTAAATGTAATTGACTGCTCAGCCAAAACTCGCAAGTAAGCACTTTGTAAATAGCGGATATGATTAGCAGCAGTTGTGGATTCTACGCTGAGTATAAGTTGCTCAGAGGTAAGACCAACTACCCAACAGGTATTAAGGATTTCCTCAGGTAGACAATCTATTAACAGCTCTTTTACTTCGTTAGTCGCTTTTATATACAGCCGCATGTTATCAGCAAGTGTTTGAGGTAGCGCACTACCAGCAAAAGCTTGATGATCGATAAGCTGGGCAAGCCGATTAGGTTGTTTTTTTGACATCGTAATGACTCATCAGTAGGTGACAACAGCGATATTCAAGATAAATAGACTAATACTGGTGTATAGCAGACGATTTGCAAGATATTTGACTAACCTAATAATGATATCAGCGTTAGTCACTATAAAAGAAAGAGCAGGCTGTTGTAACAAGGATTTTATCATGTTTGGTTCGTGATGATGTCCTCTAAATTAATTGATGCTTTGTCATGGATGACGAGCGGTCTTGTATTAACAATAGGTAGTAAATTTATGAAACAAGCTTTATTGATTTTGTCAGTATTGGGAATGGGTATAGCACAGACGAGTGGTGCTGTCGAAACAACCTTTCAACCGAATAATACCTTGAGTCATACCATTACAAATATTTCTACTTCTGCGAACTACGGTTCTAGTCGCAACATCTATAGCACTAACAGTGGTGCTCATGTATACAGCAACGACGAAATCAGTCAAGCCATCGATAATTTAAGTGCTCATGCCAAACAAAAAGAATATCAGCTTGCCTCTTTAACCAGTCGCTTGTCTTATGAGCAACGTCAGCAGCAAGCCAGTCGCACGCCTGACAGATACTCTGCTCCTGCTATCGCCGCCGCCAATGCATCACGAGTGGCGCTGTCTAGAAGCTCTGGTTACTGTGCTCGCTACGTTCGCAAAGCATTACAATCAGCTGGTTATGAATTTACCCCTAATGCCTCAGCTTATCAGTACGCCTCACGCGGTACGCTTGCCCAAGCAGGCTTCACCAAAATAAGCAATGATACACAGCCGCAAGTTGGTGATGTTGTTGTGTTCAATCGCAGCTCAGGCCGTCCACATGGTCATATCCAAATTTTTGATGGCAATGATTGGGTATCTGATTTCCGTCAAAACGGCATCAATCCTTATAGTGGCGCTCACAGCTATACGACATGGCGTGACTCGCAATACGTTGATGATGCATCAGATCGTGGTATCTACCTTGCCATGGCTGACAAATAAAGTACTGACGAATAAAGTACTGACGAATAAAGTACTGATAGATCAAGTACTAATAAATCAAGAACCGTTCATTAAGGAACCAATAAATATCAGATTGTTAACGTACCTTTAAGTGATTTTTAGACAAACCGTTTTCTCCAAGTTCAGTAATGCTCTTTTGACATTACTGAGCTTTTTTTTAGGCTTAAAATCCTAGATTTCCGGCAAGACTTACAAAATGATATTTTAGCTTGTTTGAAACTGGAGTTTAGAAACTCTTGGGACGATCAAGCTTTAAATTTCGTCCAATGATGGCGGTTGTGAAAATCAGGTGGGGAAGCGTGCTCTGGCGCAAAGAACAAAGTGGTGTTATCGAGTTTCAGGATGACGCAAGGATGGATGTACTCAATAGTCGTATTATTGAGCGCATATTGTTGATTGGGTAACTCAGTCAAACGCACGCCAAAACGCCGCTCATAGTGTAAACGCCTAGAAGTTGTTGATGATTGATTATATAAACTTATCCAATCAATACTTGCAAGCGTGTGTCCGTCTGCTTGGTACAGAGGGGTAGGCGGTAATGTCGCAGGCTGACGATAACGATCAAACTTATAAAGCGCATAACGGCCATCTGGACTGGCATTGATTTCAATATAAGCGTCTGTCTGACCAGCGCGGTTCCTCTCATCTTTTATCAAACCATTGGTTGTTGAGTCACCTTTTATCAAATCGCCTTTGATCAAATCGTCCTCTATCAAGTCACCTGCGATAAAACACTCAAGGCAACTTTTCTCCCATAAATAATCAGAAAACCCAACCTGCGCTGCTTGCCAAGCTGGCCAATCGAGTTGAGCGGCTAAAGTCTCTGAAGGAAGTGTCACGTGATAGGTCAACTGTAAATGCAATGTTGGCTGTTGCACAATGTCGGCGCTTACATGGACGCGGATATGATGTAGCTCATCAATGGTTACGCCAAGTTGACGCGCATCGTTTGCTATCGTCTCAGTGGCAATGCAGAGAGTAAAGGTTTGGTTCATAGTCTGATCACACTCAAAAATAATAAGAGAAAAGTTTGCCCGCCTTGTCATTGAGTGCGACAAAACAGGTAAATCTTAATCAGTAGGCAATATAAAAGCCGCGTGCAAGAGGCAGCGCGGCTTTTATACGTTAAAGTAGCTACTAAATAGTTACTGTTTACTAGTCACTGTTTGCTAAGCTGAAATTTGACTACTATCTAACCCATGATAGTAGAAATTTACTTAATACTATAACGGTTTACTGCGCGTGACGTGATAGGTTAGACAGTTTTGGGTTAGCATTCGGGTTTTGACGCATTAATAATGCCATACGACCGATTGAATGGATCAAAGACGCATTGGCCGCTTTTGCCAGCTCAGCACCAATAACGTCGCGCTCTTCTTTAGTGCCTGCTGGTAGTTTGATTTTAATGAGCTCATGATCAGTTAACGCACGATCAATCTCCTCTGTGATCGTTGGCGTAATGCCCTTGTTGCCGATCATGACGATAGGTTTGAGCTCGTGACCAATGCCTCGTAGGCGTTTGATTGTAGCGTTGTCGAGTTCCATAGTGTTTCCAAATATTGATAAAAATTAAAAGAGGGTGTTAATAAGCGTAGTCAATGACCATTATAGATAATCTGCGGGTATCTTGCATGAGATCAGCAGGATTTTGCACGATTTTACGTGATGGAAATGTTAAACTGAATATTTGGTCACATTATAAACGCTACTGCTCTATAAAGCAGTGTTTTCGCCAATAGAATTTGACCATTTTGGAATAATCAGACGAACCAAGTATTTAATTGGTGCTCTGTGCAAAATAATTGAACATATATTCGACCTGTTTAATGACACAATAGCTATAGTTGATTCATTTCAAAAGCTAGAATCCATTCATTTTAAAATAGTAAGGTTCTATTCAAAAAATCGTACCAGTAAAACGTGATTATTGTTTACAGTCGATGTACTTTGAAAGCAATACAGTAAGACTGGGATGAATTTTTTGCAGCTTCTGTATTAGCAGTACGCAAGGAAAATTTATACCAGTCGCACGTGACTATTAAGGTATCAATTTTATTTAACGTATCGATTTTATTTCGAACTGCCTATATATCAATTCTTTTGGATTGAATATATTCAAAAAGCCGCTATTTAATGAGCAGGTATGAGTATTTAGAAAGTAAGAGGAGCAGGTATTTTGGCCACACGTATTGAAAACAAAAAATTGTCAAAAAGTAGCAGTGCTTGGATGAAAGAGCATATTGACGACCATTATGTGCAAAAGGCTCAAAAAGAGGGTTATCGCGCTCGGGCGGCTTATAAACTATTAGAAATTAATGAAAAAACCAATCTGATTAAAAAAGGCATGACGGTTGTAGACTTGGGTAGTGCGCCCGGTAGTTGGTCACAAGTCGCCAGTCAATTGGTGGGTGAAAAGGGAGTGTTGATTGCTTCTGATATTTTACCGATGGATGCACTCGCCGATGTGACCTTTATTCAGGGAGACTTTCGTGAGGCTGATGTGTTTGAATCCATCATGGCAGAAGTCGGTGATAGACAAGTCGATGTGGTATTGTCTGACATGGCACCTAACACAGCAGGCAATAGTGCCATTGATCAGCCGCGTATGATGTACTTATGCGAGCTTGCTGTAGACTTTGCTTTGGCAACCTTACCGCAAGGTGGCGCGCTTATTATGAAAGTGTTTCAGGGCGAAGGAATGCAAGAATTACGCAAGCAGATGCAGAATGATTTTAGTAAAATTCGTAGTATCAAACCTGGCGCTTCTCGGTCCCGTTCAAAAGAGATGTTTTGGATTGCTATTAAATAGTTTTCAATTCAATAGGTTATGGCCATTGTAAGCGAAATAATGCGTCTCCATAACCTGTATCAATCGATGCGCTAAAACCGATACAATCGTTAACTGAATAAACGTAAAACTTGCTTGAATTATGCAGGACAGCACCACATATCATGGTATATTAACTTTGTTTTAAGCATAAGTTTTAGACAAAGTCGTCTGATAGTAAGCGCTTCATACGTTCATCTGTGATAGATTTATAGATAATAATGACGAATAACTTTTTGAATCGGATCTATGTCAGCCTATTAGCTGCTTAATTCTGAATCGAGTTTTTGATATCAATATTTTTATTAAAAATGAGCCATACGTTTATAGACGTCACGTGTTTAGTAAACACACCAATAAGTAAGGGATGGGAATAACTAGTGAGCGACATGGTAAAAAATACCTTATTGTGGCTGGTGGTAATCGGCGTTTTAGTGCTGGTGTTTAGCGGCTTTGATCAATCATCTGAGCCGGATAGCCTTAACTACTCTGAGTTTGTGACCGCGGTGTCAGAAAACCAAGTAGCCAGCGTTGAAATCGACGGCGAGCAGATCACCGGCGAGAAGAAAAATGGCTCATCTTTTGAGACCATTAGACCAGCTGTGTCAGATGACCAGCTAATGCCAATGCTACGTGAGAACCAAGTCGAAGTCCAAGGAACGGCACCTAAGCGTCAAAGCGTATTAATGCAACTATTAATAGCCAGCTTCCCAATTCTATTGATTATTGGTCTGTTCTTATTCTTCATGCGTAACATGCAAGGCGGCGCGGGCGGTAAAGGCGGCGGTCCGATGAGTTTTGGTAAATCAAAAGCCAAAATGCTGACTGAGGATCAAATCAAAGTCAATTTTGAAGACGTGGCAGGCTGTGAAGAAGCCAAAGAAGAAGTGGTAGAGGTAGTAGACTTCTTACGCGATCCTGATAAGTTCACCAAACTTGGCGCGACCATTCCACGTGGTATTTTGATGGTAGGTCCACCAGGTACCGGTAAAACGCTATTGGCACGCGCCATTGCGGGCGAAGCCAAAGTACCATTCTTTTCAATCTCAGGTTCTGATTTTGTTGAAATGTTCGTCGGTGTTGGCGCCTCGCGTGTACGTGACATGTTCGAACAGGCCAAGAAGAGCGCACCTTGTATCATCTTTATTGATGAGATTGATGCGGTCGGTCGTCATCGTGGCTCTGGTACAGGCGGCGGTAACGATGAGCGTGAGCAAACCTTGAACCAGTTACTGGTTGAGATGGATGGTTTTGAAGGTAATGAAGGCGTCATCATCATTGCTGCGACTAACCGCGCTGATGTACTCGATAGAGCGCTGCTGCGTCCAGGTCGTTTTGACCGTCAAGTGCAAGTCGGTTTGCCCGATATCAAAGGCCGTGAGCAAATTTTAAAAGTGCATTTGAAAAAGCTACCGAATACGCTTGGTGTGGATGCAAGCTCTCTTGCTCGCGGTACGCCAGGATTTAGTGGCGCGCAGCTGGCTAACCTTGTTAACGAAGCGGCCTTATTTGCGGCGCGTCGTAACAAGAACAGCGTCGATATGAATGACTTTGAAGATGCCAAAGACAAGCTGTACATGGGTCCTGAGCGTAAATCAATGGTAATACGCGAAGAAGAGCGCCGTGCTACCGCTTACCATGAAGCGGGTCACGCCTTGGTTGCGGAGCTACTACCTGGTACTGACCCTGTGCATAAAGTCACTATCATGCCGCGTGGTTTTGCGCTTGGTGTGACTTGGCAGTTGCCCGAACATGATCAGACCAGCATGTATAAGTCAAAAATGCTTAGTGACATTGCTATTTTGTTCGGTGGTCGTATCGCTGAAGAGGTCTTTATTCATCAAATGTCTACAGGCGCTTCAAACGACTTTGAACGTGCAACAAAAATGGCACGGGCCATGGTGACAAAATACGGTATGTCGGATGCGCTTGGTATCATGGTCTACGAAGATGATGATAACTCGCAAAACTACTTTGGTGGTGGACGTACGATTTCAGAAGCCACTCAGCAAAAAGTCGATGATGAAGTACGTCGTATGTTAGAAGAGCAGTATGATATCGCGCGTGAGTTGATTGAAGGCAATCAAGAAAAAATGCATGCGATGGTTGATGCTCTGATGAAATGGGAAACCATTGATCGTGACCAGTTGCAAGATATTTTGGCAGGTGAAGATCCTCGTCCACCACGAGTGTATCAACACAATGAAGTGAACCTATCGAAAAACGATATCAAAACGACGGGTTCATTACCACCGCCATTGCCGGCAATGTAGTTTGCTAATATTTGATAGAAAAAGCCCTTTTTAATAAAGGGCTTTTTTATTGCGCTCATTTTCTGAAGGATTTAGGACAGAATAGGTTTTACTGGTATCATTAGCCTAACCTAAAAGATAACCATTAAAATGGTTCTATAAAATCGTTTTTTATTGGATTGATGATGTCACTATTTCAGCCGTTACCGACTTATAAAGTATCAAGCCGTGATAAGACCTTGGATCTATCACAGCCGCACGTTATGGGCATTCTAAATGTCACGCCAGATTCATTTTCTGATGGCGGGCAGTTTACGGCTATCGATAAAGCGGTTGCCCATTGTCAAAAACTGATGCAAGAAGGAGCTACCATCATCGATATTGGCGGCGAATCTACTCGGCCAAATGCAGATGCGGTAGCGACTAGCGATGAGCTGCAACGAGTCGTGCCAGTGGTTCAAGCAATCAGGCAACAGTGCGGAAATGACATTTGGTTATCGATTGATACCAGCAATCCGGCAGTGATGCAGGCCGCTTTTGACGCTGGGGCTGACATCTGGAATGATGTACGAGCACTCAAACGAGAAGGAGCGACTGCATTGGCCGCTAAGCTTGATATACCAATCATGCTTATGCATATGCGCGGAGAGCCGACAACAATGAACAATTTGGCGCAATATGAGGATGTGGTCAACGAGGTAAGCTCAGAGCTAGTAGCCCGTATTGAAGCGGTCATAAGTTTGGGTGTTAAGCGTGAAAACATCATTATCGATCCAGGCTTTGGTTTTGCTAAAAACTATGACCATCATTGTGCGCTGCTAAGTCATCTTGATAGCTTACAATCGCTGAAACTGCCAATGATGTTTGGCATATCGCGTAAGCGCTTTTTGGCACAAGTCCTGACTAACAGTGGCGTTGCCGCATTGACGACGACCAAAGCGGTCGAGCGCGATGCAGTCGGCGTGGCTGCGGGCATTTTTGCGCTACAGCAAGGGGCTTGCATCATTCGTACCCATAATGTGGCCATGACGCAACAAGCAGTGGCCTTATGGAGTCAGCTATCTGCTTATAGTTATCGATAGTACGCTTATCGCTATTGTTAGCAACGCCGTAGCCAGCAAGAAAAATTTTACCAGTCCTGTATCATAGTGCCGTGTATCGACTTTATTGAATATCGACTAGAGTGTCGGTTTAATACCTGCTGCTAAAGGTTATAATCTAATACTATATAGTCGGCGCTCATTCTCTGTATCTGTTTTAAATTAACCTGACTAATAACTTCTAAAACCCGACTAACAACCCCTAAAACCTGGCCAACAATCCTATAAGCACAATTTTAAAACCCATCTGTCACTTTTATAGTTTTATTAACTACGACATCGACAACCATTTACACGAGTGAGAATATCATTATGACCAACCCAGCTCAGCCAGAACCAACCAACGAACAACGTCGCATTATTTATCAAGCACGCCGTGGATTAAAAGAGTTAGACTTTTATATCGATCCGTATGTGAAAGAGCTGTATCTAACCGCTGACCCAGTTGAACAAGAAACATTTGCGCAAATGCTCACTCATGAAGACCCTGACTTGTTGGATTATTTTACCAATCAGAATCGTCCAGAAGACGAGTCTATTTGGGCGTTGGTTAATAAAATCAAAACATGGCGTCATACCAAATCATTGATGTAGTGATGAGTGGTTCGAGTCTAAATGGCAATGTACGATCGTCAATCCAAAATATAAATGATACATATCGTGATAATCGTTTACTGGTATGAATTTTTTCATTGGCTACTCGTAAGGATGACAAAGTTTGCAAAACACTTATCTCGGCAGAACCGTATTCTTTTAGGTTAACGTTTTTTAGGGGCTCACTGATGACTTTATCAACCTCGTTACGTATTGATACGGCAATTCAGTCCACCAGCTTCTTACGTCTGCTAATGTATAGCGGCTTAGCCAGCATAATGATCATACTGGCTTGGCTCACATCACTGGTATTATGGCAATATGTGCTTATCTTCACAGTAGCCGCAGCAGTGATAAGTTATTTAGCATTATCAAGACCCATACTGCTACACCTTAGCCAGCCGCCATTGAACCACCGAGTCGATAAACACTGGCAGCTCCTAATGCGCACAGGACGCGGTGATGAGTTATGGCAAGCACAATTAACCGCTATTCATCGCTATCGCCGGATAATAGTGATTGAGTTTCTCATTGAAGAGCCTTATCAGCGCCCCTTATCCGTGACGGTATTTCGTGACCAAGTCAGTCCTAATCAGTGGCGCGAATTGTGTATTTTAGCCAATGTCTCCTCCGATAAAACGGCATAAATATCCGCGTCTGTCTTTTATTAACGCCAGTGCTTCTATTCTTAGCTTACGAACACCTACATGTCATAACAAAATAGTTATCTCGGTGATGAAACAGATTTGTTATATTGCAAGGCAAGCGTAAGATAGAAAAACCGACGATAATAATAGTACAATAACAGGAGTAGGACATGAGTCTATTAGGGAATTTAGTCAGCCAAGTTGCTCGTAGTGCGATGAACCCAGAAGATGCACAGCGTAACCCCGTAAACCAACCTGTCAACCCACGCCGTACAGGTGGTTTGGGCGATATATTGGGCAGTGTACTAGGAGGCGGTAACCAAGCGGGTGGCTATAATCCGCGTCAGTATGATCGTCAGCCAGATAGCGGCTTTGGTTTGGATGACATTATAGGGGGTCTTACTGGTGCCAATCAGCGCGGCGGTAAGAGTACAGGTTCTGGTGGTTTAGGAGATATCTTAGGCAGTGTGTTAGGTGGTCAAACTACCAGAAATAGAGCCGGAGGCAAAGGCATGCTGATTGCGATATTGATGCCGATGGTATTGAGCTGGATTAGAAATAATGGGGGCGTGAGTGGCGCGCTGTCCAAGATTACTGGCATGGGTCATGAACAACAAGCCCGCTCTTGGATGAGTAATCAAGAAAACAATGACAATCTTGATCCAAATGAAATCAATCGGTTATTTGATGAAAACGAGATTCAACAAGTTGCTGCTAGTACCGGCGCAAATGAAGTAGAAGTACGTCAAGGTTTGGCTGAATTATTGCCTGAAGTGATGAACCAATTAACGCCAAATGGTAACTTAGATAACGAAGCTGAGGCCAATGCAGAGATTGATCAAATCATGAGCCAATTGTCCAATCGTTTAAATACCTTGAAGTAACTGCTTAGAGCAATAAAAACAGGGATTGAGCCAAAATATCATTAAGGAAGAGTACGTTGAATAACGTGCTCTTTTTTTGTGTTTAAAATAGCTTATCTATCGCCACTGTTAGTGTTTAATTTCCTTAATCTAAATACATATGTTAAAAATGGTTAATAGTCGTAAAACCATTATACAAACCTTATAAAATGTTTATTAATTTCCCCAACTTTGTTTGATAGTATTTGCGCTGATGAGAGTAAGTTATCAGGTACTATCAATAGACGATAAGGACAGTGACGTATGCCTTTTAAACCTATCCAAGCCGCTATTGCCATCTTAGTTGGTTTGCTTATTTGGTTTGTTATTCCCGTTCCAACAGGCGTGACGCCTGAAGCATGGCACATGTTGGCCTTATTTATTGCCACCATTGTCGCCATCATTGGCAAGGTTTTGCCCATTGGTGCGATTGCCATTATTGCCGTCACGCTGGTGGCACTGACAGGGGTAACCAGTGATAGTCCCAAACAAGCCATCAGCGACGCGTTGTCCAGCTATTCAAGTCCATTGATTTGGTTGATTGGTATCGCAGTGATGATATCGCGAGGATTGATAAAAACGGGCTTGGGTCGGCGTATTGCTTATTACTTTATCTCTATTTTTGGTAAAAAAACCATCGGTGTGGCGTACTCTTTAACCGCCGCTGAATTGATGGTTGCACCCATAACTCCCTCTAATACCGCGCGTGGTGGTGGTATTATTCACCCTATTATGAAGTCTATTGCCCACAGCTTCCATTCGACGCCAGAAGAGGGGACGCAGAATAAAATGGGTCGCTATTTGGCGATGGTCAATTATCACGCCAATCCTATTACGTCTGGTATGTTTATTACGGCCACGGCACCAAACCCGTTAGTTGTCGACTTGGTTAATAAAGCCACAGGCGGTGACATTCAATTGTCATGGACGACGTGGGCGGTGGCCATGTTTGTGCCAGGTATGCTGTGTTTGATCATCATGCCATTGGTTATTTATCTGATTTATCCGCCAGATGTCAAAGTGACTCCCGATGCCAAAGGCTTTGCAAAGGACAATTTGGCAGAAATGGGACAAATAAGCCGCCAAGAAAAAATCATGCTGGGTGTATTTGCTCTGATGTTGCTATTGTGGGCAAACATTCCTGCCCTGATTTTAGGTGAACCGTACAGTGTTGATGCCACCACGACCGCTTTTATCGGTCTGACAACTTTAATATTAACAGGCGTATTGACGTGGGACGATATCCTAAAAGAGAAATCAGCATGGGATACTATTATTTGGTTTGGCGCACTTATTATGATGGCGGCGTATCTGAATGAGCTTGGTTTGATTGGCTGGTTTTCAGGCCGTATTGAGTCACTCATTGGCACGACTGGGTTTGGTTGGATAGGTGCCGTGACGATTTTGACCTTGGTTTATCTCTACATACATTATTTTTTCGCCAGTACGACAGCACACATCACTGCATTGTTTGCCGCTTTTTATGCCGTCGGTTTAACCTTAGGAGCGCCGCCGATGTTGTACGCACTCATTTTGGCGGCAGCAGGTAATATTATGATGACGTTGACGCATTATGCGACTGGTACGGCGCCCGTTATTTTTAACTCAGGCTATGTGACATTGAGAGAATGGTGGAGCATCGGCGCGATCATGAGTGTGGTTAACTTAGTTATTTGGATTGGGGCTGGACTGATTTGGTGGAAGGTGCTTGGTTATTATTAATTAATCAGTCAATATGATACTGTCCATGAGCAGTTATAGGCAGTTCAAGACAAAATTGATACGTCAGTAACCACAGCGACTGGAAAGAATTTTCCTTGCGTACTGCTAATACAGAGACGGCGCAAAATTCATCCCAGTCGCTTTTAAAGTGAATCGACCATATTAACTTGAAGCAGCAGTTAAACGTATTTAAAAGCGTTCGTCTAGTGTGTCTAATGTATAGTTGAGCGCGTCAAAACAAACATCAGTATTAAATCCTCGGTATTGTAAGAATCGCAGCTGGCGTGCTTTGTCTTTTTGTTCCGTTGGTATGTCGTCCCCATACTTTTTAGTGCGGGCAACGACGGCCAATTTTAGCCAATCAACTCCTTCAACTAAGTTGTTATGACTGTCGTCTACAAACTCACTGAACTCCTCCGATTCGCTATTTGCCATATCGATTAGCTCATCAATGTTACTTGGCATGGCGATTTTTTTCTGATAGAACGCTTGCTTGATACGGCTACGGCCACGCCCTTTACGAATATTTTCGCGGATCAGCATCAGCGTGGTACGGTAATCACTTTGGTAGCCTTTTTCTTCAAACTCGTCCAAAAGCGCATCAATTTTTTCTAGGTCTTGCTCTTTGTCAATCAGCTTTTGTTTAAGCTCAGCTTTGCCATACTCCCGCCGCGACAAGTAATAAAACGCCAACCAACGTAAGCGACTTTCGGCTTTGATCGCATCAATATCTGCTTGTCGTTGCTCAGGTGTGCGTAAATAGGCCTTGAGGGCGGCGGGTAGGTTGTCAGTCTCACTGTTCGTCTCACCATCATCGGCGGCTTTTAATGCAAGTGAGTTTGGATCATCTGCTGTATGGGATTCAGTCTCAGCATCGCTGTCTGCACTATGAACGTCATGCTTTACCTCTGCCAACATTTCCTTGATGCTTTGGGCTTCAGGTGGCTGGTAAACAGGCGCATCGCTAGGCTCAGCTATGAAGTTAGCGGCTGGATGGAAACGTTTTTTACGCTTTTTATTTTTCGATGTTTTTTTACGATGGGGGATAGATTCATGGCTCGATACGGTCTCGTCTACAGAGTCGCTCGTTGCAGCAGAGTCTTTGTCTAGATAAGGCACGCGCTTGGCTATTTGCTGGGTTTTTTTTTGCGCGTCTTGATAGGAGGGTTTAGAAGGTTTTTGTCGCTTATTATCGACGGCACTCGCTGAGTCGGTATCCGACTCAGCGAGTATTTCAGCCAATGTTTTAATTTTCATAATAAATGATAACTATTGATAGTAATGAATTATCAAAGGGTTATTGTACAGGCTCAGGAGCTAATTCTGCATTAGTCTCATCTGATTCTTCAGCCTTTTTACTCTTTTTGGTGCCAAGTTTTTCGTCACGAATCTTATCTTCGATCTCTTTAGCAATGGCTGGGTTTTCTTTCAAAAACAGCACAGAGTTGGCTTTACCTTGACCGATCTTTTCATCGCCATAGCTATACCAAGAGCCAGCTTTACCAACTGCGCCAATCTCAACACCCAAGTCAATGACTTCGGCCAAATGGTTGGTGCCTTCGCCGTAGGTAATCTCGAACTCTGCTTGGCGGAATGGAGGTGCCATTTTGTTTTTGATGACCTTGACGCGCGTTTGGTTACCAATGATCTCATCACCGTTTTTGACCGCACCAATACGGCGAATATCCATACGCACTGACGCGTAGAATTTAAGCGCATTACCACCAGTTGTGGTCTCAGGACTACCGAACATAACACCGATTTTCATACGAATCTGGTTAATGAACACGACCATACAGTTCGAACGTTTGGCGTTACCAGTGATCTTACGTAAAGCTTGGCTCATCAGACGTGCTTGTAGACCCATGTGTGAGTCACCCATTTCGCCCTCAATCTCTGCACGCGGCGTCAACGCAGCGACTGAGTCAATAACGATCATATCGATGGCACCAGAGCGTACCAACATATCAGTAATCTCAAGCGCTTGTTCGCCGTTATCAGGCTGTGAGAGCAATAGATCATCTGTATTGACGCCCAGTTTGCGCGCATAGACAGGATCAAGCGCGTGCTCGGCATCGATAAAGGCACAAGTACCGCCTTGTTTTTGACATTCGGCAATGGCTTGCAAGGTCATGGTGGTTTTACCAGAGCTTTCAGGGCCATAAATCTCAACGATACGGCCTTTTGGTAGACCGCCAATGCCAAGGGCAATATCCAAACCCAATGAACCCGTTGACACCACATCGGCATCAAGAATGGCTGAGTCATCACCCAAGTGCATGATCGTATTTTTACCAAATTGCTTTTCAATTTGACCTAAGGCTGCTTTAAGGGCTTTGGCTTTATTGTCGTCCATTCTGGACTCCTTATTTGTAATGATGGATTTGGCGTTGTTACTTTCTATGTTATAAGTAGAGTATGGTTGCTATAAAAAATGCGGGTTAGATAGAGCAGACGATTATGTAGAGACTTTTATGTGAAAAAACAAAAAGCGGTCAAGCAACCAAAAGCGGTTAAGACAATAAAATAGTCTGACTAAAAAACAGGGAATAACATCTATGTGTAGTCAGCGATATCTAATATATCACGCTACTATACAGTAAAATTGAATTGTACGAAAAGTAAAAATAAGTTCATAGTTGATAGGATTGCTCTTGATGCTTTAATTATCCATTGATCATTACCACCAGTGCTTTTCTATCAGACTATCGATTAGATGAGGCAATTATAACAAAATCCAATAGCATTATAGCGCGTCAGATCATGCTAAACGACATTGGTTGTCGCCTGATTAAAGCAGATTATGTGATGAAACTATTTAGTAGAAAAGAGTAATTTCGAACAGCAAAATGGCATAGCTTGTCAATAGATTTTTGAGTTGTCCACAACGAATAAAATGTCTAAATTTTAGTATTGTGAAACATGGTTAACTAAAAGAAAATTTTTAAAAAATAATAGAAATTATTTTCTATCCTTAAATATGAGGATTAAGTTATTGATTTTCAATGGTTTTTAAATTGTATAAAAAATGAACGATTTTACCTAGTCCTTTATGTTATCTAGGGAAAAACTTGTCAAGTGGTGACTTATACACAGGGTTATCCACAGCTTATGGGGAGAACTCATCTAGCCCTTATAGCATCGATGTTTGCGCGGATAAGGGTTATCAAGGAATATAGAAAAAATGTCTTTAGTAAGCGCTTAACAAGACATAAACGTCGAAAAATTGCTCAAAAAGCGCTATGTTTCACATATGACAGTACTGTGAATTTTTTTAAATAAAAATGTTTATCGCTTGCAGAATAAGGGATAGAGCGGCCGAATATACTAATGTTACTTTTGTAAAGCGAAAATTTACCAGTTCGCAAACATAAAAAAACGGCTAAACAATTTAGCCGCTTCCCAATGGGTAATCAAAAACGCACCGTCAATGTCAGTCTTTAATGTAGATCAAATCCCACACGCCATGTCCTCGCTCCAAACCACGTCGCTCAAATTTAGTCATTGGACGAAAGTCAGGACGGTCAGTAAAATTACCCGCGCCCGCTTGATTGGTTAAACCTGCAAAATTGTCTAAAACCTCAACCATCCAAAAAGCATAGTGCTCCCAATCGGTGGCGGTATGAAACCAGCCGCCTTGCTTTAAGCTCCGCGTGACGATAGTCATGCGCTCTGGACTGACAAAACGACGTTTATAGTGACGCTTTTTTTGCCATGGATCAGGGAAATAAAGCTGGATACGATCGATATGGTTTTCTGGTAACTGTTTTAGCAGTTGAATGGCATCCCCATTGATGATTTTAACATTGGTTAAACCTTGCGTACCGGCCATGTAAGCGCATTTCCCAATACCCGGCTCATGCACTTCAACGCCAACGAAATTACGTGTAGGCTCTGCTGCTGCCATCTCGATGAATGAATCACCCAGACCAAAACCAATCTCCAAGGTAAGCGGCGCTTCGCTACCGTTAGGACTATCAGCAAATAGTGTCCGCAGGTTATCGATACCTTCTAGGTTGCCATCACCAAAGCTATTATTAACCAAATACTCAGCAAACTCTGGATCTGTTAGCGCCAACTCGGCATTCTTATTCATGTGGGTGCGTCGTTTCATGAAGGTGTTAACGATGCGCAAGTGCTTATCGGAGCTCGGCTCTGTTTCCGTATTGGTTTCTATGTTGTTGTCTATGTTGGTGTGGGTGTCGATGGTTGCGTTAGGGCTATTTAGGTTTTGCTCATCACTGGTAGGGGTACTAGTGGCGTTGTCATTGATATCAGAATGTGAACTCATAGGATTAATAAGGCTTAATAGGTGAGTGAGGTTGGGTCATTATAAGTCAAATCTATACAACTGTGAACGTACAATCCGACTTTAGCAAGTTTACTGCTACGCCTATGATTTCTCTAACCTATACAGGAACTCTGACGTTATCATATAATAGAGCGTGTTGCCCATTCACAAATCTGCACTGTCAGTGCCATGGTTGAATGAGCAACACGCCCCAATCGTTGCTAGAGAATTTTTTAAGACAAACGAGCGTACTGCCATGTTATTTATTGAGACGGATTCGCCGCCACCCTTCTATCAAGATCAACTGACCCCTGCCAAGCGCAAGCAGTTGGATCAATGGTTTATTGGTCATCGCACTCAGCGCTATTATCTTAAACGCTTTGAGCAATTTGATCGGCAAGGATATCTGTCGCCAAAATGGCACTGGGCCGCATTTTTTGTGACCTTTCCTTGGCTGCTATACCGTAAACGTTATATGGATGCCATTGTATATAGCGTAGCAGGGTGGTCATTTATTCAGCTCAATATTGCCATCATATTGGTCATGTTTGAGTTTGTAGCGATGTCTTATATTCCAGATGCGTATCAAATGGCCACACGAATAGGCATTGCTGCATTGATTTGGCTGTTTTGGTCGTTTATGGTGGCACGCTGGACGGACGCCTACTATTATCGGATGGCACGACGTGAGATTGCCGATGCTATCAATGACTATCCGCGAGATGAGGCAGCACAAAAAGCACATTTGCGCCGAGAAGGCGGAGTCAGTTTGTTTGGTTTGGGCTTGGGGTTTGGACTGTTTGCCTTCGCGTTGATGGTGATTAAGATGCAGTTTTTACCCATCATTGCCAAACCAAAAGCAAATGAGGTGCTGTTTGATGCCTATGACACAGCTAAAACGGCGCAAAACCGCGTGGCGCTGACTTATCGTCAAACAGGGCAATGTCCCACTAACTTGCCTTTAAATATGGGAACGCAACAAGTACGTATTGATATCGATACCAACGCTGCGGGTGTCGCAGAAACGGATTGTACCGTTATTGCCACCATTCAAAACGTCAAATTTCCGATACGCTACTTAAATGATCAAACGCTGGTCTTTCATCATCTGCCCGGCACTGACAATTGGAACTGTGTGAGCTCTTTGAATAAAAGGCTCGCGCCTCAAGGCTGTAACGCTGATTAGTCAGAACGACCATACTTTAGAGCGACAATATAGTAAGATCATTAACAAAAAGAGTCAGCATGACTGGGATGAATTTTTATACTCACTATCAGCAACGGCATAGCCGATAAGAAAAATTTGTACCAGCCACACGTGGTAGTGTCGTAGATCGACCATACCTTAAAGTGAAAAGGCTTAAAGTGAAAAGCCTTAAATCACGATCTCTTAAAGTACCAACGATCTAAGGTGAACGCTTATTTTTTAATATCATTATCAAGCTCGTTTTTATCCTTGACGGGTACGGCTTGGCTTCTTAACGTATCGTAAAAATCGCTCAAGTCCATTTTGCGGGCTTTATCAATGTCTTCATCAAATAGACTCTCAAGCTCTGCCATCGCTGATTGTGCGGATTCTATCATGCTGGCTTCATCGTCATAGATGGCTTGTTGACGCTCAATCAAGTCATCATCATAATCACGGAATGTTTGTACTGTTTCTCGTGCTTTTTCTGGCGAGATACCGAGCAGCTGTAGTGATTCACGTGACATATCTAACGACGACAAATAGGTCTCACGCCAAATGTGACGTACACCAACTTCTCGCAAACGATAATAGTGCTGACGATCACGAGCGCGGGCCAATACAATCATGTCTGGGTAGTTTTTACGCAAATATTGAGCGGTGGTGATGGAGCGCTCTAAGTCATCAATAGCGAGGATAAAGATGCGTGCTTTTTTGATGCCCGCGGCACGTAATATCTCAGGGTTTTTTGGGTCACCATAATAGACTTGGTTACCAAATTTGCGCACGAAATCCACGCGATTGGCAGAGCGTTCAATGGCGGTGAATTCGATATTGTGCATGCGCAGTACCCGACCAATGATCTGACCGACTCGCCCAAACCCAGCGATAATGACCTGATGCTCGTGGTCTGGAATGGTGTCGTACTCGCGGCTTGGCTTGCTTTTGGCAAATAGGGGTTCGCCCACTTTTTCTAATAATAAAAACGCCAGTGGCGTCAATGCCATAGAAATGGTGACAATGAGGTTGAGGGTATTAGCAAGCTCTGGTCGTAGCACGTTTTGCGCTGTCGCCACACTGAACAAGACAAAAGCAAACTCACCGCCTTGCGCCAAGGTAACGCCTAACCTGATACTGGTCGGCCAGCGATTGCCCAATACTTTAGCAATCGCTGCAATGACGCCGAATTTGATAAACATCAGCGCCATGGCACAGCCAATAATAAAGACGGGTTTTTCTAAAATGAGTTTGACGTCGGTTAGCATACCGACTGACATAAAGAACAATCCCAGTAGTAACCCTTTAAAAGGCTCGATACTGGCTTCTAGCTCATGACGATACTCAGAATCCGCCAGTAGTACGCCGGTCAAAAATGCACCGAGCGCCATCGATAGACCGATCTGACCCATCAAGATAGAGACACCCATGACGATAAATAGAGCAACGGCAGTCAGTAATTCTGAAGCTCCGCTTGAGGCGACAAATTTAAAAAATGGCCGGATGATATAACGACTGGCAAAAATGAGTCCGGCAAACACGGCAAACACTTTACCAAAATAAAGCAAATCGTAGGTTTGTTCACGCACGCCGGACAGAAATGGGATAACAGCCAATAGAGGAATAACAGCGATATCTTGGAACAGTAAAATCGTAAATGCTTCACGGCCATGGGTGCTTGAAAGCTGTTGTTTTTCAGTCAGGATCTGTAGCACAAAAGCGGTAGAAGAGAGCGCAAGACCAAAGCCAACGATAAACGCTGTGTCTAGTTGTAGCGGGAAAAAGTGATGCAACAGCATCATTAATAGTGTGCCAGTCAAACCGACTTGCAGACCACCCAGTACAAATATCGAACGACGCAGCGCCCACAATCTCGATGGTTGCAGCTCAAGTCCGATAATAAATAACAGCATGACCACGCCAAACTCAGAAAAGTGCAACAAGCTCTCAGCATCGCCTGCCACATCTAGGGCACTGGGTCCCAATATCAGTCCGGTAATGAGGTAACCTAATACTGTCGCAATACCAAAGCGCTTGCCAAGTGGAACAAAGAGCAGCGCTGCGCCCAAGAAAATAGTAGCTTGTAACATCAAATTTGGTGAGCCGGCGGCGGCAGCGAACATCTTGTATCCTCAAGGGTGGTAGTAAAGTAAGCAATATAAAGTGAAAAAATAGCAAATTGACAAAGTAGTAAAATGGCTCACGTTGACGTCATGATGTGGCATCGAGGTGAGTTATTTTTTACGGTAAATTTTCCAAATGCCATTGTCGGCAAGTGGGTTGTTATAAGCATCGTTACGGCGTTTACGCGGGGTTTGGCGACTGTCGACAATCTTAAAATCGGGCAGGGCATGTACGATGAGGCCCGTACGATAAAAGCGTACCCGCTCAGGCTCTAACATCTCGCCTTTATTATCACGGCAAAAAACATACGCTCGCAGATCAATAAATTCACGGTGCGCCACCAAACGTGCTTCATCATCATTATCAAATACGGCTGACATACGCGCAATTTCATCCGCCGTATAGTCACCGCATTTATCAGTCAAAGCACCGACCGAGCCAAAGCTTTTAGATTCTTTGGCGCGCGTTTTGGTCAGATGCAAACGTTGAACATGATAGATGAACTGCGGTATCTCAAGGCTGGCAGGCAGCGGCAAATAATCAGGCGGCAGATTGGCAGCAGGATAAAAAGCCAACGCGCGCGCAAGTAGTGGCTGCCAGCGCTGCTGATAGGCCTGAACTTCGGCTAAGTTGCCTTCATAAATAGGCATGTCGCGAATTTGACGTAAAATATCAGGTGGAAATTGCTCATGACGAAAGCTGGCAATGTCTTCTTGCAGCGTCGATAGCAAGACTTTGGCGTGTTTTTTGCCATCCTTTGACGCAGGGTCTTCGATATGGTCTGGTGCGACAAAGGGCGCTGAGCGTTTAGACATGATAAAAGGCCACCATTGAGGATGAATGAAGCGTTTAGGCCTTAAGTATACAGAATTTATAGTAAAAATATGGCAGCGCGGCTGATTTTTTCAGCGTTTTTAACATGCTATTACAATGATAAAGACTAATGTGATATGGCTTAATGCAATATTTTTTCTATTATAGGTACATTTTTATTTATATCATTCCTAATGGTTATTTTTAGAAGCCACTTCTAATGACTATGTCCCATATGATTATTGGTATCAGTGGTGTGCTCTGAGATATCGCACACTAAAGCGTTACTATGCGTTTTAATTTGCGGGTGCGACCAGCTCTCGACCTGAATTGTGGCATGATGAATACCCAACGCTAGCAGTCTTTGCTCAAGATCGGTAATCAATATGCTTGATTCGTGAATGCTCATGTCTCCAGCGACAACGATATGGCAAGATAAGGCATTTAAGCCACTTGTGATGCTCCAAACGTGAAGATCATGGACGGCTTTTACCTGTACATGAGACCGTAGTTTTTGTTCGATATCAACCAAAGAGATATTGGCAGGTGTGCCTTCCATTAAGATATGGACGGAATGGCGGACGACGCGATAACCACTGAATAATATAAGTATGGCAACAATCACTGAAGCGACAGCGTCAGCCCATACCCAGCCGAATCCCATCATTAATAAGGCGGCAATAATGGCCGCTACAGACCCAAGCAAATCACTTAATACGTGTAAGTAAGCACTTTGCATATTAAGATTGACAGGCTTTTTATTATTAGCCTCTTTATGATCATCTGACTTGGCGTCATTTGCTCCGCGACTGTGCTCATGGTTGTGTCCATGACTATGGTTATGACTATGTTCATCATGATTATGCTCATCATGGCTATGTTGGCTTCTATGCATAAGCCACGCCACCAGAATATTGACCAGCATACCAATCGTTGCGATGACCAGCATGCCTTGAGTGGCAATCTCAGGCGGTGAGTTAAAGCGTTTAATCGCCTCATAAAAAATCATAAGAGCGATGACAATGAGCGTCGCCCCATTCACGGTCGCAACCAAAATCTCAAAGCGCTTATAGCCAAACGTCTTTTGGTGAGTGGCGGCTTTTTCGCCAATCTTAAACGCCATCAAGGTCGCGCCAAGTGCGATGGCATCGCTTAACATGTGACCGGCGTCAGACAGTAGCGCCAAGCTTCCTGTGAGCCAGCCACCAATGGCTTCAATAAACATATAGCCAGTAATGATAGCAAAGCTGATAAGCAGCGTTCGTTGATAACCTTTTGTGTCTCTTGAATTCACCGACGGTACGATATTTTTATCATGACCATCATCATGTTCAATATGATCGTTTTGATCACTGTGCGTATAGTCATGCGTATCAGTAGCATGCCGATGAGTAAGGTTATCTGATGGGGCGTTTGAATCTTCTGGCGTCATAGCAACACTCAAATTCACGGATATGGAATGGGATACTCTGTATTTATTCTATAAAAAGTAGTGAGGGGCTTTTAGTCGCGATAGCTAAGGCTAATCAATGGCTATAAATGTAACATAACAAAGAATGCGAAGTTGTAGTGGGGGCGTAAAATTAAAAAATGAGTATATAGTCATTAATTGTCCGGTCACTATAAAAAACACAGCGCGATTGGAATAAATGCTTTGCCACCCCTGTTAATAACAGCACCGCAAGCAGAAAATGTTTTACTAGTATGCATTACAATACTATTTATTCTTTTTATCGAATATATAAGTTTATCGTTATTAGACTACCAGCCAACAGGGTCAACATCCAAAGTAAGCTTGAGATACTTGGCGCTCGGTAACGTCTGCACAGGCTGCCACCATTGACTTAAGACATGATGCAACTGCCGTCGATCTTTGGCCAAGAGCAGAAGCTGGGCATGATAGCGGCTGTTCTTTTTACTCATCGGTGCATCAATAGGCCCAAGTACGGCCAAATTATGATTACTGGGTAAAAGGGCGATCGCGTCTTTGAGTGCTTGAGTGGTGGCCGCCATTGTTTTGCCTTCGCAGCGTATGAGCGCTGCATAGCTGTGCGGCGGTAACCCCATCATTTTGCGTTCTTGCAGCAACTCACGCGCAAACGACAGATAACCACCTTTGACCAGCTTTAACAGTAGCTCATTGTCAGGCTGTAGCGTTTGTATCAGCACGCGACCAGCTTTGTCGCCACGACCAGCACGGCCAGCCACCTGTATCATCAACTGAGCGGTATGCTCAGGCGAGCGAAAATCGGCGGATAAAAACCCGCGATCTGCATTGGGTAGACAAACTAGGGTGACGTTAGGGAAGTGATGGCCTTTCGCGACCATTTGCGTACCGACTAAGATGGCAGGCTTGCCTTCATTGATACGCTGATAAATCTTCTCCCAGCTGTCTTTTAGTCTCGTCGTATCGCGATCGATTTGAATGATGGGGTAAAGGACTTTACTGGTTTGTGGGTTGGCAAAAATGGCGTGTAAGTTTTCGCTCAGTCTGGTGGTGCCCATGCCTTTGGCATCTAAATTCTGACTGCCACAATCAGGACAAACCGTGGGAATGTAAGCTTGCCAATCACAGTGATGACATTTCAAATAAGAGTGGCTTGAGTAAGCGTTTTGTTGCGCTTGGCTAGCGTAATGGACGGTTAAATGTGCGTCACAGCGCGGGCAATCAGCTTGCCAGCCGCACGCTTTGCACAATAAAACAGGTGCATAACCGCGACGGTTTAAAAAGATCAATACTTGATCGCCAGCTTCTAGTGTCTGCCGTATCGCCCCAATCAGCGTATCCGTTAGTCCTGTATCATAGCGTTCGCCATCGTCTGTACTTTGCTGATGGGTGCTTTGGAGACGCGCATCGATGAGCTGCATGGGCGCAGGCTTGGCGTTGCCAGGTCGCGTCAGTAGTTGGTACTCCGACAGCTTGTCATCATCGACCAGCTTTAGGTGTTCAAGAGAAGGAGTCGCTGTACCCAGCACGACTGGTATATGGTGTTGCAAACCGCGATACAGCGCGACATCGGCGGCATGATAACGCAGCGTATCTTGCTGCTTATATGAGCCGTCATGCGCTTCATCGACAACAATAAGACCCAAATTGGCAAAGGGATACAGCACCGCTGAGCGCGTACCGATGATGATTTGTGCGTGACCGGTGCGGCAATCTTGCCAGCCTTGTAGGCGGTGAGTATTGTTCATTCCTGAATGCAGTAGGACGATATGGGCGGCAAAGCGACTGGCAAAGCGCGCGCGTGTTTGCGGTGTCAAACCGATCTCTGGTACTAAAATTAAAACCTGCTTTCCCGCTTCTAAAACCGTTTGCATCGCTTGCAGATAGACCTCAGTCTTGCCGCTGCCCGTGATACCGTTTAATAAAAATCCCTCGTAGCGCTGGGCTTCATGTGCCGCAATGATCGCGTCCACTGCAAGCTGCTGTTCCGTATTTAAATCAAGCGGCATTTTTGCCAATTTGACAGGCGAGGGCGCCTGTTTGGACTCAATATAACGTTCGATAAGTCCTTTTTCTTCAAGCGTTTTTAGAAAGCTTCGCTGCATTCCCTCCAGTAATAAAACGTCTTCGCTAGCGCCGCGCTCGCCATGCAGCTTAAGCATATCAAACTGCTGCTTTTGCTTTTTGGCATTGGCATGAAAATCATCATCAGTGATGTGCGGCAAAATTCGCCAATGCGTAATCAGCAGATCCAAGGGTTTGCCTTGACGAACCAAGCTTGGCAGGATAACAGCTAAGACATCGCCGAGTGGATAGTGATAATAACGGGCAAGCCAATTGGCAAGCGTTAACATACTATCGTCTAAAATTGGGTCAGCATCCAAGCATTTATTAATGGGTTTTAGCTTATTGAGAGGCACGCTGCTATCTGCTTCAGAAAGATGAGCCACGACGATACCGATTAAAGTCTGACGCCCAAATGACACCTCCACCCGAGTGCCAATTTGTGGCATCCGTGTTGAAATAGCATTTGGCAGAGCGCTTGTATCTGCTGGTAGGCGATAGTCAAAGACACGATAAAGGGGGACGGGCAGAGCAACTTGTACCAACATAAAATGCACCCAGCGTCTTTGGATAAGTAGATAATGAAAAGGACATAATAATAAGCCCAAATATGGCTATTTGGGCTTACTTTAAAAAAAGCTGTTTTGATAAAAGGTTTTAACTTAAGTCTTTGAGCATTGATATGTCAGCGTTATTCAATATAAAGAATCGACTCAATCTCAACCACACCACCTTTTGGTAGAGCGGCAACTTGCACGGCTGCACGGGCAGGATATGGCTCACTTAAATTGGCCATAAACACTTCATTCAACGCTGCAAAATCATTTAAGTCAGTCAATGACACATTGAACTTAACCACGTCTTTTAAACTGCCACCAGCTGCTTCACAGATGGCCTTGATGTTTTCAAATACTTGTTTGGCTTGGGCTTCAAAGCCTTCCCTTAATTCCATCGTTTCAGGGTCAAAACCAAGCTGTCCTGAGATATAGACGGTGTTACCAACTTTTACCGCTTGTGAATAAGTGCCAACGGCTGCTGGTGCTTTGTCTGTTTGGATGGTTTGACGGGTCATATCATGTCCTTTTTATATTTTTCTGGTTTGGGTTTTAACGCGGAACGTTTGTATCGGTTCATAATCAAAAAACAGTTTATCACTATTTTAAGGTTTTCTAAATTTTAAGGTTTTCTAAATTTTGAGGCTTTCTAAAAAGTTCTCAATCAGCGATTTAAGCCTATTAAAACGTGATTAAACCGCTGTTTTTGCTATAACTGGTATAAGCGCATAATGTTGGGAAAACCAAGCAATGAGCGTAGATCGCGAATGCCTTGGGCTAAGTGGTTGCGACTGCGCACAATGACATGGATGACGGTATCACTGTTACGAACATCAATCGTTTCGACCCCAATATTTAACTGACGTAAATGATAGATGACTTCTGTGATTTGCTCATCGCTTAGAGATATAGACAGTTTTAAATAAGCTGGAAAGCGAATTTTACCGTTGTTCTTAACATCATGCTCGTCTGATTCGCCTTGTTTTACGGCTTTATCATTGCGCCAGCGCAGTTGAATGACTTGATAAGGATTGTCTTTGCGAATGTCGTCGATAGAGAAACATTTATGTCGATGCGCGACCAGACCGTGACGGGATAAATGACCAACGATAGGATCGCCATATATCGGATGGCAACAATTAGCAAAATCCAGCTCCACACCTGAGGCGTTGACAATCAGCTGCTGCGGCTGGGTCATATCTTCGCTGTGCTCTTTCGCCTGTATGTCGTTGACCTCATCGCTAAACAAGCGGGTGACCACCAATTGCGGTAACAAGGTACCAGAGCTAATTTGCTCAAATAACGCGTCTTTTTCTGTCAGTCCGCGCCACTCAGTAAGGTTTTTCCAGTCACTTTCCGTCAAGTCATCCAAGCTTTTTTGGTACGTTTTAAGGGCGCGATCCAATGCTTGTTGCCCATGATGCTGCTTGTCTGAAATTGACAAGTCTTTAAACCAGCGTAAAATCTCCTCGCGAGCTTTGTTGGTGGCCACAAACCCCAGCCATTCAGCTTTTGGTTCTGAGTGGCTGTTCACTTCAATCTCAATAGATTGTCCGTTTTTGACCACGGTGCCCAGTTTTGCCGGCTTACCATCGATATTGGCACCAACCGCTACGTTACCCACCATCGGTCCAACCGTGTAAGCGAAGTCAAGCGCTGTTGAGCCTTGCGGTAACTCGTAGGCGCGACCTTGCGGACTGTAACAGATGATCTTACTAGAGTGCAGATAGTCCATCAGCTCATTGATAGTAGAGACCGCCGCCGAGAAGTCGGGACTGTTTTGATCCAAGTTGTCCTCATCGACCAGCTCTTTCATATTGCGTAACGAAGCTTGAATGACTGACTGACTCACTTCAGACGCATGCTCTGCGCCAATGACCCCAAGTCGTGCCGCGCTTTGCATTTGCTTGGTCAAAATAGTCACTTTGACCACATCGTTGTCACGCTCATAGATGAGGGTCAGTGACTGGTTGCCGCCGGGTAGCGGCCGGCGAATATTGTCAGCGATATGACTGTCATCAATTTGATATTTTTTGATCAGATAATAAGCCAGCTTGTCACAGGCTTCGATATTATCAAGAACAATCTCAAACGCATAGTGTCGCAGTAGGGCGTTGATCTCGCCGCGATTACGGAAAAATTGACGGTAGATGACCACGCGATTGTCCAAAACTTTAACCAGCCCATTCAATTCTAGGTTGTTGAGGACGATACTCAAATAACGATGAATGGCTTCTCTTTGAAAGTTGCGCCCAAGACCGTGCTGCAAGAGCTTATCAGATATCTTGCTATACATATCAGAATCAAGGTTGCGGTAACAAAGCACCTCGATATAATCAGCGATGTCATTAAGACCCATCAAGCGGGCAAATGGCACATAAAAATCTAAGGTTTCTTGAGCAGTGGTGCGCTGTTTCTCAGGGCGTACGGCATCAAGCGTGGACATATTGTGTAGTCGGTCGGCAAGCTTAATAATCAAGACGCGTGGATCGGCCAAGGTCGCGGTCAAGATCTTGTGAAACGTAGCGGCTTTATTTTGTTGCTTATTATGCGAAGAGGATTTGAGCTTGGTCACACCATCGACCAGCCTTGATACAACTTTGCCATAACGCTGCTCAAGCTGCTCGTCGCTCACCTCCGTATCTTCGACGGTGTCATGTAAAATCGCGGCAATAATGGTATCGCGATCTAGGCGAAATCCTGCCAATATCTCAGCCACGGCAATGGGATGCGTGATATAAGGTTCGCCTGATTTACGCTTGTCTTTAATGTGCGCCATATCACCGAACTCACAAGCGTCAATAATGTCACGGCGTTCAGCAGCCGTGAGGTAACCTACTGAACGCAGTAAGTTATATTGAGCCTCATCGACCAGATGATGACTGAGTTTGGGTAAGGTTTGACTCATAAAGCAACGATCCTATTTTTCATGACCTGTCTTCTAAGCGAGCGATGAAAGTAATAACGATGAAGTTAATAAATAAATAATGACTGAGTGCTGATCTATTATACAAAAGCCCAAGCAGAAAAAGCCAACCATGGACAGATCAGATTCTAATTAATCGTAAATTGCTTTCAATGTCAACTGCTAAGCAAACAGGCGCTATAAAAACCTAAAGATTCTTACCGGGCGGTATGTTCTAAGTTATAAATGGTGACTAAACCTGTCATAACAAGACAGTTACAACCAAAAAACCACAGCCTATGCTGTGGTCTCTATCGTCATTATGTATGAAAATGATCAAGCAATTGTGCGCTTTATCATTCTTATACAACAGACCTTATCAAAGCGTTTTACTAAAAGCTATGATCGCCTGACAGTGCCAAATCTAACGAGCTGGTGGCAAAATGGTGCTCTGGCTGGTTTAAGATATCGCGTGTGATTTTGCCTGCCGCAATTTCACGTAAAGCCAATACCGTTGGCTTGTCGTTATCGACGCTAACCAATGGCTCAGCAATACCTTTGGCCAACTGACGAGCGCGTTTGCTTGCCACTAAAATCAACTCAAAGCGATTATCAACGTTATCTAAACAATCTTCAATCGTCACTCGTGCCATAAATAGCTACCTCGGTTGTTTTTATGAATAATGAAGATGCGTCATCACTCAATAAAAATAATATCAAAAATATAAAAAAGGAATAGCTGGACATTATAGCATTTTTTGCTCAGTCGCGTAGCGGCTTTTTATATAGTTGATTCTAAATAAAGTGGATACAAGAAAGGATAGAGCGAGACTGGAACCAATTTTTCTTGCTTGCTGTGCCTTCGCCGACAGAGGCATCAAAAAATAAGTCCCATTCTCGCTGTGCCTTTTTTATATTGGATTGACTATATTCACTTGTCGGTCTCATTTGTCAAACCAGCGACCAAGGATAATCGAAACTCTCTTGCCAGCTTACTCGTCAGGTTTATCGCTAAGCAAATTGCTGATAGTGCGATGATGACGTTGCTGCTGGCGTTTTAGCGTCTGTCTGTCAGCCACGATAATGGATTTTAGCTCCGTCAACGCGACTTCGAAATTGTCATTGATAATAACAAAGTCAAAATGTACATACTGCGCCATTTCAGTCACTGCGCCAGCCAGACGTTGCTCGATGACCTCAATCGTGTCTTGCCCTCGAGTCGATAGGCGCTGACGTAAGGTTGCAATACTTGGCGGCAAAATAAAAATCATTATCGCATCAGTGAATATTTTTTTGACTTGGAGCGCCCCTTGCCAGTCAATCTCCAAGATAACATCAACGCCAGCTTCTAGCTGCGTGCGAACACTTTGCTCTGACGTACCATAATAGTTACCAAACACCTCCGCATGTTCCAAAAACTGGTGTGCACCGATGGCACTCACAAAGCTATCGACGTCAGTAAAGTGATAATGATGCCCATCAATCTCGCCAGGACGCGGCTTGCGGGTAGTATGAGAGACACTGACAGTCAAGTCATTGGTCGTGGCAAGTAACTGCTTTACCAATGAAGTCTTGCCGGTACCAGAGGCGGCGGTAATAATAAATAATGAACCTGTCATACAGTGTGTCCTAATAAAGTGTGTCCTAACCAAAGGCTAAAAAGTGTGCGAGTGAATGACAAAAGGGTGGTAAAAATAAAAAACGCCATCATGTATGGCAATAGCAATTGAAGTCGATGCGGTATTATAAACTGCTTTTGGCGCTTTTATTTTAATTAACGTCATTTCTACCCAAGGGGCTGGCATGTTAAGGCTTTCTTATAAAATGTCAAAACAATATCACAATGCTGGTATTGAAGACTTCGGTATTTTCAAGGGCAATAAAAGCAAATTATGCTAAAGTAGAGCTCTGCTTTTACCCCAACGATTGAATGGAAGCTTTTTAAATAAGCTTTAATTATAAATTATCTAATGATAGGCCTGCTTATGCAAATTTATCTTGCCAACCCACGTGGATTTTGTGCTGGTGTGGACCGTGCGATTGCGATTGTGAATGAAGCATTGACACGTTTTGAGCCACCCATTTATGTTCGTCATGAGGTGGTACATAATAAGTTTGTCGTTTCCGACTTGGCAAATCGCGGTGCCGTGTTCGTTGAGGAACTTGACGAAGTCCCAGACGGTTCTATTGTGATTTTTTCGGCGCATGGCGTATCAAAAGCGGTGGAAGACGAAGCTGAGCGCCGTGATTTGACAGTATTTGATGCCACCTGTCCGCTGGTTACCAAAGTCCATATCGAAGTCGCCAAATTTGCGCAAGAGGGTATGGATGCCGTATTGATTGGTCATGCCGGTCACCCTGAAGTTGAAGGCACCATGGGGCGTTTTAATCGTCGTCATGGCGGTCAGATTCATCTTGTTGAAGACGAAAATGATGTCAAAGCGCTGACCGTACAAGACGCCGAGCGTTTGGCATTTGTCACTCAAACCACCTTATCCATGGATGACACCGCGCGCGTCATCGATGCGTTACGTGATAAGTTTCCCAGCATTCAAGGGCCGCGCAAAGATGACATCTGTTATGCCACGCAAAACCGCCAAGATGCGGTAAAAGATCTCGCCAGTCGCTGTGAAGTGGTCTTAGTGGTCGGTTCGCCAAACTCGTCAAACTCCAATCGTTTGCGTGAGTTGGCTGAGCGTATGAGCTGCCGTGCGTATCTGATTGACAATGCCAGTGAGATGCAGCGCAGTTGGCTCGATGGGGTGCAGAGTATTGGGGTAACGGCTGGTGCGTCCGCCCCTGAAGTATTGATTCAAGAAGTATTACAACAGTTGCAAGATTGGGGCGGCGATTTGCCGAGTGAGCTGTCAGGCATTGAGGAAAATGTAACGTTTAGTCTGCCCAAAGCGTTGCGTATCCCCGTCACACAGGTGGGTAGATAACAAGTGGGTAGATAGCGCAATCGGTGTTTATCATTATCTAGATGGGTCAGTTAGCATGAAAAAACAAAAAACCAAGTTTGTACTGGCAGAAGCCACTTTGGACGAAGTGAACAAGCAGCTAAAAATAAATATGTTTGTCATTGGCTTGATTGCTTTAATACTTCTGTTAAATGTCGCGCATTTTATGCAGAGCTATCGTCCTTTTTATGGGATGCTTGTCGTCCTTATGGTTTTTTTATTGTTTGTGATTATAAAAAGTCGCAATGTCTTGAACTTGAGAAAACAAGAATTGACCCGCTAGTCGATATTCATGAGTCAAAATTACGGTGCTTTTTACAGTCATATCTTATTGCCGTCAAAATTTAGCCCATAAAACCAATGAGCAAAACTGAGTACAAGAACAAGGAAGGTCATGTCAGCTTATTACACTTTTATCAAACGCGAACAGCAAAACGATGGTGTCAGTGTGGCGCACTATCAACCCACCCATCATGCACAAGGCGCTTGGAACGAACATGAGCAGCACATGGCGCCAGCGACAGGCCTACTTACGGCTGAGCTAAATAACTATGCACCGCAAGCTAACATGCGCATCGCGCGCATCAGCCTTGATATTTTGGGGCTGATACCGCTTGATGACTTTACCGTGACCACACGCTGTATTCGACCGGGCAAGACCATTGAGTTGATTGAGGCAGTTATGAGCAGCCGTGGTCGCGATGCGATCATTGCCCGAGCGTGGCGACTGATAACGCAAGATACCAGCGCGATTGCAGGGCTTGAGGATCAACAAGCGGTGCGTCAACCTGAGGATTTACCAGCGTGGGAGGGTATGAAAGGCTGGCCGGGTGGATTTATTGAAAGCGTGCGTTTGGTGACAGACGAGCAGCGTCGCCCTGGTCGCGGTATGATTTGGATCACCAATGATGTCGAGATGATCGAAGGCATGCCTACGAGCGATCTAGTGCATCTGTTGGGTATGGTGGATACCGCCAACGGTGTGGTGCCACGGGTTGGTCTTGGTTTGTCAAAACTGGAATGGATGTTTCCTAATACCGACTTACAAATCCATATGCACCGCGCGCCGCAAGGTCGCTGGCTGGGATTAGAGGCAGTGCAGCAATATGGCGATGACGGCATTGGCTTAACCAGTGCCGTGCTGCATGACACACATGGCCCTTTTGGTCGTAGTGAGCAGATTCTGACCATTCGACCGATGCCTCGTTAAAAATAAGCCATTATTTAGCTGTTAATTTTAAAAAACGAAACGATATGTTGTAATCAATTAATTATACAAATATCTGAAAATTGGTTGTAATAGTACCTAACAAGACAATGCCAATCGACATAGAGGTTACGATGAAAACACATATTGGTTTTTCAAAAAAACTGACGACTATCTGGGAGTTATTGATAGAAGTTTATTCAGAATAGCTGCTTATGCTTTGACGCTTGTATAAGCAAATGAGTGATACTAGAACACCGCCTTGGTAGACAAGCGCGGTGTTTTTTATTGAATACAGATCTTAACGCTTGAAATTTTTTAGCGCGCCCCTATTAGTATAAGCAGCTTAGCGGTATTTAAAACGTCCTAATTATTTAATCAATATTTTTTTCTTTAAGTCTATAAATTTTACCTTTTACATTACTGAGCAATAAAATAATTGTTAATATGATGACAAGTACAAGTTCTTTAATAGTCACGGTATAGCTATCAGACAATGCCATCAATACAAAACATAGTATTGGTATTAACGGCATAAAGTTAGAGGTCTGACTTGAGCCAATTTTTTTAATTGAAGACTGTAGTAAGAACAGTGGAATAATGCTACTGGTTAAAGCTATATATATAAACAACAGCATATTATCTGTTGAAACTTGGGTATAAGTTCCCTTGTATATACTGTAGCAGCCACATACTATGGCCACTAGAATAAATCGTGCAGCTAACACTTGAGACGTTTGAATCTCTGTTTTCTTATGAAGCTCAGAAGTTTTTTTCATATATATAGCTGCAAACGCCGAAGATAACAACGTTAACGAAATACCTAATAATAGTGCATTTGTATTGCTATTAGACACCATTGCTGCTATTCCTAACGATATAACAACCACAGCAATTTGTTTAATAAGGACTTTATCAATTTTAAGACTTAATAAATTAGTGAATAAAGGGATGCTAGAAAAAAATACAATGACGTATGTTATTGGTGGTACGTATTGCATCACAACAAATGCTGATAAAGTATTAACCAAAGTAGAGAAGTTTATTACACCAAAGTCTTTTTTTCTCGCCACGAAAATATTAAAAATTTCGCCTATTTTCCTGAAATTTAATAAAGCGAAAAATAGTAGAGAAATACTAAAAGTAATAAATGTTGAGGTAATGGGATCGATACTTTCTACTGCTTCAGACATTAATACGAAGGACAATGCAGATACAAGACAGAAAAATAATGCCTCTTTGCTATTTTTTATTAATTTAAACAAACCTTATACTCCCTAATAATATGTCTCTTTATGCTCAATACGTAATCCTTTGCATCAAATGCTTAGTGATATGCAGTACCGGGGAGCGCGAAAGACTAAATCAGGTAGACCAAGCATGCTTAGTCTTGAAGAAAAAATACTACTAGCGCTTACGTATTGTGGCGTGAGTATTGAACGCTGTACCACATCAATTGGACAGTCATCATCGTTGATGCGACTGAAACTCCAATTGAGTGTCCAAAAAAATCAAAGATGCTAAAGTTTTTATCAAAAAATATTTTTACAAACCTTAAATTCTTGGCTTAAGTGAAGCTTCTCTATCTGAGTTGCCAGAATTCGGTTCGCCTTTGGGTTCAATCAACAAAACCTTTACCTCATGCTCAGCTCTTGGTCGGTGTGATACGCCTTTTGGGACTATGAACAATTCTCCAGCTTTGACAAGGCGGGAAGATTCTCCTTCAATATCCATGAACATCTCACCTTCTAGCACATAAAAAAAGTCATCCGTATCTTCGTGCTTATGAAAAGAATACTCTCCTTGGAATTTTACTACCATCACTTCATTCTGATTATAATCTGCTAAGACATGCGGGTCCTAGTGACTTGAGAATAAAGCTAGCTTTTCTTTAAGGTTGATGGTTTTCATTACTTTTCCTTTCAATTGGTAAACAGAGTTATCTTACAACTCCTTGATTTTACAGCTCACTTAAATCATTACAGATAATATATATCTATTACAGCGGCAAGAAGAAACACAAGACAAGTCTGTACTATAGCCATAACAAATAATATTATTATGGTACGTGTCTTAAATAAAAAGCTGCTTATGCGCGATATCGATTGCGACAAATACCAGCAGTCCTGCCATAACAAGATTAAACCATTTAAAATATTTAGGGTTTTCAATGCGACTCCCAATGGTACGTCCTAGTAGGGCATAGCTTGCTGGTGCACCAACTGCTAGGATTGCTAAAATAAAAGAAATATAAAAAATAGCACTGCCCGATATATTCGCTGCTGGGAATTGTATGGTAGTAATAGGCAGCGTGGCGGCAAGCCCTTTAGGATTGAGCAGTTGTATAAATAAGCCATTGGCATACGATAAAGATTTTTTGGACGTCTGTTCTTGTCCTAATGTCACATTGGCAAAGGCAATTTTGACAGCAATATATAGAATATAAAGGCAGCCTGCCGTACTGATAAAAGGGAGGGCGCTTGCTGGTATGAATGTTAATCCTGCATAGCCTAAGACCAAAAATAGAATCAGCATAGCGCTGCCAACCCCAAGGAAAAACCCAATGTGAGACTGTACCTTATTGTCCATACCGCTTTTTAAGCCAAGCAAGTTGACAGGCCCAGGACTATACATAATACCAATGGCATATAAGAATATTTCTAACATAAAGATGTCCAAAAAAGAGCTATAAAGAGAGTTGGCGTTGATACTGTTTGATGGTGATGCCAAACACGCGTTTGAAATGTCTGTTTAGATGACTGTTGTCAGAAAAACCTGCATCAAGCGCGACGCGGGAAGCTGCAAAACCCAGTTCGATATATTGCCTTGCCAGATTGACGCGGCAGTTGATGACATACTGGTACGGCGTCAGCCCAAACTGCTGATTGAACAGTCGAATAAAATGATATTTGGACATGTTGGCCGCTGCTGCTATCGCATCAATCGAGAGATCCTCCGCAAGGTTTGCCCAGATATAATCTTTTGCTCGTATCAATAAGCTGTCTTTGCGAGAAGATAAGTTAAAGGTATCGACTGTACGGCCTGAATGCCTAAGTAATGAGTGAGCAATATTAAACAGAACTTGCTCGGTCTCGATGGCGCTTGATTGATGGTAGCTAATCATTTGTTTGAGCAGCAGCACGTAGCGAGCAAGCGCGGCATCAGCCAGCAACGTGCTTTTGAGTCTGGGCGTTTCATTGGTTTGGTGTCCGAGGGCTTGAAACAAAGGCTGCAACTCGTTTGGATGTACGTATAACATGACGTACTCTAACTGCTCGCCTATGCCAGAGTGACCATCGTGCACCTCGTCTGGACTAAAAACAATCACGCCGCCAGCAGGACTTCTATGAAAGGCATTTTGACAAAAAAAATCTTGGCGTCCTTTGAGCGTCACACCGATTGAATACTCCTCATGCGCGTGTTTCGAATACGAAAAATCACTCATTTTTGCATCAAGTAAAGTAAATTGATTGGATGCATTGTCTTTAATGTATCGAAACTGATTGAGTTGCTTCACGTATCTGCTCTCCTGCCGCTTACTGTCTTTTTATTATACAAACCTATGTAAAAAAAAACTGGAACAAAATTGCGCGATATAATAATGGTGCTTTTAACTGGTAACCTCGATATTGAAAAGTAGGTCAAGTTGAGGTGTGGTCGTTATAGACATCGTATGTGCTAAAGCGTTCAAAGGTTGTGGTCCGTCAGTTTAAAAAAATGAATGCTAAACAGATAGTGACGCTTGAAATTTTTTGCTACGCCCCTATTAGTATAAGCAGCTTAGTAATATTCAAAACGGCGGTTTATCATAGCCGTTTTAGTACGTTTCAATAGAATCACCGCTATCTTAGAATAATTTTCTAACACCATTAAAGGAGTTTTTTATGAGTGAAGCAACTCAAGCTGAAGGTCTAAATCCAGAATTAAAAAAACACACCTTTGAGGCAGAAGTGGCGCAGTTGCTGCATCTAGTGACGCATTCGCTATATTCTAATGCCGATATTTTCGTCCGTGAGCTGGTGTCTAACGCTTCTGATGCGTGCGACAAATTGCGCTTTGAAGCCACCAATGATGACAGCCTTTATGAAAATGATGGTGAACTGCGTATCCGTATCGCCGTCGATGAAGAGGCCAAAACCATTACCTTTACCGATAATGGTATCGGCATGAATGAAACCGATGCGATTGAAAACTTGGGTACAATTGCCAAATCAGGCACCAAAGCATTTTTGGACAAACTGTCTGAATCACAAAAACAAGACGGTCAATTGATCGGACAGTTTGGTGTTGGTTTTTATTCAGGTTTTATTGTGGCCGATACCATCAGTGTGGAATCACGTAAAGCGGGCGAGCCTGCGGACAAAGGCGTGCGCTGGGTATCAGATGGGACAGGTAGCTTTACCGTTGAGCCGATCAATAAAGCCGCGCGTGGCACCGCCATTACTTTGCATCTAAAAGAAGAATATAGCGAGGGCGAAGACAGCTATCTTGATCGCGCTCGAATCAAGCGTTTGGTGAATAAATATTCAGACCATATCAGCTTGCCGATTCAAATGCGTAAAGAAATTTGGCAAGAAGACGTCGTCGATGACGAGAATGACGACACGCCAGCGGGCGGCGAGATGGTACTGACCGATGAGTGGGAAACCATCAATAAAGCCAGCGCGCTATGGACACGCGCAGCGTCTGAAGTGGAAGATGACGAGTATGTCGATTTCTACAAAAACATCACCTATGACATGGATGCGCCGCTAACTTGGACGCACAACCGTGTTGAAGGTCGCGTACAATATACGCAATTGCTATATATCCCCAAAAAAGCGCCTGTCGATCTATACACGCGCGAGCAGCAGCACGGTCTAAAGCTGTATGTCAAACGTGTTTTTATTATGGACGAAGCTGAGCAGCTGCTACCGATGTACTTGCGTTTTGTGAAAGGCGTGATCGATTCAGCAGACTTGCCATTGAACGTCAGCCGTGAGCTGTTACAAGAGTCGCGTGATGTAAAATCCATTCGTGATGGTAATGCACGCCGTATTTTGACCTTGTTATCAAGCTTGGCCAATAGCGAAGACAGCGATAAGCAAGAAAAATTCGCTGAGTTCTACGCAGAGTTTGGCGATGTGATCAAAGAAGGTCTTGGCGAAGACATGGGCAATCAAGAGCGTATTGCCAAATTGCTGCGTTATGCGACCAGCACACAAGATGGCCTTAAAACCAGCTTTGAAGATTATAAAGGTCGTATGGTCGAGGGCCAAAAAGCCATCTATTATCTGACAGCGGATAACTTGGCAGCGGCAAAAAATAGCCCGCAGCTTGAGCTATTTAAGAAAAAAGGCATTGAAGTTATCTTGATGACCAGCCGCGTTGACGAATGGGCGATGAACTTCTTGACCCAGTTTGATGAAACGCCGCTACAGAACATCGCCAAAGGCGCGGTAGATTTGGGCGACTTGCAAGATGAGACCGAAAAAGCGGAAGCAGAGAAGGCACAAGAAACCTTAAAGCCAGTCGTTGATAAGTTAAAAACGGCGTTGGGCGAGCGTGCTAAAGACGTGAAAGTGTCAACGCGCCTGGTTGACAGCCCAGCGTGCTTGGTGGTTGGCGAAGGTGAGTTATCACCGCAAATGATCCAAATGCTCAAGCAAATGGGGCAGGATGTACCAGAGAGCAAACCCACACTTGAGGTTAACCCTGATCATCCACTAATCAAAAAGTTAGAAAGCAGTGAGCAGTTCGATGATTTGGCGCAAGTGATTTTTGACCAAGCATTGCTCGCTGATGGTGGACAATTAGAAGATCCAGCGGCTTATTTAAAGCGTGTCAATGAGCTATTAATGAGATAATATATTGCATTGCATCAAAAAGGAGATCTTGGCTACAAGGTCTTCTTTTTTTTGTCTGAGTTTTCGTAAATTTTACAAATCAGCCTTATCGTCTTAACCGACAATCCGTTACAATCGCGATAGATTAGCGAGCTAGACTGTTGGTTTGTGTCATTCGCTATTTATCACCATTTCCTAGTGAATTAAATATAAAATTGATGTCTGTATGCCATGCAAAAGTTATAAATTAATGACATTAAGCGGCTATAACGTTACGGCATTGATCGTTGGCTCACTTTATTTTTTTGACTGGATAGAGGTCTAAGTCTTTGTCACTTGCGTCTTTAAAAACCGTATCCCTTCAGCGCTTTTCACTCAATTTCGCTGCCAATATTATCGCCACCTTGTGGATGCTAGTTGGCTCAACCCGCGCGTTTTCTTGGGTGAAGCCGACCTTTATTCAGTTTGCTGTATTTGCGCTATTAGCGCTTGGCAGCAATGTGCTTTTTTCATGGCTAGCCGCTGAGAGCGGCAGTCTCTTTAATGAGCAAGGGTTGGTCAGCTATTTGATTTGGCCCATGATTATTTTATTGGGCGGCATTATTTTGGCACGGCGCGCGGGCAATCAGTCGCTACTGTTTGTGCCCGTGGTCTTATGGTTGGTTGCCGACACATTATCAGCGTTACTACAAAGCTTGATGCAATTGTTAGGCAGTTACGGCTGGCTGCCTGATTGGAGTTATTCGTTTCTACCGATTTTGTTTTTGGTGCTGTTTTTATGGCAGACGCTGGCGTTATTGTGGATTTTTTCGCGTCGCCTGCGGATACCCTGGTGGGAGCGAATCATTGTACTGGTCGGCGCGGTGGCGCTCTTGACGATTTGGCAACGTAATGTCGCGGATCAGCCAATTTTTAAACAAATCCCTGTAGAGCCTGTATTAGAAGAAGCGGCCTTTTATGAGCAGCCCCGATTGTTGCAGCAAGCTTTAAATAGCATTGACCCGAGCGTCTCGGGCAGGACGGACTGGTATTTTATGGGTGTGGCAGGATTCTCTGGACAGGATGTTTTTCGTTCGGAGATTAATAAAGTGCGCGAGTTATTTGATGTGCGTTTTGGCACCAGCGGTCATTCTTTGTCCCTGATTAATAATACCTATAGCTGGCTTGATGAGCCAATCGCAACCAAGACCAGTATTCTGCGTGGCCTAAAAAGAATTGGTCAGCAGATGAATGCGGACGAGGACGTGCTATTTCTTACTTTATCATCACACGGCAATACAGACATCGTTCAACTGGCCAATCCGCCACTGGCGATGGATAATCTAGATGCTGCATGGTTACGGGAAGCGTTAGATGCTTCCGGCATTCGCTGGCGTGTGATTGTGGTGTCGGCTTGTTATTCAGGCTCGTTTATTGATGATTTGGCCTCTCCAACCACCGTGGTGATTACCGCCTCTGCTGCTGATAAGCCATCGTTCGGATGTACCAATACTGCTGAAATGACGTATTTTGGGCAAGCGTTCTTTGCTGAGAGTCTGCGAAACAATACCAGTTTTGAAGCCGCTTTCAAGGATGCAAGAGTGCGTGTTCATGAGCGCGAAAATGCCATGGGATTTGAACCATCGGAGCCGCAAATGGCCGTTGGTAGCCTTATGGAGACGGCACTTCCAGCGTTCGAGCAGGTGTTGTTTGATAAAACGCGGCCGCCCGTGGCGTCTACCATTGAGTCCAACAATACGGCCATCAATATACTACCGGCGGGCACGGCTCGTCAGCCTCAGCCAGTCGATAACGCCGCGCCCACAGCTGATTAATATTTCAATATGATTTGAGGTTTTAAAGATACCTTTATTGCCTAACCATTAAAGATTAAAGACGACAGGTTCTTTATCAATTGCCTTATCATTTATTTTAGATAAAAAGGATGTCACTCATGAATAATTCTTATAACCACAGTTTGTCTGTTAATACCAAGCTTACCCAAAAAAGTGTGAACCGCTGCTTTAATGGTGAACAGCATTATTATCGTCATCAATCAGCTGCGACCAAAACACCGATGACATTCAGTATTTATATGCCTGATGAAGCGCTATCGGGGCAGCTTTGCCCCGCCATTTTATACCTGTCAGGATTGACCTGTAGTGCAGATAACGTCACCCACAAAGGCCATTTTCAACAAAAATGTAGCGAGCTTGGTATTATCTTTATCGCACCTGATACATCGCCGCGTAGTGATGCTGATATTGAAGTAGCCGACGATGAGCGTTATTTTGTCGGACAAGGCGCGGGTTACTATGTCGATGCTAAAGAGGCGCCATGGGCTGAGCATTTCAATATGGAAACCTATATTGTTGAGGAGTTGTACGATCTATTACGCGCCGAATTCCCAATCAGTACGATGGGTATCATGGGACACTCAATGGGTGGACACGGCTCCTTGCTATTAGGGTTTAAGCACCCCAGTAAGTTTATTAGTGTCTCCGCCATGTCACCGGTTTGCTCGGCGAGTGAGTCCTCATGGGGTCAAAAAGCGTACACTGAATACTTTGGTGATGACAAAACCTTGTGGGAGAAGGCTGATGCCTCAAAAGTAATTGCCAAATTAGGTCGGCAGTATGCCAGTATTTTGGTGGATCAAGGCGGTGCAGATGAGTTCTTTTTAGAGGGACACTTGCAAACGTCAAAGCTGCAAGAAGCTTGTGAGAAAGCCAAACAGCCATTGACGCTGCGCTACCATGCTGGACATGATCACAGTTATTATTTTATTCAAAGTATGATAACTGACCATATTGAGCATCATTGGCATATGGCCCAGCTCAATTAGGACAAACCCTCGCATTTGCTGTGATGTTTTTATCGCATATTTATTTTTTAAAAGGTCAGTCTTATGGCAAGTTATCAGGATTTAACCAGCAAAAATGTTGCCCAGCCCTCATCAGGTTCTGGCGCTGCTGAGTCTACGCTTGCTACCATGCAAGCGGATATGGACGCGGCATTAAAAGATAAACAGCAGACCAGTACGAATACAGAGGCTGATTTAGAGAGTAAGCTGCCACGTTTGGCCCAATCAGATGATAGGATCGCCCAATCAGTCAATGAAGCTGGCGCGCGCGTGTTGAGCGAGGAACAAGTCTCACGAGTGATAGAGATGGCATGGGAAGACAGAACGCCATTTGGCGCGATAGAGCATAGCTATGGTTTGGCTGAGCCTGACGTCATTAAGCTGATGCGCCAAGAGTTAAAGCCATCGTCTTTTAAGTTATGGCGTGAGCGAGTAACCAATCGTGCCACCAAACATCAAGCAAAACGAGAGTTTGAGGTTGGCCGAGCGTATTGCAAAACGCAGTATAAACCGCGCTAGTGATGTAATAATAAATAGCACTGTTTTTATTACCTAAAAAACGCGATGGCCAATTCTTTTTTCCTTTATCGGTGTTTTCTTTAAACCTAAAAATTTCTTTAAACCTAAATTAGGTAGCTTTATTATGATTAGTTCTTCTAAACCTTATCTTATCGCCCCTTCGATTCTGTCAGCTGATTTTGCGCGTTTGGGTGAAGAGGTAGAAAAAGTACTAGAGTCGGGTGCCGATGTGATTCATTTTGATGTAATGGACAATCATTACGTGCCCAATCTGACGTTTGGTAGTATGATTTGTAAAGCGCTACGTGATTATGGAATTGATGCGCCGATTGACGTCCATCTGATGGTGTCTCCTGTCGATAGCATGATTGAGCAGTTTTTAGAGGCGGGTGCCAGTATTATCACCTTCCATCCAGAAGCCAGTGCCCATGTTGATCGCTCCTTACAATTGATTAAAGATGGCGGGGCAGAATGTGGTTTGGTGTTGAATCCCGCCACTCCTCTACATTATTTGGATCACGTCATGGACAAAGTTGATCAAATATTGCTCATGAGTGTCAACCCTGGGTATGGTGGTCAGTCATTTATCGACAGTACCTTAGATAAAGTGCGCCAAGTCCGTCAGCGTATCATTGCTAGTGGTCGAGCCATCAGATTGGAAGTGGATGGCGGTATTAAAGCCAGTAACATTCGTGCCGTTGCCGAAGCGGGGGCAGATATGTTTGTCGCAGGCTCTGCGATATTTAATCAAGAAGATTACAAAGCGGCTATCGATGCCATGCGCCAAGAGCTAACGCTGGCAAATACTGATCAGTAACCGACACTCTGCATAGTGTTAAGTGACGTAAAGGTGAAATATGGACGCAGAAAAATCAATGAACTCCTCAGCACTGTCCGAACCAGTCAAACGTACTGAGACAAAACGCAGTTTGGTACCGAAAGGCATTACTATTGGCCTAGCAATCTTTGCGCTGGTGCTCAGCCTTGCTGGTTATGGATTTCGTCTGATGGTTGGTGATGATGTTGGTACGGTGCTGCGTCATGCTGCCGTTATCGTGCCTACCTTTGTGCTTGGCATTCCACTGTTTTTTTGGCTTGGTTCCCGAGTAGTCAACAAGGTTAAAGGTCTGAACATTGAGACAAGAAACGCGTTGACGCTTGGCTGGTTGACTGCCTGTGTGGCGATGCTATGGTTGATGGGCTCATATAGCTAAAGTCTCTAACACTACCAGCACTATTCATTGATAAATACAGCGTTGTAGACTTTTTATCAGTCAACTTTTAAACCTTTTTTTAATGATTAAGCCATGCGCCACTTACATGGCTGGAATTTTATATGCGAATCGTACCAACCAGTATTGCCAACATTATTTATCCAAAAGATTTACCAAACGGTTTGTTTACAAGCTTGATTGTAGCCTGTCTGCTGATGGGCTTGGCCTCATTGCGTCATGGTACGGACTTACAAGGTTGGCTGAACGTCATTGAAAACTGGCTGCTTATGCTTTTGATACTGCCAACGGCGACTGCCACAGTGGCATTACCGTTTAAATATCGCGACCCCACGCTTGAATTAAAGCTTGTTTATTATCTTGGCATGTTTGTTGCTTTCTTATTTACAATAGCAAAGCTTCGCTATTGGCGCTAATGGGGTAAGCCCGCTTATTTTAAAATAGCATTCTGTAGAAGACTTATAGAAGAGGCCTTGAATTTTAAGCCTAAAGCGTCCATTGTATAGGTAAGACAGTTTTACCCGCGTTACTAATTTATCCGTATTGCTAATAAAACGGTGGCTTGCGATATAAGGTTTTTTTGCAAGTATTACACGGGACTATAAGGAACAAGCGAATGCCATACGATATCGATAATGATATAGAAGTAGACAACGATAATACCGATCAATTTGCAGGATTTGCCAAGGAAACCACGCTTGAGCTGGTCGAGGCTGAAGATGGTAGATTGTTATTGCGTGATGCCGAACAAGATGAGGCACCGCTTATGACCATTGATTTTTCTGATAAGCTAAAAGAGCTGCTCGGTAGTGACACTCAAGCAGTTGGACAGCATATGATACATGCTGCGATACAGATCATTATGCAAAAGCAGATGAGCCAGTGGCACGCGCACGTTTATGATAAAGAACCAACCCACTATAGTTAAGTTTGATAGGTTTCTAAATAATTTTTGAATCGGTCTTCCATTAAGTTTATAACCATAAAAAAGGGTTTATCTATTGATAAACCCTTTTTTGTGTTCAAACAAAACTGTCGATAAAAACAGTTATTATTTGATTTTGGCTTCTTTAAAGATCACATGCTGGCGTACTTTTGGATCAAACTTTTTGATTTCCATTTTGCCTGGCATAGTGCGCTTGTTTTTAGTAGTGGTGTAGTAATACCCAGTACCAGCAGTCGATACTAACTTAATCTTATCTCTCATGATAGCTTTCCTGTAAATGAGGGGTCTTAAAACGATAGGTATGCGTCTCAAGTAATAAGTTGCTACCTATGGCAGCACAAAAGCAGCTTACTAACGAAATGATCGCTATAGATAAGCTGCTAGTGTTTACTTATACTTTTTGACCTTGTGCGCGTAGATCCGCTAGCACTTTATCGATACCCAGTTTGTCAATCATGCGCATACCTTTGGTAGACACACGTAGACGTACAAAACGATTTTCAGACTCTACCCAAAAACGATGGTTGTGTAGGTTTGGTAGAAAGCGACGACGGGTTTTGTTGTTTGCGTGCGAAACATTATTACCCACCATAGGGCGCTTTCCAGTCACTTGGCAAACTCGAGACATGGCGAACTCCTAATCTATGAGGTATGAGGTTTTCTCATACCAGTCTGGGCAAGTTGCACGTTTTTGCGGCATGGACACAGCAAGCGGCAGCTTTGCACCAAACAAAACTATATGAAGGTTGAGCTGGTAAAACTGCTATCTAAAGGCAAATAACAGCCTGACCAATTCAGAAAATTTTAAAGCCGACATTTATACCATAAAATAGATGAATACTCAAATATTTTTATGATTATTGTTGGTTTAAAGGATGAGTATTATACCCTGAAATGCGTGGGCTATGTTGTTGATTATTTAATAGTAACCCGTAATTTTTAGTTGTAAGTTATAACAAAAGTCAGTAAAGTTGCTGTTATATATTTAATACATTCTGTTAATACTACTTGCCTCAATGTAAACCTATGTATCATTACCAATCTATTCTGAATCTGTGTAATGTTTTTGCTTATTTGCTCGAATAAATTACTGCTCATGCGGAGTCTAAAAATGTCATATAGCTCATTACCTTTTGCTTCCAAGCTATTTAAACTCACTTCTTTGACTTGCGCACTAGCGTTGGCAGGTTGTGGAGGCGGAGATGGTACTGATACGATTGCACCTGAGCCTGATACGGGTGTGACTCAGCCTGGCAATGGTAATGATGGTGGTAATGGCCCAGTCACACCAGTTGACGCCATACAGGTAACGCCGATATCATTAACTGATGTGAACGGCGATGTCACTCGTATTATTACGTCTTCAGGCGCCAATGCAAGTGTGGTAGTAAAGGACGAGACTGGCGTACCTGTTAGTGGGGCATTGGTGGCTTTTGTAGGAGAAGCGGTCACGTTTGGTACGGATAATGGTAAAGTATTAACTAATGAAGATGGAGAGGCGAATATATCGGTCAAACCATTAGATAGTACCACCACGGGTAGTTATACGCTAAATGCAACGGTCAGTTATAATAACCTGACAGCAACCACTCCAAATTATAGTTTTTCACTAAAACCCATTGACGTAATCTTAGCTGATTTTGCCTTATCTTCTACAAGTCTGAATTCAGGCGGCACTGCAAATATTACATTAAAAACAAAAGATTCTAGTAATAATATGGATCAAAATGATGTCACGGTTAATTTTAGTACTAGCTGTGGCACTTTTGACAACAACAGTATGATCTCTAGTAATCAAGGGGATGTCATTGCTACCTATACAGCCGTAGATGCAAATGGAAATTTATGTGCAGGCACACAAACCATTACTGCTACTCCTACAAACAATCCAGAAAATGGACAAACAAGAACGATCAGTATCGCAAATGTTGAAGCAAGCTCAATATTTTACACGACGACTGATCCGGTACAGCTAGGTGCTAGCAATAGTGGATCATCAAGTTCTGGACAGATAGTATTCACCGTCTATGCAAATGGTCGTCCTGCTGCCAATCAGCAAGTTGAAATCAGTAAAGTATCTGCTCCTAGAGATTTTAGATTTGTGACATTAAACAATCAGGCATCTCAAACAGTGACCAGTGATTCTCAAGGTAACGTAGTTGTTAACTTATACCCTGGTGCTTTACCTGGACCTGTAGAAATAAAAGCAGCCTTAATCTCAAACCCTAACGTCTTTGCCTTATCTAAAGACGTCTCCGTAGCAACAGGGCGTGCCACTCAAAATGGCGTGAGTATCTCATTAAGTAAAAATGTATTGGCCGTTAGTGCTGATGGTGATACCGCTACGATTACCGCAAGGCTGGTCGATAGAGTAGGGAACCCTGTACCAAATGGTACAACTGTAAGTTTTGTGAGCGAAGGTGGCAGAGTGACGCCAAATTGTGCGACTCAAAGTGGCGTTTGTTCGGTTGAATTTAGTACACAAAACCCTCGCCCAGTAGACAACCGTATCTCGGTCGTTGCCTATGTTGAAGGGGACAAGGACTATATTGATAGAGACGGTGATAACCAGTTTAGTGCTGGTGATGTCTTTACTCGTAATATCGGTGACTTCTTCCGCGATGACAATGAAAACAATCAATATGATTCAGAAGCAGGTGAGTTTGTGTATAGAAGAGACGCTTCAGGTGCTGCTTGTGCCCCTTCAACCTTTAGTCAACCAAATATCTTGGGTACGTGTGGTAATGGTTTAGCGACTATATTGCGCTATCAGTTTGTACTAGGCTTGGCTGCAGATACACCTTTACTTGCAGGTTTACCTCTTACACTAACACCTAATCCCATCAACAATTTAGATACTCCTAGAACTATCAGTTTTCAAATGTTTGGCAACTCAGCTCAGACAGTGTCTATGGCATCGGGCACTACTATAGGTATTGCTGCAGAGGGTGGGAGTTGTGAAGCTGAATTTACCAGTGGAAATTTAACGGTCCCTAGTGTAGTTGATCTTAGCAATCAAACAGTAAATGCTAGTAACGTTAGCTATAGATTCTCTTATACTGGCTGTCAGAGAAATGACAAAATTAAAATAACGGTTACTACGCCAGCCCCATCTGCTACGACAACGACTAGAACTTTATTGGTACAATAAAATAAGATTCTTTCTAAAACCCCCAACTCTACGTTGGGGGTTTTTGCATTAACCGCTTAAATAATTTAATTACCCTAAATAACCAAAAACAAGCAACTCGCTCAGCAAAGCCTAGCGAAAAAGATTAAAATAGTCGATTTCCTATGCTGCTGATAGCATTTAAATTTAGTGATTATTTTATTTTTTTAATTGGGCGTACTATGTCAGACAATACCAAGATGGCTTCCTCATCGAATATCCAGCCGAACATCCTCTCTACTGAATCACCTGCGAGCGAGGCTATTGATACCGCAACGCTTTTAATCAAATGCAAAGATCAAGCGGGTATCGTACAAGCGGTATCTGAGTTTATTCATCGCTATGGTGCTAATATTATTACGCTCGATCAATACTCAACCGCTCACGAAGGCGGTCAATACTTTATGCGTTTAGAGTTCGCTTTGGCAGGGTTGAGTGAGATCATCGACAATTTTGAAGTCAGCTTCGGACATACCGTTGCCAAACGCCACAACATGGATTGGCGTCTACACAACAATGCGATTAAGACCAAAGTGGGTATTTTGGTGTCCAAGTTCGATCATGCATTATTAGATTTGTTATGGCGTCATCAGCGCGGCTTGCTGGACTGCGAGATCACCTGTGTCGTCAGCAACCATCCTGATTTGCGTCAAGCGGTCAAAAACTTTGGTATCACGTTTCATCATGTGGCCGTTAATAAAAACAATAAGGAACAGGCAGAAGAGCAGATTCATAAATTGATGGAAGGGAATGATTTACTGGTACTAGCGCGTTACATGCAAATACTGTCACCAGATTTTGTGAAACGTTGGCCGATGCAAGTGATTAATATCCATCATTCGTTCTTGCCAGCTTTTGTGGGTGCAGATCCTTATCGTCAAGCTTATGATAAAGGCGTCAAGCTGATTGGAGCGACCGCGCATTACGTGACCGCCGAGCTCGATCAAGGGCCTATTATCGAGCAAGACGTCCACCGTGTGACCCATCGTCAAGGTGTGACAGAACTGCGGGCCATTGGTCGTGATATCGAGCGCAATGTATTGGCGCGTGCTGTCAACTGGCATGTGCAGAATCGTGTAATCGTCGCGGGGAATAAGACCGTCGTTTTTAATTAAAACGGCGTTTAAGTATCAGCATTCTGTTAAAAGCTCATCTCATTTCTGAGTAGATGTTATTCAAATAATATTTATCTAAACGGTATTTATCTAAAAAACATCTAAATATTGTTTCAGTTTGCAGTCAGCGAAAGTGTTAGAACTACTGCTTGCCATTTCCTATTACATCAGCCAATGCCAAGCAGTAGTTCTAACACAAACTTGCTGCCGACAAAACCAATAGCCAATAAAATAAAAGCGTAAATGGTGATGTTGGCGGCACGTTTGCCACGCCATCCGGCGCGCCAATGACCGAGTAAAAGGGTGCCAAACAACAACCATGAGAGTACACTAAAGACCGTTTTATGGACAATATGCTGCGCCATCAAATCTTCTACATAGATAAAACCGATGCCGAGCGCGATACTGAGTAAGACAAATCCCACCAAAAGCATGTCAAACAATAAGCTCTCCATACTCTGTAAGGACGGTAACTTATTGACCCAAAAGCGGTGAATGGTTTGGTGCTTGAGTTCACGGATTTGGAGACGCAAAAATAGCGCTTGTATCGCGGCCATCAGCAGCACACAATAAGCGGCAAAAGACAGCAGAATATGAGCCTCAAGCCCAAGGCTGATATTGGTTATCGGTTGATAAGGGGCGCGTCCGATATAACCAACGGTCATACCCACCAACGCCGATGGCGCCGCTAAAATGCCAAGACTGACAATGGGTCGATACAAGCAAAACAGCACATAAAAGAATAAGAAAAATAAGCTGATTAAGCTAATAACGTTAAATAAATTAAAATTTAGACCGTAAAGCGTGACCACGTAGGGATACAGTAATACCGCGTGCGCGACCATACCAACCACCAATAAGCCCAAACTGATGCCTTTATTGATAAGTTTGTCCTGAGTCAGCGCAAAACCAATGTAAATGCTGACTAAGATATAAGCTAGGCTAGCAAGTAAGAATGCAAGGTGCACAGACATAAAGCCTCATCTTATATTGAGCGTATAATGACTGCTCAATGCAATGCGAAAGTGGTATTATCGGAATGATTAGAATAATTGTCCAATTTATCATAAAATGGTGATCAATTGAGTACCATCTTGCGTATTCCTTATAATTGCTCGACTAAGTCACGCTGAACCAAACCCAATAAGCATAAACGACGGCTTAGATAGTCAAGCCTTTTGCAAAACGATGATAATATTGGCGTCATATTTTGCTATAGTATTGATAATAGACTGTTTTTTGATCATTGGTTTGTAAAATGCGATCTGATATTTATCAATTACACCCCATATTACCTGTAAGCCATCTAAATGGTTGCACTAAAAGCTATTTTAACAAAGAATTATTTTAACGGATTTTAACTGAGAGTTATTTATGTTTGATACCTTAACAGAACGTTTATCGTCGAGCCTACGCAATATTGTGGGGACTGGGCAACTGACTGAAGACAATATCAAAGACACCTTACGTGAAGTGCGTATGGCGCTGCTAGAAGCTGACGTGGCACTACCAGTCACGCGTGACTTTGTGAAGCGTGTCAAAGAGCAAGCGCTGGGTGCTGAGGTCTTAAAAGAGCTGGCACCAGGACAAGCTTTTGTCAAAATCGTCCATGACGAGCTGACCGAAATGATGGGCAGTGCCAACCAACAGCTAGAGATGACGGGCAAGCCGCCCGTTGTTTATTTGCTAGCGGGATTGCAAGGGGCAGGTAAAACAACCACCGCTGGTAAGCTTGCCAAATTCTTACAAGAGCGCCATAAGAAAAAAGTCATGTTGGTTTCAGCTGACGTCTATCGTCCGGCCGCTATCAAGCAGCTTGAGCAGGTAGCGGGTCAAGTTGATGCCAAGTTTGTAAATTCAAGCACGGATGAGAATCCGATTGATATTGCGCGTCGAGCGATAGAAGAAGCCAAAATTCAGTATCAAGATATTTTGATCATCGATACAGCAGGTCGTTTGCACATCGATGACGACATGATGGATGAAATTAAAGCACTCACGGCGGCGGTCAATCCTTCGGAAACGCTGTTTGTTGTCGATGCCATGACCGGTCAAGATGCGGCCAATACGGCCAAAGCATTTAATGATGCGTTGCCATTGACAGGGGTGATCCTAACTAAGACTGACGGTGATGCTCGCGGCGGTGCAGCACTATCGGTACGTGCGATCACAGGTAAACCGATTAAGTTCTTGGGTCGCGGCGAAAAATTAGATGCGTTAGAGCTGTTCCATCCAGAGCGTATTGCTCAGCGTATTTTAGGTATGGGTGATGTTCTAAGCCTCGTCGAAGAAGTTGAGCAAAAAATTGACCGCGATAAAGCCGAAAAAATGGCGAAAAAGATGCAGAAGGGCGGTGATTTCGACCTTGAGGATCTATTGACTCAGTTCCAGCAAATGAAGAGCATGGGCGGTATGGCAGGATTTTTAGACAAAATGCCAGGTATGGGCGGCTCTGACATGCAAAAAGCGGTCGAAGATGCCAAACCTGAAGAAAAAGTGCGTGAGATGGAAGCGCTGATTAATTCTATGACCCCATTTGAACGCAAAAATCCTGACAAAATCAATCCAAGCCGTAAGCGCCGTATCGCTGCAGGGTCAGGTCGTGAGATTCAAGACGTCAATCGTTTGCTCAAGCAACACAAGCAAATGGCAAAAATGATGAAAATGATTTCAAAACCTGAAGGCATCAGCAAAATGATGAAATCAATGCAAGGCTTAATGGGCGGCGGCGCTGGTGGTAGCGGTGGCGGCGGTCCATTGTTTGGCGGCGGTCAGCAAGGCGGTGCCAAGGATGTAAACCCTGAGCAAATGGCAAAACAAATGGGGCTTGATCCTAACAACATGCCAAGCACCGAAGAGATGCAAAAGCAAATGCAAGAGATGCAAAATCAAGCGCCAAAGAAGTTTAAAACGCGCTTTTAATCACTTGATAAGTAGTGACTAAATTTAGATAACTAACCTTGAATGATTAAGGTTGTTGTTTATAAAACCTCAAAGCTAAAATAGTTTTGAGGTTTTTTTATACCTGTCTTGTTTGAGCCAGTTGTCATGAATAAAGTGTGAAAAATATAGAAAGTAATAAAAATGACCTGGCCTAAATGCTATGATAGGCCAAATTTATTAAGCCAATGCTTTTTTATAATACCGACAGTATAAGCCGAGAGTATGATGTTTTTATCCATGGATACCGTGTTTGATCAGTGCTCAGTTGCGATTTTAGATTCGAATGGCCAAGTGTTATCGAGTCATACCGAGACGGGCAAGCGCCAGCAGACCCAGCAGATTCTTCCAATGATTGATGCTGCGCTGTCTGAGGCTCAGTTAAAGCTTGCTGATATACAAGCCTTGATATTCAACAGAGGCCCTGGCGCGTTCAGTGGTATACGCATCAATACCGCCGTGGTACAGGCACTGTCTGTGGCGCACGACATACCTTGTGTGGGCGTATCAAGCTTACAGGCGATTGCCCAATGTGCCTATCTACAATATGGCTTAAGCGATGTATACAGCGCGCTCGATGCGCGTATGCAGCAGGTTTATTTTGGCCACTATGCTATAAAAGATGCTGATCGTTTAATAATGCAGCCAGTGTTCGATAACGATAACGATAGCACAGAGCAACTGCTTGATTACGATGTCCAAACCATGCTCAATCTACCGATTGTTGGTAATGGCTCGGTACTGTTAGCGCGGCAGGATGAGCAAGTCTGCCATGAAGATGTTTGGCCGGATGCGGTCGTGATAGGACAGCTGGGTATTGTTCAATTTATGACCTCAGGTGGAACCGATGCCGCCAATGCATTGCCCAAGTATTTGCGCAATCAGGCATGGAAAACGTTAAAAGAGCAAGGGAAGGCGTGATTATTACCATTGCCATTACTCGTTAAAAATATTAGAACATACTAAAAACTATACTGAACCATCAGTATATCTTCGTCTAGGAAAGTCATTGTGGATATCATTTTATTAATTCAAGCTGTCATCATGGGTATCGTTGAAGGTATCACTGAGTTTTTACCCATCTCCAGTACTGGCTATTTGATTCTATCAGCAGATGTGATGAGCTTTTGGACCAAAGAAAAAGTAGATTTGTTCGTTGTGGTGGTGCAGCTTGGTGCGATATTGGCGGTTATCTATGACTACTGGGGCAGACTGTGGCAGGCTTTGATAGGCTTGTTGACGGGTAAAGCAGATGGCATGGCAAACCCAAGACAACTTGGATTGAGTCTGATTGTGGCGACGATTCCAGTGATGATCGTGGGTTTTACCTTCGCTGATGAGATTAAAGCCTATTTGTTTAACCCGATTGTCGTTGCAATTATGCTAATCGTTGGGGGCTTGTTGATATTTTATGTTGAGAAGCGTCCCAAGCCAATCATTGCTCAAGAAGCGGAAGATGTCAGTCTAAAAACTGCTTTGCTCATTGGTCTGTTTCAGTGTATTGCATTGATACCAGGGACGTCGCGTTCAGGCTCCACCATTATTGGGGCGTTATGGCTTGGGGTATCACGTAAAGCGTCTGCTGAATTTTCTTTCTTTTTAGGTATTCCCGTGATCGTGGGTGCAGCGCTATTGGATCTGTTCAGACATGGCGATGTGTTGACCAACAGCGAAGATTGGCTGGTAATCGGTATTGGAACCGTCGTATCCTTTGTGGTCGCGCTCCTTTGTATTCGCTTTTTGGTTGCATGGGTGAGTCGTCGTGACTTTACGATTTTTGCGTGGTTGCGTATCATTACGGGCGTTATTGTGTTGATTGCAGCGTGGGGCTTTGGCTATCAGATGACGGCTTAATGTATATCAACTATAGTATATTTAGTCCTAAATAAAAAAAGACCACCTATTATCACGCCCTACTGAAACAAATTTTTCTTGCTTGCTGTGCCTTCGCAGACAGAGGCGACGTAAAACTTATTTCAGTAGGGCTGTATTGGTTTTATAGGGGGTAAACTATAAGAAGCAATGACTATCATGACCCACATACAACAAGCATCAAGCCTCTTTATGTATTGCCAACTGTTTTATGCAAGCGAATTGCAGCACGCTCAGGTAACAGCATTACAGGCGTTGATAGATCAGCACCAGTTGCCCATCGTTTTAAATCCTGAGCTGCTGACGGAAAAACTTACTCAAAAACGTCGCCAGCAGTTGTGTCAGCTATCTATCCAACCGCTATTATTATTGGACAATAATAATGCGCTGTCATGGCTGAGCGATGGACTCAGCGTTGCACCTGAATGGGACAAATTACAACGGCGTGTAGTAAGCGCGGGACGTAAGTCAGAGTTGCTATTACAGGCGGCAAAAATCACATCGGATAGCGCAGTTATTGATGCCACGGCAGGTTTCGGCCATGACAGTCTGATATTAGCCAGTACGGGCGCTCAAATTATTATGCTTGAGCAGCAACCATTGATGGCGTTACTATTATTGGCAGAGCAGCAGCGTATGAGTCAATTGGCGAATTGGCAGAAGCTAATGACACGTCTGCAAATCATTAATACCGATGCGCTCAGCTACTTTGAAATGGTGAACAACCAATCCGTATCTGAAAACAATAAGACAGTTGATGTGGTTTATCTAGACCCTATGTTTCCAGAGGACAGCTATCAAGACCGCAAAACGGGCAAAGGTGCCAAAGTCGGCAAACATATGCAAGCCTTGCACCAATTGGCTCGTCCACCAACGGTGGATGAAGAGCAGCAATTACTACAAGGTGCTTTGGCGGTCGTCGGTCATAATGGATCTAGGCGGGTCATTGTCAAACGTCCACAATTTGCGCCACTACTTGCCAATCAATCGCCAAGTGAGAGTTGGCACAATGAAGCGGTGCGTTTTGATGGCTATTTTGTTTAAGATAGTCGATGCACTTTAAACCCAATATAGTGCTGCCAAGATAAGTTTTTTGTAGCCTCTGTCACGCCTGCGAACAGCAAGCAAGAAAAACTGTCACAATAGCGCGCAGCTACTAAAGTATCGATTTTATATTGAACTGGCTATAGTTATTTTTTGAAGGCTATTTCGATCCATTCAGTAAATGGATTTACTGATGAAGCTTATATTACATTAATCTAGGAGCAGGGAATGTCAGTGCTGATTATTTGGGTCATGGGTGCTATTTTGCTATTGATAAACATCATGCTACGGACTCGAATCCTACGGCTCGAAGCACGGCTAAAAGAGCTGAGCAATCCGCAAGAGCAATTGGCATTTTTGCGCCAACAAGCTTCCAAAAAAGAAAAAATTGCCGCTATCAAAGCGTTGCGCAAACAGTATCCTGAGATATCACTGATGGAAGCAAATCGCTTATGGCAGCAAATATAGAGACCTCCATATTATGATACAAACTCATTCGCCCCTGACATTTACCCAAAAGCTTCGCGCCTATATGCAGCTGACTCGATTTGATAAGCCTGTTGGCATTGAGCTGCTCTTATGGCCGACGCTATGGGGCGTGATGCTGGCTGCAATGGGACAAGCGCAGCAGCAAGGGCTGACGGCAGGTCTGCCAAGTCTGAAAGTATTTGTGTTATTTGCGCTAGGTGCTGTATTCATGCGGGCCGCAGGTTGTGCGATCAATGATTTTGCTGATCGTAAGGTAGATGGTCATGTGACTCGCACCAAAGGTCGCCCATTGGCTGATGGTCGTTTATCGGGCAAAGAAGCCATTGCTGCCTTTTTGGTATTGGTTATATTAAGCGCAGGTTTGTTGGTCTTTTTGCCCATTGCTGTGTTCTATTGGTCGTTCGGTGCTATCGTATTGGCGTTTATTTACCCCTTTATGAAACGCTACACCCAATTGCCGCAAGTGTTTTTGGCAGCGGCATTTGGTTGGGCAATACCGATGGCGTATGTGGCGGTGCAAGGCGCGCCTGATATCTGGTGTTGGCTGCTATTTCTTGCCTATATGTGCTGGACCGTGGCTTATGATACCCAGTACGCCATGGCAGACCGCGAAGACGATTTAAAAATCGGTATCAAATCCACGGCGATATTGTTTGGTCGTTTCGATGTGGTGATTATTTCTATCTTACAGGTGTTATTTTTACTGATAATGGGCGTGGTGCTATGGCACTATTTTGCGCCAACCAGCTTGAGCATCACACCCATATTTGGCTTAGCGCTTGTGGCGATGATGTTTGCCAAGCAGAACAGCGCTTGTGCCAGTCGTCAGGCGCTGGCATGTTTTCAGGCTTTTTTGGCCAATATTTGGGTAGGGCGTTATGTCTTCGCGCTCATCGCTATCGCTTGTCTATGGACGACTTTCAATGGATAGATTCTCAAAGTTAAAGAGAAAAAGAACACCCAACTCGGGTGCTTCTGCCATCAATTATGAGGCCAAGCTGGCTGAACATGGATTAACGCGTCAGCAAGTGATCGCAGCGGAACGTAAACTGGCAAAGTTTGCCAATGTCATGGATTCGCTTGTACGGATTCCCTTTACCAAGCAGGGCATGGGTGCGGATGCGGCGCTTTCAACCATTCCGCTGGCAGGCGATTTGGCAGGATTGGCCTTAACCAGTTATGCCTTTATATTGGGTCGCCAGTTGGGTGTGCCGGCGCATAAAATGACGCCTGCTGTCAGGCTGGCGCTTCTCGACATGGTTGTTGGTATCGTGCCGGGTATTGGCACGCTATTGGATATCTTTATCCGTCCCAGTCGTAAGACGTTGGGCATCGTTCATCAGCACATACAGGACGAGTACGGCATCACTGATGTCACGCATATTGATCGACCATTTTTGCATCAGTCGCTAGAGAATAAACAGCAGAAAAGTGGCTTTTGGCGTAATCCGATTATTGCTTGGCTGTATTTGCATATCCCTGATATCCTCGGTTTGATATTTATTGTGTTGCTTGGTTGGGGATTATGGGCAGGAATCAGTTGGCTTGTCGGTCTATTTGGGAATACGACGGGGTTTGGTTAGAAGCTCGTAAGCCTACTATTCAAAAAGGCGGCAACGATATCACGTTTGCCGCCTTTTTTTGGTCAATAATTTGGTCCTACTGTTAATCCAACATAAAACTAAGACATACAGTCACAACGCTCGACTGATATTAATTTTTCTCACTGGCTGTTCGCAAGCGTGACAGAGGCTTCAAAAATTTATTCTAGTTGAACGGTACTCTTTTTAAAATGGATCGACTATATAGAGACTAGAACCGAGTATTTATTGTTATTATTCTGCAACCACCTCGGCCTCAGCACTGACCGCATCAAAGCTTGTGATTTTATTGTTGCGAATGAGATCGATGCTGCCGCCACCCGCATGGCTGACCAGCTGAGTACTGCCGTCGCTTGAGCGATAGGTCGGGTTATTGCCTTGACCTTCAGGAGCAGTCAAGGTCATTTTTGGTTTGTTGGGCAGCGTTACAATCGCATTAAGCAAACCTGCTGCTGATGTCTCAAAGACAACAGACAAGGTTTCACCTGCGGCGCTCTTGTAACGTACATCCGTGATCTGTGCACCTTTAATGGCTTGCTCAGGATTGGGCGCGGCGCTAGCTGGTGCTGCATCGGTGGTTTCAAGATCGTCTTCTAATTGGGTTAAGCTAATATCGCGCTCGGTGTCAGCTTTACCCTCGTTTTCTACATTTTCACCGTCAACATTGCTTTCAGGCACATTGACATTGGTTGTCACGGGCGTTGTTTGTACATTTGTCTCGCCCTGCGTGTCAGTAGGGGGTTCAGGTTCGGGTGTTTTTTCGCAGGCAGTCATAAGTAGCGCACTAACGAACACGATAGGAAGTATGCGAGAGGAAGACTTAGCGTTTGTGCGAGCCAATGTGTGATGCTTCATAATAAATTTTCGTCCGTTAAAAGCGCTTTATCTAAGCACCGTAAATCGTGAAAGATAAACTGAGTTTGACTACACTACAGGTAGTCAATCCAAAATAAAAGTAGTACAGACGCTCCTCATGTTCTACTGGTATAAATTTTTCTCACGGGCAGCTTACAAGCGTGACAGAGGTTTCGTAACATTCATACTAGTAGAATAGTACTCTTTTTTAAATGGATCGAGTATATGGTTAAGTATTTACCGTAATGACCAGCTTTCGTTGGCCGCCCTGCTTACTAACAAGGTTTCTATGTTCACACAAATAGACGCCTTGCCATGTTCCTAGACCCAACCTGCCATTGATAAGCGGCACCGTTAAACTAACACCAAGCATCATACTTTTAAAATGCGCGGGCAAATCATCTGACCCTTCTAATGTATGGCGGTACTCCGGCTGATCGGCAGGTGCGATTTTATTTAACCAATCTTCGGTATCTAGTCTGACATCGGGATCGGCATTTTCGTTAATGGCAAGACTGGCTGAAGTATGCTGCAAAAACAGGTGCACCAAACCGGCTTGAGACGTATGAGGTATCAGTTCATCAATGGCGTCTTCAATCAAATGGGTGATGATATGAATGCCACGCGAATGGGCAGGGAGGGTAAGGGTGGTTTGATAATAGGGCATGTAGTATGTCTCGTTATGACAATCAGCTTCAAGATCCATACTACAAGATAGTTGCAGCTGTGGAAAGCGGCGACTTAGATATAGACAGTCCTAGATAAAATGGTCGCAAATATTAAGGTGCGCTACTAAGATAAGGTTTTCTTGTTTGCTGTGCTTGGGCAAACAGAGGCTGCGCAAAACTTATCTCAGTAGCGCTTTATATGTTCTATATTGAATCGACTACGATTCGAATACTTACATAAACTTAGTTTAAACAAGCGGCGTCTGCAAACGCACGCGATTTGGCGATAGACGGGCGAGCATTGCTGCTGATAATGGTGTAAACGTCCCTGTCATCATATCCGTTAATGCCTCCGCACAGATGGGCGCTAGTGCATACCCTTTGGCACCCATCGCGCTCATCACCCAAATTCGTTTGCTGTCTGATAAGAGGCCGACGATTGGATGATAATCAGGCGTTTGGGTGCGAACACCGGCGCGTCCTTGCCATAAACTGACATCGGTGGGAACGATATTACTCATCTCAGGAATAGCTTTGATCAGCTTATCGCGGCTGATCTGATGCTCCTCAAGATGAATACTCGTGTCTGTATCATTGCGGATAAAACTGGCACCTAACAAAAACTGAGGCTGGCATGCTACTACAGGGTTCAGTTGTTCATCGCCTATTTGAGCAGTGAAGAGCGCACAATAGCCACTGTATTTAAGCGGTATTTTAGGTAAGTGCGTGAGCTGCTCAGCAGTTGGCGTGAACCAAGAAAGCTGTCCACGGATTTTGCGACAATCAAAAACGCGCTTGTCGATTTGATGACTCTCAAACGCGGCGCAGATTACTACGTTATCAGCCGAGATAGCTTGTTCAGACTTGTCTTGATCATATCCCTCAACGCGGACTTGGTGCTTTGTTTCTTGAATACTAGTAACGTTCAATTGCTGAAAGCGAATGAGCGGATGAGTCAATATGGTTTGCTTCAATGCTTGTGGATTGACCAAACCTGACTGTGGTAAATACAAATTTTCTGATAGGTTTTGCTCTCTTAACCCGCTGATGGCTTGTGCCTGCTCAGCGGCTAGCGTGGTTGCCATCGCATTGGGATAATCAGCGATTTGCTCTGTGCCGATATTGGCTTTGATCAGCAAATCAAGCGCACCCGTTGGTTCAAGTATCGCTGGTGTTTTAACTGGCTTATCTGCATGATCAAGCTGTCGATACAGTCTGCTGCTATAAAGATAACCGATGGTGTGCAAGTGCTCATCGACATGATGAATGGGCGTCATTTTAGGAGCAAGGAGGGCACGCGGGTTGCCTGACGCACCAGCCAGAGGCGCCGACTTATCCAATAACGTGACTTGGATACCGCGATTGGCGAGTGACCAAGCCGTGAGTAGCCCTGAGACACCTGCACCAATGACGATGCTATGATTGTCAGGCAAGGTTGTACTATTACTAGACGCCGTATCGATATCTTTTACATGGTCGTCAAACTCTTGGTCTTCTAAACCTACCGGATCGACCATCAGCGCGGTTAGCATCTCACGCTTGCGGCCAAAGCCTTTGACTTTATTGATTTGAAAGCCGTGCGACTTCAAGGCACGTTTGACAATACCAGCACAGCTGTAAGTAGCGGCAGTCGTGTTTGGACGCGACAAGCGCTGCATTTGCGCAAAGATATTTTCCGCCCATAACGCATGGTTGCAGGACGGGGCAAAACCATCTAAAAACCAAGCATCCACATAAGGCGTGGTCTTAATAGATTTATCTGAGGATAATTTGCTTAAACTCTCGCTTGCGTCCCCAAACCACAGATCGATTATTATATTGTCGTTATGAAAATTTAAACGATGACAGCCTGCAATAAGCGGCGGGTAAGCGGCGAGTAGCGATTCAATACAGTCGCTCAATTCAGGCGCACGCGCACGCCATAAGGCAAGTATCTCGGTTAAATCGGCAAGCGGTATGGGATATTTTTCAGTCGTGATAAAGTGCAGGCGAGCACTTGCCAAATGTGGATGCAGACCACGCAGCTCACGCCAGAGTTGCCACGTTGCCAAAAAGTTGAGTCCGGTGCCAAAGCCCAATTCAGCAATGGTAAAGCATTGCGTTGGTGCAAGCTTTGCCAGTCGCTCTGGCAATTGATTGTGCGTCAAAAACACATGACGGGTCTCTGCAAGGCCGTCCGCATGTGAGAAATACACATCCCCAAACTCACCCGACACCGGCACCCTATTGCCAGTATCATCCATTTGCCAATCAATGTTGGCAGGCGTAATCATGTTTAATGGGGCGTCAGGTTGAGTATGAGTAGTAGACATGTCGCGTTTCTTAAAGACGTGAGTGGGTTGAGACAAGATTATAAATCAAACAGGAAGACGAACACCTTTAAAGACAGCCGCGAAATAAAACGCTGGGTGCAAAGTAAATACATTACCAACGTTCACGGCGGACAAATACCAGCCAAGAGACAAAAATACCGACCAACAAACTGATCAAGACGGTGAAAGCGCCGTATAAAAACAGTTGACCTCTACTTTCATAAACCAAAACATTGGCCTGTGTCTGTAAGTCATTCACTTGGCGTTGAAGCTGTGCATTGCGGCTTAACAGCTCTTGATTGGCATCAGACAGCGCCTTATTAGAAGGCTGTAGTTGGGCTGCCAACAAAGTATCGTTTGATGCTTGAGGCGCGCTGGCTGCTGCTTCTTGACCTGTCGTCGCTGTTGTTGCTGGCGTCGGTGTCGTCGATGTAGACGCGCCACTTTCAACTGCATTGGTTGTCGGGGCGGCGTGTGTCAGTACAGTGGTTGATAGCACAACGCTTGCCACGCACGCTTTACACAATCGAGAACTTAGGAAAGATAACGGCTCTCTCACGATGCGGTTACCTGTGCTGACGGCGCATGGTTAGGTGTGTCATTGGGCGCTGGCAACGTTTGCACGAAAGGTTTGACATCCACATGGCTGTAGACACCGTCGCGTAAATAAGGTTCAGCGCTTGCCCATTGCTGCGCGGCATCGAGAGAATCAAAATCGGCGATAATGAGACTGCCTGACATCTCGTTTTTGCCATGTTCAATCGGCGTTGGCCCTGCAATAATAAGTCGCTGCTCACGGCTCAATGCTTGCAAGCGCTCAACATGCTCAGGGCGAGTAATCTGACGCTGCTTACTGCTGTCGGCAACGTCGTGACCAATAATGGCAAATAAAGACATAAGGCTTCCTCAATAAATAATAAAAATAAGCGCTACGGGCTCTAGGGCGTGTCCTCAATTCAATCGATATTCATCTAAATAGGCTAAATTTTGCCAAACCGCGTCAAATAGCTGATGAGTATTTCGATACTATCTCGATACTATGTACGCTGTGATGTGCGCTATTTTCCTTGTTTAGCTACAATTTATTTCATTTTTATCGTCATTTTAAAATGGGGACACGGCCTAGTAGTATTTATAATCAAGTTTTATGATTGGTTAATAGTACGATGAGTATTGCAAAATAGCGCCTTATTTTAAGGCAATAGCTATCAGGTAATAGTTATAAGGCCATCGTTATTTGGTGGTCTTGTCGGTCAATGCTGGATTGAGATGCTTTTTCAATGCCACAAATTGAACCACAACAAACACCAGCATAATCGGAATCCAGCCATAGGTTTTGAAGTTAATCCACGCCTCATCCGACATCATAAACGCTGTGATATAATGTAAGACAGCCATAAAGGCAAAAAACAACGCCCAAGCGACCGTCAGTTTTTTCCAACCACTCAATGTGAGGGTGAATACCTCTTTCATCGCAAGCTGCATCAATGGTTTATTGATGGCGGCGCTGACAAATAGAGTCAAAGCAAAGATGCCATTGATAATGGGTGACTTCCAGCGCAGATAGATATCATCGCGCAGGAGCAAAGTGCCCCCACAAAATAAAATGGTGAGTAACAAAACAACCCATTGCTGCTTATCAAACTTGCCTTTTTGACGTACAAAGTGAATCGCATAAATAACAATGGTGGCAATGAGTAAGGCGCCAGCTGCCGCTAAAATACCACTGTGACGAGCGGCAATGAAAAAAGCAATTAAGGGAATGAAGTCTAATAAGGCTTTCATAACAAATAGGATGTCCAACAAAAACGTATGGGGTAGTTTACACGTCTACTGCGCCAAAAAAAAGCAATCAACACGATAATCGTCTTATATGACAGGCTCTCGCTATTTGTCACGCATATTACGAACCCTACATTTATAATCGATCGCATACAATCAACCCTATATTCTGATGAATTTTCCCTTTAATAATTTAAGGCCAGCTTTATGAAAATTGACTTACATTGTCATAGCACCTGCTCTGACGGCACTTATGCCCCAACAGAAGTCATCCAACGTGCTCATGCGGCGGGTGTGAACGTATTGGCATTGACCGATCATGATACGCTCGCAGGCATTGATGAAGCACGCGAGGCTGCTAATGCTTGCAATATCCAGCTCATCAATGGGGTTGAGATTAGCTGTGAGCATACGCTAAGCGGCGGTTATGGCAAAAATAAATCCACCAATAAAATCATCCATGTGCTGGGACTTGATTTTACTGATCGCAAAAAAATGCATCAAACGTTGCAGCAGCTGCAAGACAGCCGTGCCTTTCGCGGACAAAAAATGACTGAAAAACTCAGTGAGCTGTTGGATGTCAACTATGATGCTCTATGGCAGGCCATACTTGAAAAAGCAGGCGGCAATCCGCAAGCAGTCGGACGGGCTCATATCGGGCAGGTATTGTTTGAGCAGGGTCATGTAAAGACCGTACAAAAGGCGTTTGACAAATACTTGGCTGATAATAAGGCCGCTTATGTCGCTATTGAAGCGTTGACGATGCAGCATGGTATTGAGCTGATACATGCGTGCGGTGGCAAGGCTGTGCTGGCGCATCCGACACGTTATCAGCTCTCAGCGACTAGAGTACGTAAGCTTATTGAAGAGTTTGCACAGCTTGGCGGCGATGGTTGTGAGTTGCCTGCCAATAGCGAGCCTGTTAGCACCCGTAAAATGGTTGATCGTAGCATCGCTGAGCACAATTTGGTTGCCTCCATCGGTAGCGATTTTCATGGAAGTAATATGCCATGGCGACGTTTGGGTGATGTCCCAATATTGAACCCTGAGCAGCAAGGTATTTGGCAGTCATTTTCGGCATTGTCTTAGACTAAAGAGTCATCGTTACAAACATCATGGTCAAGCATGATAAGCTACGTGGATTATAAATGTCACACGAGCGAGTTTAGATCTCATATAAGCGGTATTTTTGATCGACTACTTTGATTTTAACTTAGCTATTTTTACTGTCTGCGGTATTCCTTATGGCTGTATCGATATCTCATCTGGGCTACAAGAAACTCTCTCGCGTCATTTTTGAGTGGCAGGCTGCTGATAGGGCGTCATTACTGGCTTTGTTTGTACTGATGGAAGTGACCTCACATTGGCTTTGGTGTTTGTTTGTTTGGTGGCACCGAGCGATTTATGCGTCTTATGTCGATATGGACTTGTTTTACCCTGTGTGGATTGGGGTATCACTGACTGGCGTGTTCTTTATTTGGATGGTGAGCCATTTGTCACCGCTAAGAAAAGACAATGGCTCGCTACGTAAATGGCAGGCGGTTTTGGTGACGATCTACAGCATCTATATTGCTGTCGTGATTTTGGTAATGGGGCACAGTAGCTTGGTGTCAGGGGTCTCGCTCGTTGGCGGGGCCATGCTGGCAATGATGCTCATACGTCGCCGCTACATATGGAATGCCTTTTTGGCGCACATTCTATTGATTTTGGTGTTTACTATTTTTCCTTATTTTGGGTTTGCGTTGCCCAATCTGCGTCAAACCGACGTTAGCGCTTTTCCCGTCGTGACTTATAGTTATCTAGGCTATAGTGAAGTGACAGCCGTTGAAAGCACGGTTCAAAATGCAATCGTTGAAAACGATAAGCCCGGCTGGGATCTTTTGAGTCAATTGCGCTTTTCTTCCACATTTTTTTGGCGTGCCACACATCTTTATATGGCGTTACCAAAAGCTATTTTTATCATTTATACCTTTCGCACGCTGCTATTGATATTAGATGCCAGTAAAAAAGAAATACTACAACATGCCAATCAAGATGAGCTGACTCAGCTCAAAAGCCGCCGTTATGGTCTGACACAGATGAAAGCGGCGCTATTAGCCGTCGAAGACGATCAGGACTTTAGTGTGATTCTATTGGATTTAGATTGGTTTAAAGAGGTCAATGATAAGTACGGGCATGAGGTTGGGGACCGGGTTTTGATGGAAGTATCGCAAACGCTTTTGCAATCTTTAGATGAAGAAACGATTATTAGCCGCTACGGTGGTGAGGAGTTTTTGATCGTGTTGCCCGATACCAAGCACGATAGCGCGATGTGCATTGCTGAACAATTGCGTCTTAGTATTGCAGAACATGTGATCACGGTCGATGAGAATAACAAATTTCATGTGACCACCAGTTTGGGTTTATATACCTTGACGCATGAAGAGCGCAACTGTATCAAACAAACGCACGAAATGCTGACGCAAAAAGAGGCGTCAAATTCGCTTTCAGAACCCAAAAAGATGAAGTCATTTATCAGCAAACACTCTATTAGCAAAGATTCAAACGCCCACCTTCCTCATGATATTTGCCAGCGTCTAATTTGCACAGCAGACAAGGCATTGTATGAAGCCAAAGACCGTGGCCGCAATCAGGTGGTGAGTGCCAACGAGATGTCTGCTGTAAATGAGGCAGGTATCGCGTCACTTTAATGTGTCTATCGTGACGCAGTACTGATAAAGTGATTAACCTTTAACCTTTAACCTTTAACCTTTAACCTTGGGTTTCCTGCTCTTTGTTAACATGTTCTTTTTTCCATATTCGTTATATCGCTCTTACCTATTATTTTATGCACGACTATAACCACGATAATTAAGAGTCTAATCGCTGCACCAAGCTTGCCAATACGCTGGTTGCAAAGCTGCCAGTGGTCAAGGTGAAACTCAATACTAGCGTCTGCTCGTCATTCCATGTCCAAGACAAGTCATCAATGGGCAAACGTAGCGGTCGCCGTTGAGCCTTAATGTCACGTTTCTCTAAGCCTGTTGCCAACTGCATCAATAAGGGATTATGTTGCACCGTGTCTTTTTCAATATTGGCTGCCGCGCCACTGACTTTATCGTTATCTGTGCCCCACAACACGCCCGTTGGGTGAATGTCACCGCTGGCAAGTCGCGTACGTAACGTGTCGTCGATCTCTTCGCTGGTAAATATCGATCCTGATCCATCTAAGTTAAACACTTCACCTGCTAGTCCTTGATTCCAACTGCCATTACGGACTCGTGCGGCCAATATCTCATTAAAGATCAAACTGCGTGCAGCGGACAATTCCATGGTATTTTGCTCACGGGGGGCGCGTTTGCGTTTGCTCTTTTTGGGTTGCGGGCGATCCTCACGCGGTGGACGCGCAAACAGGGCTAAGGCTTCTCTCACATTATTGCCATTACGACCAAAGCGCTGCGGCCCAAAATAATTGGGTACGCCAGTTTTACTCATGGTGGTTAAATGCTCTTCAACCTGCTGCTTGGCAGAGCGTGTTTGCTCAGGTGTGTCCGCTGGCAATGTTTCAAATTGAACCTGACGCAACGTAATAATAAACTCATTGGCTTTATGCGTGCCGCGGTTGAGTTTTTTATTGTGCCAATGCTGGGCGAGGATAGTGATCGACTCATTATCACCGATATCTACTGGGGCAAATTCAGACGCGGGTAACTGCTTTTTGGGTATTCGTAGACTAAACCACTGCGTCGTCAACGCATGGCGGTCTTTGAGTCCTGAGTAGCCTACATCGCGTAAGGGAATGTCTGCCCATTCTGATAATAATTTAGCAAGGTAGGCGGTATTGATGCCTGACTTTTGGATATGCAGCCATAAGTGCTCACCCTCGCCAGTCAATGCTAATGGCAATATCTCATTGACGATAAAGTCCGTGGCATCAGTTTTATAATGGGCTTGGGCTAGCGGTGGCGGCACTGGTTGTGGTAATTGAGAAGTATCCGTGGCATCAGTGATAGCCATGCTTAAGACCTCAGTGCTTGAAACATCAGTGCTTAAGACCTCAGGGCTTAAGTTATCAACTGGCTCACTACCAATTGTCTCACTTTGAACAGCGGTTTTAGTGTGGGTCGTTAGGTTTGTCGTTTTATCTTGAGAAGTCATAACAGGGTCTTTTATTTTAACCATACATTTTAAATAGGCTAGAGGAGTAAATTGCCGCCAAGGATTACGTTTTGCAACGCAGCGAATGTACAAAAAAACATGGTGAACGAACGGATCTTGTTACTATCGATAACTATGCTGTTTTGGATTTATGGGTGTATCACGTAATACGATCGTCCTTAACAGGCACTTATCAAAAAATAACTATAACCGTTAAGGAAAACTTATGAGCAATACAACGATTCCGACAGTCACCATCAATAAGGCTGACATTCCAAATGGTGGTATGAAGTCTTATAAACAAGATGATGATAGTATCATTTTAATCACTCGTAATGAGGATGAGTTTAGCGCATTTGATGGCAAATGTCCGCATGCAGGCGCCGACTTAGGAGAAGGCCTGCGCTGTGGCAATCGCGTGGTCTGTCCATGGCATCATGGCACTTTTGACAGTCACGATGGTACGTTACTAGAGCCAGTAGCGATGGCGGGTTTGAATCAGTATAAATTGACAGAGGACGGCGACAACCTGACCGTCGATACCTCGGCCAAAATCAATAAACAGATTGAAAATGACAAATTAGTCGACACGCAGACCATTATCGTAGGTGGCGGCGGTGCTGGATTTATGACCGCTGATCAACTACGTAAGACTGGCTACGGCGGTAAAATTACGTTAATTAGCGCTGATACCACCGCACCTTATAATCGTCCTTTATTGTCCAAAGCGTTTTTGGCAGGCAAAATGGATGAAGAAAAATTGCTATTGGGCGGCACTGATTGGGCCAGCAAAAACAACATTGAGCTGCGTTTGAATCAAGTGGTCAGTGAGGTATTGCCAAATGAATGTACCATTGTGATGACAGACCATGATGGCAATAGTGAGCGACAGACGGCTGACTTTTTGGTGGTGGCAACGGGCGCTGAACCAAAGAAGCCGTCATTTGCAGGCGTGGATCTTGAAGGCGTGTATACACTGCGCAGTATGGATGACGCAAAAACCATCAAAGCTGCGACTGATGATAAGCACGTCGTCATCGTTGGCACAGGATTTATCGGTATGGAGACCGCTTCGGCATTAATACAAGCGGGCAATGTCGCCTCTGTCACTATCGTAGGTCGTAACCGCCGCGTCATGAGCAACATTGTCTCTGAAGCGGTGAGTAATGCTTTAATTAACCTGCACGAAGAAAAAGGCGTTAAATTTGAATTCGGTGCTGGTGTTGAAACGATTAATGGGGATAATGACTCAGTCAGCGGTGTCACGCTATCAGATGGTAGTACGCTTGCAGCAGACGTCGTCATTTTAGGCACAGGCGTGTCTCCACGTACCGATTTACTAAACGCGGTCAATGATCCTGATGGCGTGCAAGTGGATGAGCATCTACAATTGCGCGATGGCGTTTATGCGTTAGGGGATATCGCTAAAGCACCCAATCAAGTGGGTCGTCTGCGTATTGAGCATTGGCGCGTGGCTCTGCAACACGGCTTTGTGACAGCCGCCGCGATATTGGACGATGACGCTGTCAACTCACTAAAAGAGCGTAGCCCTTTCTTTTGGACGGCGCAATATGGTAAAAGCCTGCGTTATAGCGGCCATGCGGCAACTCCAGACAACGGCATCTTATTCGGCACGCCTAATGACCTTGATTACATCGAGTACTATTTTGATGATGAAGGGGATGACACGCGTGCTAGTGCGGCAAGCTCGCTTGGATGCGACAAAGAGCTGATCGCCTTTGCTGAGCTGCTACGCCGTGGTCATGCGCCAACGCGGGCACAAATCAAGGCAGGATTCGATATTATCGATCAAGCAAATGCCTTATCGCCCTAGCATCTAGCGGATGATACGTATTACTATAAAGGCTGGTCTGTTCATTCAGGTCAGCCTTTTATGATAAGTAGATAGAAAAAGGACAAAAATAAGATGAATAAAGACACAGTATTTTTGCGTCAAGCGCACGCGGATGACATTGGCGCGCTTGAACAATTACTCAATCGTTGTTATCGGCAGACGGAAGGCTGGACCAATGAGGCTGATTTGATAGGCGGCATCCGTACCACTCCTGCTGAGCTGGCAAACACCATTGCCAATCCAACCCACTATCTGTTTGTTTATCCAAAAACGACGACAGGCGGGCGTGAGGCAGAAGAGACAGGCGAATTGCTTGGCTGTATCGCCGTCGATATGAAAACCGATGCGGATGCCAATAAAAGTGCGTATATCGGCATGTTTGCCGTCCATCCTGAGTTGCAAGGACAGGGCGTTGGTAATGTGATACTGCAAGCGGCAGAGACGTTTGCTACTAGGCATTTGCAAGCAGGCGCGTCCAACACTCAAACAAAACCTGCGCGCTTGACCATGTCTATATTGAGCCACCGCCCTGAGCTATTGGCCTACTATCAGCGCCGTGGTTATGAGCTAAATGGCCATAAAATGCCATTTCCAAACGATGGCAACAATGGTGAACCCAAGCGCCCAGATTTAGAGTTATTAGAATTAGAAAAACTCGTTAACGAGTAAAGCTTAGAGCTGATGTGCCGTGCAATCCATACGCCGCGACTATGATATATTTTACCCAGCCTCTGTCTGCGAAGGTACAGTAAGCAAGAAAAATTTGTCTCAGTCGCGCGTGATCAAGCTTGTTTTTTATTTAACACCGGTTATGTCTCTATCGACCCCAAAAATGTCCAAAGGTCATAAATAGTCCGATACTGAGTAGCAAAAACGCCACGATAATTAAGCGTTTAAACCAGTTAAATGCTGGCAAGCGTGTGGCATTGTCATCAGACATAAGATAAGCAAATAAGAACAGTAAGCTTGCCGCCAACGTCATGATGCCAAGACCAATCGGTAAAATAAACAAATACACCTGCCACACAGTCATCTCTCAACAGTCGTTATTAAGGGCATCATAGCAGTAACGGGATTGCGCTGTCAGTAGACGCTGTACTAAAACCCGATTTGCCAAAACCGTCAGATTATGAAAGATAGAAGGTTAAAGCTTAAATAAGGGCCATAACATCAAGTTGGGTTGAGAGATAGTAACTATCTATGGTTCAAATAACTTTATAAATATAGGAAAAATGACGTGAAGCAGGTAAAAAAACTCACCGTGATAGCGTCACTGGCTTTACTATTGACGGCATGTTCGAAGCCGCCTTCTGAAAGCATCGTTGAAAGTCTTATTGAGGCTCAATATGAGCAAACTGATAAGGTAATAGAGGATGCAGTGGCGAATGCAAGTAATGATAAAATGGCAAAAACCATGAGCAATATGATGGAACGCATGATGCCAAGGCTTGAACGTATTGACAATATCAATTGTGATAATACAGAAGGCTGGAACAATTATATATGTACAGCTGATATTACCCAGACGATCGCTGGTACTAGCCGAATCGATAAGACTCGCTTTAACGTGTCTAAAGTGAATGGTGAGTGGGTGCTGGGCGAATAGAGCACAAGTCACTGACCGTTATGAATCAACGACTCATATAAAAACAGAAGTATAGGCAGTTTAAAATGAAATCAATACGTTAATAGCACCGTACGACTGGTATAAATTTTCCTTGCTTGCCGTTAACACAGAGGCGGCGCAACATTCATCCCAGCCGTCCTATCTCACTTTTAAAGTGGATCTATTATAACCTAACATCTAAACAATAGGACGACGTCTATAAAACAACAGCCCCGGAATGGACAAGCCCAATACCAGTCCTGAGGTCACAAACAAGGCTTCAAATAAATACACCATCATTTGACTGAATAACTCGTCTGAAAAACCAAAATAGCCAATCTGCACCATGCTCACCATCGCCTTATAAGCGGCAATACCTGGCATCATACAAATGACGCTTGGTGAGATGAGCGCTTTGGGTGGTAAAGTGTATTTTCTAGAAAAGTAGACGCCCAAGAAGCTGGCAAGCATCGCCCCAAAAAAACTCGCAACCACGATATGTATGTGTTGATAGACAAGCGCGGTTTTTAGCCCAAACCCAAAAGCCGTCATAAGTAAACAGGGTAGGATATAGCGCTTGGGGACAGTGAACATCAGCGTCCAACCAAGGGTAATAATACAGGCCAGCACAATCGTTTCAATAAACCACATCTCAAAACCCCCAGTGCTGTATTTGCAGTAACACCAGCGCCATCACAATACCAACGCAAGCCGACAGGGTGAGCATATAAGTAAATACCGCTCGCCCAACCCCGATATTGACATAGCCCTTTAAGATATCTGAAAAAGAGTTAATCAAAGGAAAACTCGGTATCAGTAGCAGCACGCTGGAAGCAACCGCGATATCCGCATTATTGCCAATGTCAAAGTAATAGGTCGTTCCTCCAATTACAGAAGCAATAAAAGCCGTAGCAATGACGGCGATAAAGGGATTAAAGTGGTGCTTGGACAAGTAAATACGCGTCAGCATCGCCACCATACCCGCAGTAAAAGTCACAGCGGTAATCGACCAACTCCCGCCATTCAGATAAGCGAACGCGGCACAAGACGCACCGACAAATATGCTAACCAGCCAAGGTGGGTAAATCGCTCTGTCCAACTCATCAAAAGCACGCGTGGTCAGAGCCGTCAGCTCCTCCTTATCAGTAGTCGCTTCGGTTTTATTAACGATTTGCTGAATTTGTACCAATAAATTGACATTAATACTTTGATTGATTGTGTCTCTTGTGGTCGTGATACAGCGCTCATCGCAGATAGTGGTCAACGTCAACGCATTAAAATTGAGCGAACACTCTACGCTGTTCATCCCCAGCGCAAGGCCTAGGCGTTTGGATAAGTCTACCACCACGGCAGACTCGGCACCATACTGCATAAGGAGTAAGCCGCAGCGCACGCATAGTCGAGTGATACGCTGCTGCTGGACGTAGCTGGTAGAGGTCATGGGTGAGATACGCAGATTGGTTGACGATTGATACGCTATTATAAAGGGTATAGATGCTGACGCGTAGGCATTATCAGACATTATATTAAATGCGACAACGCAATATAAAATTTTTTGCCAAGGAGAATAAAATGCATATCGCTATCTTAACGCTCACCTTTACTTTGCCCGGATGTGGCTCGCTAAAAGAAAAGCGCCAACGTATGGGCGGCCTACATGAGCGCTTCGGTCGCAGTCCAAGCGTGGCAGTATGTGAAAGTGGCGAGCGTGATCGACACGACGTCAGCGAGTGGACGTTTGTGATCGTCGGGCTGTCTAAACGTGAGGTTGAGTCGCAATGTAGTCAAATTGAGGAGAAGCTAGAACGTACGGTAGATGCACGGGTGATGAATGTTGAGCGGGAGTTTATTTAGTTGGATTTATTGCAGGATACTATCTAGCCAATAACCTTCTAACCAATGACCTTGATTGAAAGAATAGAATTGCCTGCTTTGAATTAGACGGGACTTCTAAATGCCAGCAATAAACAATAGACGATTAAATTAATAGACTTTTGTTTTCTATAATGATAATCTCTCCGTTGATAATTAAGACACATTGCTTACATATTAGTTACATTATCGACTACATATGGGTCTCAATTACGAGATTGCGTGACATAGATTTCCATAGCAGAATTTTAAGTTTATTAATTCGCTATCTTCAGTCTGGTTATTTAATCTAATTGCATCTCTCAACTAGGACGTCTAATGACAACTGTTAATAAAATAAAAAATGCTCTATTGCTCACGACTATTACTACTTTAGCGGGTTGTACTACTATTGCTGATATGTCAGGGTATGATACTGCGACACTAAATACCGATGCGGCTAAAAGTTACTCTCAAGTGATTTCTCAAGCCAATAGTCAAGGCGCAGTCGATAATACTTCTAATACGGCCGTTCGGGTCAAAAGAGTCTTTAATCGTATCAAGCCCTACGCCGTTCGTGCCAATACAACAGGCGTCCCTTTCGATTGGCAGATCACGGTTATACGTTCACCTGAATTAAATGCTTGGGCAATGCCCGGTGGTAAAATGGCTTTTTACACAGGTATTGTAGAACAGTTAAAGTTAACAGATGCAGAAATCGCTGCAATTATGGGACACGAAATGACCCATGCATTATCTGAGCACGGCAAAAAGGACGCTGGGCAAAAAATTCTAACAGGATTAGCGGTTCAGCTAGGCGGTGCGCAATTGCAGGCAAAAACAGGATTAAATGATGATGCGCTAGGTTTAATTAGCGATCTTGGCATCGATAAGCCATTTTCTCGTAGTCAAGAATCAGAAGCCGATGCTGGTGGTTTACGTCTGATGGCGCAGGCAGGCTACAATCCAGAAGCTGCCGTTTTGGTATGGAAGAAAATGGAGGCTGCAAACGGTCGTAGCAATACTATGGCTACGTTGATGTCTACGCATCCAAACTCTGGGCAGCGTATCGCTAAAATTCAAGCACTTTTACCGACAGTTATGCCAATTTATCAAGCGGCGGCTAAAGCAGATACTAATTCAACTAATGGCGTAACGACTAGAACCATTAAACGTAGATAGATCAATAAATGCTAACAACTCAGTAAACACTAAAAAAGGGTGAGTCAAACGACTTACCTTTTTTTTGCAAAGGAATATCGAAAGATGGCTGATTTGTCCTGTATCTAACGTCGTGAGGTTGGATGTTGCAGGCTACACCATAAGCAAACTTACGAGCTTTGGCAATATTCAGGCGTCGCCGTCTGTGAGAGTGGCGAGCGTAATCGGCATGATGCCAGCGAATGGACGTTTGTGATTGTTGGACTCTCTAAACGTGAGATCGAGTCGCAATGTAGCCAGATTGAGGAAAAGCTAGAACGTACGGTAGATGCGCGGGTAATGAATGTTGAAAGGGAGTTTATTTAGGAAAGGCTTAGTATTTATTAGTCAATCCCGCTTTTTGCTTATATCTGGCCGCCCACTAGAGCGGTGAATAAGAGCTAGTAGCATTCTTGTTATCATATGTTGCTCCTAGCTAAGTCTCCGCAAACAAATGGTTGACTAAGGATAATCGCTATTATCGAGTTTAATATTTTGAGAGATTCTCACTACTTATTTCTATGGAAACTAAGGCTTTAATTTTACCAACACTGTATTCAATGTAAATTACTTGTAAAAATTATTTTACAAGTAATTTTCAATAAATTTTATGTTTACAAGTATGTTACTTGTAATTATAATCAGTACTTATTTAATAATAAGGTAAAGAATATGGGAAGCGAAAATAGTGGTAAAGCGACTGCTTCGAAAATGACAGAAGTAGAACTGAAAGCTCGTGCTATGAAGGGAGTAGAGGTAAAGAAATATAGAGCTAGCCTACCTAAAGCAGGCTACGAAGGTGAAATAAAAATCGGAGATAGTAGTCTAGACGTAGCAGTAGTTGAAGGAGACATACGTATCATTAGGCAAAGTGCAATTTTTGATGCACTCGATAGACCTGTACGAGGAAGTGCAAGACTAGTAAACGTTCCTACATTCATGGATGCTAAAAACCTACAACCTTTTGTATCTGATGACCTAAAAAAAGTAATCAAAAAGATAGAGTATATTGACTTAAAAGGTAACATCCAAAGTGGATATGATGCGAATATACTTCCATTAGTAGCTGATTTATATTTAAAGGCCAGAGAGGAAGACAAATTACATGCGACGCAAATAGAATCCGCTAAGAAAGCAGAAATACTGGTAAGAGCCCTATCACAAGTAGGTATGACTAGTTTAGTTGATGAAGTTACAGGTTATCAGGAAGCTCGAAAAAAAGATGCTCTTGCCAAGTTATTTGAGAAATTTATAGACAATGAATTACAGGCTTGGATTAAAACTTTTCCTGATGATTACTATAAAGAGCTATTCAGATTGTATGATATGCCCTATCCTCCTGAAAATGGAAAGGTAAAGCGTCCAGGGTTCTTCGGACATGTTACTAATAAAGTAATATATAAAAAGCTAGCGCCTGAGATACTACCAGAGCTTAAAAGTAAGGCGAAAAAATTAGGTAATAAAGGTACTAGATTGCATCAAGTTCTAACTCCAGATAAAGGTCACCCCGAGTTATTACAACTAGTATCTTCTGTTACTACTATTATGAAATTATCTAAAACGAAAGAAGAATTTTTCGAAACAGTAGATAAAATACATCCAGATTTTTCAGAAAACTATGATTTATCATTAGTTTGATATTTAATCATTACTTAACAGGAAAAGTATATGCATAGTTCTAACCGCGGTATCAATTTAGAAGATATTTCTGTGAATTTTTTTATTCTACTTATTATTTTTCTGCCTTTCTTAGGATCATTATCCTTAATGGCAAATAATACTGGTACTGCTCATAGTCTATGGGCAGGTGTGGCTGGCACATCTGTTATAGCGATGCATTATGTATCGAATAAGACGGGCATCGGTAGTGCTAAAGTTGTTAATAGCATAAGTGTTGTCATGATAATTCTTATCATATGGCAAATGATATTGCACATAAGCTAAACTCTACCCAGCAAAAAAGGCCGCTCCCTAAAGAGTAGCCTTTTATCACTAACCAATTTTTATTAGCTGACGTCTTTGAGCTTAAAAGTATTCTAAAACAGTCATACTGAACTAGAAATATGTTTGTTCAATAAATTATACTTAAGTACCAACATACCTATAAAGGACTGTCATGACCATCACCACTATCCAGCTATTTACTTTTATCATTGCTGTATTCATATTTATCATGACGCCGGGTCCTGGTGTGTTTGCCACTATTGCCAAAGCCATGACACAAGGCTCTTGGGCGGCGCTACCTTTAATCATTGGCATTGCCGCAGGCGATACTATTTATATGGTGTTCTCCGCTTATGGACTGAGTGCATTGGCAAGCAATTTCAATACATTGTTCACTATAGTTAAGTTTGTAGGTGCAGGTTATTTGTTTTACTTGGCGTACAAGATGTGGACGACTGTGCCAAGTGAGATTATTACTGGAAATGTAGCGCTAAAGAATAAGAATGAGGGGTTAAAAAGTGTAATGTCGGGCTTTTTGATATCTATTAGCAACCCAAAAGTTATTTTATTCTACATAAGCTTGTTACCGAGCTTTTTTCCAGTAACCAGTCTGACTGGGGTAGATATTACAATTTTATGTCTGGTAATTTTTGGCTGCGCCATTGTTGCCATGATGATGTATGCCTTTATGGCAAGCTATGCGCAAAAGCGTCTAAAAAGTCCTAAAGCCCGTCAGAAATTTAACCGAGTAGGGTCTTCATTTATGGGGTTGGCTGGTACATGGTTGATAGCGAAGGGTTAGGTTTATAATACAAGGGTGGATAAATAGCTCTTTGGATAGACGTTTATCCAAGTGGATTAAAGTGGCCAAATTGAGGAAAAGATAGAACGTACGGTAGATGCACGGGTGATGAATGTTGAGCGGGGGTTTGTTTAAGTAAGGTCATCTTTTATAGGGAGCCAGTCCTGCTTACCTTTCAGTCTTTAGTCTAGTAAGTCGGTTTCTTTTTAAATATATTCGTAGACCTAAGAGTTTAGGTTCTTCAGGTTATTTGAATATTCCAACCAGTTTTCAATAGCTGCTTTACTATTAGGGTTATCGGTAACTCTTTTCTTTAATAATTTCAATGTCCAACGTCTTACTTCTTCACTCTTAAGGATAATGATGGAAGGTTTATAGGGGGTGGGGAGTATATTTTTCCGATAATTACTAGTTACTAATATCCAATTTTCATCACTTAGTGAAACTCCGTTAGTAAATATAGTCTGCACTATTTTTCTAAATCTAAAGGCAGGATGTTGCAGGGTTTTTCGGATATACTGCTTCCGGTCTCTTTCATCATCAATAGGTTGCCAAAGAACTGCGCTTAAGTCATCTTCTTGAATATCTCTCATAGCTTCGAATAGCTCTTCACTATGATAGCCACTTTTATAAAAACGTTTGAAAGCTTCACAAATCAAATCCATGTCATTTGTTTGCTTTATTTCTAGTTGTCTATCTTTGACTACCTGAACTAGATAATCATAGAATATATCATGAGATTCTACACGATGTGAATACCACTGATGCTTATGCCAAAACTCTGAGCTCTCTAGAACTTTACTACTGATATACATTTCTATTTGTTCTTGTAATTGATTAGCTAGATCTATAGCACCGTTCTTTCTGAGTATATTGCAATGAAAACTTAAGTTATTAAGGTCCTCCTTATCTATATCAATCCTTCGAGTCACATTATCAAAAAGTCTTTGGTTAAATCCATTTTCTGGACTTAAGCTATGATACTCAGTCATCAAATCTCGCTTTTCCCTATCACTTTCTAAAGATTTTTCATTGATTAAGTCTTGGTTTAGCAGTCTTTCGAATTTTTCACTATCTATATCAATATTTGTAATAAGTTCGATAACAACTTCAGTCCACCCTTCCATACGAAAGTTAGGGTAGAATTTTGAAAGCTTTTCCTCTACATCGTCTTTCTTAGTTCTAACAGTTGCTTTTAATGCTTCATCATCACTTTTTAAAAAGATATCTAATCGGTCATCGAGACCATCTTCGGAAAAATACGTTTCTAGCTCTCTCATGTCGACATCAAGAACTTTAGGAATGTCATTAACAAGTTTGATAATAAGAATTTGTCTTAGTATTTCTTCCTTGCTCAACTTTGATAAAGATGATGAGTGTTTTATTATCTCTTGATAGATTTTCTGAACGCGCTGATAAAATCTAAGATTTCTAACCCCCATAGTTTGATAAAATTCCTCGTATATAGGAAAAATTTCATCATCGTTAACGGTTTCTTTAACCATTGATAATGAATCATTTAAAATTAGTATTTCATCAAATACTTTTTCCTTATATTCTCTAAATTTCTTATCTGCTTTACCTTCATGTAATATCACTACTACTTTACAATTTTTTTCTAAGCTTAAATGATTCACTAAACCCATCACATCTTTAATGTCTAAGTTTTTAGATAGCCTTTCAATATCGTCAATGCAGATCAAAGTATCTCCAATAAGACTGGTAATGGCACTACTAATTAAGCCTTTACCAAGAGACAAAGTGACACCTGTACCTTCGAGTTTTGGTAAGTCTATAGCATCCAATCCTTTCTTAAATATACCTTTCAGTCCAGTAAGGTAGTCCTTCTTTTGAGTAGTAGCATGAGTGCTAAGTGCAATCTCAAACTTCAAAGCATCTATTGAATCAACGCCAAATAGCGAAACATAAGAGTATTTACTGACTCCTAAATCTTTGTGTTTTTTATGATAGAACTCTTTCCAAAAATGAGTTTTCCCAATTCCCCATTCGCCAGTTAGTGCAATAGCAAATGAGCTTTCTTTGTCAATTAGATCTGCAAGTCGTTTTTCAAGACTTTCTACATTTGCCATTGATAACTACCTTATAGATGCTCTTAGAATAAAAATTATATTATCACCAAACTTAAAACCTCACCAACAAAAAAAGGCCACTCCCCAAAGAGTCGCCTTTTATCAATCATTCACTGGTTTGTCTTAGCTTACGTCTTTTAACCCTTGCTCAAGCATTGGCTTTAAGAACTCACCAGTATATGAGCCTTTGACTTCCGCTACTTCCTCAGGTGTACCTTCAGCGATGATGAGTCCGCCACCTTTACCGCCTTCAGGGCCAAGATCAATTACCCAGTCCGCCGTTTTGATGACATCGAGATTATGCTCGATGACGACGATGGTATTACCTTTATCACGTAGCGTATGCAGGATATGGAGCAGCTTATAGATATCATGGAAATGCAAGCCGGTAGTTGGCTCATCCAAAATATATAGCGTCTGTCCCGTATCACGTTTGGCAAGCTCACGAGCCAACTTCACACGCTGCGCTTCACCGCCAGACAGTGTGGGTGCAGACTGACCCAAACGGATATAGCCAAGACCAACATCCATCAACGCTTGCAAGCGACGATAAATCGCTGGAATGGCTGAGAAGAACTCAGTCGCGTCTTCAACGGTCATATCCAGCACATCAGCAATGCTCTTGCCTTTGTAATGAATCTCCAAGGTTTCGCGGTTATAGCGTTTGCCTTCACAAGTGTCACACGGCACATACATATCAGGCAAGAAATGCATCTCAACTTTGATCAGGCCATCACCTTGGCACATCTCACAGCGTCCGCCTTTGACGTTGAAGCTAAAGCGACCGGGCTTATAACCACGGGCGCGCGCTTCTTGCGTTTGCGCAAACATCTCACGCACAGGGGTAAACACGCCCGTATATGTCGCTGGGTTCGAGCGCGGCGTACGACCGATGGGGCTTTGGTCAATATCGACCATTTTGTCCAAATGCTCAAGACCACTGATACTCTCATGCTTGTCCGCGATAAGCGTCGACGCATTGTTTAACTGTGTCGCCGCCAATGGCATGAGGGTGCGGTTGATCAGAGTTGATTTACCTGACCCCGATACGCCCGTTACACAAGTCATCACACCAACAGGAATGGTTAAATCCACATCGTGCAAGTTATTGCCTGATGCGCCTTTTAGCTCAATCGTCATCGGTACTTTTTTGGCTTTGGCCTTACCTTTGACTTCGACGTCCATGGTTTTGGCTTTATGACGAATGGTTGGAATCTCGATCTGTCTCTTACCTGACATATATTGTCCAGTGAGTGATTCTTTATTTGCCATAATGTCATCGACGGTGCCTTGAGCGATGACGTGACCGCCGTGGACACCTGCGCCGATACCGATATCAATCACATGATCCGCTTGACGAATGGCGTCTTCATCATGCTCAACGACCAGTACGGTATTGCCCAAATCACGCAGACGCGTTAAGGTTTTTAGCAGGCGATCATTGTCACGCTGATGCAGACCAATAGATGGCTCGTCAAGCACATACATGACGCCCATGAGACCCGCACCAATCTGACTGGCAAGACGAATACGCTGTGCTTCACCGCCTGATAAGGTTTCAGCAGAGCGAGCAAGCGTCAGATAGTCCAGACCGACACTGACCAGAAAGTTTAGACGCTCATTAATCTCTTTAAAGATTTTCTCCGCGACTTCGCCTTTATGACCGCCAATCTTCAGCGTTTTATAATAGTCGGCGGCATCACCGATAGACAATTTAACGATTTCGGCGATGGTTTGGTCATCGACGCGGACATTGCGTGAAATTTCATTGAGACGAGCGCCATCACAAACGTTACAGGTGGTATCAGCCAAATATTTGGCCAGCTCATCACGCACGAGGTTGCTTTGTGTTTTAGCATAACGGCGTTCTAAATAAGGTAATACGCCTTCGAACGGCACGGTTTTATTGGTTTTGCGACCGCGCTCATCCGTGAAGTTAAAGGTCAGCTTTTCTTTGCCAGAGCCATGCATGAGGATATCTTGCTGCGCTTTTGGCAAATCTTGCCACGGCGCATCCATGTCTATCTTAAAATGTTTGCAAACCGTTGAGAGCAAGCCAAAATAATAAGCATGACGCTTATCCCAACCATTAATCGCGCCTTGGTTGAGTGATTTTTCATGATGCGTAATCAGCTTTTCGGCAGCGAAATACTGACGTTTGCCCAAACCATCACAGCTTGGACACGCGCCGTAAGGGTTGTTAAAACTGAACATGCGGGGCTCAAGCTCAGGTACGGCGCGATCACAGATGGGGCATGAGTGTTTGGCTGACATTACTTGATTGGCATCGCCACCTTCTTTAGGATTACCATCCATAAAGTGTAGCGTGACAAGTCCCTGACCCAAGCGTAGGGCGGTTTCTAAGCTTTCGGCGACACGGTTGCCCAAGTCATCACGGACTTTAAAGCGATCGACCACCACTTCGATGGTATGTTTTTTCTTCTTATCGAGTGTTGGTAGCTCATCGGTATCATACACATCACCATCAACGCGTACACGTACAAAGCCCTGACCAATCAATTGCTCAAGCAGCACGGTATGCTCACCTTTACGCTCACGAATCACGGGCGCTAAGATCATGATCTTGGTGTCGGCTGGCAATGCCATGACTTGATCGACCATTTCAGTGACCGATTGCGCGACCATCGGCTCACCATGCTCAGGGCAGAAAGGCGTACCAATACGGGCGTAGAGGAGACGCAGATAGTCATAAATCTCGGTAATCGTTCCCACTGTTGAGCGCGGGTTATGGTTGGTCGATTTTTGCTCGATGGCAATCGCAGGAGATAAGCCCTCGATACTATCGACTTCCGGTTTTTCCATTTGGGATAGGAACTGGCGGGCGTAAGCGGACAAACTCTCGACGTAACGACGTTGTCCTTCGGCATAAAGCGTATCAAATGCCAGTGACGATTTGCCTGAACCAGATAGACCTGTAATTACCACGAATTTATCTCGCGGAATGTCCAAGTCAATGTTTTTTAGATTGTGCGTGCGAGCGCCGCGTATTGCAATATGGTCATGTGCCATCGTTTATGAGTTTCCTATTTGCTAAAATTATATTTAAAAGAATGACTAAAATTAAAAAAGGTGAGTTAAGTGATTGATCAAAAACGTGGGTAGTAAATTATGTATTTTAATTTTTATGTTATTTGGTTTCTGGGTTTCATGGTACTGATAAGCTACTGAGCGAATTTAAATCAAATAAGCATTAAGTAACAGCCATTGTCTGTTATAGATTTGGTCAGGTACTGTCATTTTATAGGGGCATTTGTCACAAAGCTTATCGAGCAATAATATTTAAGACGCCTTACTTTATTGTCACGATTGACCCATTATTCAAGGTAAAGTGGGATAGTAGATGCACTTGGTAACAAAATTATCATGACGCATTGGTAGATGGTGGTTACCACGCTATAAAGGTGGTATAAGACTTTCAAAATGAATCTGTTATGGCGCTGCATCAAGCCCAACGAATTATAATTGCCTGCGCTAATATAAAAAAATTTACCAGTGATATACAGCTATTAATGATTCAAGGTACTGATTTTATTGGGCTCTAGTGATGACAAGGTTAGGGTTGATAATAGTGCGCAAAGACAAAAGTCTCGGCAACATGATGGCGAATGTCTTATACTAGAGGGCTTGATTTTTAGGCTGCCGCCTTGATAGAGCAGTAACGACAGATCAGAGGGTAATGATCGTAATTCATAGCGTACTTATAATAGGTCAAAGTGCCGTTGTGATGCGTTGCGCACAGTAGTGATCAATCAAAGCGCAGTTGTGATAAACCAGTGAGGCCAGTATGAATAGCGTAGAGAAACGAGCAATCCTCGGAGTCGGTGGTATTTTTGCTTTACGAATGATTGGCTTGTTTATGATTGTGCCGGTGTTTTCGGTCTATGGTAACAATTATGCGCATGCCACGCCGTTTCTAATCGGTTTGGCGGTTGGTATCTATGGGTTAGGGCAGGCCATTTTTCAGATACCCATGAGCCTGGCCGCTGATAAGTTCCCGCGTAAGCCGATTATATTTTTGGGTTTAATCTTATTTGCGCTAGGCGGTATGATTGCGGCAAATGCGACAGACATTTATGAGGTGATCATTGGTCGAGCGCTGGCAGGTAGTGGCGCGGTTTCTGCGGTGCTCATGGCGTTATTGGCAGATGTGACGCGTGAAGAGATGCGTACCAAAGCAATGGCGACAATGGGATTGACCATTGGTACATCCATCATGCTTGCTTTTGCTTTTGGCCCGTTATTGGTGGGTGCGCTTGGTATTTCAGGACTGTTTTGGTTGACCTCAGGCTTTGCTGTTTTGGCCATGTTGTTGCTGTTGTTTGTGCCCACACCACTACGCGTGCTCAAGCACAATTTAGATAACAAGTCGATCCGTGAGCAGCTAGCCACTGTCCTCAAGATTGGGGATTTAAACCGCTTGCATATTGGTGTGTTTGCGCTACACCTCACCATGACCGCGATATTTGTCATATTACCGCACCAGCTTAATGAGGTACTGGGTTTGTCAGTTCGTCAACAAGGCATGGTGTATTTGCCGCTCTTATTCGTCGGCTTTGCCATCGCCATTCCCTTTATTATTATCGCTGAAAAACAACGTAAAATGCGCCAAGTGTTTTTAGCCGCCATTGCACTGATGACCGCAGCCTTAGCATTGCTTGCCTTTGGCAGTCAGGTCGGTGTTGGCATTATCTTGGGACTCTTGCTGTACTTTATGGGTTTTAATTTGCTTGAAGCCACGATTCCCTCATGGATCTCCAAGCGCGCCCCTGTCGCCAATAAAGCAACGGCGATGGGTTTGAATTCATCGAGTCAGTTTTTGGGTGCTTTTGTTGGCGGCGCGATGGGTGGTTTGTTATTGAATCAGTCCAATTTGCTCGCATGGGGCTTACTGGCATTGGTCATGGCCGCCGCTTTGTTTCTGATTATCCCCATTGCCCAGCCGCCATATTTATCAAGCACGACCGTAACGATTCCAAAAAACATCAATATACAAGACTGGTCACGGCAGATGCTGGCGGTAGAAGGCGTGGATGAGTTGGTCGTTATGGCAAAAGAGCAAGTCGCTTATCTAAAATTAGATAAGACCCAACTGACAAATGAGTCGCGACAAGCGCTGTCGCATTTGGCGCAGAGCCCCCTAGATATTTAAACAAAAATTGGTTAAAGTGACATCAAATTACTGATAGTATTCATTGGTGCTATAAAATTAGTATCTATTAATACGATTGGATTCGTATTTATTAATGCGACTAAAACGATTCAACAGATCATTCATAAGAAGAGGACGGTATCATGCGCGGAGTTAATAAAGTTATCATTATCGGTAACCTTGGAGCAGATCCTGAGGCACGTCAGTTCAACAATGGCGGCAGCGTAACCAACATTTCGGTTGCCACGTCAGAGCAGTGGACAGACAAGCAAAGTGGTGAAAAAAGAGAGGCGACGGAATGGCATCGTATCTCACTGTTCAATCGTTTGGGCGAGATTGCAGCACAGTATTTGCGTAAAGGCAGTAAAGTCTATATCGAAGGCAGTTTGCGCACCCGTAAATATCAAGATCAAAATGGTCAAGATCGCTATATCACTGAAATTCGTGCAGAACAAATGCAGATGTTAGATGGCCAAAGTGGCGGTCAGAGTCCGGATAATAGTAATTTCGGTGGTCAAAACCAAGGCGGCTATGGCAATCAAGGCGGTCAAAACAATTTCGGCCAGCAATCAAACAATCAGCAAGGTGGCTATAATCAAGCAGGCGCTGCTCAAGGTATGCAAGGTGGTCAGAACGGCTTTAATAACACACAGAATGCCCCAGCGCAACAAAACCAGTTTAACCAACCAGCACAGTCTAAGCCTACTGCCATGCCTGACGGTCCTGTAGATGATGATATTCCGTTCTAAATCCTATAGTGAGTTCGGTATAAAAACGATACAGCGGGACGTGTATGAATTTTTTGCAGCCTCTGTCTGCGCAGGCACAGCAAGCCAGAAAAATTTATATTAGTTCCGCGTCATAAAATAACGTATCTGTTTTATTTAGACTCGACTATATACGAAGAAAAGATAGAACTTAATACGACTTTTTATGTGTCAAAAACTCTGCTACGGCAGAGTTTTTTTATGTCCGATGATAAATGATACGGTCAGCCCCCATAAAATGGTTGCGTTAAGAGAATCAGGTAACCAGTCGCAATTTTCTCGCAGATTTTTGTCTCAAAACGGCGAAGCCTTTACTTTACTGGCATCGCATCACATTACAGTAGCGCTAATATAAATCGATTATCCATACAGAGTAGAGTAAGAAATTAGAGACTGAAAAGACCAGAAATACTTTCTTAAAATAATAGTAATGGTACCAGCAAAAATTAGTTTGCTATCTTTTATAAGCTTTTTAAAAAACGTTTGTTTATTTTCAATAAAAAATACTATTTCTTATTATGAATGATTGAAGAATTCATAGTTAAAGTATCAATGGCTAAAGTATTTAAACAGGTTTAAAAAATAAATAATTATTGGTATGAGCGGAATAATCAGGTTTCTATGAGAATTTCTCTACCTTAAAATTCTTAAAAATTACCTTTCATACCCTATATTAACCGTCTGTTCTATTGGTTTAATTATTAGTAGAGGTTTATTTAAAGGGGTTGATATAATCCGTTCAAATGAAGAATCCTGATAATAGGGAAGATTGGATTTTTCGCTAAAATCGTTTTTGACGATCAACATAAAATTAGAGTTTGGTCACTTAATGGCTTTAAACATAAAATTCATTTGGTCGGCAGCTCATTATAAAAGCGCCCACCTTACTGTTACTGCTGAGTACAAAAAATGAATTATGATCATGTATTTCAAAAAACTGCTTTGGGTAGAGAAGAGATAAAGTCCCAAGCTCAGGGTATATTGCCAAGAGAGGCAAGAACATTACTCATCATGATTGATGGCAAACGAGACTACAAAAGCTATCTTGATACGCTTGACCAAAGCAAAATGTTTGCAGGCTTTGGGGGTGTAACGCCGATTTTTGAGCTTCTTTTAGAACTTGATTATATTGACATTGTTGGTGGTGCCAAAACGACCTCTCAAACGTCTATTGTCTCTGACTCTCAACCGTTAAGTCCACAACCAGTTGACTTTCAGCTCATTAATTCTCAGCCAGTAGCGTCCTCTCCTAATATAAATACTGAGACAGAATTTGATCGTACGTTCAACGATAACTCGCCAAGTAAGGCGGCAGGGATGGGTAAAAGCTCGATAGGAAATATGTTTAAATCCAAATTGTCTCGTAATAACTATGAGACGATCAAATCAGATTTGGCGATTTTTATCGAAAAAAACGCCCCTTCTGTAGAGGCGTGGGGATATTTACTGATGCTAGAACAATGTGAGAACAGTCGGCATTTATTGACGTTAGTACAGGAAATACAGAATACCAGTCATGGAGACTTAGGGCGCGGCATGAATACATTCATCAAAAGAATTCAGTACTAATATTTTTACTGTCTATGCAGTAAATAGCAGGTTGTAAAAAAGTACTAAATGGACGTGTTTGTAAAAAATAACGAACGAAATGGAGTATGTGATGGAATCAGTTGAATTGTCAGAATTAAACCGCCTAAAAATGCTCCATGGAGAGCATATCATCGTACGTCTGACCTATATCAGCCGTTATAACGATGATAACCCTAATGGCGAAGTGACGCGCATCCTTGCCCAAGCTCAAGAAAACAACGAGCGTAATGGCATCACTGGCGCATTGGTATTTAACCACAATTACTTTTTGCAAAGTATTGAAGGGTCAAGACCTGTTATTAATGAATTGCTCAGAAAGTTGGTGAAAGATGATCGGCATTATGCCTTACAAATCATTGAATGTTGTGAAGTCGAGCAGCGTCACTGGAATAAATGGTCAATGAAATATTTAATTCCAAGTGAAGAAAATAAAGGCTTAGCACTTAAGTTTTCAACTGGCTCTCAGTTCAATCCTTATTTAATGAATACCAATCAAATTATAATGCTGATTGAGACGTTATCAGAACTTCAAGAGCAAGAAGCAGCTAACGCTTCTCAAAAGAAGAAATCTTGGTTTTCTATTGGTTAATCGGTGTTTATAAAAACTATCAACCCCTATGACACTTTTATGAGAGATAAAATATGAAACCAGAGACTTCAGATGCGCATATTTTAATGAGCATGACATACGCTAGCCGCGCAAACCCAAATGTATCTGCTAAAGATTTCAATGAAATCTTAAAGCAAGCCCAAGTGAATAATGCCGCTAATGGTATTACTGGTATGCTAACGTTTAACAAAGATTATTTTTTGCAAACCATAGAAGGGCCAAGAGCGCAGATCAATCGTCTACTTTATAGTTTGATTGCCGATGAGCGACATTATGATTTGCAGGTTATTGAAACTCGGGAATTGACACATAGAGTTTGGTCGGAGTGGTCTATGAACTATGCCACACCGACTGAAAAGAATGCGGCCATTTACTTGAAGTATTCTACCACGATTGATTTTAATCCGTATTTATTGAGCGCTCAATCAGCGAACGATCTAATGGATGAGCTTAGTAGTAAACATAACTAGAACGAAAGAATCTGTTACTTAAATTTAAAGATTGGCTATTTATCAAGCAGCATAGGCGCTGTATAAATGAAGACAAAGGTGGCTAAACGATAGCATCAGCAGTCAATAGCTTCACCACTTGAGATTCACTACTTGAGAAAATAGTCGCTATAGTGAGTTCGGTATAAAAACGATACAGCGAAATGGATATAAATTTTTTGTAGCCCTTGTCTGCGAAGGCACAGCAAGCCAGAAAAATTTATATTGGTTCCGTGTCATAAAATAACGTATCTGTTTTATCTAGAATCTACTATAGAACAACAGATTTTTTATATATGGATTTTTTAGCCTATTATTTATTGTTAGTTATAAGTTCTTATAAATAAATGTTTATAAAAAATATCTTTTAAAATTAAAAATGTAAGTATTGTTTTATATAGTTAATGAATAAAGACATTGTTTGCTTGTTTGTTCTTAATGTTATTGAGCCTTATATAAAATTCTATTAATTTTATATTGATTTTTTATGAATATTTGTTTATATTATAGGCCAATATAAAGCTTTAAATAGAATCTCATTGACCAACTAAAAGTAAAAAAGGTTAATAAATTTATTTTCTTGTTTAATATCAAACGAATAAACGGTTTTTAGATATGAATATATGTATCAATACTATATTGATACTGGTTTTCTCATTATACCGTTATCCCCTATATCTTTCATTATACGACTGGATTTACTATGAGCAAAAATAACGCAATTGACTTAGATAGCCTAAACGTGGATGAGCTACGCGCGATCACTGAAAACGCTCAACAGCTTATCGCCCAAAAACAACATCAACGTTTATATGATGCCTACATGCAGTTTGAAGAAATTGCAGAAAATAGCAATGCAACTATCGAAGAGATTCTAAAAGCGGGTGAGAAGCTGGAGAAAAAACGCAGCATCAAATACCGTAATGTCGACAATAATGAAGAAACTTGGACAGGTCGTGGTCGTAAGCCAACTTGGTTGGTTGAGGCGCTAGCCGCCGGTCGTGATCTTGAAGACTTTGCTATTTAATAGATAAATGATCACTCAGACCGTCTAATTTGCTTCAAATGTAGCGTTGATCGACAGCCATTCATGCACCAATAGTGAACGTTGTGGTCATTAACGCTTGCATTGATAGTAGGTGAAAGCCAGTATCTGTATTGCCAATATTTTGGTAAAAAGATACTGGCTTTTTTTCTGTCATCTGTATGCCATTGTTTGCTATGATAATGACGTTTTGTCTCATAGAAGAGTTACGCAACCGTGCCCCAAGTATCCGCATCGTCTCATAAGCGTCCTCGCAAGCTATGGTGGCTAGTTGGGTTCATCTTGTTTGCCCTATTTGCTATATTGCAAATGCCAGCGTCATGGCTAGTGGAGAAGTATGCCCCTGATACGCCTTATGTACAGCACGTCTCTGGTAACTTGTGGCAAGGCTCAATCATTTGGCAAGTGCCTTTGACAGCGATACCGCTCACAGGGACGGCCGAATGGTCATGGCAGCCATGGCATCTGTTACTAGGCAAACTTGGGGCAGATGTCGATATTCATTCAGACCAAACCCGATTAAACGGACAAGTAAAAGTAGGTCTTGACTCATGGCAAGTGGTTAATATGAGTGGCAAGATTGCCCCTGAGACGCTCGCCAGTGTGGTCGACTGGCAACTGCCGAATACGCCTATCCAAGTCAATAATGTATCCTTAAAACGTCAATCTGGCTCAACTACGGCAAGTACTGAAGCAAGCAGCAATAATGCTGGGTTTAGCGAAGCGGACGGTCAGCTAATATGGGTGGGCGGCGAGGTGGGTTATCCAAGCGGTAACAAGGTTTTTTATCTCACGATGCCAGTGATGCGGGCTGAGCTAAGCGCAGAGCAAAAAAACAATAAAAATCTTTTACACATCAATTTACTCAACAATCAAGATAAACGTCTAGGTGACTTATATATCGATAACGATATGATGCTGGATGTCAGTTTAACTCAGCGTTTATTAGAGAGCATGCCTGAGTACAAAGGACAAGCGCCGCAGGATACGCCAGTCGTCAGTGTCCGTCAACCGTTACTCACTGGATTGGGGACGCGCTAGATATGAATGTCTCCCAAAGTATGAAGCCTGTGCTTAATGTCTTCAATCGCTTCTCAGGATGGTTGTTGCTATTAGCCATCGCTTGGCTATGCTGGACAGTAGCTAGGCTATTGTGGTTGTTATTGGCGCCGCCGCTTGCGCCTGCCTTGCCACTTGCGCCTTTGCAAAACAATGCGGCTTCTAATAAAGATAACAGTAGCTTATTCGCTATCTTTGCCGATCCTGACCCGGTTGCTGCCGCAGTACAGCCGCCGCCCAACATTGGGCTGAAAGGAATACTGCTTGCCATTCCAGAGAGCTTGTCATCAGCCATGCTCGACGTCAATGGCGAGGTGAAAAACTATCGCATTGGTGATGAGCTAAAGGGTAGTAACTATACGCTTATCGCTGTCGACTGGAATGCTGTTATCATCGCTGATGCCAATGACAAGCAAACTGTTATCAGAATGCCAGAAGCCATGCCGCTGGACCAAAGCGATATGATAGCGGATGGTATCAGTAACCAGCGTTTACCAACCAACAATATGCCACCAACCAACCCTCAACCCCCTCAAGATCCTGAATCAGCCAATACTGCTAGCGAAAGCAGCCCGCAATCAGCGATTGAAGAGGCGGTCACAGCGTTGCAAGAAAACCCAGCCAGTTATTTGAGCAGAATGGGAGTCATGGCATCGGGTGACAACTATCAGGTGACAGCAGCAATGCCATCCAAGCTGCGTAATCGTCTAGGGCTTGAGCCAGGCGATCAGGTATTGACGGTCAATGGGCAAAGCGTGGGGAACAATCCGGCACAGGATGCTGGCGTGCTTCAACAGGTACAGCAAACAGGTGAAGCACAGATAGAAGTGCGACGCGGCGAGCAAGTTATTACCATTCGTCAGCAATTTTAGGCATTTTAGACAGGCTAGAGGGATGAACCTCTTATTTTAAACCAACAAAGCTTTAGTTAGTGTTATTGTGAGCACCTCTCTCATCAAGTGCTCTCAGTGTAAAATCAAATGCTCGGCATAAAATCAATCCAGTACCTCCTAAGCGACATCATTTTAGGTAAACATAAATATGGTAAGTTCTCGTAATTTTTCAGTCACGCCTTTGCACCATATCTTGCAGCGTCTGATGCGCCTGTGTCGTCCCCTTTGTCTTGCCGTGCCCTTATGGGCAGCCAGTGCAGGCCTTGCAAATGCTGAGAGCTGGAAGGTCAACTTACAAGATGCCGATATCAAAGCCTTTATCAACGAGGTGGCGACCATTACGGATCAAAACTTTGTGCTTGATCCTCGTATCAGTGGTAACGTCACAGTGATTTCTAATAAAGCTTTATCGCGTGATGAGATTTATCAACTATTCTTGAGCGTCATGCAAGTGAATGGAGTGGCCGCGATTGATTCGGGAACGACCATTAAACTGGTGCCAGACAATGTGGCCAAACAGTCTGGTGTCGCGGTTGATTTGCGCGGCAATAGTGTGGGTGAGACGTTGGCCACGCGTGTGATTTACTTAACCAACACCCAAGCGGCGGAAGTACTGGGTGTTATTCGACCGTTGATGCCGCAATCCGCTCATGCCGCTGCCGTACCGGGCGTCAATGCGTTGGTACTGTCTGATCGCGCCGAGAGTCTTAACCAATTGACCGCCCTTATTCGAGATCTTGATAGTAATGTCAATGATAGCCTACGTGTGATACCGCTACGCCATGTTGATGCCGAACGTATGATGGATTTAATCAGCTCGCTAGTGATGACGACAGGTGGCGCCGCCGGACAGGCACAAGGCGGCAACAACCAGCTTAAAGTTATTGCAGACGCCGCCAGTGATCGACTGCTAGTCAAAGGCAGTCCTGAGATGATTGCCAAAGTTCAAGAAATGGTCAATCAGTTGGATACAACGCCGACAAGACGCTTGAGTGGTCTGCGCGTTTTTCGATTGAAATACGCCAGTGCCGGTCACATCGCAGAGATGCTCCGAGGCTTGCTTGCCAATCAGTCACTCAATAGCGCCAGCGCGGCTTCCTCATTAGAGTCAGCGTCATTGAACAATGCCAGTAGCACCACAGGCACTTCATTGGGTGGTGAGACCAGCGGTATCAATACCAGTGCGGCGAACTCACTTGCTTCTAGTCCTAGTCCAAGTGGTGGTGCTGGAACGGACGCAGGTGGTCGACCGTTTAGTATCATTGCCGATGAAACCCAAAACGCTGTCATCGTCAATGCCGCACCTGAGCTGATGTTTGAGATTGAAGATGCGGTTAATCAATTAGACAATCGCCGTGCGCAAGTCTTGATTCAAGCCGCTATTGTGGAAGTCTCAGGAGATGATGCCACTCAGCTTGGCGTACAGTGGGCGCTTGGGAATGCCAATAGTGGTTATGGCGTGGTTAACTTTAATAACGTTGGTGCCAGTGCGACATCGTTGGCAACTGCTGCATTGGCAGGTACTGGTACGGCTGGTGCAACAGCGCTTAGTAGTGCTGCCAGCTCTATTGTTGGCGCCTTGGTAGGAATTGGTGACAGTCGAAAAGACAGTCAAGGCAATACCCAGTTTTATGGTGCCATTTTGCAGGCGCTTGATTCATCCACCAGTGCCAATTTACTGTCTATGCCATCGCTCTTGACCTTGGATAATGAAAAAGCCAGTATCTTAGTGGGTCAAAACGTGCCTTTTGTGACGGGTTCTTTCACCACCAGTGGCAACAACTCAAACAACCCGTTCCAGACCATTGACCGCCAAGATATTGGTATTAATCTGAATGTTATTCCGCACATTGGTGATAATGGCACCGTACGTTTGGAAGTATCACAAGAAGTGTCGTCAGTGGTCCCAGGCAGTACAGGCAATGCCAGTGGCCTCATTACCAATAAAAGCCTGATTAATACGACGATTTTGGCCGATGATCAGCAGACCATCGCGCTAGGTGGCCTTATGCGTGACAACACGACCACGCGCCAACAAAAGGTGCCCGGTCTGGGAAATGTGCCGGTCATTGGTCGCTTATTCCGCTCGGATAATGACACCACCCAAAAGAGTAACTTAATTATCTTCTTGCAACCCACCATCCTGCGTGATGGCGGCGCGGTCGCCAGTGTGACTGAGCGCAAATTTAATCAAATGCGCGTTCTACAGTTGGTCATTGATAAAAATGGCACTATTAAACAATTGCCATTGAGTGGTACAGAAGGCTGGAATGGCGATGTTAGTGCAGATTATGAGTTGATGCCACTCAACCCACTTATTCCCAAACGCGATCAAACGCCAAAAGCGGCGCCTCAAGGATTCACTCGGGTAGACACACCTAATAACGGTATTACCACTTATCCCCTAAACCGCTGATGTCTTAAAAAAGGTGTTTTTATAATTCTTGAATCTAGATTTTTGAATCTAGCGCCTGAGTATAGTTCTTTGACATAGTTCCTTAATGTAGAGGCTGTACGCTATAGTCAGTCCTAAATAAAAAAGATACGCATATGCTCATGCGACACTGGCAACCATTTTCCTTGCTTGCTGTGCCTACGCTGACAGAGGCGGCGCAAAATGGTTGCCAGTGTCGCTGTATTTCTTTTATAACAGATCGACTATATCTCTTGAGACAGGCAATTCACGATAAACCTTACATTAGTTTGCATATTCATTACACAGGTAAACACAATTGTCTCTATACATTCGTATACTAGAAACTATCAAATGCTAAAAGCTGCTAAAAGCTATTGAGCACCTGATAAATTCTATTGAGAAGACGAGCTTGCCTGCAAGCGTATAAAGGTGAAGAGAATACAAAAAGGGAGATCAAGACGAGAATGGAGGCAGCAAACATAAAAAAGTGGGTTACGTTAGTAGGTGTCGCCGCCGCCTTGTTAGTGATTCCAAGACGCAGCAGTCAAAAATCTGACCCAAGGCATCCCAATAAAGACCCTATTGGCAGAGACAAAGATAAAGACAACAAAGAGGAGAGTAAGATTTCTAATGCAAAAGGTAAGAATTAGAGAGAATAATAGTCCATATTGTGTCTTATAAGAATTAAAATTAGTGTTGTTAATCATTAAACTCATCGTTGTAAAGGAGCGATAAGGTCATTATTAATCATTATTAGCCTATGTTTTTGTCCATTGATTCACAACGCAAAGCTTGGTTAAAAGTATTAATTTTGGAGTTTATAAATGACCACGAACGATTCGCATATTCAATCTGAACCTATCTTACCTCGTATCTATCCATTGATTGATACGCATACCCATTTTGATGCCCCAGTATTCGATAATGACAGAGACCTTTTAACCCGCAAAGCCTACGAGCAAGGTGTGCGCCATCTTGTACTAGTGGGTTACTTGTACCAGCATTTTGAGCGCATGTACGCCACTGAACAATCAATCAAGCAGACCTTACAATCCTCCATAACAGATAACGATGCGCAAGATAAATCGGCTCCTAACGTCCATATTGCGTTAGGTTTGCACCCTTTTTATATTGAACGTCATAACGAGGATGACCTTAAAAACGTGGCAAAAAAAGTGGCAGAGCAGCGACCATTGGCCATTGGTGAGATTGGTCTTGATACCTTTACGGCTACTATGAAAGAGCCTGATATATTTGCGAAACAAGAGCGATTTTTTAAAGCACAACTGGATATAGCGGTGGCTCATCAGTTGCCAGTGATGCTACACATTCGTAAAGCTCATGCAGAAGTATTAGCCATACTAAAGGCTCATGAGTATGATGCTCACAAGCTTGGCGGTATCGCGCACAGTTTCAGTGGCGGCGTACAAGAAGCAAAAGCGTTTGTAAAATTGGGCTTTAAACTCGGGGTTACTGGTCAAATCACCAACCCAAATGCCAAAAAGTTACGCCTTGCTATCCAAGGGGCAGTAGAGGAATATGGGTTAACGTGTCTGGTTATAGAGACTGACTGCCCTGATATGACGCCTATCATGTGCCAAAAACGAGACAGTACCCAAGGCAATACACAAGACAGTCGCTCATCAATGCACAGCCAGAGTACAGGTGATGAGTATGATGATGTGCCGATCCATGATAGAAACGAGCCAGCCAATTTGCCTTGGGTGCTATCAACGCTAAGCGAATTACTCGATGTAGCGCCTGCTGTCCTCGCTGAGCAATTGTGGCACAACAGCTGTACTGCTTTACAAACGACATGGACTTATTCAAAATGAAGGTTGCAATCTGTACAGACAATACAAAGATAAGGGTGACCGTTGTGAGTGGACAGGGTTTTTAACGACTCATTACTGTCCATTACTATCAGCCACCATGCATAATTACAAAGCGTGAATAACTACAAAGACAGCGACTAATCTTCCATTAACGATGAAAGCAGTGGTTGATCTATTAGTGATTAAAATCGTCATCGTTAAATTGGCACTGACTAAATTGGCACTGATTAAAATAAAGATTATGAAAACCATTCAAGATAAAAGAGCATATAATTGGCTATGAGTGAAACACAACCACCTGAATTACTTACAAGACCACTTGTCGACTCTGACGCGTCTACGTCGCAAGAAGTCGTTGAAGACAGTAGTGAGCAATATGAACGCCGCTTCCAAGGAACGCAAACGCTCTATGGTACAGCAGCCGTTGATACGTTTGCTGCCGCTCACGTCATTGTTATTGGCATTGGAGGCGTGGGTTCTTGGGCCGCAGAAGCCCTAGCTCGAACCGCAGTTGGGACAATCACTCTGATTGATTTGGACATATTGGTGGCATCAAACGTCAATCGGCAACTGCCCGCGTTAGATAGCACGTTCGGTCAAAGTAAGATTGAGGCAATGGCGACACGTATACGTGAGATTAATCCCAAAGTAATGGTAAGCTTGGTAGATGATTTTTTGACAGCAGACAATGTAGAGGCGTTACTACCCAGCCGTCAAGAAGCCAAGGCTGCAGCTGACCAAGGTCGTCCTATAGTGATATTAGATTGTGTCGATGATATGAATGCTAAGCTGGCTATCGCGCTGCATTGCCGTTTTAACAAGTTAAAATTGGTTTGTGCAGGCGGGGCTGGTGGTAAAATAGACCCTAGTCAAATCAGGGTAAGCGATTTGCGTGAGAGTTATCAAGACCCGCTGCTTGCCAAACTACGTAATAAGCTGCGGCACGAAAAAGGCATCAATAGTACGCTAAAAGAAAAGTTCGGTATCAAATGTGTTTATTCTACAGAACCGCCTCGAGTAGATAAGAGCTGTCAAACGGGTGGATTACATTGTGGTGGTTATGGCTCAGCAGTCGTTGTTACTTCGGTTGTCGCAATGATGATGGTGAGCGAGGCATTACAGTTGCTGATAAAACAGACGAGCACTAAACCTAGCGTCTGAATTACTTAAGGGAGTCTATCTTGTCTATACTTAACTCACCTAAACCCAGCTACCCAGTAGCGTTAGACGAAGCCGAGCGCATTAATAAGCTTAGGAAGTATCAAGTGCTTAACGATAACGAAGAACCTGCGTTTAGACGTCTTATTGACCTTGCAAAGCTGTTTTTTGATCTGCCAGTCGCTACCATTACCTTTATGGACGAAGAGACACAGTTTTTAAAATCAGCCTATGGACTTGACAATGTTTGTCAAACGCCACGCGACGTCGCGTTTTGTAACTATACCGTCCTATCTAACGATGTTTTTGTCGTTCCAGACTTAGCTGAGGACAGTCGCTTTAGTCAAAACCCTTTGGTAACAGAGCCGCCTTATCTGCGTTTTTATGCGGGTGCGCCTATTATTTTGCATGAAGACAATAAAAGCTACCGTTTGGGATCTTTGTGTCTGATGGACATGAGTCCTAACTATAATTTTGATAAGCAGCAAGCGAAGATATTGGCTCAGTTTGCAAAAATGGCAGCAGATGCCTTGCAACTACAGGACAAGCAGCGTGATGCCAAACATGCCAACGAGATGAAGTCGGACTTTTTGGCCAATATGAGTCATGAAATTCGCACGCCGATGAATGGTATTATTGGTATGGTCGAGATGCTGGGTAACACCAAACTGACCAGCGAACAGCAAGAGTATATTGATAACATCAAGGTTTCTAATGAACACTTGATGTCTATCATTAATGGCATTTTAGACTTATCAAAAGTAGAATCTGGAAAAATGACTATTGATTCTATTCCAGTCAATTTGTCTGCTTTATGCAATGAAGTGGTGAGTCTCTTTGCCGTCAAAGCGCGTCAGCGAGGTTTGATTTTAGATTATCACTATACTGAGTCACTATCGCCTTATGTCCAAGGCGATCCGGTGCGTCTCAAACAAATCATCGCAAACCTTGTCAACAATGCCATTAAATTCACTCGTGAAGGTGGACGAGTCAGTATTGACGTCAAACATCTGCCAAATTGTCATTGTCACGAGCATGATGAGCAAAACTCTGAAGAACGTTCAAACGCTCAAAAAGATCTTTTGAGTAAAGATGCGTCTACCCATTCGCCTCATGACGTCATGACCCTATGTATCGAGGTCAAAGACACAGGCGTTGGTATCAAAGCTGAATCGTTAGAAGCGATATTTGATGCTTATGACCAAGCGAATAAATTTACACACCGTCTCTACGGTGGTACAGGGCTTGGACTTTCTGTTTGTAAGTCTCTAGTTGGTTTGATGGGTGGTTATATTGATGTAGATAGCGAAGTGGGTGTCGGTACTGTTTTTAGCGTGCTGTTGCCACTACCGACCATCAACGAAAACCAATATGAGACGTGGCAAAAGTCCCATGATTTCAACTTGGTTGAACCCACTCATGAGCGGGCAGGTCACATCTTGCTCGTTGAAGATGATGCCGTCAATGCCATTATTGCCAAAAAAGCTTTGACCAATAGTGGTCATACCGTCACCCATGTCACCGATGGGCAGCAAGCGATTGAGATCTTTGCGCTGTCTCCTGAGCGTTATGATGTCATCTTGATGGATCATCATATGCCTATTTTGGATGGGGTACAGGCAACGATTAAGTTGCATGAGCTGTATGATCCGCAGTCGCTACCGCCGATCATTGCTTTGACCGCCAATGCGATGGATGGTGAGCGTGCCAAATATTTAAAAGTTGGTATGCAAGATTACTGTACTAAGCCATTCAAGCAAGAGCAGTTGAATGCCTTGGTACAGTACTGGCTCATACAAAAGCAGTTGGACAACGAAGAGTAGATGGTCAAAAATAGTTGATCATAATTGCAATTGGCCTAACCGCGAGCTTAAGTCTGGTAGTTACAAGCATGGTGGTTATAAAGATAGTAAGCACCGATACAAAAAAGCTGAACCATTTTATGAGTGGCTCAGCTTTTTTGTTAGACGATAGACAGAAAATGTCTATTGGTCTTAAGGGTGATTAGTTGACGCGAGTCTGATAATCACCAGTACGAGTATCAACACGTACCACTTCGCCTTGCTGTACAAACAAAGGCACACGTACAACGGCACCAGTTTCTAGCTTAGCAGGTTTGCCGCCGCCGCCTGAGGTATCACCACGCACACCAGGATCGGTTTCAGTGATTTGCAATTCAACAAAGTTTGGCGGAGTAACGGACAAAGGCGCACCGTTGAATAGAGTAATGATACACAAGGCGTTACTGTTTTCTTTTAACCACTGAGGGGCATCACCCATCGCATTCTTATCTGCTTGGATTTGCTCAAAGCTTTCAGGGTGCATGAAATGCCAAAACTCACCATCGTTATACAGATAGTTCATTTCAGTGTCCATCACGTCAGCAGCCTCTAAGCTGTCACCTGATTTGAACGTTTGTTCCAACACTTTACCGCTACGAAGATTACGCAATCTAACGCGGTTAAAGGCTTGGCCTTTACCAGGTTTGACAAACTCGTTTTCGAGGATGGCGCAAGGGTTGCCATCGAGCATAACTTTTAGACCAGCTTTGAATTCATTAGTAGAAAAACTTGCCACAAGAGACTCCTAGGGGTTGTAAATATGATGATAGGTAGGGCTTACTGTACAAAAAGCTGCGGTTACGCCAAATGCTGAGAGGGTAACTGGTAGACTTTGATAGGGTGCCCTGTAAGGGCGTATAATATCGCCTTTTAGGCACAGATAGTAGGCTGTCATGATAAACCATTTAATCACACAAAAAAACTGGCAAACGCAATTATCCGAAGCCATTACTTCCGTTGACGAGCTACTAAGCATCCTACAACTTGAATCCCTACGTGCCGACGTCTATGTGCCCAAGCATTTTGAGCTGCGAGTGCCGCGTGCATTTGTGGCAAAGATGCGTGCTGGTGATCGCAATGATCCTTTACTCAAACAAGTATTACCAGACCAGCGCGAACTAACCAAGGTAACGGGCTATGTGGCTGACCCTTTGAGTGAAAACTCACAAAATCCTGTTAAGGGCATGCTTCATAAGTATCAGTCAAGGGTATTGTTAACCATTACTGGCGCTTGTGCTATTCATTGTCGTTACTGTTTTCGTCAGCATTTTGACTATAGTGCTAATATGCCCACGGCGAATGTAAAAGCGCAAATTGTCGATTATATTACGGCTCACCCTGAGATTAATGAAGTGATTTTGAGCGGCGGCGATCCATTAAACGTTACAAACAGGCGTTTATTTGCTTGGTTGGATACGCTAGAGGCCATACCGCAACTGACCACCATTCGCCTGCATACGCGCCTGCCGTTAGTGATTCCAACCCGTTTGGATGAGGCGTTGTTAGATAGGTTGTCACAAAGCCGCTGTCAGATTGTCATGGTCATTCACTGCAATCATGCGAATGAGATCGATGCATTTACCTCGGCGCAGTTACAGCGCGCGCAAGCGTCTGGTATTACTTTATTGAATCAAGCCGTTTTGTTGGCAGGTATTAATGATAGCGTGGAGGTTCAAGCACAGCTAAGCCAGCGTTTATTCGCTTCTGGCGTTTTGCCTTATTATTTACATGTATTAGACAAAGTGGCTGGCGCTGCTCATTTTGATAGTGATGAACGGTTGTCAGTTGCGCTTTACTGGTCAATGTTAGCCGCACTGCCAGGTTACTTGGTGCCAAAGCTAGTAAGAGAGGTGCCGAACAGACCGTTTAAGGTGCCAGTTAACATTTACAATGACGACGAAAATAGACACTATGGTCGGTTGAAAAATTAATAAAAAAGAGTGAGGGGAAAACAGAGATTGGTTTTTTTGGTCTCTGTTATTTGTTATATATCTCTAGCGTTTTATGCGTTGTTGTTGTGTGTTATTAACCTCTATATCAAATGGGTTTGCCAGTCATTATAAAATACCGACAAATTATATTTTATTTAAAGAAACTAACGGGTTTTTGGTGACAAGTTAATCTGCAGCCAATTAAATTATTGTCTATAATGACAGGCAAGGTTACTCTAGCCTATAAGATACCCCTGATCTACGAGCATGTCAGCCCAATCCAAACAAACATGCCAGTATAATAAAAGTCGCTAAGCCTAATATTTTATCAGCTGATTGATTTTTGGAAACGGTGTCTGGTCGCTATAGTAAAATATGAAAATAAGATCACAAGATTCAAAAGGCTTCTTATGCGTACTCAGTCCATTTTAAATCTATTAGTCATTGATGATGATCAGCTTTATGCTGAGCGTCTTGTACACTTGTTAGACGGTTATTACGATACCGTAAACTTAGGATTTTTGGATGATAAAGAGGAGCTGTTAAAGTCGCTGCGGCAATCGTGGGACACTTTGGTGTTTGGTAACGCCTATGACATGAGTTTTACCGATGTGGTGGGTATTGTACAAGATCAAAGCATTGACTTACCGATGATCTGCTTAGTGAATGAAGAGACGGCTGCGGCCGCTAATAACGATAACGCGCTACCTGACATTATCAGCGGTACCATGGTAAAAGCGCTTAGAGTCGATCAAGAGCTGGCAGTGGTGATGTCAATTTGCTTGCAGCATGACAATTTGCACAGCCGCCGTGAACTTCAAACGTTGCGACATGTCATCTCTGAAGCTGAGCAGCGCGCCAATGTGTTGATCAAAAACTCTAAAAGTGCGGTGGCTTATATTGATCAAGGCATTCATATCTTTGCCAATGACCCGTATCTTCAGCTGTTTGGTTTTCAGTCAATGAACGAGGTGATTGGTGTTCCTATCATTGACCTGATTGCAGGTGGTGATAACGTCAAGGCCTTCAAACAATTCCTACGCCAGTTCGATAAGGGCAGTCGACATGAAGTGGAGTTTAAGTTTGAAAGTATACGGACGGATGGCAGCACTTTTGAAGCCAAGCTACAGTTAGCGACAGCGACATTGGAAGGCGAGCCTGTAACTCAGGTCATCATTCAACAAAATACCAGTAACAGTGTAGAAGTCGCCGAACGTTTGGCAGCGGCTGAGCGTAAAGACAGCTTGACGGGCATTGACAATCGCTTGGGCTTTGAAGAGCAAATGACCATCGTGCATCAGCAAGCCCAGCAAGGTCTGCTGACAGCCGCATTATTATATATCCAGCTCGATAATGTCGGTAAAATAAGAAGCAGCCTTGGTTTTCAAGGCGTAGATGCCACGGTCAAACAAGTCGCCTATACGTTAGATGAGTTAATATCAGATGGGCATGTCAGTCGTTTTGGCGATACCGTATTTACCGTGCTGGTAGAAGACAAGACCACATCAGAGCTTGAAAAACTGGCGGAACATATTGGCTCACGTATTGGCGATATGCTGATTGAAGTGGATAAGCGCACGATTAGTACCACAGTGAGTATTGGTATGGTCAAAATTGAAAGAAATACGGCAGAGCCTAGTGTGTTGCTTGAACGCGCCATGCACGCCATCAACCAGATTATGATAGAAACCTCTAATCATGGCGGGACTTATCATCTGTACGACCCAAGTGAACATGCCAATAGTGACGATCATGCGCTGGCTGAGTCTTTGGTGGATGCGATTACCCATAACCGCTTTGAGCTAACGTTCCAGCCGATTTACGATATCAACCACGATCGCAGCGACTTTTTTGAGGTGTATTTGCGTCTGCCCCTGGCGAATGCTGATAACACGGTGTTGACGCCCGATCAGTTTATGTCCGTTGCCAGCGCTCATAAGTTGTGCGAAAAAATAGATCGTTGGATGTTAATCAATGCCTGTAAAAAAATCAATGATGTGCGTAAAACCCATCCTGAAGCCAGATTATTGGTGCAATTGACCAGTGCCTCATTGATCGACAAAAAGCTACCTGAGGTCGTCAGCCAACTTATCAAAGCAGTAGGCGGCGCTGCGGGTATGTTGACATTGCAATTTAATGAGAAAGACATCTCGGATCACTTGACGGTGGCAAAAAACCAGTTTTCCGCTTTGAAGCAAGTCAGTTGTCGACTCAGTATTAACAATTTTGGTTCCTCTGCCAGATCAATAGAAATTGCCAGTTTTGTGCAGCCGCACACAGTACGTCTGGCGCATAGCTACGTAGAAGGGATTGATTCAGCCGATAATTTAGAAACTGTCAAGTCGCTCATTGCAAGTACCAATGAGGTCAATGTCGATGTGCTAATGCCTTATATTGCAGACGCGGCGACCATGTCGGTTGCGTGGAGTGTGGGCGCGCGTTATCTACAAGGTCATTACCTAGAAGCGCCAAGCAGTACGATAAAAATCGCCACCTAAACCCATTGTATTGTATATAACTATAGCCAGCGACCATGACAGTCACAGACCGTCATTATTTTTAGTCATGCTCTTTTTATATTAGGGCGTGTCCTAATCTGATGCTATATTTAATCCCACCTCGCTATGGATACCATTCCCCATAGCTGACACTCAAAAATAAAAGATTGTTAGAAATGTCTATGCTTAATCGATGTCAAATAGGTGGTCTTTTCGCCGCTGTTCTACTGCTTGCTGCTTGTGAACATACACCGCCCGATCACCGTGCGCCTGTTACCTTACCAATATATACTCAAGGGGATGCCAAAAATGGTGCTACTATCTATAAAGAAGCTTGTGGTCAGTGTCATCAGCTGAATGCTGGACTTAATAAGAAAGGCCCGCAGTTGATGAATATATATGGTGCGCCAGCCGCTCAGCTCAAGGATTACAACTATAGCCATGAGCTGGCACAATCAGGCTGGGTTTGGGATGCCAAGACGCTTGATCCTTATATTGCCGATGCCCAAAAAGCCATACCAAACTCCAAGATGCTCGCAGACCCCATGCCTGATGCGAAAGAGCGTACTGATTTGATCGCTTATTTATCGACGCTTCGTGCGGTAGTCCCAGCGGCAGACGATAATAAAAACAATCCTTGATCATCATTCCCCTAACAATGAGCCAGTAACTTACTATGACCCATTCAGCGACCGACTATCAACACAATCAGCAAAAAATCGCCAAGATGATGATACAACTCAATCAAATTGTTTTGGACAAGCCGCAAGCAGTCAAGTTGGCACTCAGTGGCATACTGGCAGGTGGACACTTATTGTTGCAAGATTTGCCAGGTATGGGCAAGACAACCTTGGCGCAAGGGTTGGCGCAGTTATTGGGGTTGAGCTTCAGCCGTGTTCAATTTACCAATGATATGTTGCCTGCTGATATTTTAGGCATGAGCATCTACGATCAAAGTAAGCTAAAGTTTGAGTTTCGGCCCGGTCCTATTTTTACGCAGTTATTGCTTGCAGATGAGATCAACCGCTCTAGTGCTAAAACGCAAAGTGCTCTATTGGAAGCCATGGAGGAGCGTCAGGTAACACAAGATGGACAGACTTATCCGTTGCCTCAGCCGTTTTTTGTGATTGCAACGCAAAACCCTTTGCAGCAAGCGGGCGTATATCCATTGCCTGAGTCGCAGTTGGATCGGTTTTTATTGTGCTTATCGCTGGGCTATCCTTCAACCGCCGCAGAGCGTGAACTGTTAAAAGGACAAGATCGCCGCGAATTATTAAAAGATTTGGAACCGATGCTGGATACAGAGACGGTGCTCTTAGCTCAACAAAGGGTCAAGCAAGTTTACGTCGCTGATGTGGTGTTGGATTATTTACAGCGTTTGGTGGCAAAGACCCGATCAAGCCAAGAATATCACGGTCTATCACCGCGGGGCGTATTGTCCTTGCAACGTGCTGCACAGGCTCACGCCTATGTGTCGGGTCATATGGAGATGACGCCTGAAGACATTCAGGCAGTATTTGCAGCCGTGACCGATCATCGTTTGGGTCAGCGTTTTGTACCAGCCCATGTGACAGGTGGCGGGCATGCGCCGCAGACCATTGCGCAGCGTATCTTGGCGGATGTCCCCGTAATCAATTAGAAGTGCATGAATGTTTGACGCACGACTGTTAGCAAAACTTTCGCCGTATCTCTATGATGTTTTTAATGATGGGGTAAGAATAGGGTAATCATGAGCCTTTTGCCAAACGCCTTAACAGCGCCTATCACATCAGCATTGAGCCGATGGTTTGCCTCGCGGGCGCCCAAAAGTGACAGCGCGACGCTCAATTTGCGTAACGTTTATATCTTTTTTAGCCGCGAAGGCATGTTGTTTGCTTTGCTGTTGGTTATCACCTTTATCGCAGGCGTCAACTATGGCAATAACTTGGTGCTGGGGCTGTGCTTTTATCTCGTCAGCGTTTGGCTTATCAGCTTTCATGTAACCTTCGCTCATATTTCAGGGCTGCAAGTCCGTCTGCTAGAAGTAAGCATGGCAGAGTCGGGTGCGCCTGCTTGGGTTACGCTACAAATACGTAGTGATAGCCGTCAACCAAGACGACAACTTGCTTTTGGTTTTGAGTCACGCAATAAAAAAACCTCTAAGCGTCAGGATAAAGAAAACAAAAACAGCGAAGAGGATCAGCAGGCTGTGCTGGTCACGCAGCTACAAGGGGAGCAAATCATTCGCCTACCTGTGCAGACTCACACTCGTGGACAGCTTGAGTTACCGCGTTTGACAATAAAGACCGTCTATCCGCTAGGTATCATGCGTGCTTGGTCCTACGTTTATTTTGCGCGGACAGCATGGGTTTATCCGAAGCCTGAAACATTTGATTGGCAAACGCACTATTCAATAGTCAGTGTAGAGGATTTGCCAACGGGTGGGCAGTTTCGGCAAGGGCAAGATGATTTTGAGCGCTTGGATGATTACAGAGAAGGCGAGTCGTTGGCACGCGTTTCTTGGGGTCATGTGGCGCGCGGACAGGGTATGTTTACCAAACATTTTGCTGATCCCGTCGGTCATGAGCAAACCTTAGATTATATGGATATGCCAGCAGCTCATCACGAACATAAGCTGTCACAATTGGCGTATGGGGCGATCAAACTGGGCGAGCTGGGTGTACCTTTTAAAATGCGTTTACCAAATGATGCATCAGCCTCCGCTGCGATGGGTGAAGGTGACGGTTTTGCACAAACCTGCTTGCTAAGATTGGCGAAAGCACCATGACTGACTCTCAGCGTTTTATTAAGACGCCTTCTACCAATTCCTCTCAAGAAACCTCTACCGCAAGCTTGGCAATCTTTGAGCGCTTAGCGTTGGGGCGGCTCGGTGCGCAGGCTAGCCTTGGCAGCGAAAATAAATGGTATCGCAAGCTCTTGGCATTACCTGCTTATTATTGGGTGCTGATCGCGCAAGTGATTGTGGTTTTGCCGCACGCCGCTCATCTACCCTTGTGGTTGATAGGGTTTGCTATTATCAGCATCATCGCCCAGCTACCAAGGCTAAAGACACGCTTTAAGGAAGTAAGACATTTAAAACGCGTGTATCAAGGCATGCAAATGCTTGGATTTTTACTGGGGCTGGCAGGTCTGTGGCTGACTTATGGGACAGCGTTTGGGCTGGATATGGGGATAGCCTTTTTGGTGTTATGCCTGATCAGTAAGCTGTGGGAGCTGTATAAGCGCCGTGATGCGTATGTTGTTTTGAACTTATCCTTGTTTGTACTGGCTGCTTTGTTTTTGATGGATCAAGGACTACTGACCACGCTAGAAGTGGTTATCGGTGTGCTGGTTGTTGTGCTAGCGTTTATTGCGCTAAACGATGACGGTAATACTCGCGGAGAAGGCCGTCTACGTACGCTGGGCGTCTTAGGTATCGGAGCGTTGCCATTACTGGTTGTGCTGTTTTTGTTTTTTCCGCGCCTGCCACCGCTTTGGTCTGTACAGTTATCCAGCGGACAAGCGACCACCGGCGTGTCCGACAGTATGTCACCTGGCGACTTTGCCAATTTGGGACAATCTACTGAATTGGCTTTTCGCGTCGAGTTTGAAGACAACCGACCACCTAGGCAAGCGCTTTATTGGCGTGGATTGGTATTTAGTGATTTTGATGGTGTTACGTGGCGACCAAGTCCGCAGCAGCGGCAATGGCGTCCAACAGCGCGGCCGCCCGTGTGGATCGAAAATGCCCTTGCCACTATTCCTGATGCCGCAAAAAACACACCTGCAAGTTATAAGATTGTTCTAGAGCCGACTCAGCAAGACTGGCTATTTGGACTCGATTATCCTTTTACTCAGCGCCAAGACGTGAGTGTAACGTCAGACTTTACGCTCTTAAAAGATCGACCTGTCACCCAGCAACTGCGCTACGATGTATTACAGTTTGCACCCATGCGTATTGATCCCGTTTTAAGTGCAGAGATGCGGCAATTGAACCTAGCGTTACCAGCCGAAGGCAATCCCCAAGCGCGGACATTGGCCAAACAACTCTTTGCGCAATCAGGCTCTGATCCGGTTCGTTATATGAATGCTATCGAGCACTGGATCAATCAAACAGAGTTCCGCTATACGCTATCACCGCCACGGCTGAACAACGACCGTATTGATGAGTTTTTATTCAAGACCAAAGCGGGGTTCTGTGAGCATTACTCGTCAAGCTTTACCTTTATGTTGCGAGCGGCTGGTATTCCAGCACGCGTTGTGGCCGGCTATCAAGGTGGTGAGTTGAGCCGTGGCGGCAATGTTTGGGAGGTACGACAAAGGGACGCACATGCTTGGACGGAGGTTTGGCTCGACGGTCAAGGCTGGGTACGTATTGATCCGACGAGTTTTGTTGCACCTGAGCGCGTAGAGCAGGGTATGAACGCGATCACGCAATCGCGCGGGGCGTCAATGTTTGGAGAGGGAGCTGGTGCCCAAATCAGTTATCAGCAGTACCAAATGCTACAAACCTTGCGCCGTTTATCCGACCAAGCCAGTTATTATTGGCAAAAAGACGTGGTCGGCTACGATCAAGGTAAGCAGGCAGACTCATTATTAAAGTGGTTCAATATTCGCTCCATCATGGAGCAAATTATCTGGTTGGCCGCCAGTGCTATTACGGTCATTGCTATTTTGGTATTGATTATTTGGCAGCGTCGCCGCAAACGCTGGCATCCTGCTGATCGACCACTGGCACAGCTGTCCAAACGTCTTGGTAAACGCGACAAATTACTGGCGCGAGCTGACAACGAAGGGCAACTGGCATGGCTTGAGCGCTTGGCAAAAACAATGGTCAATCAACATAATGATACAACTGATCAGACGGATGACAGTCAGCCAAACAGCCTGCAAGCAAAAATTGCGCTGATTCAACAAGACTATCGGCAACTGCGTTATGGACGTTTGAGCACAGTAGAGACCAATGATGGCGACTATCAAAAGGTTTTAGGCGAGTTGAAAAAGAACGTACGAGAATTGCGCTAACAGTTTGAAGAATAAGAGAGAAAAGCTATGGCCATCTATGTAGATTTTGTGCGTATAGAATTTAAAGGCCACCGCTGGTGCCATATGCTGGCCGATACATTACAAGAGTTACATGAGTTTGCCGCACTGATTGACGTGGACAAGCGCTTATTTCATCGCAACGCCAGCTATCCACATTATGATATTACGGTACAGATGCGAGAAACAGCGCTTGAATATGGCGCACTGCCTGCCGATAGAAAAAAGATTATTGAATGTGCTAAGAAACTCAAAATAGAATTAAATCATCAAGCCTAGTAGCTTTTTAAGCCAAACATGCTGCTAGATAATCTACCAGCAATCTAATCTTTGGTGAGAGATGGCGGTTATGCGGATACACCGCCCAAATGCCTTCTTCAGGCTCCCTGTAGCAGTCGAGCAAACTCACCAGCGCACCGGACGCTAAATGCTTTTGCACATAATAATCGGGTAGTTGCACGATGCCCAGCCCCTTTAGCGCCGCATCAACCAGACTATGACCGCTATTATATTGCACCGATCCGGACACCTGTAAGTTTCTCTCTTTTCCAGATTCAACGAAGTGCCAATAGTCACGAGTGCCCAGTAGACAATTATGCTGACTAAGGTCATTTAACGTCTCCGGAATACCATATTGCCCAAGATAAGCGGGCGCGGCGCAAACAAAATTGGTACGCCGACTGAGTTTCTTTGCCATCATCGTCGAGTCACTCAATTTACCAATGCGAATCGCCAAGTCATAGCCGCCTTCAATCAAGTCAAGTTTTTGGTTGCTCAAAAAAGCCGTCACTTCGATATCACGATGCTGCACCATAAAATCATTCATCAGCGGTACCAATTGTTGCTCGCCATAAGTCACAGGCGCGGTCAGCTTAATTCGACCTTGCGGTTTTGACTGTAAATTGCTGACCGCTTGCTCGGCGGCATCGAGGCCATCGAGTACACCGCGGCAATGTTGGTAAAATACACGGCCTTCTTCGGTCAGGGAGACTTTGCGTGTGGTACGGTACAGCAGTTTAATATTAAGCCGCTTCTCTAAGGCACTGATCTGACGACTGACTTGCGCGGTGGATATCCCAAGCGCTTTTGCCGCGCGGGTAAAGCTCTCGTATTCTGCCACGTAAACGAACTCGCTAATACCGTCCCAGCGCATGATTATTACCTGTGTGTAAAAGATATTTGCAAATATAGCATATTGTTATCACCACAGAAAAAACTATAATGGTAATCATTAAATAAAGCGCAACACTCTATTACCTTACAGCTTGCCTACACTAGGTAAGCAGGATAAGCTAGTGTTATTGTCAATTGACCCGTCATTTAAATCAGTTACTTGAATCAGTCAGTATAGGCATTTCAAAATAAAATCGATACATTGATCGCCTCAGAAGTAACCACAGGTGACGGGTATAGATTTTACTTGCTTACTGCTAATACAGAGGCTGCGCAAAATTCTTTCCAGTCGCTCTTAAAAAAAATCGACTATACCCCATAAAAACAATCCATTAAAAAAGAGAATATGCTTATGTCAGACCAATTTATCAAATCCAAAGCCGCCATTGCATGGGGCCCAAAGCAGCCACTATCGATCGAAGAAGTGGACGTTATGCTGCCCAAAAAAGGCGAAGTCCTAGTCAGAATCGTGGCAAGTGGCGTGTGCCATACCGACGCTTTTACCTTGTCTGGTGAAGACCCAGAAGGCGTGTTTCCTGCGATCTTGGGTCACGAAGGTGGTGGTATCGTTGAGCAGATCGGTGAAGGCGTGACCAGCGTCGAAGTTGGCGATCACGTCATTCCTTTATACACGGCAGAATGTGGCGTCTGTAAAATGTGTCAGTCAGGTAAAACCAACCTTTGCTCTGCGGTGCGTGAAACTCAGGGTAAAGGTCTGATGCCAGATGGCACCACGCGTTTTTATAAAGACGGCGAGCCCATCTATCATTATATGGGCTGCTCAACTTTTTCAGAGTATACCGTTTTGCCAGAGATTTCTTTGGCCAAAGTTAATAAAGAAGCGCCATTAGAAGAAGTTTGCTTACTCGGGTGCGGTGTCACTACGGGTATGGGCGCGGTCATGAACACTGCCAAAGTAGAAGAGGGCGCAACGGTTGCCATCTTTGGTTTGGGCGGTATCGGACTATCCGCTGTTATCGGTGCTACGATGGCCAAAGCTCGCCGTATTATTGCCATTGATATCAACGAAAGCAAGTTTGAGCTGGCCAAAAAACTGGGCGCAACTGATTGCATCAACCCAAAAGACTACGACAAACCAATCCAAGAAGTCATTGTTGACTTAACGGACGGCGGTGTTGATTATTCGTTTGAATGTATCGGTAATGTCGATGTCATGCGCTCAGCGCTTGAGTGTTGCCACAAAGGCTGGGGCGAATCGATCATCATCGGTGTCGCAGGCGCAGGGCAAGAAATCTCGACTCGTCCATTCCAGCTAGTCACCGGACGTGTCTGGAAAGGCTCAGCGTTTGGCGGTGTCAAAGGCCGTTCAGAATTACCAGGCTATGTTGAGCGTTATCTAGCCGGTGATATCCCACTACAAGATTTCATTACCCACACTATGCCACTAGAAGATATCAACGAAGCGTTTGATTTGATGCATAGAGGCGAGAGTATCCGCTCTGTGGTTCACTTTACAGAATAACGTTTTACTCCCTTTTTAGAAGCGTAAAAAAATGCTACTCCAATAATGGGGTAGCATTTTTTATGTTCAACAGGCCCTAGTCAATCCAATATAAAATACATACAGTGCTGCCAACGTCATATTTCCTTGCTTGCTGTGCCTTCGCAAACAGAGGCTACGAAAATAGATCGTTGGCGATTCATTATCATTGTTGTACCTTTTTTATTTAGGATTAACTAACCAATGTTAAATGGACAGTTGCCAGTGATGCAATCAACTATCCCGTCCATTATTCAACCACTTGTTAAACCGATTTTTTACCAATTATTTGATCGGCAAGGGCAATCAAGTCTGCTGCCATAAAGTTTGGCTTAGGGACATTGGTTGCCGGAAGCATGGCATTATGCGGCCTTGTGAGAAAAGCGGAATAACAACCAGCTGCTTGTGCGCCTATGTTATCCCATAGATGGCAAGCGACGAGACACAAATCCGACGTATCTACTGTCAGCGCATCGGCAACCATTTGATAGGTTTCAGGGGCGGGCTTGAACTTACTGACCGTCTCAACGCTAAAATGATGCTCAAAAAAATGGCTTAACGCCGCTTTTTCCAGTGGCGTCGGTGACGCACTGCTCGGTGAATTAGTTAGCGTCACCAATCGAAAACCCGCCTTACGCAAACGAGTCAGCGCTGGTACTGCGTCAGGATGAGCAGGCATACTACTCATGCGCGCTTTTAATTCAGCAATATCACTGTCGCTCAGCGTGACCTGATGAATGTAAGCCACCATACGTAATGCGCCAACCCCAAGCTCACTAAAAGACGTATACAGACCAGACAAAGTCATGGTTTGTGAATACAGCACCAGTTGTGCAAACCATTCTCTGAGCACAGTTTGCTTATCAAAAACTCGCTCAAATAAAGGGGCAAGCGTGTTGATATCGAGCAAGGTTTCATTCACATCGAATACTAGGATATTTGGCGTATTATCTGAGGACATGTCAGATCCTTTTTATTCTCAATAATGGTTTAGTTGGGCGTGGTTTTAGTCAGACATTTTTAGTCAGGCATGTTGGCCAACTGCTCTAAAATATTAATATAATTATCGACCCCTTGTGCTCCGCTAACCAGATGGCGCTCATTAAAGACAATGGCAGGCACGCTTTGGATACCTTGTTGTTGCCAATGCTGCTCTTCTGTCCGTACTTCTTTTGCAAAAAACTGACCTTCTAATACTGCCAACGCCTCACTACGATCAAGTCCAGTTTCGGCTGCAATATCGGCAAGCACCTGAATGTCGGATATATTTCTATTGTCGGTGAAATGCGCGGCAAACAAGGCTTGTTTTAACTCGTGCATACGTCCTTGCTGATCGGCCCAATGTAAAAGCTGATGCAAGTTAAATGTATTGTGCATACGCGTGTCATCATTGAAGTTAAATTCAAAGCCAACCTCTCTCCCAGCTTCCGCCATTCTTTCTCGGCTGGCATCAGACTCTTGCTTGCTAGAGCCGTATTTTTCCATGATGTGCTCGCGTAAGTTTTGACCTTCGGCTGGCATGTTGGTATTAAGCTCAAACGGATGCCAATGAATGGTATGGGCAGTATTCGTTTGTTTGAGGGCTTCTGCCAACTGACGATAACCAATGACACACCAAGGACAGACGACATCTGAGACAATGTCTATGCGTAAGGGTTTTTGGGACTGGTTCATAATGCCTCTCAGGATTTGTTTTGGGGTTCTATTCTAGACGTTTATTTTTTTCTAGCTGTCTGTTTTCTTATCGCTTTCTATTGCCTAAAGATTGATTAGACGACAATTGAAGTGTTAAACGCTACTAGATACTTTAAATAATACTAAGAGAATGTTAAAGCGATTGCAATGTAGGCTCAGTTACTACTTCAGTTACGCCCTGTAACTTCAATGTTGCACAAATTAAACGCATCACAAAATGAGCAGTAAGCAGGGAGTACTGAGCAATAGGCGATTTGGCGAGCACATAGCGATGCTTTGCTTAATAACAAATGGTGTGAACAGTTAACCAATCTGTAACGGTCACAAAGTCGATTTATACTTAAAGTTGGTGTGGTCACAGTGACAGGAATGATAGATAAATTGTAATGATATAGTTGATCCACTATAAAAGAAATACAGCAATACTGGCAACCATTTTGCGCCGCCTCTGTCAGCAACGGCACAGCAAGCAAGGAAAATGGTTGCCAGTATCGCATGATCATATGTGTATCTTTTTTATTTAGGACTGACTATATATTACCCATTGCGATACATAACTTATGGCGATACATAATTTACGGTAAAAAGCTGTTATTAGAAACTTGTCACTGTAAAAACTTGTCACTATGGAAATTTTTATTGAAATATTAAATAATAAAAAAGAATAGCAATTTTTAGTACCCAATGAAAAATAGGAGTACCAGATGAAAAATCTCAGTGAAGCCATGAATTGGCGTTATAGCACGAAAGCATTTGATCCCAATAAAAAGATATCTGAAGCGGATTTTCAACATTTAAAAAATATTCTGCGTCTTAGCCCTTCAAGCGTCAATATTCAACCTTGGCATTTTGTGATTGCTGATGATAAGTCTGGTAAGTCTCGCGTTGCTAGAGGGACGGAAGGAAGTTATGAGTTCAATATGCCCAAAGTCATAGATGCCTCACACGTTATCGTTTTTTGTAGCCGTATCTATGCTGATGATAGTTTTTTAGATGAAGTATTGGACAAAGAAGATATCGATGGCCGCTTTGCCAAGCCGGACCTCAAAGAGCAGATGCATCAAGGTCGTAAGATGTTTTTGGAGACGCGTCGCTATGATCAAAAAGATGAGTCACATTGGTTGATTGAACAAGTTTATCTAAACATGGGCGCGCTATTATTGGGTGCTGCTACTTTGGGTATCGATGCTGTACCAATGGAAGGAGTAGACCTAAAGGCGCTTGATGAAGAGTTTGCTTTACGAGCCAAAGGTTATACTGCGGTTGGCATCGTGTCCTTGGGTTACCGCTGTGAAGATGATTTTAATGCAAACCTGCCCAAGTCTCGTTTGAGCGAAGAAGTTATCATCACCAAAGCATAAAAAACACTCAAGTATAAAAATCGCTAAACCATAAAAAACATGAGTGAAAAAATGGAAGGCTAAAGCCAAAAATTAAAAAACTACACCCTAACCACTACAAAGTAAAAACAAAACAACATTTTTGATAGGTCATAATAAATTTTAATAACGCTAGCGCAATAAGCGTTTGTACATAACTACTATTTTCTGATTATCTGCCAGCGAGAAGCCAGCATGTCTACTTTGACGTTAACAATAAATAAGCAAGATTATCAGCTTGATAATCTCGATGCGCGTACGACATTACTTGATGTCTGCCGTCATCATCTTCAAATTACAGGCCCAAAAAAGGGGTGCGATCACGGCCAGTGCGGTGCTTGTACCATTCTTATCAACGGACGACGGGTTAATTCTTGTTTGACCCTTGCCGTCATGCACGAAGGGGATGAAATCACGACCATTGAAGGTATTGGAATGCCTGAAACATTGTCAGAATTACAGCAAGCGTTTGCTGATCATGATGCCTTTCAGTGTGGTTACTGCACACCCGGTCAGATATGTTCGGCGACCGCTCTCATAGAAGAGGTCAAGCAAAATTGGCCAAGCTATGTGACCAAGGACTTAAAAAATCCTGATGGATTGTTGGTTCAAGAAATTGCTGAACGTATGAGTGGTAATATCTGCCGCTGTTCTGCATATCCCAATATCATTAAAGCCATCTCACAAGTACTCGAAAACCAAGTGAATGAGCCATCTACAAAACCTACCACTGACTCGATATCTACGACTGATTCAGGTTCGAAAGTGACAGGTATTTGGTCACCGCCGCCTAGCGAAACCCAGCTTGGTAAGTCATCACACAATCCGCAAGCAACCAACACGCTAGGAGGCCGCTCATGAAACGTTTTGACTATGATCGTGCAAATTCACCTGAGCAAGCGGCGACATCAGCGGCTGCTAAAGAAGCCTCATTCATTGCAGGTGGTACCAATCTACTCGATTTAATGAAGTTTGAGATTGAGACGCCGACCAAACTTGTAGACGTAACCCGTCTGTCATTGGCGCAAGTAGAAACCACCTCTGACGGTGGATTGCGTATTGGCACGTTGGTCAGCAACAGTGATCTGGCAGGCCACCCTGAAGTGATTGCCAACTACCCAGTGTTATCGCGAGCCATTTTGGCAGGTGCCACCGGGCAGCTACGCAACAAAGCCACGACTGGTGGAAACTTCTTACAGCGTACGCGTTGCTATTACTTTTATCAAACCGATAGCCCATGTAACAAGCGTGAACCGGGCACAGGCTGTCCTGCTATCGATGGGGAAAACCGTAGCCTTGCCATTTTAGGAACCAGTGATGCTTGTATTGCTCAGCATCCGTCTGACATGGCAGTTGCGATGCGTTTGCTGAATGCTCAAATCGAAACCGTGAAAGCAGACGGCAGTACACGCACCATTCCGGTTAGCGAGTTTTATTGTTTACCGAAAGATACACCACATATCGAAAATGTATTGGAGAGTGGTGAGCTTATCACGCATGTCGTTTTGCCCGCGCCAATTGATGGGATGCATACTTATGACAAAGTGCGTGATCGCGCATCTTACGCCTTTGCACTGGTCTCTTGTGCAGCCGTTCTAGACGTTGATGACAGCGGCCATTTGAATACCGTACGTCTAGCGTTTGGTGGTATTGGTACCGAGCCATGGCGTAATGAAGCCGTTGAGGCATTATTAACGGATACAGATGGCAATGATGAAGTGGTCAAACAGGCCGCAGACCTACTATTGCAAGACGCAAAAGGCAATGGGCAAAACGATTTTAAAATACCACTGACACGTCGTTTATTAAAACAAGTCATTCAGCGTGCATTAGCTGGCGAAGGAGCATAATCATGTCATTATTGGACTCAGTACTTCAATCAGAACCTACCAAAAAAATGATGATGAATGAGCCTGTCGGTTCTTTGTTTAACGAAACAGCAAATAATTTGGTTGGTAAACCTATTAACCGTGTTGATGGCTCCCTAAAAGTGAGTGGTCAAGCACCTTATTCAGCAGAGATTCATCGAGAAAACCAAGTCTATGGTGTCTTGGTTAGTGCCAAGATTGCCAAAGGACAAGTTGAAGATATCGATAGTAGTGCCTTAGATAATATCCCCGGCATCATTAAGGTGGTGACTGATCCAAAGCAGTTTTTGCGTAACTCACAACAAGGCGGCGAGACCAAAGCGCCGACTCAAGGCGTGAGTGAAGTCTTTTATCATGGTCAGCCTATCGCGGTGGTCATTGCAGAAACCTTTGAGGCCGCAACAGAAGGCGCTCATGCTCTGAAGGTCACTTATAAAGATGAGACGGATCAAGCTACTTTAAATTTCACCAAAGCACTGCCTGAAGCTCATGACGTCAATGAGCAAAAAGGCTCAGATAAAAATTCGGTAACGGGCGATCCTGAGCAAGGACTAGCCGATTCAGCGGTGACGCTTGATCGCTTTTATCATACCCCAAGTCAGAGTAACTCTCCGATGGAGCCGCATGCAACGTTGGCTTATTGGGAAGAAGATAAACTCATTTTGTATACAGCCAATCAGATGATTGCGTCTTGTAAGCAACAAGTAATGGATGCTTTAAACCTAAATAAAGATCAGGTGCAACTCATCTCTTATTATGTGGGTGGCGGTTTTGGTAGCAAACTAGGTATCGCGCCTGAATTGATTGCAGCCGCCATTGCATCAAAAGATTTAGATCGTCCTGTGTTGATTTGTATGACACGTCCACAAGTGATGGAGGCGACGGTTAGACGCTCAAATACCCGTCAGCGTATTGCCATTGGCTGTGATGAACAAGGTGTCATCAATACTTTGATTCACGATACCGTGTGTAGCAATTTACCTGGTGAGGCGTTTTTTGAGCCTGCGGCCTTATCGACCCATTATTTGTATCGCGGTGAAAATCGCCGTGCAAATTACAAGCAAGTAGACATGAACCAAGTGCTGGCAGGCTCTATGCGTGCGCCTGGTGAAGCAGTGGGTATGATCGCCCTTGAATGCGCCATGGACGAGCTTGCCACGCAGTTGGACATTGATCCCATTGAGCTACGCCGCCGTAATGAGCCTGAAAAAGATCCCAGCCAAGATATTCCATTCTCGACGCGTCAACTCATTGCGTGTATGGAACAAGGTGCTGAGCAATTTGGTTGGAGTGAGCGTAATCCCAAACCTGCCAGCCAGCTAGAAGGTGACTGGTGGATAGGAACAGGGATGGCTGCGTCTTCTCGTGGCAACATGCTACAGCAATCGGAGGCGCGTGCGACTTTGCAAGTCGATGGATCAACAGCGCTCGGTATTAAGGCAGTTATCGAAACGGATATGACCGATATCGGTACAGGTTCTTATACGGTGTTTTCGCAGATAGCGGCCGATTTATTAGGTTTGCCTGTCGATCATATTGAGATGAAACTGGGCGATAGCGAGTTGCCACCCGCATCCGGTTCAGGTGGTAGCGTAGGCGCTGCAAGTTCTGGTAGTAGTATCTATCTTGCTTGTGAGCAACTGCGCGATATGCTGGCCGAAAAAGTCGGCTTGTATCCGGACAACATCGAGCTTGATCAAGGCCAAGTCAAACGTTCAGGCTCACATCATCTGAGCGGCACAGAAGCGGCGATTGAAAGTCTCAAAGATAAAGCAGAAGGTCTAAAACAGAAAGTCAATGAAAAAACAGGTTTGGGTCTGCCAGAGCCTGCCAACCAAGACTACGACTTTAGCAATTTTCAATCGTATGCGTTAGCAGATATCATCGCTGACTATGATGAGCAAAAAATCAGTGCTAAAGGTCAAATCAAACCGGGTAAAAATGAGCAAAGCCATCGTCAGGCGTCTTTTGGTGCCAACTTTGCAGAAGTTGCTGTACACAAGGTGACGGGCGAGATTCGGATCAGACGTATGACTGGCGCTTTTGCAGCAGGTCGTATTCTCAATCATAAGACTGCCACCTCGCAGTGTTATGGCGGTATGGTGTTTGGTATTGGTTCAGCCTTGATGGAAGAGATTATCCATGACAAGCGTGATGGTCGTTTGTGTAATCATGACCTCGCGGAATATCACGTTCCAGTCAACGCCGATGTCCCGCAATTGGAAGTGATATTGGTCGAAGAAGATGACCCTTATACCAATCCTATGCACATTAAGGGTATTGGTGAAACGGCGATTTCTGGTGCGGCTGCGGCCATTGCCAATGCCGTTTATAACGCAGTTGGTGTGAGAGTATATGACTTTCCTATTACGCTCGACAAACTGCTTTATGAGATGCCAGAGTAAGCGTTAACATTCTTTGCTTTATAAAAACCCGCTTAATTAGCGGGTTTTTATGACCTAGATATCTGTTATAAATAAACAATATAAATAAGTAGAATAAGAGACACTATGAATCAAGTTGCTGATATTCTGAAGCTGGCAAATGATGCTCAGCAAGACAACGTGGATGCAGTACTGGCTACGGTCGTACGTACGGAAGGCTCGGCCTATCGCCGCGCAGGCGCCATGATGCTTATTTGCGCAGATGGCCGTTCGGTTGGAATGATCAGTGGTGGCTGCTTGGAGCCGCATATTATCAAACGGGCTTTTTGGCTCACTCGCAGCGGTGCTAATGTACAAGTTTATCAAACGGGTGAAGACATTGAATACACCAAAGATGGCGAGGCAAAACAGAGCAAGTTAGAAGAGGGCAAGTTAGAAGAGGGCAATCAAAATGATAAGACAGCAAGCAACGAGCTTTTAGATAACGCTAGCTTTTATGATGATGAGGATGACATTAGCGAGTTAGATGAGTTGAATTTTGGCCTAGGCTGTAACGGACGGGTTCATGTTTTGTTTGAGCGTTTAGACAGGGCCAAACCCTTGTTAGAGACCATTGCTCAGGTTCGTCGTACTCAGCAACCAGTCACAATGGCCACGTTAATTCGTTCCAACAGTGGACAGAGTATGCCTGAGTTGCCAATTGGTATGCGAGTCAATCTCAACCAAGCCAGCAAGTCGGAACCGTTGGCCGCTGTTACATCTGAGCAAGCATCCTGTCTCACTGACTCTGCTGTATCGAGCACCCTCACCAATATGGTTGATGCATTAACGGAATACGAGATATCTGATAAAAATGTTGAATATGTCGTTTTAAAAGATGCAGACGTATCAACAGAGTGGCTCGTACAACGCCTACAACCGCAAATTCGCTTATTGATTTGCGGTGCAGGTAACGATGTGATGCCATTGGTCACGATGGCAAAACTGCAAGATTGGCATGTGACCGTGATAGACAGTCGCGCTCAATATGCGACACGTCTGCGTTTTCCTCAGGCGGATGCTGTACATGCGCTGCCATTAGACAATACCGAGCAGTTACTCAAGCTCAGTCGCAATGCCGCCGTTGCTTTGATGTCGCATAGTCTGAGTCAAGATCGTGCGCGTTTGGCTACGCTATTGGAATGTCCTGATAATTATCAATATATTGGCCAGTTGGGACCGCGCTATCGTACCGAGCGCTTGATTCGAGAGATCGGGGCGACCAAAGCCGATCCTAACGCCATAGCGGAAGGTATTCGTAAATTGCATTATCCTATTGGCTATAAATTGGGCGGCGATGGCCCTGAAGCGTTGGCACTTGGGATCATAGCGCAAGTCAATGCGGTGATGTACAAGCAAACATCGCCCGCCGAATTTGCAAAATCTGAACTGACTACTTCTGCGTTTGCCAATGCCAATGCTTGATCATGCACTGACCTCCAATCACGCTGTGATTATTTTGGCCAGCGGACTCAGTCAGCGTTTGGGTCAAAAAAAGCAATTGCTCTATAAAAATGGCAAACCGTTAATCAGCCATATGACCACCCTTGCATTGACGGGCAAACCACAAACCATCATTGTGGTCATTCCTGATAATAATCCTGCAATCGAGGAGGCGATAGCGCCCTTGTGTTTACAGTATCCAGTTATTCAAACAGTAAAAAATCCGCAGCCAGACACGGGTATGGCGCACAGTTTATATTTGGGTATCGAGACTTTATCTGCCATAAATTTATCAGTTGATCGAGTATTGATCATGGGCGTCGATCAAATATTGCTTGATGAGACACATTTAACTGCATTGTTGACCGGCAGTCAGGCAGTGGTGGCGAGTGGTTATCATAACTGGACACCTGCTGACAAGCATGTAAATGACCCTTCTGCGAGCAATGTATCGGCAAAAAATATCATCGGATTACCGTTAGTCGTGGATGAGGATTTACTCAAACAATGGCAATCTGTATTGGCAGGTGACAAAGGCTTACGTCATTTGATTAGAAGATTGCCGTCCAGCCAAATAAGGACAGTGACCAACGCTCAACTCAGCTATGATATAGACACGCCTGAGCAGCTGGTTTTTGCTCAGAAAAAAGGCTGGCTTGATAGATAAGCTTGACGACATGAAATAGTAAGAAATAGAGATAACGCATGATAGAAACCGAGCGGCTGTACCTTAGACAATGGCAAGCGAGCGACTTTGCCACATTTGCTGAGATGAATGCCGATCCTGAAGTGATGAAATACTTTCCTAAATTATTAACCACTTCCATGAGTAATATTATCGCCAAAAAATGCCAAACGCTGATTGAAGATAATGGGTGGGGGTTTTGGGCAGTCGGTTTAAAAAACGCCGTAGCAAAAAGTGATGCTTTTATCGGCTTTGTGGGTTTAAACAATACACATGCGGATATGTCGTTCGCGCCTGCTGTCGAGATTGCTTGGCGACTTCATAAAGACTATTGGGGACAAGGCTATGCCACTGAAGCCGCGCGTGCAGCATTAGATTTCGCTTTTACCGAGCTGGTGCTTGAAGAAGTGGTCTCGTTTACTGCGGTCATCAATAAGCGCTCACAAAAGCTTATGCAGCGCCTTGGTATGACCAATATACAGGAGGATTTTTATCATCCTATGCTTGACGCCAAGCACCCACTTGCTGAGCATGTCCTGTATAAAATCACACGAAAGCAATGGCAAGCCCTTAGCGCATAATGCATTCTATTTATCTGATACGGCTGATCTTGAAAACGTCAATATATGCCCTTTAAACGGCAACTCTAGATAAGTCGTATTTTCAGGTTTAACGTGCTGACTACTGAAGCCAAATTCCGTCATTTTATGGGTCAGTTTGTTTTTGCGGCCGCGACCCGGATCGACGACGATGACTTCACAGGTTGGTCGTGCATGACGCTCAATAAATTCGGCCAAAATATCAATGTGTTGGTCTTCATACAATAAGTCGCTACCGATAATGATATCGAACTTGCCAAGATGACTATTGTCTTCGGCCCAATCCAAACGCTCAAAATTGATTTCTTTATTATTATTCAGTGTCGTATTGCGATCAAGAAAATATTCAACCGTTGGATGATAATCAGTCGCCGTGATATCGGCATGTCGGTGATTGAGCAATAAACTGGATAGCGCCATGCCGCAGCCCACTTCCAAAATACGTTTGCCCGCAATATCATAATCGAGCATATGATTGGCCAGCACCAAACTTGACGGCCATATCACCCCAAACATCGGCCAAGAAGCCGAGCAAATACCCAAATTTAACGCTTCATCGCCAGGATCACTAAACTGTTGATTGTCACGTAGGGTGCAAATGTGAATGTCGGTGTTGCCAATTTCAATCGTTTGATAACGCACACGCACAGTGGTCAGCGAAGTCATAAACTGTCCTAAAAAATAAGCAGGAATGCAAGGGCTGGCAAAGGTTGCCACTTTCTATGAGGATCGTTGGAGAGGAGGTCTTGACGCTTAGAGCTTTAATAAAAATGTCGAGATAAACAAATAGGAGTATTTAAAAATAGGAAGGGTAGTATGACTTAATAACCGATAAGTTGTTGTTAATTCTCAGGGTATTATTATTACTATGATCGATTTAAACAGAATAAGAATAAATATTGTCATATGTGAACAAAGGCACCTAGCTGACGGTTAGGTGCCTTTATTATGAAGATAGGTCTAATGCTGAATTTTTATGAGATGGCGGCTAAAAGTGTTCGGTGTTTTAATTTAAGAATCTCAATCCTGATGTGTTCAATGCCCATACCAGCTCCACAAAAGCACGACTGTTGGTCAAGGGTTCGCCATCGATGATGAGTACATAGCCTGCGCCATCAATCCATAAAAACACAAAGCTGGTCTCAGGAATCAGCAAATCCACTTGCTGAAAAAACGAGATGGCTTGGCTTTCTACTGCCCAGCCGCGCTGCTTTTGTCGTATCATAAAACCTGAAAAGTCAGCTGCTGCCACACTCAGCATGTCCGCCTCTTCTTGGCTATAGCCAATGCGTGCCAGACAAAATCCTTCGTCAGAGCCAATCGCTGCTCGGCGTTTGCCAGATAAGCTGGCAACCACATAGGGCAAAAACTGATCTAGCGGTAAGTTGGGCGCAGGTAATAGTAGGGACAGTTTTTCAATCCAGCCTTGCTCAATGAAGTACTGTAACCATTCGTCAGAATAGTGCTCAAGCCAACTGGCTGCAAGTAGCGTCTGTTCATGAGACAGCAAATGTTGTAAGGCTTGCTGCTCATCAGTGGGTTCACTTTGTGAAAATGCCTCAAAAATACCAGCTGGCGTTAGGGTCAGATAGGTTTTATCAGCATTCAAGTAAGAGGACATAGCGGCTACCATTAGAATAAAGGGGTTGGATAGAAGGTAAATTATGTTTTGACGGTTTGATCAAGATGTTGCTGGCAGTTATTCCAGCGCTCATCAAATTGCCAGTCACTTTTGCCCAAACGGAACCAGACCAAAGAAAAAGCAAGACGATCATTGCGAGCGATACAGTGGGCAAAAAATTCATTTTCGATTTGCTCGATGGTGCCCCAATCCTCTTTATCACGCGCTTGCATCAGCTCGTTTGTGATGTCTTTGGAGATTTGTTTGGCGTCATCACTACTGATACGCAGTCGCTGCTCTTGCTCATTGAGAGAAGGCGAGACCAAGACACTCCAGCGCGTTGCCAGCATACTGTTGCGCTGAATGTATCTTTTTTTATCAATACAATCGCGGAATCCTTGCTGCACATGAGGATACAGACGATCCTTAATACGGGTAAACAAGTTGTTTACATCGTAAGGAATATCATACCAGCAGCCATAAAAAAAGTCGGCAACCGCGCCTTGTAAGGGTTCTTTTTCCTTTAACAATAACGCGGCGTTGATACGTTGTTCATGAAAATGGCGGTTATTGGGTGCCAAAAATACTTTACGCGAATACAAGCGAAACACGCGGTGCACCTCTCTTGCATTTTCTTCGATAAGGTCTACATCAGACATAATGGTGTCCTTTGAGTCATGGCAACTGGTGCTATCGTCTGGCGATGATCATTGATCGCCTATAGGCCATGACGTAACTAAGCAAAAAAACAGCACGCCAACGAATCAGTCAATGGCCAGTTAAAAACAAGTCAGTTAAAAACCGGCCAGTCAAGCGGTGACTAGTCAAGTAAGGTCTGCATCAAATCTATCATAAATTCGCCATCTTCTTCGCTCATTGCCTCAAATCCTTGCGGCATGCCAAGTTCAGTCAATGCGTCTTTACCTTCTGCATCCTTGTTCAAATTAAGAATGGCATCCACGAAGATTTGGGTATCAGGAAACCCGTCTTTGATCAAGAGCACGTGGCTGATATCGGCCAAATCACTTTCGATAAGGACAGACAACTGAGTCTTGGTCAGACGTGAAAAGCTGTGAAAAATCTCTGATAAAAAGAAAGCGGCTTGAGCTTCACCTTTGATGACTTTGCGGGCGGCGGCCTGATAGGTCTCAGTAATATCCCAATTGAGATCTGCTTCTTCGATATCAACCGCTTCTAATAACCGTAGGCCGATCAGTTTGACATCGCGATTGTTTGCCATGGCAATAGTGGCACCAGCTTGCACGTCTTCTAAGCGATTGATATCGCTATTTGCCGCAGCAGCAATCACCATTTCATCAGATTTACCGATGGGGCGGGCAACGGCTCGGTAGCCCTGCTCACGGATCAGCGTCGCTGCATCAAAGGGATTGGCATAAATGATCTGAATATCACCTGCGTTAATAAGCTGTTCTTGTTCGCCATGTGAGGCTGGTATGTTTAGGTGCATGTTTAGGTTGGCACGTTTTTGGATCAAGGTATTAAACATGTGCCAGCCTGCAAAACGCTCAGGCGAAAAATCAGGGGCGATTAACATATTGTGTGTCGTCATGATTCAGCCTTCCTCGTTCTGTTTCATTTGGGCATATTGAGTCATTGCGGCTTCGATTTTGCTGCGTGAGGGCTTACGACGTACCGAGGTATAGCCCACGGTTTCACCGCGTCGAATATTAGGCACCACGGTCGCATAAACCCAATAGTGACTCCCATCTTTGCATAAGTTTTTGACATAGCCATGCCATTTTTGTCCAGCGGCTGCCGTATCCCACAAATCTTTATAAGCGGCTTTTGGCATATCAGGATGGCGCAAAATATAATGCTGTTGTCCGATGAGCTCATCAATATCGTAGCCACTAATCTCGACAAAAGCATCGTTGACGTGCGTGATGATACCGTCCAAATCGGTGCGCGATACAATCAACTTACCGTCAGGGTAGGCACGCTCAATGCCCGTATCATAGACCGTTCGCGATACGCCATCATGATAAGTCAAGGTAATCTGCTCAGCAGGCATATCAGGCTTAAGTGCGTCAGGGATCTGAGAACCCATAGTAATATCCTTCATTTATCGTTATATTCATGATTAAAAAGCCAATTTGGTCGGGTATTTACCCATCAAACCTAAAACGACTTATCAGATCAATTTTGCAAGGGCTTCTGAGGCACGCTTGATATCTAAGAATATCAAACCGAGCTTCGCATTCGGTTTTGCCATGATAGTGAGTACGGCTTCCTCACCTGATGAGGTCATAATCACATAACCTTTTTCGCCTTGAATCATAATACGGTCAATACTACCGCGCGCCAGTTCACGACCTGCGCGGTCACCCAATGACAATAACGCGGCAGACATAGCGCCAACGCGGTCTTCATCAACGCCTGTGGGCAGGGCTGAGGCAATCATAAGGCCATCGTTAGAAATTAAGGCAGATGCTTCAACATCTGCTGATGAGCTGTTTAGGTCTTCCAAAATTTGCTGGAACGAATCTGTACGCATATCGATTTCTCTATGACGGGTTATTGAATGTATCAAATAACTGGTGTTAAGGTTAAAAAGGAGTTTTTGTCTCAGTCGATAATTATAAACCCTTGCTGCTAATAATGATATAGATTGGTAAACACAAATCGCCAAGTTTTTATACCAGTCAGTATTAACGATAATTATTTATAGCCAACCTTGATTAGACAGGGTTCTGATAGTGATGTTCACTAGAGTGATATAGTTGATCCTAAATAAAATGGATACAAGAAGTGATAGAGCGAGACTTGAACCAATTTTTCTTGCTTGCTGTGCCTTCGCAGACAGAGGCATCAAAAAATGAGTCCCATTCTCGCTGTGCCTTTTTTATATTGGATTGACTATACGTGTCAACAACTAACAATGTCATACAGTGGCAAGATAGATTTTTTGTCACTATGGACGATCATTATTTTTACTAAAGGAGCGCTATATGAGCATCAGTCAGGCCATCGAAAATATCGAGACACGTTATACCCATCAACCTGAATTTGTACAAGCGGTCAAAGAAGTCGCCATGACTATTGCGCCGCTATACGATGCGCATCCAGAATATAGTACGTCCAAGATATTCGAGCGCCTTGTTGAGCCTGACCGGATTATTGGTTTTCGTATTAATTGGGAGGATGACAAGGGCGAGATTCAAGTAAATCGTGGCTGGCGGGTCCAGTTCAGCAACGCCTTAGGTCCTTATAAAGGCGGTATCAGATTTCATCCCACTGTCACCCCGTCCGTTCTTAAATTCTTAGGGTTTGAGCAAATATTCAAAAACGCTTTGACCGGTTTGCCCTTGGGCGGCGGTAAAGGCGGCTCTGACTTTGATCCAAAAGGCAAAACGGACAATGAAATCCGCCGCTTTTGCTATGCGTTCATGCGTGAGCTACACCCTTATGTGGATAAGGACGTTGACGTGCCAGCAGGTGACATTGGGGTTGGCAGTCGCGAAATCAGCTACATGTTTGCCATGTATAAAAATCTGACCCACGAATATGGCGGTGTACTGACAGGTAAAGGGGTGGGTTTTGGCGGCAGCTTAATGCGTACCGAAGCCACAGGATATGGGGCGGTCTACTTTTTAGAAAACATGCTTGATGCGCAAGATGACAACATAAAAGGTAAAAAAGTGCTTATCTCAGGCGCTGGCAATGTCGCTTTACATGCCGCTGAAAAAGCGACGATGCTTGGCGCTATCGTTGTCACTGTGTCAGACTCACAAGGGGTTTTGTACGATAAAGAAGGGTTCAATCAAGAAAAAATCGACTGGATCAAAGCGCAAAAATCTGAAGACAAACCGCTGGCAGATTATGTGAGCGTCCATGGTGGTGAGTGGTTTGATAAGCAAAAGCCGTGGCAGTTTCAGGCAGACATTGCGATTCCAGCCGCGACCCAAAACGAAGTTAATGAAGACGATGCCAAGCTTATGGTCGATAACGGCGTTAAATACGTGGTTGAAGGTGCCAATATGCCATTGACCGCTGATGCGATTGACTGTATTCGTGAGCACCGTGTACATTATGCGCCAGGCAAAGCGGCCAACGCGGGCGGTGTCGCTGTCTCTGGGCTTGAGATGTCACAAAACTCAGTCCGGCAGTATCAAACCTCTGAGCAAATAGACACGCGCCTCAAAGAAATCATGAAAAATATCCATGACAGTGCGGCTGATGCTTCAGAGCAATATGGTCAAACGGATGACGGCTATATTGATTATATGGCGGGTGCCAATATGGTGGGTTTCAAACGCGTTGCCGATGCGCTGGTGGCTTACGGTATTCTAAACTAGGCCTGATACCAGTTTTGACATATATAAGGACAAAGACATATAATCGCGATTGAATCATATCGTGTCTATCAAAATGAATAGACACGGTATTTTTTTGTCTTATAAAAAACGATTATGTCTTTATAAGAACGACCCGTGTAACGTGCTACTGAGATAAATCTTGTTTGCTTACTGCTAACGCAGAGGCGGCAAAACTTCTCGTTTAAAGATAAGCATCCCAGTCACGCTGACTTTTTTGTAATGTCTCTTTTTATACTGACTTGATTATAAAATAAGTAGATAGGGTTTTTTTACGCCCTATATCTTTTCGCGCCACTGACCTTGCGACATAATACCTTTAATCGGATTCAGGCCTATCTGATATGCAAGATCGGCAGGGCGGGTAATGTCCCAGATTGCCAAATCGGCATCGCAGCCTACTTCTATTCTGCCTTTTTTATCTAACCCCAGTGCTTGTGCGGCATGAACTGTGGCTCCTGCCAATACTTCTTCAGGCGTGAGATAAAACAAGGTACAGCCCATATTCATCGCTAGCAGTAGTGACGTGAGCGGTGACGTACCCGGATTGCAGTCGGTTGAAATTGCCATCGGAACTTTATGTTTACGCAGAGCGTCAATCGGTGGCAACTTGGTATCGCGTAAAGTATAAAATGCCCCCGGCAATAGCACCGCGACCGTATTGCTTGCTGCCATTTTTTTGATATCGTTTTCTGATAAGTGCTCAAGATGATCGCTTGATAGTCCCTGATATTCAGCGACCAAGGCGCTACCACCTATGTCTGATAATTGCTCAGAATGCAGTTTGACAGGCAAATCTAACGTGCGCGCGACTTCAAACACTTGCTTGATTTGCTCAGTGCTAAACGCAATGTTTTCACAAAACCCATCCACCGCATCGACCAAGCCTTCGTCATGCAAGATGGGTAGCCACTCGCAAACTTGCGCGATATAGTCATCGGCGCGGTCCTGCATGTGAGACTTGTACTCAGGCGGTAGAGCATGAGCGGCGAGGTAGGTAGTGCTTACATGGATATTGTGCTTGTCACCAAGCTGGCGCGCCACCGTTAGCATTTTGCGTTCGGTTTCTAAATTCAGGCCATAGCCTGACTTGATCTCCACACTGGTAACGCCTTCTTTTATCAGCGCAAGCAGGCGTTTTTCACTTTGCGCAAACAGTGTCTCAATACAGGCGTCACGAGTAGCGCTGACGGTGGCGACAATACCGCCACCTTGCGCGGCGATGTCTTGGTAACTGGCGCCATGCAAACGCGCCTCAAACTCATTACTGCGGTTGCCGCCATAGACGATGTGAGTATGGCAATCGATGAGTCCGGGCGTTATCCAACACCTATTTGCATCCGTAATCTGATGGTCTTGATAGCAACTCAGATGCGGGGTTATGTGCTCATGCGTACCAATCCACACAATTTTGCCGTCTTTGATAGAGACGGCTGCATTTTCTAATTGACCATAAGGCGTGCTTTTTATCGATGTGCTGTCTGTCGATTCTGAGTCACTGTTTTTTATAGCAGATGTATTGTCAAAACCATAGTGCGGGGAAAATGTGGCAAGATTGGCATTGATAATAATATGATCAAATGCGGTTAAGTCATCACCGAGTGTCTGTGCGGGCGAGTTTGGCATAATAAGCTCCTGCTTCATACTGAGTATCGAGTGAGTATACAAAATTGGTTGATAGAGTCAGATTAATACAAAAAATTTGTACCAATCGTGACTCATCATGTAGCGCGTTCGTTTATTCAATAGCGATTATAAAGTGAGTAAATGCTGTTCGATAATGCTGGCCAACAGGCGAGCCGCGACCTTGCAGCTACGACTATCAATATCAAACGTAGGGTTGATTTCAGCAATATCGGCAACCTTTACTTTGCCAGATGCCATCATCAATTTAACCGCGCGTTCAACGAAAGGTAGCTCAATTCCATAAGCCGCTGGCGCACTGACACCCGGTACGACGCTTGATGGCAGACAATCCATATCAATGGTGAGATAGAGCACATCGACTTTGTTGATAAAGGCCTCAATTTGCTTAGCCAGCACTTCCCATGGCTGATAATGACAGTCCTCATCGCTGATGATATGGACGCCTAATTGCTCGGCGCGATCAAAGAGGGCGGCGGTATTCGACAAGCGACTGACGCCAATACAGCAATAATTAAAAGGTTGACCGTTTTCGCTGAGGTGCTCGGCGATTTGGCGAAACGGCGTGCCAGAGGTCGCCACATCAGATTGACGAATGTCCAAATGGGCATCAAAGTTAATAATACCTATTACGGGTAATTTGTTTTTATCATGGAAAGTATCTGCTTTGATTAGCGTTTGCCACAATCCCAAAAAGCTGCCATAAGCAATGGCATGACCACCGCCAAGCCCGATGGGCAGGCCGCCTTGTTGAATAATATGGCTGACCTTATCAGCATACGCGATTTGAGCCTGTTCGAGAGTGAGCGCTGCCAAGTCATTATCGTCATGACAATGGATATCGTCCGCGTCACCGAGCAATGTTGCCAGCTGACCGTCAAAGCGCTGTTGCAATGCTGAGATGACTGGCAGCGCGGCAAATACTTGACGAATCAAAGGCGGCGCGGCTTTTGCACCCACACGCCCTTGATTGCGCCTGACACCTTGGTCACACGCAAAGCCAACCAGCCCAATACGCTGCTGCTTATAAGGCGCGGCAATCTGATACCAATAGCGGGCGCGATCGGTTTCAAACGGCTCTGCTCGTCCAGTCCATCGAGTCATATCGGCAGCAGTGTGGCTGACAGTTGGCTTGGTCATCATGTTTTCCTTACTTTGATTCGTACCAGTTACTACGCAGTTCTTGCCAATGCTCAGCAAGCGTGCCATCTAATACCAACTGTTTTGCCGCTTCGATGTCAGGGGCAAGGTAGCGATCTTTATCATAAAAAGTCACTTGCTCACGTAGCTTTTGGTGAGCGATCGCTAGCATCTCTGAAGTTTCAAGCCCGCGGTGAAAGTCGATACCTTGACCGGCTGCCAATAGTTCAATACCGATAATGGTGGCGGTGTTTTGTACCATCTCGTATAGACGGCGCGCACAATAGGTCGCCATGGACACGTGATCCTCTTGGTTGGCAGAGGTCGGGATGCTATCGACACTACCCGGATGAGCGATGGATTTGTTCTCTGAGGCAAGCGCTGCTGCGGTGACATGCGCAATCATAAAGCCGGAGTTTACGCCTGCATTTTCGACCAAAAATGGTGGCAAGCCACCTGATAAAGTCGCATCAATCAGTAACGCAATGCGGCGCTCAGACATAGAGCCAATCTCGGCGATTGCTAAGGCTAAGATGTCAGCGGCAAAGGCGACAGGTTCAGCGTGGAAGTTACCACCTGAGATAGCAACTGGGCCATCATCGTTGTTAAAAATAAGCGGGTTATCAGTCACCGCATTCGATTCAATCAATAAGGTTTTGCCTGCTTGGTTGATGATATCAAGACAAGCGCCCATGACTTGAGGCTGACAACGTAAGCAGTAAGGGTCTTGTACTCTGTCATCTTGCTCGCCATCATGCGAGGCGCGAATGGCACTGCCTTTGATAAGCTGGCGGTGCGCTTTAGCGATTTCGATTTGACCATGATGACCACGTACGTCATGAATGCGTGCATCAAATGGTGCGTCCGAGCCTTTGGCAGCATCAATGGACAGTGAGCCGACGATGGTTGCTGTTTCAAGTAAATCGCGCGCTAAGAAATAACCGCGCAGTGCTAGGGCAGTTGATACTTGCGTCCCATTGATAAGGGCAAGACCTTCTTTGGCAGCCAAGGTGATTGGCTCAAGACCATGTTGTGCCAACGCATCAGCAGCCAGTACCTTTTTACCAGCGACATACACATGACCTTCACCCATCATGGCAAGCGTCATGTGTGACAAAGGTGCTAAGTCACCAGACGCACCAACCGAACCTTTGGCTGGGATATTGGGCGTGATTTGATTATTAATCAATCCAAGTAAGCTATCAACCACCGTTCGGCGTACACCAGACACGCCTTGCGCCAAGCTGGCAACTTTCATTACCATAATCAGGCGAACTACGCTGTCTGGTAGGGCCTCACCTGTGCCCACTGAATGAGAGACAATTAAGTTACGCTGAAGCAGCTCAAGTTGATCATCGCTAATACGCGTCTTGGCAAGTAAGCCAAATCCGGTATTGATACCATACGCGCTCTTATCGCGTGCAATGATGGTTTGTACGTCTGCGTGTGACGCATCTATCGCTTCATACGCGCTGTCAGGCAAGGTCAAAGCGACTGGGTAATCGTAGATGTCGCGTAGCATCTCAAAGCTAAGCTTGCGCGGATGTAGGGTAAGTTGTTTGATAGCAGTCATGGAGTAGTCCTAGTTTTATAAGCGATATGAATTATACGGTAAAGCTCGCTTGAGTTATTTAATCATCGGCAGGTTGAGACCATAGTCTTTAGCGGTTTTAATCGCCAATTCATAGCCAGCGTCGGCATGGCGCATGACGCCTGAGCCGCAATCGTTGACCAGTACGCGTGATAAGCGTTTGGCTGCCGTATCCGTACCATCAGCGACGATGACCATGCCAGAATGCTGCGAGTAGCCCATGCCCACGCCGCCGCCATGATGCAACGATACCCAAGTAGCGCCACCTGCGACATTGAGCATGCCGTTTAGGAGCGCCCAGTCAGATACCGCGTCTGAGCCATCTTTCATGCTTTCGGTTTCGCGGTTAGGGCTGGCAACAGAACCTGTGTCTAAGTGGTCGCGACCAATGACGATAGGGCCTTTTAGCTCGCCATTTTTGACCATCTCGTTAAATGCCAAACCTGCTTTATCACGCTCACCAAGACCTAACCAGCAGATACGGGCTGGCAGACCTTGGAACTGAATGCGCTCTTTTGCCATATCAAGCCAGCGATGAATATGTTGGTTTTCAGGGAATAGCTCTTTAATCTTTTGATCCGTTTTATAAATATCTTCTGGATCGCCTGATAAAGCTACCCAACGGAACGGGCCTTTGCCTTGGCAAAACAGCGGACGAATATAAGCGGGGACGAAACCGGGGAAATCAAAGGCGTTTTGAACCCCTTCATCAAACGCCACCTGACGGATATTATTACCATAATCGGTTGCTGGAATATCCATCGCTTGCAGATCCAAGATCGCTTGTACATGTACCGCGCAAGAAGCTGCTGCCGCTTTGGTAAGTGCAGCATGTTGCTCAGGATCTTCTTGTGCGGTTTTCCATTCTTCTACTGTCCAGCCACTTGGTAGATAGCCATTGATTAAGTCATGAGCCGAGGTTTGATCGGTGACTAAGTCAGGTTTGATTTCACCTGCACGTGCGCGCTTGACCATCTCAGGCAAGACGTCGGCAGCATTGCCAAGTAGAGCAATGGAGACCGCTTCACCGGCTGCGGTATGCTGCTTAATCAGCTCATAAGCGTGGTCAAGATTGTCCGCTTGCTTATCGACGTAACCAGTACGCAAACGAAAATCGATACTCGACTGCTGACATTCGATGTTGAGAGAAGTGGCACCAGCAAAGGTTGCGGCGAGTGGTTGCGCGCCGCCCATACCACCAAGACCCGCCGTCAAAATCCAGCGTCCTTTCCAGCTGCCATCATAGTGCTGACGACCTGCTTCGACGAAGGTTTCGTACGTACCTTGGACGATGCCTTGCGTACCAATATAAATCCAGCTACCTGCGGTCATTTGCCCGTACATAAATAGGTCTTTGCGATCCAGCTCGTTGAAATGCTCCCACGTGGCCCAGCGCGGCACAAGGTTGGAGTTGGCAATCAACACACGCGGGGCATTTTCATGGGTTTGAAAAACACCAACGGGCTTGCCAGATTGCACCAATAATGTCTCATCGTCTTCTAATTGTTTAAGGGATTCTAAAATTTGATCATAGCTTTCCCAGTTGCGCGCCGCGCGTCCGATCCCACCATAGACCACGAGGCTTTTTGGGTTTTCAGCGACATCAGGATGCAGGTTGTTTTGTAGCATGCGATAAGGGGCTTCGGTGAGCCAGCTTTTGCAATTGAGCGTACAGCCAGTGGGCGCGGCAATATCACGGCTCTCGTCACGGCGGGTAAATTCGTTATCGCTGACTTTTATAGCTTTGCTCATTCCATTATCGGTGGTCATGATCGTTCCTTGTGTTATTAATACAGTAAGATTAATACAGATTTTGAATCATATTATTTGAAGCAATTCGTAAGTTGTATATACAAATTATCAAAAATCATTTTTTCATGCAAGCAGTTTTTTATAAGTGGCTGAATGCGAGCGTTTCTTAGTCATACTCAATGATTAATAATAAGCATAAACACAATAAGTCGATCTAATGAAGGTTGTCGTGATTGGCGTGATACTATGGCGCTATTCTTATGAACGAAACTGACGGTTAAAAACAGATATGACAAAGGCGATTCCGGCGTATCAGCGGATTAAAAAGGCGATATTGGATAATATTCATTCTGGTAAATGGCAGGCAGGTCAGGCGATTTCGACAGAAATGGCGTTGGCAACAGAATTTGGTGTCTCACGCATGACGGTCAATCGCGCCTTGAAGGAATTAAGCGCGGAGCGGGTATTGGAGCGCAGGCAAGGGTCGGGGACATTTGTCGCCCAGCAGCAGTTTAATCATACCTTTGTGGAAGTGCGTAATATCGCCCAGGATTTAAAATCCGCCAATCGTGATTATAAAGCTGAGGTGGTAAGTAAGCGTGCGGTCACAGCAAATATGTTGGATGATGAGCTGCGCCGCAAATTTGATATTGAGATAGCGCCGATACCTTCTGATTTAAAGAAAGGGATTGAAGACAATAGTGATGACGTTGATAATAGTGATGCAGCCCCTGTTTTATACGAGGTAAAAATCATTCACTTTGCCGATGGTGAGCCGATACAGTTCGAAGAGCGCTGGGTTGATGCCCAAAAAGTCCCAGAATTTATTGAGCAGGATTTTAGCGTGGTTAATACCAGCGATTACTTGATTGTCAAAAGCCCACTTGAGCGTGGTAGTTATACCATTCGAGCCTTGGCCGCCCCAGATGAGGTTGCAACTGCGCTGCAAATTACCCCGCAGTCGCCCACGTTGGTATTGCGTCGTCAGACATATTCGGCAGGTCAGGTGGTGACCTTTGTCAAAATGTGGCATGCAGGCGATCGTTACCAATTTTCAGGTGAGCTATAACGAATGTAGTCGTGTGCTCACTGTTTTTGTACGTTTATTCTTTTTGAAGTGCGCTAATATAGCGTCATTGTTACTCCATGCAATGCCGTACAATCAAAATTTGCCTTAAAACCGCTTAAAAGTTTAAAATAATATAGAAACAGTATTGAAATACATGCTGAGAATCCTCAAATCGAGCAGCCAAAGCAAAATAATACAGAGCGGATGTTCTATTGCGTTATCTATCTGTGCTTGTATCGCTTATTTGCTGGCATTATATAGTGTTGATATAACAGTCTCGATCCATCCATTTACTCTTATAAGGACGTCCTATGAAACGTCGTACTCTCTTAGCGTTTGCCGCTAGTACAGTCTTACTGACTGCTTGTGGTCAATCTACTACCAATGAAGCAGATACCACTGCAACAGACAATGCGGCAACAAGCGGCTCTGATCTGCTACAACGTATCAACAATGGTGGCACTATCAACGTTGGTACAGAAGGTACGTACCCTCCGTTCACGTATCATGATGAGAGCGGTAAGCTCACAGGTTATGATGTCGAAGTGACGCGTGCGGTTGCTGATAAGTTAGGCGTGGACGTTGAGTTTAAAGAGACTCAGTGGGATGCGATGCTAGCTGGTCTTGACTCAAAACGTTTTGATATGGTGGCCAACCAAGTCGCCTTGACGACGCCAGAGCGTCAAGCAAAATATGACAAAACGACTGCATATAGCTGGTCAGGGGCAGTCGCTCTGGCACCGAAAGATGATAGCCGTTTTAGCGCTTGGGATAACTTAAAGGGTCTACGTACTGCTCAATCACTCAGCAGTAACTATGGTGAATTGGCAGAAAAATATGGCGCAGAAATCGTTCCTGTTGATGGTATGGCGCAAGCGATTCAATTAGTCAAACAAGGCCGTGCTGACTTTACGATGAATGACAATCTGGCGGTATTGGATTATCTAAAAAAATTCCCTGATTCAGGACTTGAGATTAAGCTAACGGCTCCTGCTAGCGAACAAACGGGCTCAGGTATCGTCTTGCTAAAAGGTGATGATGCCGTTGTGACAAAACTGAACGAAGCAATAGCAGAACTGCAAGCCGATGGTACGTTCACCAAACTTAGTGAAGAATTCTTTGGTGCTGACGTAAGTCAACAAAAATAATGCTAGGATCTATAATGTCAGTGTCGTGGTTAGCTGAATTATTGGCGATGTTGCCATTTATGAGCCCTGATCGGGCCCAGATTGTCATCTCATCTTTTTGGCCAATGCTGAAAGGCGGTATCTATTATTCGATACCGCTTGCATTGATTTCATTTACGATTGGTATGATCATCGCGCTGGCCGTTGCCTTGGTTCGGATCGTGCCGCGCGCTGGCTGGCTCCATGAGATTTGCTATCGGCTTGCTCGTATTTATGTGTCTGCCATTCGCGGGACACCGATGCTCGTGCAGCTGTTTATTATCTTTTATGGACTGCCAAGCGTGGGCGTGAAGCTTGATCCCTTTCCCTCAGCGATTATTGCGTTTTCACTCAATATTGGGGCGTACGCCTCAGAGACGGTGCGCGCGTCGATTCTGTCGATTCCAAAAGGACAATGGGAAGCAGGCTCAACGGTTGGACTGACCTATCTACAGACGTTTCGCCATGTCATCTTGCCACAAGCGCTAAGGGTTTCTGTACCGCCTTTATCCAATACCTTTATCGGTTTGGTAAAAGAAACCTCATTGGCCTCGTTGGTCTTGGTGACAGAGCTGTTCAAACAAGCACAGATTATTACCGCCCGTAACTATGAATTTATGCTGGTTTATACAGAGGCGGCGTTTATTTATTGGGGTATTTGTCTGTTCTTAACCTTTATCCAAGGCAAGCTTGAAACGCGGCTTGATCGCTATGTGGCGAAATAAAAACTTGTCAACAGTATGATGACCTTGGTTATCACTGACCCAGCAGCACTATAGATATCGGTACAATAGGAATTTTCATGATCAAAGTCACTAATATTCATAAAGCCTTTGGCACCAATCAAGTGCTAAAAGGCATTGATTTGACTATCGATAAAGGCAAGGTGATCGTCATATTAGGACCGTCGGGATCAGGTAAAACCACGTTCTTACGGTGTCTCAACGCGCTTGAGATTCCTGATTCAGGGGTGATTGCTTTTGATGATGGCAGCTTAAAGGTTGACTTTGCGACTAAGCCTAAAAAAAGCACCTTATTAGCGCTACAGCGCAAGTCAGGGATGGTTTTTCAGTCTTATAACTTGTTTCCGCATAAAACAGCCCTTGAAAACTTAATGCTGGGCCCGACCGTCGTACAAGGTCAAACCAAGGCGCAAGCTCGTGAGCAGGCATTGGTATTGTTAGAAAAAGTGGGGCTGTCAGACAAAGCCGACCTTTATCCGTTTCAGTTGTCTGGTGGTCAGCAGCAGCGCGTTGGTATTGCGCGCGCGCTTGCTATTGAACCGTCACTTTTGCTATTCGATGAGCCAACCTCTGCGCTTGATCCAGAGCTGGTACAAGACGTTCTTGAGAGTATGAAACAGCTGGCCTCTGAGGGCTGGACAATGGTTGTGGTGACACATGAGATCAACTTTGCTCGCGATGTCGCGGATCATGTGGTCTTGATTGAGGATGGTGTGGTGGTCGAAGAGGGCAGTGCCAAGCAGTTATTTGAAGACTCGCGCCATCCACGTACGCAAGCGTTCTTGCAGCGTATCGATCAGAAGTAGCTTATGTCGTTGTAACATACACAGCTGTAAAAACTAAAGCCCATTCAGGGCTTTTTTTATGTTTATGATTTGAGTTTAATTTCTATACTAGAGTATCGGCTGTCGGTTGTATGCTCAGCTTTTATTTTGGCTATTACAGAATCGTTGACTGTGATTGCTTGTTAAGGAAAAATTAGTGGTTTTCTAGTAAGGGGTTGAATCTTTGGATGTAGGTTAATAGTATCAAGAGTTTGAGTTATTGTGATAATAGCGATGTAATTCGCAGTGCACTTATCGAGCAGATTAAGATATTTTTCAATCAATGCCTAACGCCCCTAAACAGAGAACTTTATGAATATCACAGTGGTACCACTATCTGAAAAAGTGTATCAGGACTTATTTAGTTTCGAACAATATAATTGGGATTACTTCGCACAAACAGTCGGCGCAAGACCTGATACCTATCGATATTATGAGAGTTTTTTATGTGCTCAAGAGGATCTTTTGCAAGAACAAGCGAATGGTGATATTGCCTTTTTTGTAATATATCAACAAGACAAATTGATAGGACGCATTAATTTACGCGATATTAGAGATAATAATGCCAGTTTGGGCTATCGTATCTGCCAATCAGCCGTTGGAAAAGGTATTGCGACCTTGGCCGTTAAAAAAATTATAGATATTGCCATACAAATGGGTATCAAGCGAATTAATGCTGTGGTTTTAGAAACCAATTATTCTTCAGAAAAAGTATTACGGAAAAACGAATTTGAGTACTCGCATACTGAAGATGGCGACAAGAGTCTGAATGCTACCATTATCAATCTCAAACATTTTTATAAGCTGATAACGCTCTAAAAAGTATACCTCAATAAAACCACTCATTTCACTCTTCAAGCCTATCGATAGAACCACTTATATCAGAGTGTGTTTGATGATTGATAAATAGTGTCGCTAAGCTACCAGTTATGTAAAATAGGTCTGTTCTCAAAATTAGGGTATTACTCAATCAAGCCAAAAAACAATACGTGTTCTCGGCTGGTGATTTTTTTGGCTTATTCATTATTCTTATCATCATTAAACTGTTTTCTCTGAGGTAATCGCTATTTTAGTGTTCGCCGATACAGGGACTTTTCTTGCGCTCAAACTGTTTACTGTAATGCTTATTTTATAGAAATAAGACGTGGTTTCCTAATGAGAAACTGAACATTTGGCTGTATGCCGATATATCAATATTTCAACTATTGAAACAGTCACAGTGCACGTTGTGGTGTGCATAAAACGGGCTATTGGCTCATTATTTTTTATTTATTTTAAGCACTGCCATAAGAACAACAACCAGATATTTTTATTAACTGACGCTATGTATGTTAGAATTATGAGAAATATCACTTCTTTAACCTATAAAAGTCGTTTACCACAAAGATGAATACGCCACCCTAGTTGTACCTCTCCTCAGTAAATAATTGCTCCCTATAGCAATTTCTATCATAGAGCGTCTTACGCTTTTTCCTGTGCACACGCACTGCTTTAATGTTTGTATCCATAATCGATTTATCTATTGAGTCGTTAAGGGCAAGCTATTAAAGGCAAATTATGCCAATAACTTACTAAATACGATGGTTCACATTTTTACATCTGTTATTTGATGGGCATTATGCCTAGATGAAAATGTGTCAGACTTTCTATTTCAGATGTCTCTTATCTCAGATATCGCGATTATTGACAGACTAAAGCAGTTCCTAAAAACTGAGTTAAACATGTTAACTACTATTAAACAACATTGGTTATCCAATGTCAGAGGCGATGTCCTAGCTGGTATGGTCGTCGCGTTAGCCCTCATTCCTGAAGCCATTGCGTTTTCTATCATTGCTGGTGTCGATCCACAAGTTGGACTATACGCTTCTTTTTGTATTGCCGTCGTCATTAGCTTTGTCGGTGGTCGTCCAGCGATGATTTCGGCCGCAACGGGTGCGATGGCGTTACTTATGGTCACGCTGGTTAGAGAGCATGGCTTGCAGTATTTGCTGGCCGCCAGTGTTTTGACAGGTGTTATACAGATTGTCTTTGGCTTTTTAAAGCTGGGTAATTTGATGAAGTATGTTTCGCAATCTGTTGTCCTTGGCTTTATCAATGCCTTAGCCATTTTAATTTTTATGTCACAGATTCCAGAGCTGATGCCGCAAGCAGGCTCAAACCTAATACACGTCTACGGTCTTGTAGCGCTCGGCCTAGTGATTATCTATGGTTATCCGTATATTCCCAAAATTGGTAAAGTAATTCCCTCACCGCTGGTCAGTATTGTACTGGTGACGGCCGTCGCCATTTTATTAGGTGCAGAGGCTCGCACCATCAATGATATGGGGCAGCTGCCTGATACCTTACCTATATTTTTACTGCCTGATATTCCTTTAAACTTAGATACTTTACTCATTATTTTGCCGTATTCCATCAGCCTTGCAATCGTTGGTTTGCTTGAGTCTATGATGACCATGACCATCGTCGATGACTTAACTGATACTAAAGGGGATCGTACCCAAGAATGTAAAGGTCAAGGTATCGCCAACGTCGTCAGTGGTTTTTTCGGTGGTATGGCAGGCTGCGCGATGATTGGTCAATCTATCATCAACGTAAAATCTGGTGGCTATACACGTCTCTCTACTTTGGTGGCAGGCGTGTTTTTATTATTGATGGTGGTGTTCTTAAGCGATTGGTTAAAGATTATCCCCATGGCCGCGTTAGTCGCCGTGATGATTATGGTATCAATTGGTACGTTTAACTGGGGTTCTTTTAAAGAGCTAAAAACCAAGCCTTTGCAAAGTAATATCGTCATGATTACGACCGTTGCTGTGGTGGTCGCCACTCACAACTTGGCGTACGGCGTGCTAATCGGTGTATTGCTATCAGCGCTATTCTTTGCCAATAAGATTGAACGCTACATGAGTGTGCATACCCATCTGGATGAAGCAGAACGAACCCGTTACTATCGCGTCGATGGGCAAGTGTTTTTCTCATCAGCAGAGCGCTTGATAGACTCATTTGACATCAAAGAATCTGTCTCTAAAGTGATTATCGACGTATCGCGAGCCCATTTTTGGGACGTGACGGCAGTCGCTGCCATAGATAAAGTCATGATTAAGTTTCGCCGCGAAGGGACTGATGTTGAGCTAATCGGTCTGAATGAAGCAAGTCAGGCGATGATAGAAAAATTTGGCGTTCATGACAAACCTGAAGCCGATCAAAGTTTGGGCGCTCATTAATAGCATCAGATTAGTAGGAAGAACGTTTAAAAAATAAATTTAAGGACAGATTATGAACACAGAACAGCACATTTTAGCTTGTATTGATGGCTCGGCCGTGACGGAATCCGTTTGTGATTATGCAGCATGGTATGCAAGCCGATTGAACCTACCAGTGGGCTTACTACATGTCAGTGAGGTTGCTGCTTCAACCAGACGTGATTTATCAGGGTCAATAGGCATCAATAGTCGTCAGTTTCTGCTAGAAGAGCTTACGCAACTCGATGAGCAAAGAGCAAAAGTCGCTAATAGCTATAGTAATGCTTTGGTGGAAGATGCAAAAAGTCACATCCAAAGTAGCTTTGATGGCTTAGGCGTTAACGTCTATCAACGTCATGGCAAATTGCTACCAGCTATCGAACACTTCAATACCAAAAACCGTGTCATCGTGATGGGACGACGCGGCGAAGATCACAGAAATAGCCAGATCAATATTGGTAGTCAAATTGAAACGGTAGTGCGCGCCTCAAGCGTACCAGTGTTGATTTGCTCAGAGGCGTTTAAATCACCTACTTCTTATATGCTCGCATTTGATGGTAGTAAAACTGCTATCAAGGCGGTCAATATTATTGCGAAAAGTCCACTATTAAAAGAGATGCAAGGGCATATCGTCATGGTAGACAATCATAATGAGACGTCTACAAAAAGCTTGGCAGTAGCGACTGAGCAGTTAACAACATCAGGCTTTAAGATAGAAGCACATCATTTATTAGCCGCTGATGCCGTTGACGGTTTACTCGACTTTCAAAAGCAAAAGGCGGTCGATATTATCGTCATTGGTGCTTATGGGCATTCTAAATTCCAACAGCTATTTGTGGGCAGTACCACGACAAAAATCATTGCCAAGACACTGTCGCCAGTAATTTTGGTTCGCTAAGATACCAAACAAACATCTTGGCAAATCAGTGTACCCATGACAGGAACTAAACCCACTTAATGAGAATTTTTACTGTTGTGATTAAGTGGGGTCTGTTTTTTTAATAACGTTAAGTACATGTGTTTTGGATATACCTCAATCAAATTAGTTATTTCACTCTTCAAGCCTATCCATAGAACCACTTATATCATAGTGTGTTTGATGATTGATAATAGGTGTCGCTAAGTTACCAGTTATGTAAAATAGGTCTGTTCTCAAAATGATGATATGCTCTATTTAATCCAAAAAAGTTAGCTCTATTCTTGGCTATTGTTTTGTTGAATAAAGCAGACCTTTTCGGCCTGCTTTCTCGGTTGATGCTGGGCATCAGCACCGCAGTCTTCGTATCTTTCAGTATTTGCCTTCTACGTAAGCGTGTTTACTAGCAAAAGCTTCTAATGCTTCACAAGCATCTGTCCACGTATTGTCATCATCGTATAAAGCCGACTTTAAATAAGCGGCTGTCATTTTTTGAGTAATGGCGAGACGATCAGGATCTTCGTCATCTGTTTCTTTTGCATCATAACCAGCAACGCCACCTAAACCATGTTTACCCCCAATTAACGTCAATAAAAAGTCACTGGCTGGAGAAATGTGATAAGAATCTGTATGCCAGTCTGCACCACGAGTTGTAAAGTGAGGGCTAAGATCCTCGTCACCACAAACTACTAGATTTCTAGTGGTCATGGATGAATAGTCTGGGTTAAATGCAGGCCACCTTTCTCTTACGGATTCAATTAAATCATCTCCTCCTTTGCCAACTGTCGCTAACAGAACACCCACTTTGATGCGCTTATCTAATACGCTCTTGCTTTCTGGTGTTAATAGCGTCATGCCCATCAACATAGCGGCTGTCATAGAGCCTAGAGAGTGACCGACTATTGCTATGCGTTCTTTGTCTAATCGGCCAGTAAGGTAGGCTGTATCATGCTCAATTTGCGTCAAACTATCCAAAATGGTTTTCATTTCGAGCACTCTTTGATTGAGAAAGAGTGGTGCCTCTGGGTGGTTATTGCCGAGACCACCCACTCTTGAACTTGCGTGAGTAGGTTGAATAACGGCAAACCCTTGCTCTGCATAATAGTTAGCAAGTGGGGCATAACCGTCTTTGGAAGATAGGTATAAGGATGGGCCGCCTCCATGTGAAAGTAAAATAACAGGGATGTTATCGCCTCTTAAAGGCAGGGTAATACGGAGTTCAAGCGGTGTTTCACGGCCTTCCATAGTTAAGGTGATTGGACTAATAGACTGGGTAAGTTGTCGACTAGATTCTGGAATATTTTTAGATGCAGTAACGAGATTATTCATAAAAGCTCCTTAAGCGGTTGAGATACCCACTCTATCTAAAGATGCTTGTACAATATATAATGCAGAATCCATATTACGTTATCAATGGTATTTAATTCATGGATCCTCTTTCGAGTATAGTGACCTTGTTAAAGCCCAAAGCCGATTTTTCCAAGGTGGTGCAAGCTGCAGGTACATGGCGAATTAGGCGTGAAGAAATCGGTAGTCCTTTTTATTGTGTGGTATTGAAGGGAAGTTGTGAGTTCACTTTAAAAGGCGATGAACCGGTTTATTTAACCGCTGGCGATTTTGTTCTCGCTCCAGAAGCCCATGCTTTTACTGTAACAAGTAGCCATCCACCTTCGCTGGACGAAGCTGATACAGTGCCCATTAAAACCGCGGTCAGTACCTATTTTGTCGGTGAAGCAGAACGTGCGTTGAATGCATATTTACTCATTGGTCATTGTCAGTTTGAGGCACCTGATTCAAAACTATTGGTATCACTGCTTCCCAAACTTGTTCATATTCGGGCTGCTACAAGGCTCACTGCTTTAGTCGAGCTTGTGATTGAGGAATCTTTGGCGCAGCGTCCTGGTCGCGAGGTTGTGTTGGCTCGATTATTAGAAATTCTGTTAATTGAGGCATTTAGAACGAAGATGGATACGCCAGAGGTTCCAGGCTTGTTAGTCGGTTTAGCCGATGAGCGACTTGCCATTGCGATCCGAAAAATCCATCAAGATGTGAGTCAATCATGGACGATTGATCAATTAGCAAAAGAAGCCACCTTGTCTCGCTCCGCCTTTTTTCAACGCTTTAGTAAAGCCGTGGGTTATACACCAATGGAGTATGTCATTGCATGGCGTATGGCGATTGCGAAAGACCTCTTAAGGCGCCAAACGTTTACTATGGCCACTATTGCAGAACGGATAGGTTACCAATCTGCCAGTGCATTTAGCTCTGCTTTTAAAAAGCATACAGGGCTATCGCCGTCGAAGTTTTTGAGTGAGGACGATTTTCAATAACAGATTGCCAGTTCGAATCTAGTTATGCTTCCTAGATTAAGGCGAACTTCATTAAAATTTTTTGCAATGATGTGTATTTAATCAATCCACAAAAAGTAATCTGGTTGGCGGCTGTCATTTTTTTGAATAAAGCAGACCTTTTCGGCCTGCGTTCTCGGTTGATGCTGAGCATCAGCGCCGCAGTCTTTTGAGCGCTGTTTAATCCACTGAATCTGCTCTTGCTTTAAGTCAGTTTCCATATGCTCGCCATATAACCGCGTGACTTCATTTCGTGTTACTTGATAGCTTTTATCCAACGCTTTATCAGAAGCCGCATATTTACTATCAATAAGAGCCGCTTGTGATGTTAGTGACAGATAGGTCGAGTTCTCTTTAAAAATGACGGAACTGCCATCTAGCGTCCACTCATTGCATGGGAAGACACGCATCATAGGTTCATACCTGCTGTAAGAAATTCGTGAGTAAACGCTTGGCACCCTCGGTTGCAAAAGACTCTGGGTGAAACTGCACGCCTTGAATCGGATAGTCTTTGTGCTGTAGTCCCATAATCTCGTCACCAGCCAGTGCAGAATCACTCAAGCTTAGCGCAGCATGGTCATCATTGGCGACGACGGCTGTGACCGCCAAGCAATCTGGTAGCGTGTCGGCTTGTACCATTAGTGAGTGATAACGCATAATCTCAAGCTCTTGTGGCAATCCTTGAAAGATACCAGCGCTGTCATGACGAATCGATGAGACCTTGCCGTGCATGGGGACGCTGGCACGAACCACGTCACCGCCGAACACATGAGCAATGCCCTGCATTCCCAAGCAAACGCCTAACAGCGGCGTTGTCTTACCCATCACTTCGATCACCTCGCTACAGACACCAAAATAAGCAGGATCGTCAGGCGCGCCGGGGCCAGGAGAGATAATAATTCGATCCAAATCCATCGCTTGCACATCGGCTAAAGTAATCTCATTATTGCGTTTGACGATGACGTTTGCCGCTTGACTGTCATCCATGGTTTGCAAAATCTCACCGATATACTGATAAAGATTAAAGGTGAACGAATCGTAGTTGTCGATAATTAAAACATTCATGGTGTATAAACTCTTTAATAGAATAAGCTCAATTTATGGCGTCATAAAACTGTCTAAGACCACTTTCATCGCGGACAGTTTGCGCTGGATTTCTAGATACTCGTCGGCTGGATTGGAGTCATAGACATTGCCGCCGCAGGTTTGCGCGTAGGCTGACTCGCCATTGATAAATAGGCTGCGAATAGGTATGGCAAAGATACAATCGCCATTGAAATTGAATGAACCCAATGCGCCGCCATAAGCGCCGCGACCATCTGGCTCCAGCTCATTGATGACTTTGATGGCTTCAATCTTCGGCGCACCTGATAGCGTGCCCGCCGGGAAGTTACTGGCAAGGGCGCTAAACATATCTTCATTCGGATGTAAGATACCCACGATTTCAGAAGAGATATGCTGGACGTGTGAGAAGCGCTTGATGTCCATCAGGCTGCGCACCTTTACCGTACCAAATTGCGCCACACGGCCGATGTCGTTACGATGCAAATCAACGAGCATGTTGTGCTCAGCAATTTCTTTGGCGTCATTGAGCAAGGCGCGAGCAAGCTTGCGATCTTCAACCACATCGACGCCGCGCTTAGCGGTTCCTGCTAGGGGATAGGTTTCCATCTCGCCTTGACGCAAGCGGAACAACAGCTCAGGAGATGCCCCAATGATGCATTGCTGGGCAAACTTCATAAAGTACATGTGCGGTGATGGATTGACAGCGCGCAGTTTTTCATAAATGGGCATCTTTTCGCCAGCAATACGATACTTGGATTTAAAACCGACTTCGCACTGAAAGATACGCCCAGAGACGATGTCCTCTTTGACTTGCATGACGGCGCTGGCATGTTCTTCTTGACTCATGCCATCACCCAAAAACTCAACCGCAGGCGGCTCGTAGCTTGGTATCGGCGTGTCGAGTAAGTGTTTAATCTGCTCGATGCGATTGTCTTGCTGGGCGGTAGGATAATAAAAATAGAAAATCTCACCCGTCATTTTATCAAGTGTCAAACCATCCAAATAGACGCCAAATTTAAACGGTTCAAAGTCCTCGCTCGATTTGGCGTTGAGACTGGGCTCAAAAAAATTCACACAGTCATATCCTAAGTAGCCAACCAGACCGCCACTTTGGTCGCGAGCAATGACATGCTGCGGGGTAATTTGACGCAGTAGTTCATAAGGGTTGTCAGTCTGATAGTGAGTGGTTTTCGCCGTTTTATTGTCAGTAATAGCAAGCGTGGTACGATCCAAGGCGACAATGGTCGTAATAGGATCAAAACCAATGGCGTGATGGCGTGAGATATGACTGTCTTCGCCCAATGACTCAAGCAAATAACAGGTATCAAATTCACGCTCAATGCGTTTGAAGAGGGCAAAAAAATCGATATCTTGGGTCAGTTTTATGCGCTGCGGCTTGCTGGGAATATCGATAAGTGTAGGTTGTGCGGGTGTAGAAGCGGTCATAACAACATCCAAAATGTCTCAAAAAGGTAAATAGTAAAAGTAAGATAAGGCAGATTGTGTCTGTTTTGGTATCAGTCTTTTATGGTGTCTCGTCTGTGAGTCGTTAGTAAAGCGCTGATATCATAATTTTGTATAGCTTTAGCGCCGCGTGAGACAGTTGCGATACCAACACCCAATTGCTCAGATATATCACGCTGGGTCGCACCGCGCTCGAGCAGGTCAAAGATACGGATACGGTTGGCAATTTCATGTTGCTCTTTATCCGTTAGTAGCGCTTTTAATAGCACGTCGATATCGGCTCTATCATGGCTGTGCGCTAAGTGGGTCAATAAACTCTGATAAGGATCAGTACTCATGAGTGGGCATCTTTATAAAAAGGAATTGTCTTGTTTCAGTATTCTAGTACAGTAGTACAAATAAAACAAGTCATAAGACAGTCGCACATCGATATTCAATGACTTTGACGCTGCGGATAAGGTTGTATCGGTTTAAAAAGTATAATGAGAATGATGATAAATAGAGCAATGCGCTACTGAAATAAGGTTATTTACTTGCTGTGCCTATACAGACAGAGGTTGGCAAAATTTATTCTAGTAGTACGGTATTTATTTTATGCAGAATCGACTATGGCAAAGAGCCGACTCTTTATACGGTATCGATAATGACTGGACGACCTTGATGATTGAGAACGGTCACATCAACGTTATAGAGCGCTTTCATGGTTTCCTTAGTCAGTACTTCAGCGGGCTTACCAACCGCCATTACTTGTCCTGATTTCATGGTGACCACGGTATCGGCAAACTGCGCGGCTTGATTGATATCGTGAAGGACAATCACGACTGTTTTTTGTTGGCTATGACTGACTTCTCGTAGCTCACGCATCAAACGTCCAGCGTGGTACATGTCCAAATTATTCAACGGCTCATCAAGTAACAAATAGGGCGTGTCTTGGCAGACAATCATCGCAATCAATACCCGTTGGCGTTGACCACCAGACAAAGTCGATAAAAACCGATCGGCCAAAGGTGCAAGCTCAAAACGTTCGATGATTGCTTGTACTTTTTGTTGATCACTAGCGGTTGGTTGTCCTTGATGATAAGGATAGCGTCCGAACATCAGCAGCTCATGCACGCGCAATCGACCTTGGACTTGATTGTCTTGTCCGAGCATCGCCACAGTCTTAGATAATGTCCTCGCATCACAGCTGGCAATATCATGCTCGCCAAAACTCACTTTTCCTGACTGCAAAGGTTGCAAGCGCGACATGACAGAAAACAGCGTAGATTTGCCCGCGCCATTAGGGCCAATTAGTGCAATAACTTGCGCGCTCGGCAACGATAAAGTGACGTCATTTAGGATTTGTTGTTTGCCAATGTGGTACGAGATATTGTCTATTTTAATCATAGTGAGTCTTGTTTTAGCGAATAGTAAAAGGGTTTATGCTGATAGAGCGCAACTGGAACCAATTTTTCTTGCTTGCTGTGCCTACGCTGACAGAGGCGTCAAAAAAGGTATTCCAGTCGCGCTGACTATTTTTTTATTGAACCGACGCTGTTTTTGACGATGCTGCTTTTAACAGTGCGGCTGTTAACGATGTTTGGTCATAAAAATCAATAGTAAAAAGACCAAACCACCTGCCAATTCAATGACCACCGATAGCACGCCTGCCATACCCAGTACTTGTTCAAACAAAGTCTGGCCGAGTACCAAGCAAATCATCGCGACCAAGCTGACCAAGACCAAGCGCTCACTATGATACATATGACGCGCGATGCGATTGGTGATGGCGCAGACCAATAAACCGAAAAAGGTCACTGGGCCTACGAGTGCGGTAGCCGTCGCCACTAGTACCGCAATGACGGTAAGCAGTCCAAACGCTAAACGTTGGTAGTTGATGCCAAGGTTGATGGCTTGTGCTTTACCCAGCATCAGGACATCGCATTGATAGCGCCAGCGCCAAATAACCAAGCCGCTAATGACACAAATAACGAAGCTAATGCCAAGCAGCTGTGGATTTACCGTATTAAATTGCGCGTAGCTGGCAGACTGTACGACCACAAAATCATCAGGGTTAATCAGTCTGGCAATCAATGCCGATAAGCTACGGAACAGCACGCCAAAGACCACGCCTACCAAGATCAATCGCGTCAAATCTTGACTGCTTTTGGCAAACAGCAATTGGAATAACAACAAGGACGCGACAAACATGAGGACAATTTCAAGCATAAACTTGGCGATAGGATTGATACTGGTAAAGCTGATTGCGCCCAAAAAGAAAACCAACAAGCTTTGTAGCAAAACATAGAGCGAGTCAAAACCCAATAGAGAAGGCGTTAGAATGGGATTGTGGGTCAAGGTTTGAAACAATAATGTTGAGACGCCGATGGCATATCCGACCACCATCAATGCCAACAGTTTTTTACCGCGTAGTGGCAAAGCAAAATCCCAGTACCCATTGACGTTCAGTGTCAAAAACAGCGTCATGGCAACGACCAGTATGAGCGCTGCTATTGATTTTGGATGAGTGGCTATGAACGTCCAAAACTGAGCAAGGTATTTTTGCCACGTGGCAGAAGCGCCGTGTTCATTTGCTGCGGTGCTCTTGTCGGTAGAGTTGGGCGTGGACGATGAAAGCATGGGCAAATCCTATATGGTCAAGCTTAACCAATCAGACAAAAAAACAGTGACATTTAAAAGGACAGTGGCATTTAAAAAACAGCGGTATATACAGTCCTTATGTGCTACCAACATCAATTGGAAAGATCATGAATAAATGAATAGGAGCAATCAATAAGCGCGCTCAAAAGGGTTACTGTTCGGCAGGTGCGCGCAGGAGCAACCACAAAAATAGCACAGTGCCAACCACCCCAAAAACAGTGGCAACAGGCACCTCAAATGGATAGCGAATAGAGCGGCCAATGATATCGCACAAGAGTACGGCCGACGCCCCTAACAACGCGACCGCTGGTAAACTGCGACGCAATTTGTCCCCCATCAAGCGGCTGACGATGTTGGGTACAACCAAGCCAATAAACGGAATCATACCAACGGTCACAACGACCACCGCGCTCATCATCGCCACCATACCAACGCCAAGCCAAGTGACTTGTCGCTTGCTAATGCCTAAGTTTAACGCGATGTTATCGCCCAAGCCGACGATGGTCAATTTGTCAGCAATGATATATGCCAGCACGCACAGCCCACCTGTCAGCCAAAGCAGCTCATAACGGCCTGCCAAAACCCCTGAAAAATCACCAAACTGCCAAACGCTGAGCATCTGTAACGTCTCGGTTTGATAAGCAATAAAGGTTGTCACCGCCTCAATAAAACCGCCAAAAACAATACCAATGAGCGGAATCATCAAAAAGTCAGTAGGAGGAATGCGGTGGATGAGCGCCATAAAAATCATCATACCAAACACGGCAGCGATGGTAGCCACGCCCATTTTTATGATAAGAGCGCTGGCTGGAAATAGCAGACTGACGACCAATAACCCAAGCGCCGCACTTTGAGTGGCACCGACCATAGAGGGTTCAACAAAGCGGTTTTTGAGCACCACTTGAATGATCATTCCCGCCACCGCCATAGAGATGCCCGTCAAAATAATGGCAACGGTACGCGGTATACGGCTGATAAGGAGCAGGGAGGTATCGGAATTAGCACTTTGACTGATCAGGCTTTGCAAAATACCGGACCATGAAAAATCCGCCACGCCGATAGACAAGCTTAACAACACCAAAAGCCCCATGATAATGAGGCTACCGGTGTTAATCAGCCATGGTGGTATGGCGATACGTCGATGTTTGGAATGCAGGTGGTCACCAGCCCCATTTTGCCAACTTGATGACGCAGCTGGCAAAGAAGAATCGGCTTTCACGCTGGTATGAGCACGATGTGAAAATAACGACATAGTGACTACTGGCTTAAAAATAAGAGGTTATAACGAAATTAAAGCAGTGGCTTAAACAGTGATGACGCTTACTGAGCACCTGCAAACGCGTTTTTAATCGTGGTCAAGTCCTGTATCCACTGATAATAACCACCGAAGGCAAGATAAGAATCTGGGCTTAGGTAAACCACTTGGTTTTTACGCCACGCATTGGTTTGAGCGACCAGCGGATTGTCTAATACAGCCTTAGCACCCGCGCCATCTTCGCCAATGGCGGCACTACGATCGAGAACAAATAGCCAATCGGGATTGGTCTTTTGTAAGTATTCAAACGATACGGGCTGGCCATGTTTCGCGTCTTTGATTTGATCGTCTGCCATAGGCACATCGACGACAGAATGAATAAAGCCATAGCGGGATTGGGCACCATAAGCGGACAGTTTATTACCATTCACCATGATAACTAAGCCGGTTCCTTTATCTTTAATGACCGCTTTGGTCTCGTCGATAAGAGTATCGATATCTGCTTGTAGTTTTAACGCCTCGTCGCTCTTACCAAATAACGCACCCAAATCATGTAGGCGCTGCTTACTCGACTCATAGCTGTTTGCCGTATCGATGCTCATATCTAAGGTTGGCGCAATCGTTGACAACTCATCGTATTTGTCAGCCATACGGGAGCCAATTAGAATTGCTTGCGGCTTCATCGCGTTCAAGGCTTCAAGATCTGGCTCAAATACTGTACCAACCCCTTCTGGTTCGGGCTGAGTTTTGGCGTGCAAGTTATCTAACATGAGGTTACTTGGCGTACCATCAACAGCCACATTCAATGCGGCCAAATCTTGCAACAAGGTCATGTCATAAACGACGAGTGGTGACGGGTTTATTGGCACATCGACATCGCCTTTTACCGTGTTGACCGAAATTTTCTCAGAAGAAACCGCGTCATTATTGGCAACATTTGTAGCATTGTCAGCGGTTTGGTTTTCAGTTTTGTCATCTGCTGGCTCAGAGTTATTGGCCTCAGGCGCACTACAGCCGGTCACACTAATGGTCGTCACCAGTGCTGTCATGATAGCAGTCAAGAGTGGGCGTTTAAGAAAAGGAAGAGAAGAGCGACTAGACAATACAGTAGAAGACATAAATAACTCGGGTTACCAAAGGTTTGGGCAACATTAAAAATACAATAATTGCCAATAAAAAAAATTGTATGGCGTAATTTCCTGCCATCCAAGTCTGAAAGAAGTTGTTTTAAATATCATTGATTTTTATTGCTTGCTTTGTTTTTTAAAAGGCAAGCATTTAGTGGATAGCCATTTATATTCTTAGCGTTTTGAGCTTTTTTAACATTATAAAGTGCGTAATCAATCAGCCATTATAATAGATTAATTGAGAGTCATTATCAATACAAATGATAATGATTTTTATTAGCAACACTAAAACTGCCATTTTATGCTACTGTTAAATGTGAGAAATGGGTTGAAAATTAACCTTTCGGGTCAGGATTTGTCTCTTAAAATAGCAGTACTATCGTTGAATATAACCAAGAAAATACGCAGAATTATTGTGATTACTATTGATAATAATTATCGTTTGCATTATTATCTACGGCATTCCATTTTGGTTAATCAATATTAGGGTGTTATGAGTTCAACGGATTTAGCAGCGCCATCACGTAGACTTTTGCTCACCGCTATCCTTATAGTGGTGGGATTGCATGTGTTGACGGTAGTCGCCTTAGCAGCCATTAAAACGCCTGAATTGAAAATTGATAAAAAAGAAACACCGCCTATTGAGATAGAGCTGGTTACGCCACCTCCTCCTCCTCCTGTTGAGATTGAAGAGATAAAAATAGAAGAAAAACCGGAGCCAGTTCGTGAGGTTAAGCCTAAGCCGAAGGCGCAACCAGTGGCTGCACCGAAGCCAAAACCTGCACCGAAGCCAAAACCTGCACCGAAGCCGGAACCAATAGTAAAAGAAAAAACAGTAACGCCTAAAACAAAACCGGTCGCACCAGTAAAAAAACAAGAAATTGAAAAACCTCCGGAAGAGCCATTAGTAGATCCTAAGATTGCCCAAGCAGCGGCAGACGAACAACGTAGAATCATAGCGGCGCAAGCAGAAAAAGCTGCTCAACAAGCGCAGGCGCAAAAAGCTCGCGAAGCCCAAGCGATTCGCGATGCTCAGGAGCAAGCAGCTCGTGATGCTGCTGCTGAAAAAGCTGCCGCAGAGGCTAAAGCCGCAAGAGAAGCCGCTGCTAGAGCCCAAGCTGAGGCCGCCGCCGAAAAAGCTGCTGCCGCTGCCAGCAATACGCCGCAGAACTTTACTGCGACCAACGCTAACTGGGCATCTGCACCGCGCTTTAGCTTCCCTAGTCGTGCTGCTCGTAGTGTACGCTCAGGCGAGCCACTCACCGTTGTATTGAGACTAAGAGTCAATAAGCAGGGCGGTATTGATAGCGTCAGTGTGGCTAAGTCTTCAGGTAATAAAGCGGTAGATAGTGCTGCGGAGAGCCAAGTACGTTCTGGTAAATTTAAACCATTCACCAAAAATGGTGTGCCAGTGGTAGGCAACGTCACATTACCTGTCTCTTATCAAGCACCATAAATAGATAGATAGCACCAAAAATAGATAGACACATAGTATTAATGAATGCCGAAGCAATAAATAATCACGTTATAGCAATGAAATAACAAATCAAGGAGTCTGACATGGACTTTATGCAATATTGGCAATTAAGCGACATGGTGACAAAAAGCCTGTTCTTTGTGCTCTTAGCTTTATCCATTATTTCATGGGTAACGGGCATCATTCGTGTGTTGCAAAGCCGCAAATTGGCCGCCAACGTGGCAGACGATTTGAGTCAGCAAATTCAGTCAACACAGAATGAACTGGTAGAGTCGGACGCGGCGACTCGACGTGTGGTCACCGAGCAAACCTTGCTCAAGCACATTGGTCGTTACCGTTTCGCTAGTGAGCGTGGCTTGCCTATCCTTGGTACGACGGCCGCGATTGCGCCATTTATCGGTTTGTTTGGGACGGTCTGGGGTATTTTTCATGCGCTACATAATATCGGTACGAGCGGGCAGGCAGGCTTAGGACAAGTAGCTGGGCCAGTCGGTGAAGCACTGATTATGACAGGTCTTGGTATCGCGGTTGCCATTCCAGCGGTGGTGTTTTATAACCTTGCGGTACGTATCAACCGCCGTGTGATGCATCAAGCCAACGATAGAGCGCATGATCTATTGGCAAACTCTGCTCGACTACCGACTCCTGCTGAGTCTGCTATGAGCATTAAAGCGCACGTCGCTCAGCCGCCAGTAGTAAAGGCGTCTCAGTCAAATGCTGAAGAAGTACAGCAAGCTGGACACTACCGTAGCTCAACATCATAGCCTTAATTATTATTAATTAATAAAGATAATAAACAGGGTGGTAAATTAAGAAAAAACAACGCCAGCGATGCGTCAAGAATGCTGGCTGCATTGAGAATAACCAAACGTATTGAGAAGAACTATGGCATTTCAATTGGGTGATGATGACGTTCAAGGTATGAATGAGATGAACCTCATTCCGCTTATCGATATCATGCTGGTATTGATGATTATATTTCTATTGACGGCAACCGTGCTAAATCCAACGGTGCCATTAGACTTACCGAAGACCAGTGCGGCGGTGAATGACACCCCACCAGAAGCCATTCAAATCAGTATCGATAAGGACGCTGGTATATTTTGGGACAGCGATCCGATTAGTATGGAGGAGCTGGAAACCCGGTTGCAACAGCAAAGTGCCGCGGGTAATAACCCTTCTGTTCAGCTGCGTGCTGATAAAGAAAGTAAGTACGATACCGTGGCTCAGGTATTGGCAGCGACCAGTCAAGCGGGACTTAGCAAAGTTGCCTTTGTCAACGAATAACCTGCTTTGATAGAGACGACGAAAAATTTATCCGCTTATACTGTGTTTTTATATTAGTAAACTCACTAACAAGATCAGTAAACTGATGCATAGAAAAATTGCCAAGATAATAAGAAGAAAAATCAAAGTAATAAGTCTCTCCTTTAACCTCACTTGGGTCACCTTGTGAGGTTTTCTTTATGCTAGTCATACTGAAGTTTTTGGATGAAAAACAAGTATGATCAATGGAGATTGGCAAGTTTTGTACGTTTATAGCACTCTGTTAATGGGCAATGGCGAGCTAAGATAGGTAAGTTTTAGATAACAGAGTAAGGAAATATCATCCTATTACCAGCCATAGCCAAAGGGACGATAGCCGTAACCGAAACGACCAGGGCCATAACCAAATGGAAAAGGTGAGCGCAAATAGTCAAGGTCACGCTGACGAATATAATAGTAACGACCTTGTGAATATGCTTCTTCTAGCTTTTCAATGCCTTCAAGTGGGCAAACAGGTTGCCAATCATAACCTTCGCGTCCCAGTTTATAAGCATTGAGTTCGGTACAATAGTTTTTGAGGCCTTGCTGGCGTCCTTGCTCCCATTGTATGCGGTTGGGCATGGCACCGCCCACTTTGGCGCAACTATCAGCATAATGGCCAAAGTAAGCGCCTGAACGTCCTCGCAAGCCGTCCGCGTAGCCAATTTCCTGCCAATTGCCGGTTTGACATTGCTGCGGTGTCAGGCTCTGAGTGGTGGCACAGCCTGATAAGGCCAATAGGGCAGCGCCCGTCAACGTCACAGTAATACCAAAGCGACTGGTCGCCGTATGGGCAAGCTTACGGGCAAAATCAGTAGTTGATGAGTTTAGCTTAAGAAAGTAATTCATAATAAACCTGCGCGCGTTTAAAATTATGGTTTATCATAGCACTTTTTGCAGCAGGCAACTTTTTATATCTGCTTATGATGTCTATTTTATTTTATCTAAGTGATTGATATCCCAATATAAATAGTGAGGTAAGATCAGACTGCGCTATTGGGTTTTGACTACTGACGGATGTCACAGGCTTGATTTTTATTGGTTCGCGCTCATTATAAGCGTCTATATATCAGTTGTTTGCTATATGCAGCTTTTATTGCCAACTGGCGCACAGTGGTATTTTTTAGGATTATTTACGTTTTTGATGCTATTCAAATTTAGTCAAAAGGCCAGACCATCATGGGAACATTAATTGGCGTTATCATTGTACTGTTCGTATTAGGGAGTATGATGGCGCTCAAACCTAACGGTATCGATCAGCGTTTGGATCAACTGCGTATGACTGCTCGTCGTTTGCAGCTAAATCCAAAACTCGTTGCTTGTCCTGACTGGATAAAAGGCCGAGACAATGAGTATGGGCGCGGAATGATGGGTCAATATTGCTTAGTGCTAGAAAACACCCAGCTACCGCACACGCGTTATCAAGTCATTGATGGTCAATGGCGACCAGACAGTAGCTTTGTTGATACGACTAAAGATGAGGTCAAGCTCAATATCCCAAGTGCTATTCGCTCCAACCAAGGCCGAGCCAATGTCGCTGTTAAGAAGACTGATTTTAGCTTGGATAAAGCACCACTGGACTTACCCAGCAGTATCGAGCCTTTTGTAAAAGGGTTACTGACCAAGGCCAATAGCATTATTATTTATTGGGAAGACATTGCTTATGTGCGTCCGGCAAGCAACCCCAGCTACCAAAAACAAAAGATTGAAGCTGATTTATTAATATTGAAAGAAAATCTTGAGAAATGGGCATTGGAGATGCAAAAAACGCCTATAGCATGATAAAAAATTTTTTAATCTCCAATAAAAGACAATATGCAAGCACTTTTCGCAAACGCACAGTCGTTTATCATTGACAGTTTGACGCTTAGCAGTGTAACGTCTTCATAACCCTACCTCTGCCCTGAGGTCATTATCTGTTTTGTAACCGTTTTTGAGAGCAGCTATTACTACAAGAACCAATGAGCGATGATAAATTGCTCTGCTGCCAAATTTATTATTATCTTTAATTTACTTATATTATGGTGTCGTCAAATATGGCAAAAACTACAACGAAAAAAAGTCCAGCATCCGATGCGGACAGCCCAAAGGGCAAGTCTTTGGTGATTGTAGAATCGCCAGCCAAGGCAAAAACGATTAATAAATATCTCGGGACTGACTTTATCGTACGTTCCAGTATTGGTCATGTCCGTGATCTGCCAGTCAGTGCCAGTAAGAGCACCAAAAAAGCCGCTGCGACCAAAAAAGATGAGAGTCTGAGCAAAGAAGAAAAAGCGCAGCAAGCACTGGTACGCCGGATGGGTATAGATCCAGAGCACGACTGGGCAGCAGTATACGAAGTACTGCCAAACAAAACCAAAGTAATCAAAGAGCTCAAAGCCCTAGCCAAAGACGCTGACAAAATCTATCTGGCAACGGATATGGATAGAGAAGGTGAGGCGATTGCTTGGCATCTCAAAGAAGTCATCGGCGGGCCGGATAGTAAATATCAGCGCGTGGTCTTCAATGAGATTACAAAATCTGCCATTCAGAATGCTTTTAAACAACCCTCAAAGCTCGATATCGACCGTGTCAATGCACAACAAGCGCGTCGGTTTTTGGATCGAGTGGTCGGCTTTATGGTATCGCCGCTATTGTGGCAAAAAATCGCCCGCGGTCTGTCAGCAGGTCGCGTCCAGTCGGTTGCGATGCGCTTGGTAGTTGAGCGGGAGCATGAGATTCGCGCCTTTATTCCAGAAGAATACTGGCAAATTCATGCCGATACCCATATCGCTGATAGTAAAGCCAAAAATACCACAGACGCTGAGCCAATTGGAATTCGCTTAGAGGCGACCAAGCAAGCTGGCAAGCCACTTAAGCTTGTGAATAAAGAGCAGACTGACAAAGTCTTAGCCGTGCTAAACGCAAGCGACTTTATCGTGAAAGAGCGGGAAGAGAAGCCTACGCAGTCACGTCCGAGCGCACCCTTTATTACCTCGACCTTGCAGCAAGCGGCCAGTACGCGTTTGGGATTTTCTGTTAAGAAAACCATGATTTTGGCGCAGCGCTTGTACGAAGCGGGTCACATCACTTATATGCGTACCGATTCGACATTCTTATCAGGAGATGCGCTCGCGGCCGTGCGTGGTCATATTGAAGACAGCTATGGCGCAAAATATGTGCCAGAAAAGCCAAACTTCTATGGCAATAAGCAAGGCGCACAAGAGGCGCATGAAGCCATTCGTCCGTCTAATGTCAACATGAAGTCAACCCAGTTAAAAGGCGTTGAGCGCGATGCCATTCGTTTATACGAGCTAATCTGGCGTCAGTTTGTGGCTTGTCAGATGCTACCCGCAAAATATCTGTCGGTGAACTTGTTTGTTAGTGCAGGCGATGTTGAGCTAAAAGCGCGCGGTCGTACCATGGTGTTTGATGGTTATACCAAAGTGATGCCACCTGCCAAAACCGATGATAACTTATTGCCTGATGTCAAAAAGGGCGATCAGTTAACGCTGGATAAGTTGGATCCAAGCCAACACTTTACCAAGCCACCACCGCGCTATACAGAGGCAAGCTTGGTAAAAGAGCTTGAGAAAAAAGGTATTGGTCGTCCATCGACTTATGCCTCTATCATTTCCACCATTCAAGATCGCGGCTATGTAAAACTTGAAAACAAGCGTTTATTTGCCGAAAAAATGGGCGACATTGTCACCGATAGATTGACAGCCAGTTTCCCAGATTTGATGGATTATACCTTTACCGCAGCGCTAGAAGACAAGCTCGATCATGTGGCAGAAGGCGAGCAAAACTGGAAGGATGTGCTAGACAACTTCTACGGCGAGTTTAAAACCACCCTTGAGCATGCCAAAGAAAAAGATGGTATGCGTCCGAATGATCCGACCGATGTACCCGATGTGCATTGCGACATTTGTGATCGTCCGATGCAACTACGTACGGGCTCAACAGGGGTGTTTTTAGGATGTACGGGTTATAACTTACCACCAAAAGAGCGCTGCAAAGGCACCAAAAACTTAATGCCAGTTGAGGCGTTTGCCAATCTTGATGAAAGCGACGCGGCTGATGAAACCGCTGAAGTCAAAGATTTGATGGAGAAAAAGCGCTGCCCGAAATGCGGTACAGCCATGAACGGTTATATCGTCGATGGCGGGCTTAAACTGCATGTTTGCGGTAATAATCCTGATTGTGACGGTTATATTCTAGAAGAAGGGAAATTTGAAGTACCGGGCTCTGATGCGCCGACCATCGATTGCGATAAGTGTGATGGACAAATGGAGCTTAAGACCGGACGTTTTGGTCCTTATTTTGCTTGCCAAAAATGTGACAATACACGTAAGGTACTAAAAACAGGCGAAGCGGCACCGCCGCGCATGGATCCGATTCATCTACCAGAATTGAAATCGACCAAGCACGATGATTATTTTATCTTGCGTGAAGGCGCGGCTGGTATGTTCTTAGCGGCATCTAAGTTTCCGAAAGTTCGAGAAACGCGTCCGCCAAAGCTTGCCGAGCTGCGAGAGATCAAAGATAAGATGGAAGATAAATTCCAGTACTTGTTTGAAGGGCCAGACGAAGATCCTGACGGCAATCCAACGATTCTGCGCTGGTCGCGTAAGAAAAAAGAGCAATATATTGGCTCTGAGAAAAATGGTAAAGCCACACGTTGGGGAGTGTACTGGCGTAAAGGCGAGTGGGTCGAAGAATAACAGTTTTTCTATCAACCATAAAAAAACCTCTTAGATACTAAGAGGTTTTTTTTGATCTAAAAATAATATTAGTTATAAAATATACACTTTATCTTATACTTAACTTTATTTTTAATAACTATTATATTCTAAAGAGCTATTAGGTTTTCTCGATGATACCACATGCAACACGGTCGCCTGCATTACCAGCGGGCTGGCTCTTATAGTCATCGGCATTGGCATGAACAATAAATGCTAAACGATTGACACTGTATTTGCCTACTTCAGCTGCAGAGATTTTCTTGTTCACGTAGTTAATAGTAGCAACGCCATTTTCATCGGCTGTTAAGTTCGGTAAATCACCTGCGTGACCATTCATGTCATCTGGGTTTGAGTGTGGCTTGTTGTCTGGATTGAAATGGCCACCTGCCGCTTTACCCATATCTGCACAGCTACCCGTTTCATGAATGTGTAGCGCAACCGTTTTACCTGGCTGCAAGTTCATAAGCTTACCATAGACTTGAACACCGCCATCAACTGGACGTAAGAAGACTTGTCCCACTTCTTTTTCTTTACCATCTACTGTCTTAATCGTTGATTTTAGAGCAGGCTGGTTTAATGGATTACCTGTCTGCATTTGGCTTTCAACCGTTTGGCAACCTGTCATCGCTAATGCTGAACCACATAGTAGGGCACTTGCAAGCATCGTCTTATTCATTATTATCTCCATTTATATTTAATTGTTATGAAGAATGACTTTCACTGTCATTACTGTCATTTTGTTTGAATTGCTAGAACATTGCTTAATGTCATCATTAGTATAGCCAAGGGCGTCGTGTAGATATTCATCAAAAGCGCAACAATCAGTTAATAAATGTAAGTAACGTACGGGTTTGAAATTTCTTAAAATGCTCTTTTTGCTTCATTTTGCCAAACTAGAGTTTCACCTGACTCTAATTTTTGAGTGAGTAAATAATAAGGCAAATTTGAATCGTCAACACTGGTACTCGGAAGCTGCTTTAAGGACAACTGACTTTTACTCAGCTGTTCAAGGGATCTGATTTTATCTTCTGCGGCCTCACGTTTGGGTTCACAGCCCATCATAGTTTGTGGCGCGGAACCAATCATTAAGATGTTGTCAGACGTTAAAATATACGGACCGCCAACACCGTTGCAGTCAGAATAAAAGCCAGCGCGATGCTCATCTAAGTTAGATAAAGAAGAGCTAAAATCGGCTGTGACTGGGTATCCCGTACGTGTAATGTCTTCTATGGTTTCCTGTTTGCTATCCATAGCACTAACCAAGCGCCATCTATAATCCTCTAAAAAAGCATAATCAATCGGTAGTCCAAAGATTGGCTTTACTGTCTTGGCTTTTCCCTCAAATATGAGCTGTTTGTCTTGCGTATTTAAAGCCAGCAGAGGCGAGGTTTGATTTTTTAAAGCGAGTTTATGCAAGGGTGATGGTAAATTTGAGGTAGGTATTATTCTAAGAGTAAAACGTCCTCTACCATACTTGGGAAATAATTGGGTTAGATATTCAGAGATATCGCTTGCGACTTGCTTATCTTTAATTAGGCAAGAGGATGTTGTAATGGTGGTTACTTCATAAGAGCTGTAATGGTAATTCTGATAACCATCATGGTGTAAGCGATAACGCTGGCAATCATACTTAAATACTAGGTTATTAGGACGTATATCCAGCTTTAACGACTGTTCATTGTCAATTTGAGTAACGACGTTGTCTTCGTCTATCAAGCCTACCTGTTGCCAATCAAAGCGATTTAAGCGCTCGATAGGAAGCTCAGGCAATTTCCATGAAGAAATGTACTCGTTATTTTCACTTTGCGAAAAATTAATAATTTCTTCAAGCTTCACTGGTATTGACGTTTGGATAACTAAAGGTGTACTTGTATCATTATTCGTCGTCTGGCAACCTGTCAAAACAGTTAAAAATAAAATACCTAGAGACGCTGATGAATAAAATTGGTGCAAAGTCATGATATTCTGCTATATAAACATTTGTTTAAAATATAGCATAGCTGCTTGATTTCATCAGTGTTTTATTTTTGCCATAAAAAAAGCCGCCCATCTTAATGATGAGCGGCTTTATAGTTTTTAATACTTAATTAATAGCTAATTAGTTATGTAGCGCTTTGCCCGAGGTTTTATCAACCGTTACTTTAGCAGGCTTAAGCGGTTTTGGCATACTAACCAAGGCAACCTTTAATATCTCATCAATCGTTGCCACAGGCTGAATGGTCAGACCTGCTTTGACGTTGTCAGGGATATCCGCCAAGTCGCGCTCGTTACTTGCTGGAATCAAGACATGCTTGATACCACCGCGATGCGCCGCGAGCAGCTTCTCTTTGAGACCGCCGATACGTAGGATTTTACCACGTAAAGTAATCTCGCCAGTCATCGCGATATCTGGACGAATGGCAATGCCAGTCAGTGCAGAGACTAGGGCAGTGGTGAGTGCGCCACCAGCAGATGGACCGTCTTTGGGTGTTGCCCCTTCTGGCATATGCACATGGACGTCAGTCGTCTTGTACGCTTCATAGTCAATGCCTAGGCTGTCACCGCGAGCACGAACCACGCTCATGGCGGCACGGATCGACTCTTTCATCACATCGCCCAATGAGCCAGTAAAGCTCAGCTCACCTTTACCTTTCATGGCGACCGCTTCGATGGTTAATAGCTCACCACCGACTTGCGTCCAAGCAAGACCAGTAATACGGCCAATCTCAGGCTCTTCTTCAGCCAGACCGTAGTCGTACTGATGCACGCCTAGATAGTCATCGATGTTTTTGTCATCGACCACGACCAGTTCGCGTTCTGCTTTTTTGGGAGCGCGTGCGCCATGCGTTTCAACCGAACCGCGAACCACTTTGCGGCAGATTTTATTCACTTCACGCTCAAGGTTACGCACACCAGCTTCTCGCGTATAGCTGCGCACGATACTGTGTAATGCCGCTTCCACGATCTCGATTTCACCATCTTTGAGACCATTTTGCTTAATCGCTTTTGGCACAAGGTATTTCTGCGCGATATTGACCTTTTCTTCTTCGGTATAACCCGGCAGACGAATGACTTCCATACGGTCAAGCAATGCTGGCGGAATATCCATGCTATTGGCTGTACAGATAAACATCACTTGTGACAAATCTAAGTCCATGTCCAAATAATGGTCATTAAACGTGTCGTTCTGTGATGGATCTAATACTTCCAGCAATGCTGATGCCGGATCGCCACGGAAGTCTTGCGCCATCTTATCGATTTCATCCAATAAGAATAATGGGTTTTTGACTTCAGCTTTGGCCAGCGATTGTACGATTTTACCCGGCATGGCTCCGATATAAGTACGGCGATGACCGCGAATCTCGGCTTCATCACGCACGCCGCCAAGCGCCATACGCACAAACTTGCGACCAGTGGCTCGAGCAATCGATTCACCCAATGAGGTCTTACCCACCCCTGGAGGACCGACAAGACACAAGATCGGGCCACGCAGTTTTTTCACGCGTGATTGTACGGCGAGATATTCTAAGATGCGGTCTTTTACGTCTTGCAAACCGTAGTGATCTTCATCTAAGACAGTCTTTGCTTTGTCTAAATTGATAGAAACCTTGGTCGTTGCATTCCACGGCGTGTCCAAAATCCATTCAATATAGTTGCGTACCACTGACGATTCACTTGATGCAGGCGGCATCATTTTGAGCTTTTTAAACTCTTGCTCCGCTTTTTTACGCACATCGTCTGGTAAGTCAGCATCTTCTAAACGCTGCTCAAGCTCAGCCACATCATCTTCGCCATCGAACGCGCCGTCATTCATATCTGACAGCTCGTTTTTAATGGCTTTCATTTTTTCATTTAAGAAGTATTCGCGCTGGTTGTCTTCCATTTGCTGACGCACGGCTTCTTGAATGTCTTGTTCGATGTTTTGTTCCGCACTTTGCTTGACGAGATATTCTGTCAACGTATTGATGTGTGTTTTGATGTCGTCTTCTTCTAAGAAAGACTGTTTAACATCAAGATCCATCGACACACGTGTTGAGATGAAATACACCAACTCGAGTAAGTCATCGATACGTTTTGCCACGCGAGTCAGCTCACGCGCATTACGCAGACGCGCATCCGCATAGCTTTCAAACAATGTGGTGAGTGCCTGAATGGTATTTTTCTGTTGGCTCTCATCCATACTGACATCGAGATCAGCACGTTCAAATTTTGCCATCAGTAGCTCGTCGTGATTCTCAATCGACTCGACGCGCGCACGGTATTGACCTTCGATCAATACTTTGATGCAGTTCTCATCGCTATCATGGGGCATGGTGCTGACAATGCGACAAACCGTACCATACTGGTATAAGTTGTCCTGATCGATGTCTTCTGTTAGTGAGTCTTTTTGGGCAACGACCAGTACTTTACTGCCGTACTCCGCTTGCGCCAATTCAACTGCTTTGACGGATGGGGCACGGCCCACGAACAATGCAATTTGCATGTGTGGATAGACCACAACATCACGTAGTGCCAACAACGGTAGATAGCTGTCAGTAGGATTGTTTTTTACGTCTTTGTCATCAAGATCATGGTCTTTGCCATTGGTTGACGCAGTCTCTAGTGCATCATTAGACGAGGTCTCAGATGCAATATCTAGCTCGTTGTCTTCTGCAACAGTAGATGAAACGTCGACATCAATATCGATATTGTCTTGGGTTATTTTATGTTCACTCATAGATTCTTCCTCGTTCACCAGACTTGTAAAGTCAAGTTCGTGGTTCATGTTTAGATAAATGGTGTCCACAGATAAAATTGCAAGTCTCATTGACGAAGTTGCGCGCTTATCTTTATGAAATAGCGATGTCTGTTTGCACATTAAAGCGACTACTGCGATGAATTCAATACGATATTACGCTATATCTGTGCAGCCTAGATATATAACAACTGGCATACGGTCAATAACCATCGGGTTCTATGCGTAGGTTTTATAAGCAAAATCAGGTAAACTGACGCCCGTCTAAAATGCAGAGCTAATACAGAGCTTAAGTGTAGCGCGTTCTAGTTAGCGCGTTCTAGTTAGATGGTATTTCAGACCGCTCTTTTAAACAGTAGGTTTGAGATACTTTTTAAAAATTTATCCCAGCCACGCTGACAGTTTTTATAGTGATCTTACTATAGCGTAATCGGTTTTAAGCAATTCGTTGGTCATCATAGGCCAAACAGACAAAGCAAGTAGAAAAGGGGCAACACATGGCAATCAATGCAGTACTTCTAGCAGTTATCATCATGCTAGGACTGTCACTCTCAAGAGTGCACGTGGTGCTCAGTTTATTGATCGGGGCGCTGGCAGGCGGATTGCTGGCAGGTCTTGGTATTACTAATACGTTAGAGGCTTTTCAAGAAGGCATTCGCAATGGGGCGCAAATCGCGCTCTCATACGCCTTGCTGGGCGCGTTTGCGGTTGCGATCGCACATTCTGGGTTGCCGCAATCATTGGCAGGCGCTGTGATTAAACGTATTGATGCAGGCGGCACCAGTGGTTTGATTAAGTATATGCTATTTGCAGGCTTAATCACCATGAGCTGCTTTAGTCAAAACCTAATCCCCATTCATATTGCCTTTATTCCATTGCTTGTACCGCCATTACTACTGGCCTTTAATCGGATGCAGATTGATAGACGACTCATCGCTTGTCTGTTGACCTTTGGTCTGGTCACCACGTATATGTTTATTCCGTACGGCTTTGGTGATATTTACCTCAATCAAATCATGCTAAAAAACGTTGGCGAAGCGGGCATCGATGTCGCCAATATTTCGGTTGTGAAAGCGATGGCCATTCCGGCTCTAGGAATGCTCTTAGGCTTAATCGTAGCGGTGTTTGTCAGTTATCGTAAGCCGCGTCATTACGAGCAAGTGGCGATAGACAAAGCGGCTCACGATGCCGTGGTAGAAGGTGATGCGTTAAGCAAAACGGCTGCGGACGCGCAAACGCAAAGCAAGCTAAAAACGCTGGTTGCCTTGGCTGCTATTGTCACCGCATTTGTGGTGCAGCTCTATACCGATTCGCTTTTGCTTGGTTCTATGTTTGGCTTTGGTGTCTTTATGGCGACAGGCGTGGTCAAGTGGCGGGAAGCCGATACCGTCTTTAATGATGGCATCAAGCTGATGGCAATGATTGGCTTTATTATGATTACCGCACAAGGCTTTGCAGAAGTGATGAAAGCGACTGAGCAGATTCAGCCATTGGTCGATGGTGCGGCGTCTTTGTTCGCGGGCAACAAAGCGATTGCGGCATTTATCATGCTTGCCATCGGTCTCATCGTGACGATGGGCATTGGTTCGTCGTTCTCGACCATTCCTATTTTGGCCGCGATTTATGTGCCGCTGTGTATCTCTTTAGGGTTTTCACCATTGGCGACTGTGGCGATTATCGGTACGGCGGGCGCGCTGGGTGATGCAGGATCGCCTGCGTCGGATTCAACCCTTGGGCCAACGTCCGGTCTCAATATCGACGGTCAGCATGACCATATTAAAGACAGCGTGGTGCCGACTTTTTTGCATTATAATCTACCATTATTGGCGTTTGGTTGGATAGCGGCGATGGTGTTGTAGATAAGCAGATTATTAAGTTTTTTATTTGCCAAAACTTCGTCGCAAAATAAATAAAAAAGTCTGACAAAAACACAGTATCAAACATAATATAAATGACAAAAATGTCCACATAATCATCCAAGCTAATGAGGGCGGCGCATGTATTGCCATCATCCCAAAGTAGACCAGAAACAATGCCGTCATCATTAGCATGATTAAAAACTTCCATCTACTACGCATATATACATCTATAACGACGAGTAAGCTTAAGTTTAAAATCATCGAAATCATTAATATGATGACTAATGCCATTGAATAAGAATGCGGCTCAGGATTATCATCAGGTAAGGCATAAGGGTTTGGCAAAAAACCTGAGGCAATAATTTGATAGGCGAAAAACAGCCATAAAACAGCAAAAGCGATGCGCAATGGTTTGGCGTAGAAGTAAGCTTTTATTGATTTTAGAGAGAGTCGCTTTGTTCGCATGCGTTATACTCGCTACTTGCTGAGTTATTATTTTGGATAAGTACTATTCATCAAAATCCTTAATCTCACCATTCAAACTACTCAAAAAGTCATCACTTTGTGCGAGCAACTTATTTAAGCGTTCTTCATTGATTAATCTTGTCATATCTTCAGAACTAAACGGCTGTTCTTGACTGTAATAACGTATCTCCCTAGCGTCATCATTGCCCAATGTTTGCAGATACTCGTCCACATTATCCGCGCTAGATTCTTTTTCGTCAGACTGTTTATTCCTACTCATCAAAACCACCTTATGCCGCTTGGCGTAATCAAACCATCTAATGGTACATCCCATGGCTGACGTTGCAAAGCTTCAACCACTTGAAAATCATAACACCAGCCAATTTTTAATGGCCTTGACGCACCAGCACGATAGCTTTTGCCTAGCGTGGTGTCATAAAATCCACCACCCATTCCCATACGGTTGCCGTTTAAATCTACCGCTACCAGCGGGCAGATAATCACGTCTAATTCGCGCGCCCACAGCAAACGCCGATGATGGTTTTGCTTCATACCCAAGCGATGAATACGGGTTGGTACGTTGACGAGTTTGGTATGATAAATCGGTACAAAACGCAATCGTTTATCGTCACTGCCTAATGAACCAACGACAGGCAAATAAGGCAAATAGCCTAAGCGCCTGCACCAGTCCAGCAGTGACTGAGTGGGCAACTCACCGAAGCCATCATAATATAAGCCGATACGCGAATTGACTGGCAACCGCTGCTGTAGCTTGGTTAAATGCAAACTTGCTGCTTGTGCTAAATTTCTACGTGCGCCATCGCTTAACTGACGTCGCTGGCGTGTAAAGTGTCGTCTGGGTGGGTTGCTGATTTCAGAATCCTTTGATGTAGGACTTTTGGGTTCAGGAAGCATATAAAGGCGATCCAATCATGTAGTAGAGTCGATTCACTTTACAACCGAAGCAATGCTACTGGGGTAAATTTTTTGTAGTCTCTGTCACGCTTGCGAACAGCAAGCAAGAAAAATTGATACCAGTAGCAGGTGACTACTCACGTATCGATTTTGTTTTGAACTGGCTATGAGTTGAAGATGGCTGATATTTTTAGACAACCGCAACGTTTATTTGTGAATATTCAACGCGCGTTAGTCATGCTATCATAACGCCACTTTATATCGTATTCTCCTTTATGTGCAGCGGATGTTGCACTTTTTACGGCTCAGCCATAAAACAACAAACCATCAAAGAGGGTAGTTATGTCGACACAGAATCAGGCAACTCGTACCGAAAAAGACACCATGGGCAATGTGGAAGTCCCAGCTGACGCTTATTGGGGTGCGCAAACGCAGCGTAGCCGCGAAAACTTCAAAATCGGTGGCGAAACATTGCCGCGTCCAATGATCGAAGCGATGGCATTGGTCAAAAAGGCTGCTGCGATTACCAATGCAAGCCTTGAGCGTATCGAAGATGACAAGCGTGATTTGATCGTACAAGCGGCTGACGAAATCATCAACGGTGGTCTAACGGATCAGTTTCCACTCGTTGTATGGCAGACAGGTTCTGGCACACAGTCAAACATGAATATGAATGAAGTACTTGCCAACCGTGCCAACGAAATCGCGGGTTCTGAGCGCGGTAGTTACACGCCAATTCACCCAAATGACCATGTCAACCATGCTCAGTCTACCAATGACAGCTTCCCAACCGCGATTCGTGTGGCGGCTGCGCGTCAGATCAACAGCTTATTGATCCCAGCGGTACAAGCACTGCGTGATACCTTGGACAAAAAAGCAAAAGAATTCGACAGTATCGTCAAAATCGGTCGTACGCATTTGCAAGATGCCACGCCTTTGACGCTAGGCCAAGAGTTCAGCGGTTATGTGAGCCAACTGGACCATTCATTAACGCGTATCGACAACGCGCTACAAGGCTTGTATGAATTGCCACTAGGCGGTACTGCCGTTGGTACTGGTCTAAATGCCCATCCTGATTATGCCGTAAAAGCAGCTGAGCAACTGTCAACTTTGACGGGCTTGCCGTTCGTCACGTCACCGAACAAATTTGAAGCGCTGGCCGCTCGTGATGCCGAAGTATTTGCGTCAGGCGCTCTAAAAACGCTCGCTGCTAGCTTAAACAAAATCGCGAACGACGTACGCTGGTTGGCATCAGGCCCTCGTTGTGGTCTTGGAGAGTTGACGATTCCTGAAAATGAGCCAGGCTCTTCTATCATGCCGGGTAAAGTAAACCCAACGCAGTCAGAAGCCATGACCATGGTTGTCGCTCAGGTTATGGGTAATGACGTAACTATCAGCATGGCTGGTGCATCAGGTAACTTTGAGCTAAACGTGTATAAGCCAGTGATCGCCTTTAACTTATTACAGTCTATTAAACTGCTTGGCGATGCGTGCAACAGCTTCAACGAAAACTGTGCGGTGGGTATCGAGCCAGTAAAAGACAAAATTGATGACTTCTTGCACAACTCGTTGATGCTAGTGACGTCATTGAACCGTCATGTTGGTTATGAAAATGCAGCAAAAATCGCTAAGACGGCTTATAAAGAAAACAAAACCTTGAAGCAAGTGGCAGTTGAGCTGGAGCTATTAACTGAAGCGCAGTTTGATGAGTGGGTCATCCCTGCTGATATGGTACATCCTAAGTAAGCTATCAAAGACTTCTTAGAATAAAAAAAGACCTTGTCATTTGGCAAGGTCTTTTTTTTGGTTTTGTTTACGCTTATTTATCGCTTTAAAATTCCGAAGCAAGAGTGACAGATGTTATCGATAGGGTAATTAGTTAAAAATGCTTATCTAGTATTTTTTCCATAAAGCAATCCAAGAACTCCTCAGTAACTCCCCTAAGACTTCTTCTTTGACAAAGTGAATAAAGCTCTTCGACCGCTGAATAGGTAAAATACCTTATATCTAACTCCTTAAACTGAGGTTTGTTAGCCTCTCTTATTACCTTATCCCGTAATTCATCAGGCGCAACAATTACATATCTTGTGGGGTAAGGTGGAAACTTATCGTAAAAGTTTTTCATTCGAGTCAGGCCACTTGTAACTCCCGTAGAGTGCTCAATCTCCATAACCGCAGGCATCAACCTTCCGTTTTTGAACCATATACAGTCAATCAGTAATGCTGCTTGAATTGCATCATCATATGCAGTCATCAGTTTTTCATCTTTTAATGAAGCAATTACTCCTTCATACTCGCTAATCCTTTTATTCTGATAAAGAATCCCTTTATCATTTTGCGCAATCCAAGTTCTAAAACTTAATTGTTTACCAATAAAGTAAAGCGCTATCTGAATTTGAGCATGTCGCCTTTGTATATCAATATCTATTTCTTGTTGTTCAAATGAATCTGGAAGTACAAGTGAATCATAAAACGCATCTAGTGCGGGCATTTCGGAAATTACAATATCTGTTTCAATACTCTCAAGTATACCTGATCTATGTGGAGCTTCAGGCTTCCAGATTATATGCTTATGCCCATGCTTAACACTTGATAGACTCCCTTTGTTCTCGATACGACCTGGATAACAATAGTAAAATTGAGGAGTATGTGCTAATAAAGCTTCAAGAACACTTCTTGTATTATAACTACCACCCAAGACACGATCAAAGTTTATGGGTTGATTTGGATTAAAAGCATTAGCGATTCGCCAAATCAATTCGCTTGAAATAGTTTCAATCTTTTTATCTAGTTCAGTTTCTCCTTTAGAAGGGTTCCACCTTTTAATTCTTATAGGACCCTCAGGTAGATCAATGCCTTCAATTTTTATTAACCCTTTTGTTTTTGGATTTATATAGTTGTAAGTCTGATTCTTATCTAGTTGATTTAGAAAATATACAAGGTTTCCTGCTGATAGCTTTTGCATAGTACCCCTTCTTACTTATTAAAACTTTCTATGAAATGTTGTAGCGTTTCGGCAAGACCTTTCGAGGCAAGATAAGGAACACCATTGCCAATAGTTTTAAACATATTAGTAAGAGATATGTTTTCAGGAATAACAAATTCTTTTGGTAAAGACTGAATTGCTAAAGCCTCAGCAGCAGAAATTCTTCTAGCTTTATATGGATGTAAATGAACTTCATTGTTACCGTATGCCGCTGTAGGTGAATATCGCCATCTATGTAATCGTTTATATGATTTTTTTAGATCATCGCCTTCTCTGATTGATTGGAATTTTGGTAAACCTGCTCTCGGTTGGAAGTAGTGCTGTGAGTTTGGATGGTTTAAAACATCGTTCTTATCGAACCAGTGCTGGACTGTGAGCTTTTCATTAACCCCATCAGGACAAGGTTTATCTAGATTCTCAATAAATGTTTCTTGCGTTGGCCAGTTTTGAGATAAAATATTTTTAGCGTCATATAATAGTTTAGCATCCCAATTAAATGATTCAAGAACTGAGGTGCTACGTATCTTTACACTAAATCTTTTTAAAGTGCTCTGCTTGAAACCTATAAGAATGATACGCTCACGATCTTGCGGTGCGCCAAATTCTAGGGCATTTATCAATTTTTCTGTTAATAAATAACCCTTGTCAATTAACTTTATTTTCATGTCATCGAAAAAAGCTTTATGTTTTTTAGTACGATAAAGACCTTTTACATTTTCAAAAAGAAAGAAATCAGGTTGGTTTTTAATTATTAACTCAACATAAGTCGCTGAAAGTTTCCCGTTTTCACCTTCTATGCCTTTATTTTTGCCACCGACTGAAAAATCAGGACAAGGAGGGCCTCCAATGAAGCCTATCAAGTCAAAATTAGACTTTGCTGCTATTATGTTCTCTGACAATGATGATAATAAGCATTCATTCTCTAGAAATTCGCAAATATCTTCAGTACTATATCCAAACAAAGGCTCCGATATATTCATTTTCTCTCTTGAAGACTTATAAACTTCCATGAAAGGCTCATGGTACTCATTTACAAATAAAGTCTCAAAGCCAGTGGTAGTATCAAAACCAAGGTCCAAAAACCCAGCTCCTGAAAAAAAAGAAAATATTCCAGTTTTTATTTGTTGATTTTTATTCATAAATTGAAGTCAAAAGTCCTATGTTATATTTAAAGCATTGATTTTCTAGATAAATTAAAGCAAACTAAGTGTCTTTGATGATTCAGTACGTGAGTCTACCATCGAACTATTATACTGCTCATTTTGTACATAGCTAACACTTTTTCCTTGTTTAGCTGCAGTTTACCTTGTTATTGAAGTGATGATTATATTCAGAGTTAAACAGACCTTGTCTCGCGACAAGGTTTTTTTATGCTTATGAATTTTTGATGAAGAGGACGCGACAAAGACACAGCTTTTACGCAAAGTAAGGGTGATGAGATAGGTATATTAGGACCATTAGATAAAACAACTATTGCTCCAATATACTAAGTAAGGATAACTCATGAGCCTTGACGATACTTATTCCAACCCGCCAACACTGTCTAAAATAGCTCTGTACATGTGGCTGCTATCCCTATGTTTACCCACGCTACATTACGACGGTGAGACCTACTTTGGTTATGAGACTTTAGTCACGGGTATTCTGTTTGGTTGGATGGGTTTGGTATTTCAAGCTTATAGTAATCTCACTTTTTTGCTAGCGATATACCTGACGTTTCGCCATAAAAATCCGATTGAGCTTGCCGCTTTCACTTTTATTCTGGGGTTGTCCACTTTTTTACTCACAACCATAGTAGCAACAGGCGATAAAGGAATTCATGATTCAGAAATCGAACTAAAAGTTTGGGGCGTTGGATGTTGGATTGGCTCATACACATTGTTATTTATAAGCACGGTTTGGCGCTTCTATTTAGAGCGAAAATCGAATAAGATACGATAAAAAAGCCAGCAAAGCGTTTGAATTTACAACAGCTCGACTTAAACCAAAAAAGCCAAGCAAAATGCTCAGCTTTTCCATATTAAATCTATCAAAAACTCTAGAACTTATACAACAAACCGAGCGTCGTCGTTGCATCCGTACGTGAGTTGACCATTGGGCTGTCATATTGCTCATTGGGCAAATAACTCAAGCTTTGATTGGCAAATCCTGCCCAGTTTTCATTAAAGTCATAATTGGCGCTGATATTGATATACGGGTTCAGACTGTTGTTAGACTTATACGGTTCAACGCCTGATTTTGCTGACTCTGCTTCGGTCACGCCATAATAGTAGTTGTTATAATCTTCATCAAAATATTCAAAGCCAAAGCTTGGATAGACGGTTAGCTTATCTGCGGTGATTCTGCCAATATAAGTCAAGCGTGCCGTGTTGCCCCCACTTTTATCCAAAACATCAGTCGCGACTTGTGCGCGAAATGCACCAATAGGCGTACGGCGCTGATAGCTTACACCTGCCGACGCTGAGATTTTACGCTCGTCCAATTCTGCCAAATTGCCACTGGCATCGTCAGGATCAAAGCTGTTGCCAGACGGTTGAGCATAGACAGACAACTGATTGGTGCCATCATTGATCAGATACGCGCCCGCTTGTGCGCCGCGTGCGTAGACTCTATTGTTGTCATAAAATACGCCTGGCAACACCCGAAACTCGGTATTGTCATCTAAATCGTAGGCAGACTTGACTGCCATGGCGTTGACGCCAACACTCAACACAGCGTCATGGTCGGTCGGTAAGTTTTTATTCAGAAAAGGAATGGCACTAGACATGCTAGACACACTGAACAACGCAGTCGCCGTTAACAGGCTAAGTGAAGTGCGCGCAGAGAGAGTAGGTAGCGCTGCAAGTTTAAACATAATCAAGTCTCGTGATTGAGTGGGGATGGTTGAATAGTAGCACTAGGCAGAAATAATGGAGTAGGATAAGCTCAATGAGTATGATGCTTTTACAACAATTCAGCAATGATAAATAACTATGCTCGTTTACTCAATGCTTTTTAATACTTCTAAGAGTTGCTGGTGAATGTCTTGCCACCACCAGACAAAACCAATGCTGATGAGAAGTATCACCGCCCATGGTAGCAATTGCCAAATTAATGAAGGCCTCGCCGCTGTTTTTTGTTCGATGGCTTTATTGTGAGTAATATTATTGAACCTTGTCTCATCTTCTGTATTAGCTTGGGTTGACAGAGAACTATCAGCATCAGATGCTTCGTTAATGTAGCGGGTCTGATAGGTGTGCTCGCCATTATTGCGATAAGGGCTTTGCTTATTGGTTTGATAAATGCTTTGGTTTATCGGTGTGCTTATAGATGGATTTTGCTGGATTGGGGTTAGATTATTCACGCGCTGACGGTGAGCAACCGCAAAAGATAGGGCGATGACTAGCCCTGTAATCGCACCGCCAATGTGACCGGCGTTATCAATACCGGGCACAGCAAAACCATACACAAGATTGATGCCCATAATAAAGAGCAAGCTTCTTAAATTGAGCCTCATGCCATTGACTGACATGTTAAAGAAAGCGGCCATCAATAAAGCCGCGCCAATGCCCATGATGCCACCTGAGGCACCCGCTGACAGTCCGACTTGTCCCGTGCCATCCAAAATGCTTAGCCATGTCACTTGCGTATTGAGTAAATTACCACCGATTGCTGAGAGTAAAAACAACGCCAAAAATTTACCCGAACCAAACATCGGCTCAGCAATCCGACCAAAAAAGTACATAGCAAAGCCGTTAAACAGTAGATGCATCAGACCGATGTGTAAAAACGCACTACTGACCAAGCGCCACGGCTCATCATTCATGGTAAAAGGTAAGGCGTTAGCCCCCCATTTTATCAACATCTCAGACGTTGGGTTGTTGGCATCAGCGCCTGTTAATACCTGCATAATAAACAAACCGATAAAGCTTATTAATAATAAAGTGGTGACAGGTGCTGTTTTTAATAATTGTTGAATGGTCATAAAAGCTAATGGTGACGGAAAATTTATCAGTAAAGTATACAGGGTATATAGTGAGTTCGGCATAAAAACGATACAGCGGAACGGATATTAATTTTTTGCAGCCTCTGTCGGCGTAGGCACAGCAAGCCAAAAAAAATTATATTAGTTCCGCGTCGTGATATAACGTATCTGTGTTATTTAGAATCGACTATAATCAGACGACGTCACTTATAAGCGCACAGTTATTGTCTAACGGTTATTGGTTTTTTTAGAGTATTCTATTTAAATTTTAAGATTTTCATACGTGCCTTTTACTAAGATATCGTCCGTGACGTTATTGATATCGGTATGACCACAAAATGCCATCGAGATGTCGCACTCCTTATAAATAAGTTCAAGCGCACGGCGTACGCCATCTTCGCCATAAGCACCCAATCCATAAAGAAAAGCGCGACCAATCATCGTGCCTTTAGCGCCCAACGAGATGGCCTTTAGCACATCCTGACCGGAGCGGACGCCACTATCGAGCCACACCTCGATATTGCTGTTTTCGGCTTGAACCGCCTGTACGATATCTGTGAGCGCAGAAATAGAGGAGAGCGCACCGTCCAATTGACGACCCCCATGGTTTGAAACCACCAGCGCATCGGCACCGCTACGCGCAGCCATAATGGCGTCTTCTGGCTCCATGATACCTTTGATAATCAGCTTGCCGCCCCACATATCTTTGATACGGGCGACGTCGTCCCAACTGAGTGCTGGATCGAATTGCTCTGCTGTCCATGCAGACAAGGAAGAGATATCCTCGACGTTTTTTGCATGACCAACGATGTTCCCAAACGTGCGTCTTTTTGTGCCCAGCATATTGAGACACCATTGCGGCTTGGTCATGAGATTCAACATATTGGTCAAGGTCGGTTTGGGCGGCGCTGATAGACCGTTTTTGATGTCTTTGTGCCGCTGACCGAGTACCTGTAAGTCGGCGGTTAATATAAGGGCGGAGCAATTGGCCTCTTTGGCACGGCGAATGAGGTTCGCCATAAAATCTTGATCACGCATCACGTAGAGTTGGAACCAAAACGGTTTGTTGGTGTGAGCAGCAACGTCTTCGATAGAGCAGATACTCATGGTGGATAAAGAGAAGGGGATGCCAAACTTTTCTGCCGCTTGCGCCGCTTTGATTTCGCCATCCGCCCACATCATTCCTGTAAATCCAGTGGGAGCGATGGCCACTGGCATCTTGACAGGCTCGCCAATCATGGTAGTCGCCAGACTGCGGTTTTCCATATTGACCAACACGCGCTGACGCAGCTTAATACGGTCAAAATCGCTTTCATTGTTGCGATAGGTGGTCTCAGTCCATGAGCCGGAATCGACATAATCGTAAAACATACGTGGCACTTTGCGCTCAGCCACACGGCGTAAATCCTCAATTTCTGTTATTTTTTCTAAGGGTTTCATAGTTTCCTCACTCTAGACGGGTTACGATTGGCTCACGATTAGGGCATCAATAACTGCTGTAAATCCATCACCGAAAAAGGATAGTTTAAGCGCTTTGATGGCGTCAAAATCACGGGAATGGTGGTGGCAAATTCCATCATTAATGACTCATCAAAATCGGCAATATCGATGTTTTCATAAGTAATCGGCTGTACCGCTTGAAATTGCATCAATATTTGCTCTGCGATGTCGCATAAATGACAGCCAGAAGTCCCTAATAGCCACCACTTATCGACGGTTTGACATGTGCCAAGACGTGGGCTTTGCTCTATGATGCGTGCTCGTAGTGCTTTAATATTATTATCAGGTATAGTGCTAATAGACATAATTGTTCTCTTATCTTAAGACGTACCAAATATTACCTGAGGTTAAAATCTCAATCAAAAAACATGAATACTGTTTACTCTTTATGCCATGATAAAGAAATTGGGTAAATAATGACAGCGATTGTGAGATTAGGTAAGATGACTTGCGGTTTTTAATTACTGATTTATAGGCTTTGGCTTATCACTTTTTATTGATAGTGGTTTTTTATTGATAGTAACTTATTAATAGTGAATTATTAATAGTGACTCACTTTATCTTAGCCTTTTCATCTTATTATTTTTTCAATCACTTGGGTATCTCACATGGCAAGTTTTAGCAAATTTTTCAAACGACTATTACTGGCATTAATACTATTGCTAGTGACCTTCCATGTGTTGGTTGCAGGCTTATTGTTGATTTGGAAAACCCAGCCTATTAACAACAGTATGTTTATGCTGACTCATCGCTTGACAGGCGGTACGGTCACGCAGACGTGGGCGGAATATGACGCCATTGCAAAATCTGCCAAACAAGCAGCGATAGTTAGTGAGGACTCTACATTTAGCCAGCACAATGGCTTTGATTTTAAAGGCATCAAAGCCGCCCAAAAGAAAAATGAAGAGACAGGAAAAATGTCAGCTGGCGGTTCAACGATTACCCAGCAGCTGGCAAAAAACCTATTTTTAACCTCGCATCGCTCGTACGTTCGTAAAGGCGAGGAAGCTGTGATTACGGTGATGCTCGAAACATTTTGGGACAAACAGCGAATCTTGACCGCATATCTAAACGTAGCAGAGTTTGGCAATGGTATATATGGCATTGAAGCGGCGGCTCAGCATTATTTTGATAAATCTGCGGCCAAGCTCAATCGTGATGAATCCGCCTTGCTGATCTCTATGTTGACCAACCCAAAATACTATGAAGACAATCAAGGTGATAGGCGCTTACGTAATAAGCAGCGTATTGTCAAAAAACGTATGAAAAATGCCGTATTACCCCAAGCAACCTAAAAATAGTGTCAGTAAAGGCAAGTTTGAATGGTGATGATGTGTTTTGTCACAAATAATGATTATAAAAGAGGGTGGTAAACCAGCGCTCAAACAATATTATAAAAATAAGCGTATCGATAATGAGACAGGAGTAGTGACGTGACAGATGTGTACGATGAAAAAAACGATGGCAACGGTCAGAATACGATGGATATAAGTGTGAGCAACAAGAGCGATCATCAAACCGATGCGATGAGTGACGATGTGCCATTAACTGAGGTGGAATGGCAACGTTCAGAAGATGGCGGCTATTCACCCAGCAGTTATATCAATCGCGACTTGTCTTTATTACAGTTCCATCTGCGTGTGTTAGCGCAGGCGGCCAGTCCTCGTCATCCGCTACTTGAGCGCTTGTTTTTTTTGATGATCTTTTCATCGAACCTTGATGAGTTCTTTGAGATTCGGGTTGCAGGTATTATGCAAAAGCTTAATATTGGCGATGTGTCCACCAGCGCTCATGGTATGCGTCCTAGCGAGCTGCTCAATGAGATATCTACCATCACTCACGATGCCATCGATGAGCAATATCGCATTCTGAATGAAGATATCCTGCCGGCGCTTGCCCTTGAAGACATTCGCTACCTAAAACGTGATGAGCTCAATGCCGAGCAGTCCGCTTGGATGAAGCGTTATTTTATTGAGCAAGTATCGCCCGTATTGACGCCGATCAGTATTGATCCGGCCCATCCATTTCCGCGTTTGGTCAATAAAAGCTTAAACTTTATCGCAACTTTAGAAGGCAAAGACGCCTTTGGTCGTAATATCAATCTAGCGATTGTACCAGCGCCGCGCAGTCTGCCGCGGGTGATTCGCCTGCCCGATGAATTGACAGGCGGCAAAGAGCATCATGTGATGTTATCAGCCATTATTCATGAGCATATTGGCGAGCTGTTCCTCGGTATGAATGTGACAGGTTGTCATCAGTTCAGGCTGACCCGTAATGCTGACTTGGATTTGGCCGATGATGTCGAGGATATTGCTAAGGCGCTAGAGGGCGAGCTTGAGAACCGCCGCTTTGGGGACAAGGTGCGCTTGGAAGTCACGACCGATTGTCCTGAACATATTAGTGATTACTTACTCGATGAGTTTGACCTGCATGATAATCAGCTGTACCGAGTCAATGGCCCGGTCAACTTAACGCGCCTACTGTTTGACTTTAACATTCCCGCCTTGCGTTATCAGCCTTTTACTCATGTGGTGCCAAAAGAGTTTCGCCGTGAGATGGACAAGTTGGACAAGGCGACGAGTATGTTTGCCGCCATGCGCAAAAGTGATGTGCTGGTGCACCATCCGTTTCATGCGTTTTCACCGATTATCAATCTACTGTGGCAAGCTGCCAGCGATCCAAAAGTGCTGGCCATTAAGCAAACGTTGTACCGCTCAGGAACCAATTCAGAAATCGTTAAAGCGCTTGCAGCAGCGGCGCGTAATGGTAAAGAAGTAACGGCCGTTATCGAGCTACGCGCACGCTTTGATGAAGCCTCCAATATCGCTGTGGCCAACTATTTACAGGAGGCTGGCGCGATTGTGGTCTATGGTATCGTCGGCTACAAAACCCATGCCAAGCTGATGCTCATCGTACGCCGTGAAGATGACCGCATTCGCCGTTATGTGCACTTAGGCACTGGTAACTATCACGCTGCCAATGCCAAAGTATATACCGATTACGGGCTTTTTAGCGCAGACCCTGATATTTCAGAAGATGTACACAATATCTTCCAAGAGCTGACAGGGATGGGCAAACCTGCCAATCTAAAAAAACTGCTACATGCGCCTTTTACTTTACATGAAAAATTAATGGGCTTTATTGATGATGAAATCACTCATGCACAGGCAGGCAAGCGCGCTCATATTATTATCAAAGCCAACGCGTTAACCGAACGTCGTTTGATTGCTAAACTGTATGATGCTTCGCAAGCAGGGGTCAAGATTGAGCTGATTTTACGCTCTATGTGTTGTTTGCGTCCGCAGGTAAAGGGATTGTCTGAAAACATCACGGTACGCTCTGTCATTGGCCGTTTTTTAGAGCATACGCGTATTTATTACTTTTATAATAATGGTGCCGAACGCTTGTATTGTGGCAGTGCGGATTGGATGGATCGCAATTTATTTCATCGCGTAGAGGTGGCTTTTCCCATTGAAAATAAAAAGTTGTTTAAGCAAGTGTATGAAGATGGTTTACTTAACTATTTGCAGGACAACGTGCAAGCATGGACGTTGAATGGCAACGGCGTTTGGAAGCAAGTACAGCCAGCGCCTGGAGAGAAACCGCATGTCGCTCAGTCGCATTTATTAAAAGTGATTAATAGTGTCGATGAGACCCTTTAGCGCATTCATAAAGCTTTAGTAAGTATTGCCCAAAACCAAGTACTGAAATATTTAGTGCTTGGTTTTTATTTGGGTGCTCGCTTTTGTTTAAGGTCATTTCTATCAAAGTTACAAACTGTCTTGTAACCTCACATTTATTCACATATTGATACGGCAGTACACTGGTAACGCCAACCATAGACTTCTTATACTAAATGGCAGTCGCAAAGGATTTGTCAGTATAGGAATGGTTTATAAATAATAATTTATCTAAATGTTAAACCGTTTTACTATCTGCAATATCACTTGTCTATCCCACATACAATAGGAATATGTCATGAGTAATACTAATAACGGTGCCAGCGATAACAATGCCAGTAACGACAATGTGAGCAATGACAGCTCAGACGTTAAAAAAGCCGTCGATCATGCAAACGGTGAGCAAATCGAAAAAAACCTTGAAGAAAATAAGCAAGTAGATGCACCAGAACCATTAAGCGAAGAAGAAGAGACACCTTTTATCGAAGATGACCTACGCACGGATAAATAAATAGTAGGTACGGATAAATAGTTTGTTGTCTGCGTTTGGCTATGAGGAATAAATCATAGTCATATAATTGACTCTTGAACGATCAGTCGTAAGGAATACATTATGTTAGAGAATACGCCACCAAATGATGAAGAAGCCGTACCTGTTGTCAATCCTGCTGAACCGCAAAACAGTAATTCTAAAGCCAGTAACTCTAAAGCTAGTAACTCTAAAGACAGCTACGAGGGTCGAAAACATAAGCCAGATATAGATGGCCCGCAGCAAGCATCAGAAGAAACTGACGAAGTCTACGTCGACCCGCGCAAAGAAGAAGACCTCCCAGCGGGTGGCAAAAACGTCGCTGACTTAAATGCTTATGATTTAAGTCAAAATGCTAATAAATAATAATCGCAAAATTTTATGTCTCAACAGAGTTGGTCATTTAATTGAATAGTGATGAGTCATCTGATTGAATAATAATTATAACAACCAAAAGGATATTACAATGGAAACCAAAGATCCTGCTTTAACGAAGGTTCGAGCCACCAAAGCTGATACTGACATGACACGTGATGAGAATCAGACAATCAATCGCCATTCTGACGACGATATTGATAATCATATCGATGACCATGATGAAGTGGAAAAAAACGTCAGAGAGAACAAAGGGACAGACACCTTTAAAGAAGGCGTGGTTGATTCCGAGCATGTTAACAAAAACGACAATCCTGCACGGCAGCCTGATCGCCGCGACCAACCAGGTAACGGGTTTGATGACAACATCAATGAAGAAACAGTGGGTAGCGAATCGCCCGATAGCGACAAGATCAACAACATGAATCGCTATGCCAATATCGACAATGCACAAACGCGTGTGCTAAATCCTGATGAAAAAAACAGCAACAGATAATGAGCATTGGCATTTTGTAAATGCAAATATATCAATATGCAATACATACTAAGGAGCGAAGATGAGCTTACCTGATGATGATAAACAAGAAGCAACGACTGGCCATAAGCTAAAAGATGCTGATGACAATAATGGTATCGTTCCTGATGATGCGTTGCAAAAAGCCAATCCTGCGGCGGCTGAAAAAGCCACAGACGATCATGATCCGCATGGTGTGACTAAAGATCATAAGCAGTATGATAGTCCGCTTATGGAAAGTGATAAATAATCGTGTGATACTAACTGTATTTCCGATTTGTCTCTACAAGGCGATGAGGGTTTTGAGTTCAATCTCAAAGCCCTCATCGCTTTTTTTTGATTAGCTTAAAAGCGAGCTGGGTAAGTAGCAGCTAGGCAGGCTTCTACTGTACAGGTGTTCCACTAAGTAGGCGTTTCACTAGGCAGGCGTGCCGCTATGAAAACGCAGTTCGTTATCAGGACTGGATATCAGCTCTGCTTCCACCTCTTTAAAAAACGCCACTCGCTCATCGATATTATCCTCAGACAGCGATTGAGCCAGTGCCAGATAATCCTCAAAGTGACGACTTTCTGACTTCAGTAAATAGCGATAGTATTTTGCCAAGCGCTCATCGTCGATGACGTCTGACAGCGCGGCAAAACGTTCACAAGAACGCGCTTCGATAAAAGCACCAATAATCAATACATCCACCATTGCCGCAGGCTCATAAGTGCGTTTGTGCTTTAACATGCCTTTGGCATAGCGTCCGGCACTTAAGTATTGCCATTCTTGTCCACGATCATTCATCAGACTGAGTACTTGCTCGTAATGTAGCATCTCTTCGCGTATCAACTGCGCAAGCTTACACTGTAAATCATAAGAGAACTCGTAGCGAAATATCAAATTCATTGCTGTGCCAGCTGCCTTCTTTTCACAATTGGCATGATCTTGAATGATGAGCGGTAGATTTTCGATGGCCGCATCAACCCAAGACTGCGTGGTTCTAGCACCCAAAAAATCATAAACAGCAGACAGATCTACTTTTATAGGGGAGCGCAGTTGTCTGATATCCACACTGTCTTCTGCTACGTCATTGTGGTTCATATCATCGGTAATATTGCTGCTTATAGTATTGCTCATATGATTAGGCTTCTTATCTTTACTTTAGGTGTTTACGATCTTACTCATTGGTCATATACGCTAAACGCCGATGCTACCTGTATTATCATTATTCTACAACCCAAACATTTATTTTATGAATGGCCATTTCTTGTTTATTTTTATAATTGATAGTAGGATAAGATTTTGCTTGCATGGCATCTTGGCTTACTATTGATAACACGTTAATACAAGACAACACGCATTATAGCAATTACTAATATGATATAAAGCAACAGATGTCCAAAATTCATCTGTCTGCATCCACATAAGTAAAAGCAGTCAGCGTCATTTACAACATAGCGTATCACGAGTATTTTTTAATACATGGACGTTGATACAGCAAAGATTCGTTTCATAATCTAATGTAAATGTTTGAGCCGTTATTGACGGCGCGCTTATATTATAAGGAAATAAGTTTGCCTTTTATGCTCTCTCGGTTGAGCATATATTCAAAGCTGACAATATCTCATCATTGCGATAGCAATTTCGTATTTACATACCTCACGAACAGATAAGGATAACAACATGAGCCAGTCTTCTAACGACAATCGAATTCAAAAAGGCATTCTTGCCATCGACCAGCAGTTGTATGACTTTATTGAAAATGACGTGCTACCAAAAGTCGGGGTTGATTCAGAAAACTATTGGTCAGGTTTTGAAAAAATTATCAAAGAATTCACCCCGCGTAACAAGGCACTGTTAGAAAAGCGTGAAAAGATTCAAGCACAAATCGATCAATGGCATCTACAACATCCTGCTAAAGACGGTGAGATTGACTATCCAGCCTATAAGACGTTTTTGCAAGAGATTGGATATTTATTGCCAGAAGGGGAGGATTTCACTGTCACGACAGAAAATGTCGATGATGAAATTGCAAGTATTGCAGGGCCGCAGCTGGTAGTACCAGTACGTAACGCTCGTTATGCGTTGAACGCAACCAATGCCCGTTGGGGCAGCTTGTACGATGCTTTATACGGCACAGATGTCATTAGTGAAGAAAATGGTCAAGAAGCAAAAGGCGGTTATAACCCAACTCGCGGTGCTGCGGTTGTCGCTTACGCCAAACAGTTCTTAGATGAGCATTTTGCGTTAGCATCAGGCTCCTATACGGACGTAACAGGCTTTAAAGTTGCTGACGGCAAGCTTGAAGTGATTCAAGGCGATAGCAGTACGACGTTAAAAGATCCGGCTCAGTTCGTTGGTTTTTTAGATGAAGCGACAGCGCCAACGGGTATCTTGCTAAAAAATAACGGCTTGCATGTAGAGATTCAAATAGACGCCAGCCATCCAGTTGGTAAAGATGACCCAGCCCATATTAAAGACGTGCTACTTGAATCAGCCATTACCGCTATTCAAGACTGTGAAGACTCAATCGCAGCGGTCGATGCAGAAGAAAAAGTAGAAGTGTATCGTAACTGGCTTGGGCTGATGAATGGTGACTTGCAAGAAACCTTTGAAAAAGGCGGTAAGACGCGCACTCGTCGCCAAAACCCTGATCGTGAATACAATACGCCAGATGGGAGCAAGCTTCGTTTACCCGGTCGGTCATTATTGCTCATCCGTAACGTGGGTCACTTGATGCAAAACCCTGCCATTTTAGTGGATTTGGGCAATGGTCAGGAAGAAATCTTCGAAGGGTTGATGGATGGTTTGATTACACCATTATTGGCGCTCAATGATTTGAGAGGTAAAAACGAGCTATCTAACTCTCGTAAAGGCTCAATGTATATTGTTAAACCAAAAATGCATGGTCCTGAAGAAGTCAAAATGGCCAATGACCTGTTTAATGCCTCAGAAGACCTATTAGAGCTGGAGCGTTATAGCATAAAAATGGGCATTATGGACGAAGAGCGCCGCATGACGGTCAACCTAAAAGAAGCCATTCGTCAAGCAAAAGAGCGTGTCATCTTTATCAATACAGGCTTCTTAGACCGTACCGGTGATGAGATGCACACCAGTATGAATGCAGGCCCGTTCGTACCAAAAGGGGAGATGAAGTCGCAAACGTGGCTGCCCGCATACGAGCAATGGAACGTTGATATTGGTTTAGAGACTGGTCTGCAAGGTCATGCTCAGATTGGCAAAGGCATGTGGGCAAAACCTGATGAGATGAAAGAGATGATGGAGACCAAGGCGGCACATCCTAAGTCTGGTGCGACCACGGCATGGGTGCCATCTCCGACAGGCGCAACCTTGCACAGCATACATTACCATCAAGTAGATGTTGCTGATGTACAAAACAACTTAAAGTCTCGCGAACGTGCCAGCTTAGACGATATCTTAACCATTCCATTGGCAAAAGATATCAACTGGACGGAGAAGCAAAAGCAGCAAGAGCTTGATAACAATGCGCAAGGTATTTTGGGATATGTTGTACGCTGGGTAAACCAAGGTGTTGGCTGCTCGAAAGTCCCTGATATCGATAACGTGGGCTTAATGGAAGATCGTGCGACGTTACGTATTTCCAGTCAGCATATTGCCAACTGGTTGCATCATGATGTGGTCAGTGAGACGCAAGTGATGGATACCATGAAGCGTATGGCCAAAGTGGTTGATGAGCAAAATGCGGATGATGAGGATTATCAACCAATGGCAAATGACTTTGACAACTCTTATGCCTTCAAAGCGGCGTGTGATTTGGTCTTTAAAGGTCGCGAGCAGCCTAGTGGCTATACTGAACCGTTACTACATCAGGCGCGCCTTGATCTAAAAGCCCATTGTTAATTTGGCCAGATGTTTACCTGTGCTGTAAATAGGATAAATTGTTTTTATAAGCGCTATTTATTCATAGATAAATAGCGCTTTATTATTAGTCCATTGAAAGTTCATTGTTCAGATTGAGGACACTCTCTTACAATCAAAGCCATTATAGGAATCTATTCGGTCTTTATCTGTATTTGCAGGTAGAGCGTTTTTTTGTGGATAAATACATTCAATAATGTGCATATTAATTATTAATTGTCACGTTTAAAAAGCGAAAAAATGTGTTGCAAATTATGTCAAAGTTGTTATGCTTGTATTCGAAGTATGAGTTTGGTAACGGATGTTACGCAACGGACCGATTAAGACCAAAGTTTACATGGCAGTTACTTTTTTAATCCAAGTTATGTAAGTCATGGTTTTTTTCATCTTACTGTAATAGAACTTCGCCACACTTGTTTCTGACTAATCTCGGTAGCCAGTTACACATTATATCTTTGAGGATTTGTGACGATACCATTATGAGCATCAGCTAATAATAGCTCGCTTATTACTAAAATTGTAAAGTGGAGATACCCCATGAAAAAACTACTTTTAGCTACAGCAGTTGCTGCTTTATCTGTATCTGCAGCCAATGCAGCGCCAACTCTATATGGTAAAGCATTCTTAGCTGCTGACTATGTGAATACCGATTTTGATTCGAACACAGGTTTTCCTGCTTTCAACTATGATGAAGACACGGTAGAGATTAATTCTCATGGTTCACGTATTGGTCTAAAAGGTTCTGAAGCCATGACTGCTAATACTGATGTTATCTATCAGTTAGAGTATGGCACACGTATCGATGGTGATAGCAATGGTTTCACTAACCGTGATACGTATCTTGGTGTGGTAAACAAGCAGTTTGGTGAGTTCCGTGTTGGTAAAAACCAATCAAGCCTAGCCAGAATCGACAACGTTGTTGTTAACCAAGGTTACTGGGATAACTTAGGTACTACACAGAACGAAAGCGAAGCTGTTGAAGCGTTAAACATGGCGGATAGTAACCGTATCCAAAGTTCAGTTATCTGGACTGCACCAAAGTATGACGGTCTACCATTACAATTGTCTGCCATGTACAGCTCTGATGATGCAAATGGTAACGACAATGCTGGTTTCGGTGTTGCGATGATGTTTGATCAAGGTACTGGCTTCACTGCTGGTATTGCATACGATAAAGATCAAAACATCGATGGTGATATCATCCGTGGTACGGCTACTGTTGATTTAGGCAAATATATCGCAGCCCCTGTAAGACTAGGCGCGCTATATCAAGTAGCGGATTATGATGGTGCTGATAACTCAAGTGACAATAAGAAAGAAAAAGGTTTTGTTATCAGTGGCGAGATGGGTCTAACTAACTTTGCCCGTCCAGCGTCTGTATACGCCCAGTATAACAACACTAGTAACTTGAACGGTTTCAATAACTCTGATTCAGACCAAATTGTTGTTGGTGGCAGATACTTCTTTAAAGACAACATCATTATGCATGCTTATGCTGGTATGAACAAAGCTGACAATGCTGGTTACTCATGGACTGATACTGTACAAGAAGAAGATCAATTAGTTACGACTTCTGGCGATACTGAAGTAATCGTCGTTGGTACTGGCCTAGAATACAAATTCTAATCTAACCATTAGAATCTGATTATAAAAACTCATCCTTCGGGGTGAGTTTTTTTATGTCGTCTAAAATTTTTTGTTAGGTATAATGGCGCGATTGATAAAAGCATTTTAAGATTTTAAGTATTACAGAACTCTACATGACAGAAATGAAATGGTAGAAAAGGTATTTCAATGAAGAACGTATTTTTAGTCACAGGCATGACAATGTTACCGCTAGCTGCCGTCCATGCGGCGCCGGAGATATACGGTAAAGCTTTTGTGACCACCGATTATAGTGATACTAGCGTCAGCACTGATAATCAACCAAATCGCTTTGATCGCGTCGATAGCGATAATGTACAAATCAATTCAAACTTTTCAAGATTGGGTTTGCGTGGTTCTGAAGCCTTGACCGATAACACGGATTTAATTTATCGCTTAGAGTACGGTATTCAAATTGATGGTTCTGGTAGCGACGCATTCAATAGTCGCGACACTTATTTGGGTATCAAGAACAAAAACTTTGGTGAGCTGCGTGTTGGACGTAATACGTCAGTACTAGGCTATGCCTATGGTCCAATGGTGGCGCGAGCTTATTGGGACAACTTGGGCAAAACCATACCGGCCTCGAACAATATTGTCTCAGCGCTTAACATGATCGATTATACCCGTAAAGACAATTCTATCTTATGGATTGCGCCGCAATTTGATACTCTGCCTATAGATGTAGTGATGCAGTATGCCACGAATGAAGAGAGTGAGGATCGCGATGCTGGCATCGGTGCTTATGTAAACTATTCATCTAATAAAGGCATTGATACTGCGATCGCTTTTAGTCGCGATATTGAGGCGAATGGCAGCATTAATGTACAAGATTTTGTCACCGATAAAAACCTTGATGGACGAGTCAACTATGGCGGTGATGTGATTCGCGGTACCATGACCTTAGATATCGATCACTATGTCGATATGAAAGCGCCCGTCACGCTAGGCGCTGTTTACCAACAAGCCGATTATGATTTTGATGGTGCGATCACAGAAAAAGGATTCATTGCCAGCGCCAATATGAGCCTGAAGCAATTTGCGCATCCGGCATCACTTTATGTTCAGTACAATCAAACCGACAATTTAAATGGCATTCGTAACAACGAGTCCAAACAAATAGTGCTAGGCGGTGAGTATGAATTTAAAGACAATATCATTGCCCACGCATACATTGGTCAAAACTCAACTGATTATAACGACCCTCGGGATAATGCGCGTAAAGCAGCTGATATCAAAGTAGTGGCAGCTGGCGGCGGCTTAGAGTATTTATTTTAATAAAAATCATCATGCAGAGTAAGTGACCGCGTTGGGTTTTTTTCTGATATTAGTCTTATTATTTGGCGTGGTTTTTTATTATGAATTTTTTGCCGAGATCGTTCAATCTGAATAAATACGAGTTAGAGACGAAGAGTTTTAAATAGTTTGTGCTTTTGCCCTATATTTTGTGGCTTATTTTTAGTAAAATCCTTCCTTACCAATTACCGACAGATTACTATGACCAAATTTATATTTGTGACCGGTGGGGTGGTATCCTCACTAGGAAAAGGTATCACCGCAGCGTCTCTGGCAGCGGTCTTAGAAGCACGTGGCGTGACCGTTACGATGACCAAGATGGATCCGTATATCAACGTTGATCCAGGTACGATGAGTCCGTTTCAGCATGGCGAAGTATTCGTGACCGAAGATGGTGCTGAGACGGATTTAGATTTGGGTTATTACGAGCGCTTTTTACGTCATTCAAAAATGAGTAAGAGCAACAACTTTACCAGCGGCCGCATCTATCAAAATGTGCTCAACAAAGAGCGCCGCGGTGAGTACCTTGGTGGTACGGTACAGGTGATTCCGCATATCACTGATGAGATTAAAAACAAGATCTTGGCAAGTGGCGAAGGCTACGATATCGCTATTATCGAGATTGGCGGTACCGTTGGTGATATTGAATCACTGCCATTTATGGAAGCCGTACGCCAAATGCAAGTGGAGCTTGGTCGCAATAGAGCGATGCTCATGCATTTGACGCTTGTGCCTTATATCGCGAGTGCAGGTGAAACCAAAACCAAACCAACCCAGCATTCTGTCAAGGAGCTGCGTTCTATCGGTTTACAGCCTGATATCTTGATCTGCCGCTCTGATCATCACATCTCACAAGATAACCGTCGTAAGATTGCGCTGTTTACCAATGTCGAAGAGCGCGCCGTCATTATGTGTGAAGATGCGCAAAGTATTTATCAGATACCACGTACGCTTCATGAGCAAGACCTTGATGATTTGATTTGTGAGCGTTTTGGTCTTGATGTGCCAGAAGCAGATTTGAGCGATTGGGACAAAGTAGTAGAGGCCCAGCTTAACCCCGAAGCGACAGTGACTGTGGCGATGGTGGGTAAATATGTTGAATTGCCTGATGCTTATAAGTCGATTAACGAAGCCTTGCTGCATGCTGGTATCACCCACAAGCTTGATGTCAAAATTGACTATATCGATGCAGAAGTTTTAGAGAGTGATGAGACTTTATTTGTTCGTTTGAGCGATGCCGATGCAATCTTAGTACCAGGCGGTTTTGGCGAGCGCGGCACCAATGGCAAAATAAAAGCCATTACTTATGCGCGTGAAAACAACGTACCGTATTTGGGTATTTGTCTTGGTATGCAGTTGGCGGTGATCGAGTACGCACGCAATGTTCTGAAGATCGATGCCAACTCGTCTGAGTTTGATCGTAAGACAGCCGAGCCTATCATTGGTTTGATTACTGAATGGTTAGATGAGCGCGGCGAGTTACAGATTCGTAGCGATGATTCAGACCTTGGTGGTACGATGCGTTTAGGCGCTCAGCAAGCCGAACTGGTCTCTGGCAGTAAGCTGAGCCAAATCTATGGCGCAAGCAATATCACTGAGCGTCATCGCCACCGTTATGAGATGAACAACCGCTATATAGAGCCATTAGAGCAATCAGGTATGACCATCTCAGGCTATTCTGCCAAGCAGCATTTGGTAGAGTCGGTAGAGATCTCTGAGCATCCATGGTTCATCGCGGTGCAGTTCCATCCGGAATTTACCAGCTCACCACGTGGTGGTCATCCATTGTTTAACAGCTTTGTCAAAGCGGCGAAAAACTTCACCGCAGCCAAATAATAATCAAAGCAATACGCCGCTATTTATTAAAAAAGACTGATCTTCGGATTGGTCTTTTTTTGTGCTTATATATTTTCAATCTAAAATAAAAGTAGTACATACAAGCGTCATGTGCTACTGGGACAAATTTTCCTTGCTGGCTGTTCGCAAGCGTGACAGAGGCTTCGCAAAATGTACGCCCGTATTGCTGTATTTTTTTTATAGTGGATTGGCTATATATTGACTTAATTATTGATTGCAGGTAATTACGCTTGAATACTTTTTTTCATGGGTCTATCGGTTACAATGTGACATACAGACACGAACAACAATAAAGAGGATAACGGTTTAATGGAAAATTTATCAGCGGCACAATCGCACATCCACCTTAAAACGCCTGACAATAAGACAATCAATATTGGTAACGATCAACCCTTTGTGTTGTTCGGTGGAATGAATGTTTTAGAATCCAAAGAGTTGGCATTCGAGATTGCTGAGCAATATATTGAAATATGTCAGCGTTTGGGTATTGGCTACGTCTTTAAAGCCAGCTTTGACAAGGCCAATCGCTCAAGTTTGCACTCTTATAGAGGGCCTGGGTTAGAGCAGGGCATTGATTGGCTCGGACAAATCAAAGAAAAATTCCAAGTGCCAATTATCACAGACGTGCATGAACCGCATCAAGCAGCGCCAGTGGCCGAAGTGGCTGACATTATCCAGCTTCCTGCCTTTTTGTCACGTCAGACCGATCTGGTGCATGCGATGGCGAAAACGGATGCGATTATCAATATTAAAAAAGCCCAGTTTTTAGCGCCGCATGAGATGCGTCATATCGTTAATAAATGTCTTGAAGGTGGCAATGATAAGTTGATACTGTGTGAGCGTGGCAGTGCCTTTGGTTATAACAATCTTGTCGTGGATATACTTGGCTTTGATACGATGAAGCAAATGGACATTCCGGTATTTTTTGATGTGACGCACAGCTTGCAGCAACCGGGCGCGCGTAGCGATAGTGCAGGTGGACGCCGAGAGCAAATCACCACGCTGGCACGTGCAGGTATGGCAACAGGACTGGCAGGGCTATTCTTAGAGGCGCATCCCAATCCAGAAACAGCAAAATGCGATGGCCCTTGTGCCTTAAGAATGAATCAATTAGAACCATTCTTGCGTCAACTTAAGCAGATTGACGACTTGGTTAAAGGCTTTGAGACACTCGATACTCATTAATAGGGAAGAGGATAAGACCATGGCGATAAAAATGGCGCAGGTAAGTATTGAAAATATCGATGATGCCGAAGGGTTAGACAGTGTGATGACGGCATTGAAAAACATCACAGGCGTGACTGCTATCGATTTGGACAAAGCAAGTAACACCGTTACCATCCGTTATGATGACACGGACACAACGATTCATGCCTTTACGGCGGCAATTAGTATGGTGGATTATGTGACCCAGCCATTTCCTATCGATGCACCGCAAAACCCGCGTTATGATGATTAATCTTTATGGTTGCCGAGGAAGTAGTGGTGAATAATGATTGAATAGCACGGTTAACTTTGGGTTTTTAATAGATTGATACCTAAATACGTGTCTGTTACCCATTATGATTAAACGGTAATTAAACCGCTGCTGGACTTTAACATTATTAATAAAGCAATAACCAAACCGCCTTGTTGTCGCCCGTGATTCGGTTTATGCTGGTTTTATGCTTTCCAATCGGTCTTTAAAGGACAGCAACATAAAAAAGACCGTTGTAAAAGTAGATTATTCACCAATAACAATAAGGAGCCCTACATGGCAAACCAAACACGTATTATTAAGATTGAAGGCATGACTTGCGGCGGTTGTGTGGCAAGTGTGCACAGTGCGACACAAGACATTGATGGGTTAGATACCATGAGTGTTGAGCTTGATACCAATCAAGCCACCGTCACTTTTGACGACAGCAAAACCAGCGTAGAAGCGATTGCTGCCGCTATCGATGACGCAGGCTTTGATGCAAGCGTTGCCAATTCATAAATTTTATTTGTTGTTTAGAAAAACCAGCTATCATGGCTGGTTTTTTTAATGAGAAAAGATTGATATTGTAGACTGAAGAAAATGAATCAACGTGTTTAAAATTGCGCCTATTGAATGTTAATTTGTTTGCTTTAGTAGCCTTCACCCACCGATGTTTTTATGGCCTATATCAATTAAAAACGCCATACGAGTCCCACTTATGAAAGATTCTACCCATACTGACCCTCATGATATTGACAATAACAATAAAAATAACAGTAATAATGACTATGATGTCGATACTGACATTCAAGCCAAAACGACACTCTCGCCGCAGTGTGCTCATCTGCAGCTTGGTATTGATGGCATGAGCTGTCAGGCTTGTGCGTCACGTATCGAAAAGGTGCTTAATAAAAAGCCTTCAGTATACGAGGTGAATGTAAGTTTTGCAGGCGAGACCGCCAATGTTGATTATGATCCAGCGCAGACGACGCCTGAGCAAATAACAGAATGGGTGAACAAAACAGGCTTTGTTGCCAACTTGCAAACCGCTGATAATCTGTTTGCACAAACCGATGAAGACACTACCACGCAGTATCCGTGGCGGTTGATTGGGTTGTGGGTATGCTTGTTACCGTTTTTAGCGGGCATGGTAGGTATGCTGGCTGGAGAGGGCATGGCGTGGATGCCGCCTATTTGGGTTCAATTTATTTTAGCCACGATTGTGCAGTTTGGGCTGGCCTTACCGTTTTATAAGAGTGCTTGGGCGTCTATTAAAGGTGGTCTTGCCAATATGGATGTGTTGGTTGTCATTGGCACCATAACCATTTGGGCATATTCGACTTACCTGTGGCTCACTCATGGCGATGGGAGCTTAAACAGCTTGCTGCATAGTAGTCATATGGGTGGCCACAGTATGAGTAACAGTCCTGCCGTCTATTTTGAGGCTGGCGTAATGGTCATTGCTTTTGTGCGAACGGGCAAATATCTTGAAGAGCGTACCAAAAAGCACAGTCTCAATAGTATTGATTTATTATTGTCATTAACTCCTGATGAAGTAGAGCGCCAAGCATCCAATGGTGAGTTTCATAGTGTCAGTCTTCAAGAGGTGCAAAAAGGGGATATATTGCGTGTCAAGCAAGGTAGCCGTATCGCAACCGATGGTGTGGTCATTGACGGCAGCGGCTGGTGCGAGGAAAGTCACCTAACAGGGGAGTCAGTACCGCTCAAAAAAGATGAAGGTGATACGTTGATGGCAGGTGCACTGCTAGAAAATGGTAGCTTACTATATCGCGTCAGTGCTAAAGGCAGTGATACCAAGCTTGGCGATATGGTACAAGCGCTGAGTGACGCTCAAGGCTCAAAAGCCAACTTGGCGCGCCTCGCTGACAGAGTAACGGCGATCTTTGTCCCCGTTGTCATCACCATTGCTTTGATTACCTTTGGGTTGACTTGGTGGCTGACAGGTCTGGTAGATACGGCGCTCATGCACGCAGTATCGGTTTTGGTGATTGCTTGTCCTTGTGCGCTAGGATTGGCCACGCCAGCGGCGATTATGGCAGGTATGGGTGTGGCTGCGCGGCACGGTGTTTGGTTTAAAGATGCGCAAAGTCTTGAGGCGGCAGGTAATATTGATACCGTCGTGCTCGATAAGACAGGCACATTGACCATCGGCAGACCCACCATCGTGGATAAGCTGATGGTAGATAAGTCTTTGGCAGTCGATGATGTATTACAAATTGCAGCCAGTGTCGAGGCGCATGCCAGCCACCCATTAGCGACCGCACTTATTCACGCGGCGGCAAAACGTCAATTGCCCCTATTGTTGGTGAATGATATCAATGTCGTAAAGGGCGCGGGGATTCAAGCCAATATCGATGGACTGGGTTTGGTCAAGGTTGGGACAGCAGAATTTGCAAGCTTAAAGCTGCCCAAACTGATGCCAAAAGTTTGGCAAATTGCCAGCACGGTAGCAGTGAGTATCAATGATGAGCCGTTAGGTGCTTTTGCCTTGGCGGATGATTTAAAAGCGGATACGCCTCAGGCCATTACTGCGTTACAACAGGCAGGTACTCGCGTTATTTTGATGAGTGGTGATAAGCAGTCTGTCGTTGATCATGTAGCAGGGCAGCTGGGTATTGAACAAGCCTATGGTAAAATGAGCCCGCGTGACAAAGCCAGTCAAATTGCCTTGTTGCAAACGGCTGGGCATAAAGTTGCTATGGCAGGGGATGGCGTCAATGACGCACCAGCGATGGCAACCGCCGATGCAAGCTTTGCTATGTTTGAAGGCACAGATGTGGCGCAGCACAGTGCTTCTGCCCGCTTGATGGGCGAGTCGCTCATGCATATTGATGCGGCACAAAAAATCGCGCAAGCAACGCTACGCAATATCAAACAAAACCTGTTTTTTGCCTTTATTTATAATTGTCTTGGTATTCCGCTTGCTGCATTTGGCTTTTTAAACCCTATGATTGCGGCGGCTGCGATGGCGCTAAGCTCCATTTCTGTATTGATGAATGCCTTACGATTGACTCGGTTTAAGACAGAGGTAGCGCTTGACAACACCGTGTCTGCTTCTCGTATTAAGACAGACACTGCCACAAAAGCATGACTGTCATTTTAATCAATATCCATGAGTATTGAGCGCAGGCCATAAACGTAAATACTGGTTTTTGTGTTAAATATTATGATGGCAAGTCGGTGTAAGATAAGGGCAGTTTACGAATAAATATGATATGATGCCAAGCACTATAGCGGGCTGTCGCTGTCATCAACAGACCTTACGCCATACTTAAAGTAGCCCATATATAGCACTTTTATATTGAATTTACGATACGATAGTTTGCTTTACCTTTTTTGTATTCTAGTTGCCGTTATTTATCCCATAAACTTGGCATGACCAAAGGAATTAACAGACATTATGTACGCTGAAGAAACCAACAACGTCACCGCAATTAAAGACATTCGCGCCCGTGAGATTTTAGACTCGCGCGGTAACCCAACGATCGAAGCTGATGTAATCTTAGCTGATGGTACTATTGGTCGTGCTGCTGCTCCAAGTGGTGCTTCTACTGGCTCACGTGAAGCGCTTGAGCTGCGTGATGGCGACAAAGATCGCTACATGGGTAAGGGCGTTAAAAAAGCGGTCGCTAACGTCAACAGCCAGATTCGTAGTGCCTTGATGGATCAAGACGTCACCGAACAGCAAAGCATCGATGATATGATGATTGCGCTTGATGGCACAGAAAACAAAGACAGTCTTGGTGCCAATGCCCTGTTAGCGGTATCGCTTGCAACCGCTAAAGCCGCTGCCAAATCACAAAATCTGCCACTACATCAGTACATTGCCAATTTGCGCAACCAGACGTCGCTCACCATGCCTGTACCGATGATGAATATCCTGAATGGCGGTGAGCACGCGGACAATACGGTCGATATTCAAGAATTTATGATTGAGCCAGTTGGCTTCACAAGCTTTTCAGAAGCCCTCCGTGCTGGTACAGAGATTTTCCACAGCTTAAAATCGGTTCTAAAATCACAAGGCTTGAATACAGCAGTCGGTGATGAAGGCGGTTTTGCCCCAAACCTACGTAGCAACGAAGAAGCCATCACCGTTATTTTGCAAGCGATTGAGCAAGTTGGCTATAAAGCAGGTGAGGACATTCATCTGGCTCTAGATTGCGCCGCAAGCGAGTTTTACAAAAACGGTCAGTATGTACTGGCAGGCGAAGGCAATAAAGCGTTTGATAGCCAAGGCTTCTCAGATTATCTCGTGGGTCTGGCGCGTCAATATCCTATTATCTCTATCGAAGATGGCCTTGATGAGTCAGATTGGGATGGTTGGAAGTATCTGACCGAACAGATTGGTGATAAAGTCCAATTGGTCGGTGATGATTTGTTTGTGACCAATCCTGCTATCTTGCAAGAAGGCATTGATAAGCACATTGCCAACGCAATTTTGATCAAATTTAACCAGATCGGTACGTTATCAGAGACACTAGATGCGATTTATCTGGCGAAGAAAAACGGCTATGCGACCATCATCTCCCATCGCTCAGGTGAGACGGAAGACAGCACCATTGCCGATTTAGCCGTTGGCACCGCAGCCGGTCAGATCAAAACGGGTTCACTGTGCCGCTCAGACCGCGTGGCAAAATACAATCAATTGCTGCGTATCGAGCAACAAGTACGTGCAAGCTACCGTGGCCGCGAAGAATTTATCGGGTTACGTGGTTAAGAATCTGTCATTGTAGCTGCCGCTGAGCAATAGAGACTCATTAAGATGAGAGTATATTGCTCAGCAGCGTTAGCTGATAATAAGCGTGGCTTATTTTTAATTTACCATTTTTTATCGTTTGGCGTGATTATATGAAATACTTTAGCCAATTTATGTTACTTGCTTTAGCGGTTGCAGTGCTGTTGGGACTGCAATATCAGTATTGGCTGGGTGAGAACGGTCGATTTGGGCACAATAAACTGTTGACTCAGATTGAAGAGCAGCAGCACCTGAATGACAACCAAGTCGCTGCCAACAACTTATTACGTACTGATGTCTACGACCTAAAAAATGGTCTTGAAGCCGTCGAAGAGCATGCACGCTTAGATTTGGGTTTGATTAAGCCAAATGAGACATTCGTCCAAGTATCTACGGCCCCAACGACCCACACTCGCTATTGATTTCTCAAAATTTCACCCCACCTATGTTTATATAGTACAAACATGGTCTACAGTTAGTATTATCTTCGATTGATGTTTTTTTATTTAGCCAATCTTTCATGGGTTTTGACCATGAGTGCTAGTTTATGAATAAATCTCCTCGTATTTATGCCATGATTGTCGCTGCTGGTCGCGGTAGTCGTTTTGGTGCGCCTGTTGCCAAACAATATACGATGCTGCAAGGACAGACGTTGCTGCAACATAGTGTGGCGCGGCTTGCCTGTAGTAAGTACATTGATCAATGCTTACTGGTTATAGCAGCAAAGGACAGTACCGCGCAGACGCTCGATTTTATGCTTCCTGTGCGTTATACGGTTGGTGGTGAAGAGCGTTGGCAGTCGGTACAAGCAGGTGTGGCCGCTATCGATCGTATAGGTGCTGATGACGCTGATTTGGTCTTAATTCATGATGCAGCGCGTCCTGTCGTACCTAGGCATGATATTGATCAAGTCATTGAGGCGGCCATGGGAGATCCTTACGGCGCTATTTTAGCCACACCAGTGGCTGACACCCTAAAAACGGCTTACACGCCATCTGAGCTGACTGAGGAAGCCTTAGACGTAAGTTATAAGCATACTTATGCCAAGCGTACTATTGATCGCAGCCATATGTGGCAAGCACAAACGCCGCAAGTATTCCGATTGGGCGCGTTAAGGCAGGTACTTAACCATGTGTCCGCAAACCAACTCACGATTACCGATGAAGCCAGTGCGTTTGAGTATTTAGATTTGCCCATTCGCCTTGTCACTGGTAGCCGTCAAAACCTCAAACTGACTTATCCGGATGATGCTGTATTGATTGGCGCTATCCTTACTGCTCAATCAACGATCTAGTAAGATTCAGATATTTCAGCCCTCTTAACTTCTACATTCATATCATTTATCTTCGTTTATTTTTGTCCTTATATAAGCGTGATAACTTGTGTAGAAACTGGCTACTAAGATGCATTTTCAGTAGGCTTTACAAACAGTTATAAAAAAAAGTTTACTAATGATAGTTACTAATTTAATATAATCATAAGTTGCTTTGATGACGTAAGTAGCATATGATGTAACCAACTTAATACAATTAATATAAATATTTATAAAATCAATAATATACAAAACCAATTAAGGGGTTTTGTTCCTATATTTTTTCTAAATTTAGTATGGTTGTCTTAGCTACATAGACCTGATTATAGGGAGAAGCTGATTGTCAACACTCAATGATTCTACAAATCCAGTAACCGCAGAGCTTTACCAGCTTGTTTATTTGAGCCAAATCACATCGACTGGGCTTTCAGATTCAGGCACGCTCAATGACATCGCAGAAATCGCTGTCAATCGCAATAAAGAAGACAATATTACAGGTATTCTTTGCTACGGCAATGGATACTTCCTACAGTGTGTAGAAGGTACTGAACAAGCGCTGACTGATCTTAAGAATCGTTTGCTCTTAGATGATCGCCATAAAAATCTAAAAATATTGGATTTTTCGGCGATTGCTGAACGACGTTTTGCGGGTTGGTCGCTGCGTTCTATCACGCTTGAGCGTTGGATGGTGAGTGAGCCTAAACTGAAAGATTTTATGCCATTCACACCTGACAAGTGGGCGCCTAACGAATATAAGGAATTTTTAGCTATTTTACAGCGTTATTACGAAGAGCAGGTAGAAAGCGATAAGGTTGATACTCAGCCTATTAAATACAGTACGCTAGGTCTGACATTGGGTAAAGTCATCGGTCAGCATCAAGTGTTCTTTTTAATTCAAGCCATACTCGGGGCATTGATTGTACTGGCGCTATTTTGGTTATTGCTATAAGCGATTGGCTAGTATAAATAGATGTTATTTAAAATTGGAGTCAGCCTAATGGGCTGGCTTTTTTTATTGGGTACAGCAGAAAATCGCTAGAGTGGTTATAATTCATCCAAAATAAAAGTGGTGCATAACGTCATAGTATTCTAATGGTATAAATTTTCTTGCTGGCTGCGGCGTTGCGGACAGAGGTGGCAAAAAATTCATACCAGCCACGCTGACTACTTTTATCGCGATCTGACTGTAGAACGAATTGGCTATATATAGTAAATAGAGATAAGAAACGACAGGCATAAAAAAACCCAATCACCATATATCGTGATTGGGTTTCTTCGGTGGTACGCTTATTAGTCTTACTGACTGCTTTGTAGCAACTTTGCTAATAAGTGACGCCAAATAGTGGCGTCCCCAGGGGGATTCGAACCCCCGTTACCGCCGTGAAAGGGCGGTGTCCTAGGCCTCTAGACGATGGGGACTAGTAACAACACTTCAACTGCTTTCACCATTTATGCTGAAGTGGTGCGTATTCTAATGGTGTCCGCGTTTTCTGTCAAGACTTTTTTTACGCCTTTTAGAAATTAAATATCTTTTTCTGAGAGCGCGGCGAGGATGCAAGTCTTTACGCTTTAAATGATATCGAATCCATAAAGAAGTACAGATGCTAATGGTTAGTGCTAGCAGCATATAACCAATGATGGTTCCCCATAACTTGAAGTGTGGATCCATGATAAAGTCCCTCCCATTAAGCCTTCATAATGTTTGCTCTTAATTCATCGTGGGTAACTTACACCATCTATAAATATGTAAACGCTCTTTTGTGGTAATTATCTAGCAGTTGATCCCTGTTCTCTTATTTTTGAATGACCATGTATTTAAGTAGCTGAGTATTTAAGTAGCTGAATATTGAAGCGGCTAAGTATTTAAGCGACTGAATATTTAAACAACTAAAGTCATTAAGTATTACAAATAACATTATTGGCAGTGGTTAGCAAGGCGTGATATGTGAGAGCGGCTTATTTATCATCGTCGGTGGGCGCTTCGTCAGTTGCTTCAGCGTGCATGGCGTTTGCGAGCATAGGGTAGTGATTAAGAATATAACAAAACAGCTCCGCAGTTTTTTGCGTGTCGTACAACGCCGAGTGAGCATCTTTACCGTCGAAATTAAGTCCCGCTGCTTTACACGCTCTTGCCAGTACGGTTTGACCAAACGCCAATGCCGAGAGGGTGACGGTGTCAAACACTGAGAAATTATGAAAAGGGTTGTGGCTTTTGCTATTGGTACGTAATACGGCGGCGTTTAAAAAAGACAAGTCAAAATGGGCATTGTGTCCGATTAACACGCATTGACGGCAATCCTCAGCACGACGTATCTCTTTTAATCCTTTAAAAATACGGCGTAGAGCCGTTTTTTCGTCTTCAGCAATGGCTTTACGCATCGGATTGTTAGGATCAATGCCCGTAAAGGCAAGGGCACTTGGCTCTAAGTTTGCCCCTTCAAAGGGCTCAATATGCGCATTAAACGCTTCGCCTGCATAAAATATGCCTTGATCATTGAGTAGGATAGGAATACAAGCAATTTCTAATAGCGCATCTGTTTGGGCATTAAAACCGGCTGTCTCAACGTCCACAACGACAGGCAGAAACTTACGAAAACGCTCTTTTAAGCGCATGGGTGCTTGCGCTTCTGTTGCCAAATCGCCATCGGGAGTATTTGATATAGGGCTGACACTATTTACTAAAGTGTTTGATGAATTGTCGTCAGATAAGGTGGCATCGTTTTGAGTGGTCATATCAGGTTAAATCACTTTTATCAGTCGTACTATTATAAGAATTAAAAAATACAGTAATGAGAAAATACCGTAATTAAAAAAAGGCGTCTCCTATGATAAAAATGACACCGCTTGTGATAAGGGTGCCCGTTATATCATAGGATAAAATAAAAAAGCGTCTTAATGGTTTATGAGCTTTATGCTTTGATCGACCAAGGTAGCCTCTCACCTGCCATCAGTGGCGTCAGCAATCCACCCTCTAAATAAGGATAATTGGCGGGCACTTGCATGGGTGTGTTGACCAAGGTAATCGTACTTTCATTGACCGATAAGCCATAAAAATTGGCACCAAAACGACTGGCAAAGCCTTCTAACTTGTCGATTTTACCCACACTATCAAAGGCAGTGGCGTATAGTGGTAAAGCGGTCGCCGCGCTATAGCAACCAGCACAACCGCAAGCCGCTTCTTTTTTGTCCGTTGCGTGCGGGGCGGAGTCGGTACCCAAAAAGAACTTTGGATTGCCGCTGGTCGCCACATCCAATAATACTCTTTGATGGCTTTCACGCTTTAAGATAGGTAAGCAATAAAAATGCGGCTTGATGCCACCGACCAGTAAATGATTACGATTAAACATCAAATGTTGCGGCGTAATAGTGGCAGCAACTTGGTTGCCTTGCGCCAATACAAAGTCTGCGGCATCACTGGTGGTGATGTGTTCCATAACGATTTTTAATGTCGGAAACTTGATAATAATTTGTGCCAATACCTCGTCCAAAAATCGCTTTTCACGGTCGAAAATATCCACATGATCTTGCGTGACTTCGCCGTGTAGCAATAAAGGCAGATTATATTTTTCTAGCGCTTCAAAGACATCGACGCAGGCGTTGATATCAGTGACGCCATCAGCCGAGTTGGTGGTAGCACCAGCCGGGTAGAGCTTAACGGCTTGGACAATACCTGACTTGGCGGCCATCTCAATATCTTGTGCGGTCGTATTATCCGTCAAATACAAGGTCATACGCGGATCAAACGCCGCTTTTCGCTCATCGTTTATGTCGCTGGTCTGCAAATGGTCTAAAATGCGGTCGCGATAGGCCAGTGCCTCATCGACATTTTTCACGGGTGGTACTAGGTTTGGCATACAAATGACACGGTTAAAGCTACTGGCTGCGTGCGGTACGGTCGTACTTAGCGCCTCACCGTCACGTAGATGAATATGCCAATCATCTGGCTGGAGGATAGTCAACTCTCTAATCGAATCAGTCATAAGGTTGTCGCGCTCTATGTCTTCATATATGAAAATAAAAGGAGGGGATGCTGTAGCGCTATCATAACAGATTTGCCTACTTGACTAAATATGCGACCAAATATCTGTACATAATTCGTTGATTAATTTTCAACGTATCGTTAAGTCAAAAAGTGCCAGTATCAAAAAGTGCTAATCAAAAATTTTAGTAAAGGAATATCAAAAAAAAGGAGTCAAATAAAAAACATGAAACTATAAACGCTCAAAATGTAAGCCGAAACAGACGCCTTATGTCAGTTGCACTTTTGCCTATAGTAAATATGATGTACACTGAACACGTAATGTATTTTTCGATTCAATCTTAGCGCTTTTACCAAAGCGACGTTCTTATAATAGGGGTTATTCATGGCTCAACTTGATCCAAAAAATATCAATAAAATCGTATTGGCATACTCAGGTGGTCTTGATACCTCCATCATCGCTAAATGGCTACAAGAAACTTATGATGCAGAAGTCATCACTTTTACCGCTGATATTGGTCAAGGCGAAGAAGTTGAGCCAGCACGCGCCAAAGCGAAAGCCATGGGTATCAAAAACATTCATATCGAAGATTTGCGCGAAGAATTCGCTCGTGACTATGTGTTCCCCATGTTCCGCGCCAATGCGATCTACGAAGGTGAGTATTTACTAGGAACGTCTATTGCCCGTCCCTTGATTGCCAAGCGTTTGGTTGAAATCGCTAAAGAACACAACGCCGATGCCATCAGTCATGGCGCGACGGGTAAAGGAAACGACCAAGTACGTTTTGAGTTGGGTGCGGTTGCCTTATCGCCAGACGTGGTGACCATTGCGCCTTGGCGTGAGTGGGATTTGTCTAGCCGCGAAAGCTTGATGCAATATGCCAAAGAGCATGATATCGCGATTGACTATGCAGGCAGTAGCAAAAAATCGCCTTACTCAATGGATGCCAACTTACTGCATATCTCTTATGAAGGTGGGGTTTTAGAAGATCCGTACGCAGAAGCAGAAGACGATATGTGGCGCTGGTCAGTGAGCCCAGAAGAAGCACCTGACGAAGCACAGTATTTAGAGCTTGAGTATGAAAAAGGGGACATCGTTGCAATCGATGGCGAGACGCTTAAGCCTTATGAGATTATGATTAAGCTCAATGAAATTGGCGGTAAGCATGGTATTGGTCGTTTAGATATCGTTGAAAACCGTTATGTGGGTATGAAGTCACGCGGCTGCTATGAGACGCCAGCTGGCACAATCATGCTCAAAGCGCATCGCGGTATCGAGTCATTAACGCTAGATCGAGAGGCTGCGCATTTAAAAGATGAGCTTATGCCACGCTATGCAAAAATCATCTACAACGGTTACTGGTTCAGCCCTGAGCGTATGATGCTGCAAGCACTGATCGACAAGTCTCAAGAACACGTCAACGGTACTGTACGCGTGAAGCTATACAAAGGCTGTGTCAGTGTGGTTGGCCGTAAGTCAGACGATTCATTGTTTGATGAAAAAATTGCCACGTTTGAAGATGATGCGGGTGCTTATGATCAAAAAGATGCAGAAGGCTTTATCCGTCTAAACGGTCTACGTCTTGCTATCGAAGCCAGCCGTGGTCGTGACTTGTCAAAGTAAGCTTTTAGCTTATTTTGCTTTGGTTAAAACGCCAAATCATCATAAAAACAGAGGCACTATAAAATAGTGCCTCTGTTTTTTTATGGCTATTTATGGGAGTGCTTTTTAAAGTAGAATTAGCCTAAAGTAGAGCCAGTCTAAAGTAGAATCAGCGTCAAATGAAAATACAGTCAATCCTAAATAAAAAAAGCACAGTCATTATCACGCGCTACTGAAACAAGTTTTCCTTGCTTGCTGTGCTTTCGCAGACAGAGACGGCGCAAAATTTACGTCCATAGTGCTGTACTCTTTTTAAGATTTATCGGCTATGGCTACTTTATGACCGTTCTCCCTATTTTGAATTGTCTACGTCTTCTGTACTACTCTCATCATCATCATCGACCCTAACAATCGCCACATCTTGCTGCTGACGCTGCTCGTTAATATCTTGTTCAGACACTTCCTCTGTCGCAAGGAGACGACCGTTGGCTTTTTGCGTTTGATATTTAAGAGTGGCAAGCGCGCCCAAGACACCGATGACAAGAACAATGATAAGAATGACAGGGTTCTTCCAAAGCGGCATTGATGCGTCGTATTCAATCGGTTTTTCGCTAATAGTAGTCGGGATATTGTCACTATTGCCACCGATCAATCCTAAGCTAACCAAAGGCGGCTTTGGTGGAGTGGTCGGCTCAGAGTTTATGCGCAAGCGATTGCGGCTCAGATAAATATCTGATATTTTTGCCAGTTGTAATAACCAGCGTTGGTGCGGTAAGGCAATCGCGTGCATCTCAGCAAACACCAGCATGTCATTGTGACGCCCTTGCTGTAGGTTGTCCGGTGAGCGACCGATGGCTTTTAAATAATTGCCCGTTGCCAGCTGCATATCTTGTACAGGTGCTTGACTTTGAGACTTAAAATCAGTCAGCGTAAACCAGTAAGGATCAAAAGCCGGTGGCGAACTGGTTGCCAGCGTAGTGTCTGATGCATGGGGTTTGTTAGCGCTATTTAACGTTGGTTCTTGTTCTGGACTTGATGCGTTTTCTGCCGTAATTACAGGTTGTTTGTCTTCGTGAGCTTCTGTCGATTCTCTAGAAGCTAAGTCAGAGATGTCCTCGGCAAAGCGTGCGTCTAACAAAAACTGAGGTTGTAGCGCAAACCATTTATCAATCTCATCGTGATCAAGCTGGCTGTACTCTGTCAAAATAGCCAATTCACGTAGCGCAACCACGCATAAAGTCGTTAGCAAAATTTGGGCTTGCCGTACTGTTGCATGGATTTGTGTAGCGATGTGCTCGCTCGCTTTTATCACAAGGGCATTATCATGAAATATGGCGTCTGCGGCATCATGACGATGATATAATGTCGCATTAAGCGTCGCAAAATTCATAGAGTTGAATTGGCGCAGCTCTTTGACAGCCGCGCGGCCAAATAATCTTTTGTTAACGGCTTGCCCTTGATGGCGCTGCTGATAAACCAGAAGCGCACTAACAATCGCTTGTAAACTGGCCGTCGTTGCCAGACGCGCTTGCGGTAAGGACAGTTGGGCGGCATCTGCCAACAAGGGCAGCATAGGCATGGTATCTTGATATAGAAAATCATACATCGACACACGTGTCGGTGAAATAGTCGTCATAATCTGCTAGCATCAAAAAGTGTGCCCCTATCTTACGGTGCCAAATGCCACGTTACAATCCCTTGATAATAGAAATTTCCAATCATTTTTCATCCATCGTATTGGTTTGTACCCAACAGATGACAAACCTATGGTTGGTTTCACTATAAATAAACGCCGGACGTATCCATGAATGATCCTAACAATCTCGATAGTCAGCTAATCATTAATATTGCAGCGCAAACCTTGACGGTGTACCAGCAGCAACGTGAAATCAAAAAATACTCGGTATCGACTGCTAAAAATGGGCTAGGTAGTCAAGAAAATAGTGGCTGTACGCCCCTTGGTCAACACATCATCGCAGACAAAATAGGTAAAGATGCGCCTATTCATTCGGTGTTCGTTGGTCGTGTTGCAACTGGCGAGATATATGATGCAGCGCTTGATGCGTTATATCCTGAGCGCGATTGGATATTGAGTCGTATCTTATGGCTCAGTGGACTTGAGATAGGTATCAACAAAGGTAGCAATGCTCAAGGAAGCTGTGATACTTACGAGCGTTACATCTACATTCATGGTACGCCAGACACTGAACCGATGGGTCTGCCACTCTCGCATGGCTGCGTGCGTATGTGCAATCAAGACATCATTGAATTGTTTGAGCAAGTTGAGGAAGGCATGGCGGTGACTATTGTGGCTGAGTAGAGCATAATGACTATGTCATGAATTTAGCAGCTTAACGATAAAGCAGCGTTTAAGCAAAAAAGACAGCTCACACCATGTAAGCTGTCTTTTTTTATTCGGTTTTTTAAATCACTTCATTCTAAGCATGAGACAGAGTGATTGGGATAGCGTTGCAGTAAAGCATTAATAAAACTAAATGCTAATAAAATAAAGCATTTTACTCAAAGCATTTAGATTGCACTTTCCTTAACTTTATCCAAGCGTTTTTGGATACCTTTGTCCTCTTTTTCTAGCATAGCGGCAAACCAGCCCGTGCCATATAGTGCATTGGATTCGGTCCCTGCCTTTAATACATAACGCTGATGGTACTGGGTGTGGGCATGATATTTTTTGAGAGCCTTATGCGCTTTGACTAAATGCTTCAATCTACGTTTGGCTTTCTTTTTAGAGGATTTTTTGCCAAATAACGGCGCACAAAACTCACTGACATATCGTAGCCTCTCTAGTTGATTGTACAACGAATCTATTGAATCTGCTTCTTTAACGCTATCAAGGTCAATAAGGCGCTCGTACTGCTCAGACAGGATTTGAGTGAGCTTATCGATAGTACGCTCATTACCTTGCGGTTCGAGCTCTGGATCACTCATGGTAAATGCAATCAGCTCTAGCAAGGTGAGCTGAAAATCATTGGCTTTTACCGCATCCATTGGGCTGATTTTGAGCAACTTAATGTCAGTCGTCCAATCGGTGGCAGGTGAATCATAGGCTTGTAGTTCGGCTTCTACGTGGTTTGCTAAGTACGTCAGTTCTCGATAGTCGTCAAGTAGAGCCGTCGTTTGCTGCAAGATAGGTTGCCAGTCAGGATTGATCTCATCAGAGAAGTCTGCAAAGGCAGTTATCGCCGTGAGCAGACGTTTAATACCCGTTTGGAATTGTAAAATATGCTCATGATCAGTGCTACCTGCAACGATTGCACTACTATTTGGTAGGATTTGGAGCAGACAGTTATGTACGGCGGCTCTGACAAAAGCGGGCTTACTCATTTTTTTATGAATGGACATTTGGCTAAGATCAGCGCCAACGGCTTGGCTGTAACGCTGCTCCTTGATGAGCAGTCCACCGCGCTCTGCTTTGGTGACGGTAGATAAGCAAAGCTTGTAGCGTTTGCACCAAGTTTTGGCAGTCGTAAATAAAAAATCCACATCGCCCGATATCAATTCAAATTCAATCTCTTGAATGGTGTCGCGCTGAGTATGGTCATTACCATGAATAATCTGTCCTTGATCGTATGCAACCTCGATCTTGTTTTCAGGAAGATTACCAGAACCGTAATCAGAGTCGTTGCTTGTCTTGTCTACCAGCAAGCGTGTGGTACGTTGTACATCAGTGACATAAAGTGGTGTCAGCTGATTGGACAGTTTTTTGATTTTAAAGTCATCTAAAATAGCAGCGATAGGGGTGTCCTGATAAATGGTTAAGTCAGGTATGAGTGCATTATTATCTAGCATGGTTTGAACGTGCTCATTGTCCAATAGCGCATTGTGTTCTAGACGTGCTACGATACCATCTCCACCCGCTTTGATGGTCTGTACCCAATTATCACCTTCCTTACGAATACGTAAGCCAATACCAGCTTTTGCCAGTTTCTGGTCATCCGTGTCGTAATAGTGGGCGGCCAGCTGCATCACCTGTGAGGATTTGACGTGCGTTTGCCGCATCAAGCCTTTTAGACGTGATTCTGGCACCAAAAACTTCAGCTCTATTTCTTGCATGGCGATTCCTAATAAATTTAATTGCTTCCATCCTATGAAAGCTATTGGCGAATAACAAGCAAAATTTAGACTTAAAATAGCGTTCTGATATTAACAGTATACTTTTTATCATTAATCACTATAATTGAGTAAATTAACAAACAAAAGTAAGTTTTAAATGACTGACTATACGGTAAAAACTAAAGTGGATAAACGTAATACAAGGACGGATAAAAAGAGAGTTTTATGTCTTCATTTGAGTCATCATGATGCTCATCAGTCCTATCTCGAACTGAGTTTAAAAGCTTTACTACTGCCAGCAATGTTGGGATCATTCATATTGATCGGTGGTTGTAGTAATTCTAATGAATATTCAGAGAGTGAGTCCGTTCAAACCGAATTGGAAGAAGTGACAGATGATTCGATAAACGAAATGGTATCTGAGGGTTCAGCAGATATAACGACAAATGCAAAGCCTACCGCTAGCAACTTAAGTATTGATAATTTATCAGGTGGTAGTGAACCAGTACTGGGTAGCCAAGCGGCAGATATTCAAATTGCTGGTAAGGAGCTGCTGATTACTGCCAGTGTTGATTTTAAAGTTAAAGAGGTTGTCAAAAGTAGTAATGCCATTGAGAATTTAACGCGGCAACAAGGTGGTTATGTCGCACTCAGTAATATTAGCAACTATCCACGTGATAGCCGTACTTTTGTACAAGGCGATAAAAATATTACGCTTACCACTTATACGCGTCAGGCTGATATGATCGTTCGTGTTCCGCGAGTCAATGTCAATAAGTTCTTGGCGCAACTACAACAGCAAGTCGCGTTTTTAAATGAGCATCAGTTTAGCGCGCAAGATGTCACATTGGATATATACCGTGAACAACTTGCCAGCCAGTTAAATAAGGACATGGCAAGCGAGCTTAGTCAAGAACGTCTTGATAGTAAGAATGACAAAGATCAAGGCAGTAACGTCGACGCTATTACTGCCACTTATGCTGCTCGGCGCCAGCAAGCGCTTGCTCAGCTTGAGCAGATGGATATGGCAGATAAAGTCAAATACAGTACCATCAGCCTGACATTTATGCAGCCAGATATCAGTTATAAAGAAACCACGCAAAATCTAGAGGTAATATTAGATGCTGAGCGTCCAAATTTTAGTATGCAAGTTAACCAATCATTCAAAGATGGCTGGAATATACTCAGGTCATTGGCATTGGGTCTTATAAAATTATGGTGGCTGGTTGTGCTTGGTGGTGTCTTCTATCTCATTTATAGAATGATAAAAGCAATCTATCGTAAGTTTTTCAAAAATGACCCTCGTATAAAAAATATACGACGTGAGTTAATGGGTGAAAATCCAGAAATTAATCATTCAGAGAATATAAAGAGCAATCAGCTAGGTAATAATACGGACAAGGCTAAAGAGACTGACAGCAAGAATGCTAAGCATTAGAATGGAAAACTAAAAAGCTCACAATAACAGAGTGTCAATAAAAACATATAAAAAAGCCGCCCTACGTCATGTAGGGCGGCTTTTTTTAAGACTGACGGTTATAAATGATCAGTGATTAGAACTGGTTCATTGTGTTTTTGCCGCCGCCTGCTTTTAGCGCGTTGTCACCTGAGAAGATCTCTTTGTGATCATCGCCAAGATCAGAGCCTGCCATGGCTTGGTGCTTAACACAAGCGATGCCTTCACGGATCTCTTTACGTTGTACACCAGCGGCATAAGCAAGCATACCTTCTTCACCAAAGTAGCCTTTAGCCAATTCATGAACGCTAAGCGCGGTCGTGTGGTAAGTCGGTAGCGTGATCAAGTGATGGAAGACACCGGCTTCACGTGACGCATCACGCTGGAAGTTTTTCGCGGCGATGTCAGCGGCTTTGTCAAGCTCAGTACCATCATAATCGGCACTCATCAAGTCGTCTTTATTGTATTTAGAAACGTCTTGGCCTTCTGCTTCCCACTGTGCGATCACTTGCTTACGGAAGTTAAGCGTCCAGTTGAATGATGGGCTGTTGTTGTAGACCAGCTTCGCTTTAGGTTGTTGCTCTTTAATACGGTCAACCATTGATTTGATATGCTCTACGTCTGGAGTCGGGGTTTCAATCCAAAGTAGATCCGCACCGTTTTCTAGCGCAGTCACACAGTCAAGGACAACACGGTCAATGTTGGTATCTTCACGGAACTGATATAAGCCGTTCGGTAGACGAACTGGACGTACCAGTTTGCCGTTGTGCTTAAGTAAGCTGTCGTTCTCGTCTGCATCTTCAAGAGAGATTTCTTCCATTTCGATGAAATCAATGTATTTAGAAGCAAGATCGCCTGGCTCATTTGATACTGGGATTTTTTGTGTGAGCGATGCGCCTTCAGAATCCGTACGAGCAACGATGACACCGTCTTCAACACCAAGCTCTAAGAATGCATAACGAATGGCGTTTAGTTTAGAGATGAAATCTTCATGTGGTACGGTAACTTTACCCGCTTGGTGACCACACTGCTTAGCATCAGATACTTGGTTTTCAACCTGAATCGCACACGCACCCGCTTCGATCATCTGCTTGGTCAATAGGTAAGTGGCTTCTTCGTTACCAAAACCTGCATCGATGTCAGCAATGATTGGCACCACATGAGAATCAAAGTTTTCAATTTTTTCTAAGATCGCTGAGGTGTCTTGACCTGCTTCTTCAGCAGCGTTTAGCTCACGGAAGTAATCGTTCAATACTTTGGCATCTGCTTGACGTAAGAAAGTATAAATCTCTTCGATTAGCTTAGGCACTGATGTTTTTTCGTGCATAGACTGATCAGGTAGAGGACCAAACTCAGAACGTAGGGCAGCTACCATCCAACCTGATAAGTAGATATAAGTTTTAGAGGTGGTGCCGAAGTATTTTTTCTTAGCGTACATGGTTTGCTGTGCCACAAAACCATGCCATGCGCCTAAAGATTGAGTATATTGAGACGTATCATTGTCATAGTCTTCCATGTCTTGACGCATGATTTTTGCAGTATATTTGGCGATATCCAAACCCGTTTTAAAACGGTTTTGAGACATCATACGTGCCGCATCAGTTTCGCTGATATTTTGCCAGTTACCGTGCTTTTGCTTTAGTTCACGTACTAAGTCGATCGCTGATTTATATGCAGTTGACATCTGTAGTCTCCTTGGTGGGGTATGATAAACAAATAAATTAAGTGCTAAAATAATGACGATTGGGTATGGCTAAAACTTTAATGTTATTAAATCGTGTTATGAAAAAATCTCGCTTTAGACGTCGCATGATTGGTTTGGGTTATTGTAGGCTATCGATGAACGCCTTTTATTTACCATAAACAAACCTATCTACGAATACAAGGCAATGGCTGAACTCGGTAGTTAAAAATAATGGATGGCGAATCAATGGTAACCGAGCTTACTCATACATTCTAAAGGGCTTGCGCTATTTATTGATTGATGCCGCCATCACGATCAATAAGAAATGTTACAATAATAGACGGGGCGAATGACAAAGACAGTTTTACAAATCATTCTTGCTAGTGGTCGTTGCCAATCAACCAGATTTTGCTGTCCATTTAATCTAATAACCTATCAGCTCATTGCGTCATTTAGATGAATGCAAACCGCCTATAAATCTGAATTTTATGGTCTGTGTGACAAATCATCCATGAGCTTCACTATAACCGCCTCACTGAGATTTATCTAATTTATGATAATTATCTTTGGTATTTCTGTAATCTATATTGTATAAAAAACAGTATCTTAGGTTGGCAAAATTGGGTTATAATTGATAAAAACTATATGACTTTGAGCAAAAGTTAGAAGTATTTTCCTAAAATAACGTCTAAATTATTGAAACAGCACCAAAAATACCGAGCGTATAAAGGTATTTATTCAAAGACCAAGAGAACTATATATGAACTTGCAGCGGGTAGATTTAAACTTATTGGTACATTTAGATGTGCTGCTACGAGAAAAGAACGTGACTCGTGCCGCAGAGCAGCTTGGCATTACCCAACCAGCGATGAGTAATATTTTGCGTCGTCTGCGCAAACTGTTCAATGATCCACTGCTAGTGCGTTCCTCTGAGGGGATGACACCGACCGAGCGTGCTTTAGAGCTGCAACCTCGTATCCGTGAAATATTGGCTGATCTGACACAAGTGTTAGAACCTCGTACTGAATTCCGTCCTTATAGCACCTCACGCGTGTTTCGTATTATGACGTCAGACTATGCCGAAGCGACCTTAGTACCTAAATTGGTTAAAGCGCTACGTTCGGAAGCGCCCAATGTGATTTTGGATTTTTTAACGCCTTCAGATGTGTCTTATCGTGATATGGAGCAGGGGCGAGTGGATTTGGCAATCAATCGCTTCAATGAAATTCCTCAAAGCTTTCACCAAGTATTGGTATGGCGTGATACGTTTAGTTGTTTGTTGTCTGCTGAGAGTCCTTATGCCAACCGTTTTAATTTAAAAAATTACCTAAAAGCGCAGCATGTATGGGTATCCAAGACTGGAATGGGCGTAGGGTTCGGGGTCAATCCAGAAAAATCTGGGGGTTTGGGTTCTATCGATCAAGCCTTGCAACGTCTCGGTCAAAAACGCCAGATCAGCGTCTTTACCCGTCATTATCAAATGCCAGCAATGCTTGCCGCTAATAAAGATTTGATAGCGACATTGCCAACCCGTGTGGCGCGAATGCAGGCGAACAACGATAGCATTATGATGGAAGAGCCGCCATTTTTTATTCCTGAGTTCGAGCTAACCATGGCGTGGTCACCGCTATTGCAGCATCATCCAGCGCATCGCTGGTTGCGTCAACTGATCATGCATGTGGCGCGTCAAGTCGTGGCAGAAGAAGAGAATCCGCCGCAAGACATTCCTGTGACAAACCATTTGTTTTAGTAAGACACTGATCTGCTTTAATAAGACCCTAAATAGGCATCTATCATAATTTAAAATATGTAATGTCTTATTCTAACGATTGATGCCAGTCGCCTAGAATATAACTCAATCAAACCAGCCTATGAGCTGGTTTTTTTGTTTTACTATTATCGAAAATAGCATGTCCAGTCATAAGACATTCTTAATAAGACCGTCACATTCTTAACATCTTACGCACACTTCTTCATAACTTGTAAAACTACTGGCTCAGTAGTTTGTTATGATATTTGCACATTAAGAAAAAAGATAATTAAACGTTCTATTGTTAAGATAATCTTGAGTTAATAGTCCTAAGCTAGACAAACAAACCTTGATCTAGACAAATAATATTATCTGTCAACGCCTATAGAGTGATGTTTGAAACTCGATTACTATATTTCGTAGACAGATAATCTAACCGCTAAACCAATAATAATTCTGAAAAATAACCAAGGATAATAACCATGGCTGACATTACCACTGTAAACCCAGCAACGGGCGAAGACATTAAAGAATACAACTACATGAGCAATGACGAGGTCAACAAGATTGTTGAGGCCTCGCATCAAGCATTTTTAGAATGGCGCAAAACCAGTCACGAAGAGCGTGCAAAGGTGATTAAGTCTATCGGCGACACTTTGAAAAAATACGAAGAAGAGCTGTCTAAACTGATGACAGAAGAGCGCGGTAAGCTCTACAGCCAAAGTAAGCAAGAGATCACTTTATGTAAAGGTATTTGTGATTACACTGCACAGCAAGGCGTTGCTGCATTGGCTGATGACGAGCGTGATATCGAAAACATGAAAAAAGGCATCGTAACGTATCAGCCTATTGGCGTGATTTATGGTATGCAGCCTTGGAACTTCCCAGCCTATCAAGTATTCCGTTATACAATCGCCAATCTAATGGCGGGTAACAGTATCTTGCTTAAGCATGCAGCAAACGTGACAGGTTCTGGATTGTTGATTGAAAAGATTTTCCATGAGTCAGATTTGCCTAACGATTTGTTCCGTACTATTTTGATCGATCATGATCAATCAGAAGAACTAATCGGCAATGATAAAGTGCGCGGTGTTACATTGACAGGTAGTGACGACGCTGGTCGTATTGTCGGTCAACAAGCGGCAAAAGCCATCAAAAAAGTCGTTCTAGAGTTAGGCTCAAACGATGCTTTTATCGTTCTAGAAGATGCTGATTTGGATGTTGCTGTAGAAACTTGTACTCAAGCGCGTCTGACTAACAATGGCGAAACTTGTGTGGCTGCTAAGCGTTTCATCGTCGTTGATAGCTTATATGATGAGTTCCGTGAGCGCATCGTTGAGAAGTTTGCAAACGTAAAAGCAGGCGATCCAATGGATAAAGATTCTGACATCGGTCCATTAGCGCGTAAAGATCTGCAAGAAAAACTGCATGAGCAAGTAGAAGAAAGTGTAAGCAAAGGTGCTACTATCGCGGTTGGCGGTAAGCTACCAGAAGGGAAAGGCAGCTTCTATCCAGCCACTATTTTAGAGAATGTCGAAAAAGGTCAGCCAGCTTATGATGATGAGCTGTTTGGACCAGTGGCGTCACTAATTCGTGCCAAAGATCAAGATGATGCATTACGCATTGCCAACGACAGCCGTTACGGTTTGGGCGGCGCTATCTTCTCTAAAGATGAAGAAAAAGCGATCCGTTTGGCGCGTGATGAGTTTGATACAGGTATGGTCTACATCAATGGTTATGGACTTGCAAACCCAGGATTGCCATTCGGCGGCGTAAAAGACTCAGGTCACGGCCGTGAGCATGGTGGATTCGGTATTAAAGAGTTTGTAAACATTAAAGCGTTACATGTGTTTGCAGGCCAATAATACTTAATAAGTTTGGGAATAAAGAGGGTTAGATGCTGTTTTTATACTGATCCTTTTTATACCTAGTTACAGACAAGCCCAGTCATTCAACATTGAGTGACCGGGCTTTTTTATGACTAACTATTATGACTATAGAGCAATGATTGGCTTGCTTACGACTAGATCACTCTTCTATATAGAGCTTAAGTGGTAGCGCTGGCATAAAAGCGTTTTGCTGAGCGTTAAGTGGTGCTTTGTTCAGCGATAATACGCCTTTGGCCAATAGCAAAACGGTCCAAGGAAGCAGTTGATGCTCAAGCTTCTGTACCCGTTTTTGTAAGTCATCAGCCGTATCTTTGTGCGTCAAGCTTAGCACAGCTTGAGTCAACACAGTCCCAGCATCAAGCTCAGCGGTCACCACATGGATACTACAGCCGTGAAGCTGCTCACCTGCTTGTAAGACGCGTTGATGCGTATCAAGGCCTTTATAAGCGGGCAATAAAGAGGGGTGCAAGTTGATCATGGGCGCTGGTGCGTTGTCAATAAACGCACTACTCAAGACCCGCATAAAGCCCGCTAAAACAATGAGGTCTGGTTGCCATGCGTTCAGTTGCTCACTGGCATGGCGCTCAAACGTTTTGATACCCATACGCTTGCCGTTCGCTACGTGCGACAATATCGCGACTGGAATGGCGGCGGCATGAGCACGGGTCACCGCATAAGCGTCCTCACGATTGCTAATCACACCAACGATCTCAATGGGTAGCGTACCCGCTTGCATGGCATCAATCAGCACTTGCAAATTACTACCGCTACCAGACACCAAAACGACCACTCGTAAAGGCTGGCTAGTAGCAGCAGTATTGTTGGTGTTAGTAGATATAGTATCAACAGCCATTAACGGTACACCACTGCATCCGCCTGATCATCAGTGCCGCGTTTGACCATTTCGCCCAACTGCCAAGCGTTCTCACCTGCGTCATTCAACGTGTTGATGGCGCTCTCAGCTTTATCTTTAGGAACGACAATGACAAAACCAACGCCGCAGTTAAAGGTACGATACATCTCGCTTTGTTCGATGTTACCTTGCGTTTGTAACCAAGTGAACAGCTCAGAGAACTGCCAGCTGTTGGTATCAATGCTGGCTGCCAAATGGTCTGGGAGCACGCGCGGTAAGTTATCGGTCAGACCACCACCTGTGATGTGAGACATGGCATGCAACGCTGAGCTACCAAGAATGTCTTGCAAGGCTTTAACCGCTTTTACATAAATGCGAGTAGGGGCCATAAGGGCGTCTTGAATAGGCTGACCGTCTAATTGCTCGTCGCTATTGGTTACGTCAACGCCGCTCACTTCAATAACTTTGCGAACCAATGAATAACCATTAGAATGCGCGCCACTTGAGGCAAGCGCAATCAGTACGTCACCTTCAGCGACATTTTCGCCCGTGATTACTTCGCTCTCTTCCACCACACCCACGCAGAACCCAGCCAAGTCGTAATCTTCATCTTGATACATGCCCGGCATCTCAGCAGTCTCGCCGCCGATGAGCGCACAGTTTGACAGTTTACAACCTTCACCAATACCAGTTACGACCGTGGCAGCGGTATCGATATCGAGCTTGCCTGTGGCGTAATAGTCTAAAAAGAATAATGGCTCTGCACCGCACACCAACAGATCGTTTACACACATGGCAACCAAATCAATACCGATCGTGTCGTGACGGTTTAGCTGTAAAGCCAGTTTGAGCTTAGTACCGACGCCGTCTGTACCTGATACCAATAAAGGTGAGGTGTAACCAGTCGGAATACGACAAAGCGCCCCAAAGCCGCCAAGTCCGCCCACAACCTCAGGACGAGAGGTGGCTTTTGCCACTGATTTGATACGTTGAACCAACGCATCGCCAGCATCAATGTCAACGCCAGCATCTTTGTAGCTTAAAGAAGGCTTATTACTCATGGTCATCTCACAAATTTTATAGGGAATGAAGGTCAGTCAGTAGAAAAGCGAGTCGATCGTGTTAATTTTGTAGATAGTGCGCGCATTATACCCAAAAAAACCCCTCACTCGCAAAGCAACTTAGCGATATTTGGCCGATATTTCATTAGGATTGATCGTCAGTCGTAAATAATAAGTTGAGAAACAAAAAAATGACTGATTTATTGTTGGACTCTGCGATAATGGAACGCTAAATTTATTGTCAACAACGGCTCATTATTATACGGGTGTCATCCAATAGATATACGATCTACTCAATCACGCCGCTGTTTCAAATTAGCCCAATCATAGGATTGCTTATCATGATAAACCAACCAATAGATCCCTTTTTTCGGCGTTTATTTATTGTCGTTGGTATGGTTATCGCTATTTATTTATTATATTTGATGCTACCAGTCATTACGCCGTTTGTGGTGGCATTCGTACTGGCTTATTTATTCAATCCATTAGTGAGACGTTTATCGAAGTATCTTAAGCGTTGGGTGGCAATTATTATTGTGTACTCTACCATCACTTTGGGGATGGCATTGCTACTTTGGTGGTTGATCCCGACTTTGTGGTATCAGTTGCAAGCAGCGTGGGAGTATTTGCCCAAAGTGCTGAGCTGGTACAATCAAGTGGTACGCGAATGGTTTGTGAGTAATACGCCCATGCGTCTGCCTAGGCTTGAGTCCAAAGAGTTCTCCGATACTTTGGTAGATTATATGCAAACGAACTATAAGTTTTCAGATGCCAGCACTTTGATGAGTCAAGTCATTGCGTCGAGTATGATCTTTATTAACAATGCAGGACTCATTGTACTTGTGCCCATTCTGACCTTTTATTTCTTATTTAACTGGGACAAACGCCTACACACGTGGAAGATGGCGCTTCCTGCTCCTTATTGCGAAAGAATCATTCATATCGCTCAAGAATGTGATCGTGCGCTGATGGCTTTTATCAAAGGTCAATTATTAGTCATGGTATTGTTAGGGGTTATTTATGCCGTGCAGTTACAGCTCATCGGTCTTGAGCTTGGACTGATTATTGGTATGGTGGCAGGTATTGCCAGTTTTGTGCCTTACTTGGGTTTTGGTATTGGTTTCATTGCTGCCATTATTGCCTGTCTATTCCAGTTTGGACTGGATTGGACATACTTAGCGTTGGTTGTCGGAGCGTTCTTAGTTGGGCAGGCGGCAGAAGGCTATGTCTTACAGCCTCTACTTTTGGGAGATAAGATTGGGTTGTCACCACTATGGGTTATTTTTGCGGTATTGGCAGGGGCAAGCTTGTTAGGTTTTGTTGGTATGCTGATTGCGTTGCCCGTGTCTGCGGTGCTCAATGTATTGTTCCGCCATTTGTACGCTTACTACCGCTCAACGGACTTTTATAAAGGACGTAAGCAGTTGCTTTTGTTCCCAAAGAAGTAAGGAAGCTGTAAATAAATTCACCGCGTCACTCAATGTTCACAAAGAGCTGATATAACGGAAAGTGAATATAGAACAACCTTAATCCGTAAAAGACTTGTCAGTCATTTTGCAAATATGTTATATATAGGCGCAGTATTGATAGGATAAGTTGGCATTGAGTGAGTCTTCTATAAGAGTCGTTTTAATAAATCGTACCTCTTATAGACGCGAGCAAAGAAGGCAATTTATAAGTACTTATCTATGGGTGCTATCGTTGTTCCAAAACAGAATCGGTATATACAGTCATAATGTTTTACTGGTATCAGTTTTTCTATATTAAATGATGTAAAACGAGTTGATGATTCATGGCAGAAGCGCAGCTAAGTCTCAATCTGGACATTAAGCATGATGCAAGTTTAAGCGACTTTGCCGGTCCTGGTTGGATGTCGATTATTGATGCAGTACGGCAGTTACATGTCGGTCTGATAGGCCAGCTGTATCTGTTTGGCAGTCCAGCGACTGGTAAGTCCCATTTGTTGTCTGCTATCTGTGAGTCATTTATTGAGATGGACAAATCGGCCATTTGTTTGTCGCTTAATGAGTTGATTCATACCGATGTGCATGTGCTGTCTTCTTTAGAAAACTTTGATCTGATTGCAATCGATGATTTAGAAGTACTAGAGCAGAGCAGTCAGTGGCAAGAAGCACTGTTTCATCTGATTAATCGCAGTCGCGAAGGACAGCGGCAGTTATTGTTTGCGGCAAATATGCCAGCGGGTGATTTGCCGTTTCAATTGCGCGACTTATTGACTCGCTTGGCGCAAGCGCCAGCGTTTAAAGTACCGAACGGTCATGATTTGGCTGACCGTCAAGCGTTGCTACAGTCTATTTTACGCAGACGAGGTTGGCAGTTTGATGATCGAATTATCAATCATTTATTGACAGAAGGGCCGCACCGTATCGGGGCCATGATGGAAGTATTGAACTACATTCAACCGATGTTTTCTAACCTTGGCCGTAGCAATATATCCAAAGCGGTCATCAGTGATGCGCTGCGTACTATTGATGAGCAAACGCTCGCCGCAGAGCTTGCAGATATCGCGCAAGAGACACAAGTAGACAACGAGACGGCGGATCAAGAGCAACACACCATGCCACTCGATTTTTAGCATCAAGAATACCCACTTTTTGATTCAAAACGTTTTTACTACTAATGGAACCCCTTATGAAACCCAATGCTTCTTTGCTAAAAAAAATGACGATCAGTACGTTGCTTATTGCTGCTGCCGCCGCTCCTATGTTGTCACAAGCTGATGTCACCTTATTGGTCGATGATCACATCAAAGTGACTGCCATCAATGGTCAAGAATTAGAACAGAGCATTTTTCAACCCTTATCTAAAGAATTTACGCTCCAGCCTGGTCGCCATGCTATTACCGCTAAATATGATCGTCTGTATGATCTGAGTCATGATGAGCATGATTATTTACGCTCAGGCAACGTAAGTGTCATCGCAGAAATGGCGGACAATCAAACGTATCGTCTGACGATGCCAAACCAGCCAGAAGATTATCAAGCGGCAAGAGAATATGCTAAGCAACCAACATTGGCGGTACAGCAAGGTAATACGGTGGTTGCAAGCCAACAAGGCATGGGCGGTAATCAAGGCGGCTTGCTGTCAGGTTTGGGCAAAGCATTAGGCGGCGTTTTTGGTGGAACGGATGATGCTGGGCAACAAAACCAACGAGTTATTGCGTCACTAGATCGTCCAATGGCGACCCCGCAAAACACTACTACTCCAGTCGCTGCTGTGAGACAAACGACAAGCATGGATACTTCAACCAATACGCTCGATCAGTTTATGCAACTTTGGCTACAAGCCACACCAGCTGAACGTGAAAAAATGCGTCAATGGGCACAGAAGTAAGGTAGAGTTTTTATCAGTCGTTTTTGATTGGTACTTTTTCATCAGCACTTTTTGAGAATAATTAAATCAAAAAAAAGCACCTATTTAGGTGCTTTTTTGTTTTAAGTAACATCTTTAAGTAATATCGTTTTTATTTTGGCCTACTAGTTATTAGCCTAAAAACGCGTTGTACATCCAAACATGCTTTTCTTGTTGCTGTACATACTCGTCTACTAAGTCAGCTGTACCTTGGTCATCTGCTTCTTGCGCGACCGCTGATACATTACGTTGCTCTTCGATCAAGGTTTGCAAACCAGTCACAATGCCTTTTACACAAGTGCTGCCATCTTTGACGTTTTTGTCTTCTTTGATGGTTGTATGCTGAGCAAAGTCACTATAAGCATGAAGCGGCGTACCACCTAGTGTCAAAATACGTTCTGCAATTTCATCAATCTGTAGTTGCAACTCGGTATACAATTCTTCAAATTTAGGATGTAGTGAAAAGAAGTGCTCGCCTTTCACATTCCAGTGGTAACCACGTACGTTGATGTAGAAGGTATGATAGCTTGATAACAAGCCATTGAGCTTAGTAATCACGCCGCTCATATCTGCTTTTTCTAGACCGATTTGGTTGGTATCATTATTAGTATTACTCATAGTATTATCCTTATAGTGTGAGTGTTGATATAAAAGAGCTTAAGAAGCATAAAAGTGTAGCAACTCGTATGCCGCATTACTATACTCGTTAATATATCTAAGCCTTTTAGACTTAAAAATTAACAATATAATACGGCAATACGAAATACGACAAATTTGATACGACGGTAATTTATCATGACCTGAACTTATAATTACCCGTATCAGTAAAGCCCTTTATGTCTCTTCTTTTGATGCTTGTTATAATAGCAAACTACTATTGATAAGTTAAATTCGTTAAATACAATAATGCGATTGGTTTTTTAGAACCATTTTCTTTTAAGCAGGCGGCTTTAAGTTTTCAGGATTTAATCCTTTAACAGCGACTACTTCTTGTAAATGCTGACGTACCGTATCAATCGGGAACTTTTGTGCTTTCAAACGTTTTGGTAAGATTTGGCTGCCTTGCTGACCTTTCATCTCAAACATCATAAAGATATAGTCATCTGTCTCATCCCAACTCTTAATGGCGCTCCACGGAATAACCGCTTGCTGGGTTGAGCTTGCTCGCATCTGCATACCGCGCATTTGATTGCTTTTGAACATATCAGGTTGCGCGACTGGCATTGCCATGACCAAACCGTGTTTTTGCACGCCAAGCTTCATCTGACGCATCTCATCTGGCATCTCTTGATCAGCCACCTGTTTTTCAAACTCTCTTTTGACATACCATTTAAAGCCAAGGGTGCGAACCAGCAGATAAATCACGGCCGCCACTATCATGAGCCAAAAGATAATGGTTGAATAGCCCGTCACAAAAACCAGTCCCGCAATCGCTAAGACGACAACCACTGCCATGATGATCCACTCTTTGGTTTTAATGCTTTTTAGACCAAAAGAGGGGCTAGCACTGGCAAACAGTTCGTACTGTGCTTGGTGAAATTCAGCCTCAGTGATGTTTAAGGCGACAGGTTGCAGCGTATAGGGGTACAAGGCCATAAAGGTTTCTCAAATACTTATATTAAAAGCGTTGGGGTTAAATCGCCAAATCACAGCAGCACTGCGATACTTGGCTAGAGATTGAAGAGCAGTATGCGCTTATCTTACCGAAAAGTGCTCCTAAATGAAACAGATAAGCCATTCTGATCGCCGATAGAGCGAACATTATTGCTATTAATAAGCGTAAGGAGGCAGATTGAGGACGAGGCCGACTAAAACGTGCTGTATCGTTATTACGGATTTGTTCTCAATCAAGAGCCTTGGGAGAAGACAGCTTATTTAGAAAACGCGCAAAATCTGACCAAAACATGGTCAAATCTGCTGGGTCTTGGTATGATAGCGGCTACCCTATGTTTTGATAAAAAATAGGGCAGTACGGCAAGATAATGATTGAATTAACAAGCTTAGTGGTAACGATAAGCTGATCAATGATTATCCCAACAATGTTTTAACTTTTTAATGTTTTAACTTCTTATTCACCTTCAGTGTGACAGGCAACTATTATGATTGATCCGAAACTCTTACGCGGCGATTTAAGCGATTTACAGCAACAACTGGCCACTCGTGGCTACACGCTTGATATGGAGTTTTGGCAATCGATTGAGTCCGAGCGTAAGTCTTTGCAAGTCAAGACCGAAGAGCTACAAGCGCAGCGTAATGCGGGTGCTAAGCAGGTCGGCGCGCTAAAAAAATCCGGTGAAGATGCGACCGAACTGCTCAATGAGATGCAAAAGGTGAGCGGTGATATTAAGACCGCCGAAGACGATCTGCGCACCTTACAAGAGCGACTCACGCAAGCGGCGTTACAGATTCCCAATATTCCAGCAGCCGATGTACCCGTTGGTGAGTCAGAAGATGACAACGTAGAAGTCCGCAAATGGGGTACACCGCGCACGTTTGATTTTGAGATCAAAGACCACACGCATATTGGCGAGACGCTTAACATGCTCGACTTTGAAGCAGCAGCGAAACTGACAGGCAGTCGTTTTAGTGTGCTTCGAGGACAGTTGGCGCAAATGCATCGCGCCTTGATTCAGTTTATGTTGAATACGCATACTATCAAATACGGCTATACCGAGACTTATGTGCCTTATATTGTCAATTCAGAAAGCTTAAAAGGCACAGGGCAACTGCCAAAGTTTGAAGATGATTTGTTTAAATTAACCAATCACACCAATAATGATGAGATGGATTTTTATCTCATTCCAACGGCTGAAGTGCCGATGACCAACTTGGTACGCGGCGAGCGTTTAGATATCAAGGAGCTGCCATTAAAATTCACCGCGCATACACCTTGTTTCCGCAGTGAAGCAGGCTCACACGGTCGTGATACGCGTGGTCTGATACGTCAGCATCAGTTTGAAAAGGTGGAAATGGTCAATATTGGTACGTCTGAGCAGTCCGATGACTTGCTAGAAGCCATGACTGATCAAGCTGAATATGTGCTACAGCAGCTCGAATTACCGTACCGTGTGGTGCAACTATGTACAGGCGATATGGGCTTTGCAGCGCAAAAGACCTATGACATCGAAGTATGGTTGCCAAGCCAAGACACGTATCGTGAAATCTCTAGTTGCTCTAACTGTGGTGATTTCCAAGCGCGACGTATGGGCACGCGCGTGAAGGATGGCAAACAAACCAGTCTGGCGCACACACTGAATGGTTCAGGTCTAGCGGTCGGGCGTACGCTGCTTGCTGTTATGGAAAATCATCAAAATGCTGATGGTAGCATTACCGTTCCAGAAGTGCTGCGTCCGTTTATGGGCGGTGTTGAGCGTATATCAGCGTAATAAATATCTTTATAGTAAACACTGCGAGTCGCCAAGGTTAAAGGTTACTCGCAGTTTGCTATTTACCCTTTATGATTGTTCATTGTTTAGCAGAATTGATATGAGTGATTGTTAAATACAAACAGTCTTATCATCGCATTTTTGCCTTGATTCATAGCAAATATGTTAATATTGGACTTTGATTTTTTAGCCTATCTACTGAGGACGCCCGCCGCGTTTTTGATGGATTATCCTCTGAGCAAACCCTCCTCTTATCCTCCATACCTCTTATTCGAATATTAGGACATGCTATGCCAACCCCAATTAACGAACGTAAATTAGCCAATGCCATCCGTGTACTGTCGTTTGACGCGGTTCAAAAAGCCAACTCCGGACATCCGGGTGCGCCGATGGGTATGGCTGATATTGCCGAAGTTTTATGGCGCAAGTTTTTGAAGCACAATCCTGCTGATCCGCAGTGGCACAACCGTGATCGCTTTGTTTTGTCAAATGGCCATGGCTCGATGCTGATCTACTCCTTGCTACATTTATCAGGTTATGACGTTAGTGTTGATGATCTAAAAGGCTTTCGCCAATTGCATTCGAAAACCCCCGGTCATCCTGAGCTTGGTTATACCCCAGGTGTTGAAACCACCACTGGGCCATTAGGACAGGGCATTGCCAATGCGGTCGGTTTTGCGATTGCAGAGAAGACACTCGCGGCGCAGTTCAATCGCGACGGTCATAATATCGTTGACCATCATACTTACGCGTTCTTAGGCGATGGTTGTTTGATGGAAGGTATCAGTCATGAAGTTTGTTCACTGGCGGGTACGTTGGGTCTTGGCAAGCTAGTATTCTTCTATGATGACAACGGCATCTCAATCGATGGTAATGTCGAAGGTTGGTTTACAGATGATACGCAAGCGCGCTTTGAGTCATATGGCTGGCAAGTCATCAAAGTCGATGGTCATGATACTGATGCCATCACGCAAGCAACTGAGCAAGCCATTGCAGAGACGACTAAGCCAAGTCTAATTATTTGCAAAACCACGATTGGTGCTGGTAGCCCAAACAAGCAAGGTCTAGCGGCAAGCCATGGTGCGCCACTCGGTGATGACGAAATCATATTGACTCGTGATGCCTTAGCTTGGACGCATGCGCCATTTGACTTAGATGATGAAATCTATGAAGCGTGGGATGCCAAACCAAAAGGCGATGTACAGCAGAAGAACTGGGAAGCCGATTTTGAAGCTTATAAAAAAGCGTATCCAGAGCTTGCAGAGGAATTATTGCGTCGCCTAAATGGCGAGTTGCCAGCGGATTTTGCCAGCCAAGCGCAAGCGTATATTCAGCAAACGCAAGAAGCGGGTGGTGATGTTGCCAGTCGTAAAGCCAGTCAAAACGCCATCAATAGCTTGCAGCCATTACTGCCAGAATTGTTGGGCGGTTCAGCGGATCTAGCAGGTTCAAACCTCACGCTATTTAAAGGCGCTAAAGGCATTGAGAAAGACGCTGATGGCAACTATATCTATTACGGCGTACGTGAGTTCGGTATGACCGCGATTGCTAATGGTATCGCATTGCACGGCGGCTTTATCCCTTATGTTGCAACGTTCCTCATGTTTATGGAATACGCGCGTAACGCTGTGCGTATGGGCGCATTGATGAAGCAGCGCGTCATCCATGTCTATACCCATGACTCTATCGGTCTGGGTGAAGATGGCCCAACGCATCAGCCCGTTGAGCAATTGACGAGCCTACGTACCACGCCAAACCTACGTACATGGCGTCCATGTGATGCGACCGAATCTGCTAGTGCTTGGGTTGAAGCAATCAAATCAGAAAGCAACCCATCAGCATTGATCTTTAGCCGTCAAAGCTTGCCACATCAAGCGCGTGACAGTGAGCAAGTCGCAAACATCACTAAAGGTGGTTATGTACTAGCGAAAGAACAGGGCGAGCTACAAGCAATCATCATCGCGACCGGTTCAGAAGTCGGTCTTGCGATGGAAGCACACGAGACACTAAGCCAAAATGGTGTTGGCGTCCGTGTGGTGTCTATGCCGTGTGCAGAGATTTTCATAGAGCAAGAGGCCAGCTACCGTGAAGCGGTATTACCAGCGAATATCCGTGCTCGCGTCGCAGTAGAAGCCGCGCATGTAGACTACTGGTATAAGTTTGTCGGTCTAGATGGCAAAGTCATCGGCATGACCACTTATGGTGAGTCAGCGCCAGCAGATGAGCTGTATAAAGAGTTTGGTATCACGACTGATGCTGTGGTTGAAGCAGTAAATAGTTTGGTGTAATAAACCTGACTTAGTTAGTGTTTAAAAAAGCGCCACTAGAGAAATCTGGTGGCTTTTTTTATGTGCATAGTATTAGTTTCGGAGCTAATCCTGCTTTGCGCTACTATCTACCCGTTTGAGTGAGGCGATGGCTAAGGTTTGGCGTGTCTTTTGCTCCGCGTAGCCTCGTCAAAACCAAGTACTCGCAACTCACTCAATCATGCAAGATAACCGCTGCAATCAGGGCTAAAAAACGTCTTAGAGCGACCATTAATATCTTAATCAAATTTAGTTGTAATATGAAATGTAGTGTAAGATTTGCATATAGGCATTATAAATAATAATAAAATGAATATTTTATATTGGAGGAAAAACTGATGTTAGTTAAGCCTAATTGGGACGTTTTTAAAGCTAAATTCTATAATAATCCTCAAGAATATTTTGAATGGTTTAGCTATTTACTATTCTGTAGAGAGTTTGATTTAGATAAAGGTTGGCGTGGCTATAAAGATCAACCTGCGGTTGAAAAAGAACCTATTGAAATGGGTGAAGAAATTATAAGCTTTCAAGCTAAATTCTACCAAGCTGAGTTGAGCAAGAAAAAGGCAGAACTAGTTAAAATGCTTGAAGATGCTAGGCGTCATTACCCTCAATTAACTAAAATAATATTTTATACTAACCAAGCATGGACTTTGAATTATCCTGAAAAAGTCAAAACTGTTACCCAAACTGAAAAAGATATTGAAGCTTTAGCGTCAAGTTTAAACATAGAGATTGACTGGCGTACTAATGAATCCTTTTTTCACTCACCTTTTGTATGTGTAACTAATAATGATTTAGCTAGATATTTTTTTGATGATAACGATTACAAAGGTTGGAAACGATTTGGTGACTGGTCAAGTAAAAGTACTGACATAGAAGCAGAGTATTATATAGATGAAGATGTCCAAATAATCTCACCTAATCATAATAAACTAGAGTCAGTAACTGTAATTGAGGGTTTAAATGCAATTAGAGAAAAATTAGCTCAATCAAAGGCATCTATCCGTTTGGTAGGTTTATCTGGTGTTGGTAAGACTCGCTTTGCTCAAGCTTTATTTGATAAGCGGATAGGTGAGAATGCACTCGATATTAGAAACGTCTGGTATTGTGATTTAGGTGATTTGCCTGACCCAGTTCCTCAGCACTTTATTGAGCATATGATCGAAGAAGATAAGACTACTCTTGTTATTGTAGATAACTGTGGACAAGATTTACATTCATCTCTAACTAAGACTATACGGCAAAGCGAGAAAATATCACTGCTAACAATCGAGTATGATGTGAACGATGGCTTGCCCGAAGAAACCAGCGTTTATAGAATGCAACCAACAACAATAGATCTAATAAAAAAGGTCATTGAGAGACACTATACTGAACTAGAAGGTATTAATATAAGTAAAATTGCCGACTTTTCAGGAGGTAATTACCGATTGGCGTTAGCGATTGCTTCAAATATTGATAAGTCGGATAATTTATCTATTTTGACAGATGATGAATTATTCAAAAGGTTGTTTTATCAAAAGGGAGAGCTCAACGAAGAAGCACAAAATATCGGACAGATATTTTCATTAGTTTTCTCATTTAATGTTGAAGATAGCAATGAAACAGCGTCGGAGATAAATATCCTATCAAAGCTAGCAGACGTCACACCAAGAAAAGCTTACCGATTAATAGAAAAACTACATGGCAAAGATATTGTTCAAAAACGTGGTGATTTCCGAGCTATATTACCTCATGCTTTAGCTAATAATTTAGCAAGGCAAGCAATATCAGGCGTTTCAAACGCAGAGCTTAACCAGTTATTAACAGATACACCCGAAAGGCTCCAAACATCGTTTCTAAAACGCCTCAGTTATTTACATGATAATGATAAAGTCAAAAGTCTTGTCAGAGGCTGGCTAGTACCCGAGGGTTACTTTGGTATGAAAATATTAGATGAGCAATTAACAGAAGCAGACTTAAGGAATATCTCTTTACTTACTTCAATATGCCCAGATGAATTACTCGATGTATTAAAGTTAAGGCATGAGAAAGGCAGTAGTTTTCTGTCAACTTCAAATCCAAATAATTACAGTCTAGCTAATCTACTGCGTAATTTAGCTTATTTTGATAAGAATTTTGAAAAAGCTTTCTGGCTGTTATTTGAAATTGTAAAAACTGATAAAAATCATGACTCTAAAGATAATTCACTGAAAGATTTATTTAGTTCTATGTTTCATTATCATCTATCTCAGACGGAAGCATCTTTTGCTACTAAAAAACGAGTGATTGAGCAGTTGTTTAATAATGAGAATTATCATAAACATGTATTAGATATTATCGATAATGGATTAAGCTCAGACAACCGTACAATATTTATTTATGGTGATGAGAATGGTCTGATTCAAACTTATAGCTATAGGGCAACCTATAACGAAATTTGGAATTGGTTTGATTTCTTATTAGAGAAACTGAATGATTTAGATAGTGATTACACTGATGAATGCCGTAAGATTTTCTCAAGTAATCTCAAGAGGATAATTTGGTTAAGTGGAAGAACAGATGATGTAATCAAACATCTAAGAAGTTTTCACGATAGACAACCATTCATATCAGCACTATTAGAAATTAAAAAAATCATTAAATACAATAGCAAAGAACTTAAAGATGTACCAATTATTCTAGATGAGCTACAAGCTATCGAAGGTTATCTAGAACCCAAAAAATCTGATATACAGTCTCTTATAACAACTTATATTTTTTCATCAGACTCCCATCTTTTCAGAAGTAATGTACATCATAACGATGAGTTGGGGTTGTCTTTATCCGGTTTTGCTAATATCGAAGATCTAGTTGAATTTATTAGACAAAATTTATCTATCGAAATAGTGAGAGAAAATCTAAATGAGTTTTTGACTTCAAGTAATCATTATGTGCGCAATATTGGAAATTCTGTAGCTAGTACATATTCAAACATTGATGATTTTATCTCTGACTTACAAGCCATACCATATGCAGAACAGCCACTATACAATAGGTTCTTTCTATCAGGGGTATCTAAGGCACTAATAGAAACTGATTGGATTAGTTATACTAAACTTATAAATTACCTTATATCAGTTCCATCGTTTCATATTATTACACCTAGGGTAATGGCAGAAGTAAGTACGAAGAAAGAACACTTTGAATTTATTATTGATAAGATTACTCAATATTCAGAAGTTGATTTTGATTATCTAGGTGATCAGCTAGCTTTTCAAAAACTACATCAATATATTACGCCTGAACTATTTGAATTTGTTCTAGACGAAATGATTCGCTTAAATGAATATAATATAGTGCTTGAAGCATTATTGTTCGATAGCAGGCAAAATAAGATAATTGCTGACAAATATATTGATAAAATTTTAGAGCTTCTACCCAAAGCATTAAACTCTAAAGTTTATTATGATTATAGTCATGCAATACGATTCCTGTTATCACATTCTGAGGCTACGAGAGAAAGTATCTTTATCACAGTTGAAGAAGCTATTAGAGATATGGATTACCTTATCAGTCTGAGTAGTAGTCCTGTGGGAAGGGTTATAGAAGACATGATTGAAGGTAGTACAAGAGAGTCTTTAAATTTTATATATGGCAACGAACTATTTAAACATGTTCTTAATTTTAGAGAATTTAGAGAGATTTTCTCCAAGGTTGATGAGGCTGAGGTTCTTAAGTGGATAGGTGATGACCAAGAGAAAATAGATTTCTGGTTTGCCAACTCTAGGTTTTACAAAAATAATAATGAAAAGAGTATCGAATGGTCAGATACTTTGCATAAATTGTTATCAAAAAGCAATGATTCTCAAACTCATCTGTCAGTTATTATGGCACCTTTTTTTGAAATGTATAGCTGTAGCGGTAGGCCTTCAAGAGCACTAGCTAAAAGGTTACCCTTTTTTGAAAGTCTTAAGGAGTATCTTATAAAACACGATAAGGTTGATCTTTTACCAACAGTCGAACACAAAAAGTTAGAGTTTCAAAGATTTATAGAACAGGCTCAACAAGAAGAAGCTAAAGATTTAAGGGAGCAGCAAGGCTTTGAGTGGTAAATAAATGGTCAGTTAAACTTTTCTCAGTCTCTGAGTTTTACATAATTTGATAAAAAAAAGGTAACCTTAAGTGTCCCTAAAATCCAGCTTTAAAGGTTTCCTCGGTGAAACCGTTATCAACGTCGCCATGTGGCTCAAGCTGGACAAAGAGGTCTACCATCGCCTAAACAATGTGACCTTGCCATTAGCCAATGGTGGCAGTACGCAAATCGATCACGTCATCGTCTCTGTATACGGCATCTTTGTCATCGAAACCAAAAACTATAAAGGCTGGATATACGGAAAGGAAACGCAAAAGCAGTGGACACAATCCTTCCCGAATGGGAAAAAATTCAAATTTCAAAACCCATTACATCAGAACTATTTACATATCAAAACGCTATCTGATCTATTAGACTTGGAGATGAGCTACTTTCACTCAATGATTGCTTTTATCGGTGAGTGCGAGCTAAAAACCCGTGATGAGCTACCTGAGCATGTATTGACGAGTGGCATGGCATCTTATGTGAAGAAAAAGCAGGACAAGATACTGACGGAAGACGAGGTCACATCCATTGTTGAACAAATTGAAAGTAATCGATTTACTAAGTCGTGGCGTACCAACAGACAGCACAAAGTCTATCTAAAAGACAAGCATAGCAGCCCAAGCAAGAATACAAGTGAGCCACCTAGTAGTGATGCTAAAAGTCAGTCGGTTGCTAACATTACTGATAGTCCTAAACCTGAGGCAATAGTAAAAGAAACCGCTAAGAGGACTACCCTAAAAAGCAGAGAAGTGCAGCGCTGGTCTGGTCAGACCGAGACTGAATCTGGCGATTTAACAATTGATGCTTTGAATACGCAGCAGATAGTCGCACCGCATACTAGTATGTTGCATGATATTGTGGATAAAGTATTTCTCACACCATTTGAGATTGTAGAGTCTGAGCCACAAGTGAAGAAATCTGCGACACTTGAGGCGACAGACCATGCAGCCAATCTTATCAACACACCAACTTGCCCAAAATGTAATGGTGATATGATCAAACGTGTTGCCAAAATAGGCGCGCGTCAAGGTCAGTCTTTTTATGGTTGTCGTCAGTTTCCTAAGTGTCGCGGCGTAGTCAATGTCAGCTAATAATAAACGTCAGCTTATAATAAATACCTTGTCATTTAATTATCTATTATCTACTTCCTAAAGAAAAATCATGCAAATCCCTCTAACCGATTAGAACAATCAATCAACCAATCTGCCACCGCTCTGACCCGAGCTGAGCGTCGAACATCTGGGTGCATGACCAAATAGAGCGGATACGATTGTGCCAATGGAATAGGTAGCGGTGTATCTGACTGCTCAAGTTGTAATGGCTCAGCCGCCGCGTAATTGTCCGCTGAGGAATGAGTTTCTAAGTCAGTTACGGTTTCTCTATTAATAGGATCTAGCGCTACTAGTTTTGGGTACTGACGAGCCAAAAAGTCAGGCAATAGCGCAAACCCTATTTTTTGACGAGTCGCATGACACGCCATATATAAGTCATTAGTGCTAAACGCAATCGTATAAGCATGTTGCTTTATGAGTGCCTGCGACCAAGTAAGCACTCTGGCGTTGGCTTGAAATTCTATCAGTTGCCATTGCTCAGGTACGGTGTCTTTTAGATAATCTTTATGCGCATAAAATCGGTAGGTTGAAGAGCCTAGTGTGCGAATAACCAAGTCTTCTTGGCTGGGACGGCGTGTGCGTATGGCGATATCGGCTTCTCGTTGATGTAAGTTGCTCATACTTACATCACCGCTTAATGATACCACTATATCTGGGAATTGCTGACGGCAGTCGGCGAGCGCAGGTATCAGCACCTCGTTCGCCCACACAGGCGGGGCAGATACTACAACGGTGCCTTGCAGCGCGTTTTGGTCGATTGCCATTCTCTGAAAAATAGCAATCTCATTTTTGACTGTCACCGCTTGATGATATAGGCGTTCGCCCTCGATAGTTAACGCATAGCGTTTGCCCAGCCGATCAAAAAGATTGACGCCCAATGTTTGCTCAAGATGGTCAATACGCCGAGCAACCGTACTGTGCTGTACATTCATTGCTTCAGCGCACGCGGTCAGGGTTTGTTTTTCTACCAAGCATACAAAGTAAGCCAAATCATCCCAATACATATTCGTTCTCTTATATGAATCGTCTTTTATAGCTGAGTTGCTCTAAAACGGATACAGTGCTACTGGAGTAAGTTTTTTGTAGCCTCTGTCACGCTTGCGAACAGCAAGCAAGAAAAATTTACCCAGTAGCACGTTGTTATTTACGTATCAATTTCTTTTTAAACTGACTATATCTTATCAAATTCTATTGTGCATATTTGCACAGTCGTCGGGTGGACGTCACATATTTATTTCTCATGCGTTTCATTAGACTGTACATAACTCGCAGGCCATTAAAAGCACCGCGATTTATTTCATTCACTATATTGAGAAAATTTATGCAAACAAAATCAAATACCCAAACGCTTGATCAATTTGTCACTCATGTCTTCACAGGTGAGTACGAGCAAGCCATGACGCTATGTGATACAGACGTCAAATTTGTGGTCTTTCGAGAAGAGAGAGACAGCCAAGTACCGATTTATGGCGCTCACATTGGTAAAGCAAAAGGCAGTGCGTTTTTTAAGAATCTAGCTCAAATGTTTGAATTTGGCACCTTTGAGATGGAAGACTCTATTGCAAGCGACAATTATATTGTCAGATTTGGCGAATTGGCTCACACAGTTAAGCGTACGGGAGAGGTATTCAATAGCCTTTGGACGATGATTGTACGCTTCGATGAGGCGGGCAAGATTTGCTTATATCGTATGCACGAAGACACCGCAGCGTTAGAAGCGGCGATGCAGATCACAAGATAGAGGTTAACAAAACTCAAAACCGCCATGACGGCGGTTTTTTTGATCTATTAAATACTTTACCCGTGAATTTCTTCTAAACGCAAACAAGCCACCAATCGGCCATCCCATTCGCGAAGCTGCGGCTCTATTTCGCTACATTGCGGCTTAGCATAAGGACAGCGTTTGTGAAGGGCGCAACCGCTCGGTGGGTTCAGCGGGCTTGGCAGCTCACCTTGCAATGTCAGATCATTTTTTTGACCATTCACCGTGGGTGCAGCCGCCAATAGCGCCATGGTATAAGGGTGTTTTGGCGCGTTGTAAATTTCTTCTTTGGGCCCGTGTTCGACCGCTTGACCTAAGTACATTACCATTACGTCATCCGCGACATGGCGCACGACCGACAAGTTATGCGAGATAAAGACATATGCAGTGTGGTACTCGTCTTGCAAATCCATAAACAGGTTCAATACTTGCGCCTGAATCGACACATCGAGCGCGGAGGTCGGCTCGTCAGCGACAACAATTTTTGGATTGAGCATCATGGCGCGGGCGAGGGCAATACGCTGGCGTTGACCACCCGAAAACATGTGCGGATAACGGCCCGCATGTTCGGGACGCAAACCCACATTCCTCATCATGTCGTTGATTTTGTCGCGCTTGTCTTCTTTTGACAATTTGGTATGAATGTCCAATGGCTCAGTCAATTGATAGCCGATGGTATGACGCGGGTTTAAGCTGCCATACGGGTTTTGAAAAACCATTTGAATCTCGGTACGCAAGTCTTTTAGCGCTTTTCTGCTATAGCCGGTGGTACCTTCATCGTTAATAAATAACTCACCATCACTCGGTTGTTCGATGAGCGTTAGCTGGCGGGCAAGGGTGGATTTGCCGCAGCCTGACTCACCAACGACCGCCAGTGTTTTGCCAGCGCGTAGCTCAAACGAGACACCGTTTAAGGCTTTGACATACGCTTTTGCTTTGCCCAACCCTTGTGAGACGGGGTAGTGCTTGCGTAGATTGTCTGCTTTTAAGACCACTTTATTACTCATACTTGGGACTCCAAAGTAGCAGGGTCAAAGGGAGAATTACCAGCAGGTATGCTTGGTAGATCGGTATGAATACAGCGCACCTTGCCATTGGGCGTATCTAAAATAGGCGGCGGTACTTCACATATCGGTTCTTTATAAGGACAGCGAGGCGATAGTAAGCAGCCGCTTGGACGATCATATTGACTGGGTACCACGCCCGGTAAGCTATGCAGTCTGTCCTGACCGATAGCCAGTTCAGGAATCGCCTGTAGCAATGCTTCGGTATAAGGATGCGCAGGGTTTTGAAAAATCTCTGGTACGGTACTGGTTTCAACCACTTGTCCGGCATACATGACGGCGACATCGCGTGAGTTTTGCGCGACCAAACCCAAGTCATGGGTGATAAGCACCATTGCCATTTGTTTTTCACGTTGCAAGCGACCGAGCAAATCCATAATTTGTGCTTGTACGGTGACATCAAGCGCCGTGGTCGGCTCATCGGCGATGAGAAGTTTTGGCTCGCAAGCGAGTGCCATCGCAATCATCACCCGCTGGCTCATACCGCCTGATAGCTGATGCGGATAAACCTTGAGTCGGTTTTTGGCATCGGGCATCTCGACCAGCTCTAACAGCTCTAATATGCGTGTACGTACCGCTGAGCCGCGTAAGCCAAGATGCTTGCGCAGTACTTCGCCCAATTGCATCTCAACGGTAAAGCTTGGATTGAGGCACGACATGGCGTTTTGAAAGATCATCGAGATATCTTTGCCAATAATGCCGCGGCGCTCTTTTGGGGGCATACCAAGCATGTCTTTGTTGTCAAACATCACGCGATTGGCACGGACGTTAGCATAGGGTGGCAACAGTCCCATCAACGCCATCATGGTGACGGACTTGCCTGAGCCGGATTCACCTACTATGGCGATGACCTCGCCTTGCGTCACTGTCAAAGACACATCATCGACCGCGCGAAAAGCGCGCGCCCCTTCGCCAAACGTGACCGAAAGATTTTCGATATCTAATAATAATGGCGCTTCTTTTACCAAGGAGCTGTTCATAGAAGTATGGGTATTGTTTAAAGGTTCAGTCATTTTAGGTTACCTGCTTTAATTTGGGGTCTAGCGCATCGCGTAGGCCATCACCTGTCAGGTTGATCGATAAGGCCGCTAAAAAGATAGCGACACCCGGCCAAATAGCGAGCCAAACGTTACTTTGAATATATTGACGCGCCGTACCTAGCATCGCGCCCCATTCGGCATCCGGTGGTTGTACGCCAAATCCTAAGAAACCAATTGCACCCGCTTCTAATATGGCAGAGGAGAAAATCATGGTCGCCTGTACGATAAGCGGTGCCATACAGTTGGGCAAAATGGTCACAAACAATAGTCTGAGCACACCCGCGCCCATTACTTGTGACGCAACAAAGTACTCACGTTGTAGTTCAACCATCGCGGTTGCACGGGTCAAACGAATAAAAGGTGGCGTACAGACTAGGGCAATGGTGATGATGGTATTGGTCATCGATGGCCCTAAGATTGCTGCGATAATGATCGCCAATAATAAGCTGGGGTAGGACATCAAGATATCATTGACCAGCATGACGGCTTTGCCCCATACCTTTGGCCAAAACGCTGCACTCAGACCTAAAGAGACGCCAACTAACATGGCAAGTGTTGTCGCGCTCAGACCAATAAACAAGGAATAACGCGCACCATACATGACGCGAGACAAGGTGTCGCGGCCCGCATCATCAGTCCCTAGCCAAAACATGGTATCACCGCCACTTAAAAAGGCCGGCGGCAGTTGTTCTTGACCAGTGAATAATTCATAAGGATCGTGAGGAGCAAGGGCAGGCGCGAGTATGGCAATAATAACCATCAAGGTTAATACAATAAATCCAAGTACCGCGCCTTTATTTCGGCAAAATGTCGATAAAAATAACTGCCAAGATGACGGCGGTGTGGCTGCCACAAGGTTGGCATCAGAGGGAAGAGTAGAAGACTTCATGAGCAGTTCCTATAGTGGCGAACGCGTTGAAAATGGCTAGAATCTTATTCCTAAAAAGGAGGTAGATTTTGCTAAAAACTCTAAACACCACTCAAGCGCTAATCGTCCCTATTTATAATATGAGTATTTATCAATGTTAGATTAAGAAGTATGGCGAATACGCGGATTGATTAGGCCATACAAAATATCAATAAATAAGCTAACCAAGATCAAGGCAGTGGCGACCAATAAAATACCGTTTTGTACGATTGGATAATCACGTGTGAAAAAGCCATCGAGTAGCCAGTTGCCAACGCCCGGCCAACTAAAGATGGTCTCAGTGATAATGGCACCAGCGAGCAAAGTCGCCATCTGTAAGCCAACCACGGTCACAACGGTAATCAATGCATTACGCATCACGTGTATCAAAATCACTCGGCGCGGCGATAAACCCTTGGCGCGAGCCGTACGCACATAGTCTTCATCCAACACTTCCAGCATGGCAGAGCGCGTCATACGCGCAATCATGGCGAGTGGAATGGTGGATAAAGCAATGGACGGCAAGATAAAGTGTTTGACCACATCCCAAAATGCGCCCGGTTCGCCTGAGGTCAGCGAGCCTAGCAGCCATGAGCCGTATAAGGGTTTTACATCTAAAAACTGAGCAACAGAGATCACGCCAGCGACAGGCAATAGGCCAAGATAATGGGCAAACACACCAGTTAGAATAGGCCCCAATAGGTAAATGGGCATAGAGTAGCCAGCTAGGGCGCCTGACATCAGCGTGTAATCAATCCAAGTACCGCGGCGCAGGGCGGCAAAAATACCCAAACTGACACCCACGACACTCGCAATAATAATCGCGCATAGTGCCAACTCTAAGGTTGGGACAAAATGGGCAAAAAAGTCTTGTAAAACGGGGGCGCGTGTTCGAAAGGACGCGCCAAAATCGCCCGTTAATATACCGGACAAGTAGTCCCAGTATTGGACGACAAGGGGTTTATCCAACCCAAGTCTTTCTAAGGCGCGAGCATGTAGCTCTGGATCGACCATACGTTCACCCATCATAATCTCGACGGCATCGCCAGGGACGAGACGGATCAGAGTAAAAGTTGAGAGGGTTAAGCCAAGGTAGACAGGAATGAGAATAGCAATTCGACGCAAAATATAAAGTAGCATAAGCCGCTCGACAGTTGTGGTTCGATGATTAGAGTGATAGCACTAAGGAGATGGTCCGCGACAAAGCATTTAACTCATATAAATACGGCTGGAACAGAGATTCTGAGCCAGCCGAATACAAATCAAACAATAGTGCATGTCGTACCGGACTTAATGAACTAGGTAACGCTATTCAACTTTCACACCATCGAAACGTATGGCACCAAGTGGGCTGATTTTATAATCGACAACGTTTGGTGCTGTAAATACGGTGACCACCGAATGCGCCATTGTCGTCCAAGGAAGTTGCTCTTTGAATATCTGCTGAGCTTTGACATAATCATCCACGCGCTCCTCTTGATTGGTCACTTGGCGCGCTTGAGTGACTAGACTGTCAAAGTCTTTGTTACACCAGCGTGAATAGTTGTTAGCACCAACGGCATCACAAGACAGCAATGAACCAAGCCAGTTATCAGGATCACCATTATCGCCCGTCCAGCCTGATAAGATGACGTCAGGTTCACCTTTAGCGGCGCGTTTTAGATACTCGCCCCACTCATAAGTCACCAGCGTGGCTTTGACACCAATTTTCGCCCAGTCTGCTTGTAGCATCTCAGCCATCAGCTTGGCATTTGGGTTATATGGTCGTTGAACGGGCATATACCACAAATCGATAGCAAGGTTTTCTGCACCTGCTTCTTTGATTAACGCTTTTGCTTTTTCGACATCATAAGGCGCATCTTTCAGCGATTCGTCATAACCCCACTGTGTTGGCGGCATTGGGTTGGTCGCTTTAACGCCTTCACTTTGATAAACGGCATTGATGATCGCGTCTTTATTGATCGCCATGTCTAATGCTTGACGGACTCTAAGATCGCCGAGTTTTGGTTTTTCAACGTTGTAACCGACATAACCGACGTTAAAACCTGGTTGATCGAGAACGGTGACCTTGCCAGAATTTTTGACCGAGTCAATTTCAGCAGGTTTTGGGTAAGCGGAGACATGGCATTCACCCGCTTGAACCTTTTGCGCACGAACGGCTGAATCTTTGGTGATGACAAAGACCAGATTGTCGATATGGATGTTATCTTTGTCCCAATAGTCTGGGTTTTTGGTATAACGGATTTGGGCGTCTTTTTGATAGGAAGTAAAGACGAAAGGACCAGTACCAACAGGTTTGTTATTGATATCAGGCTCATTGCCAGAAGCCATCAACTGCTCTGCGTACTCAGCAGAATCAATATAAGCAAAGGGCATCGCTAGGTTTTGTAAAAAGGGGGCGTTGACTTCGTTTAACGTAACTTTGACCGTGTAATCATCAACCTTTTCGATGTTAGAGATGATGTCAGGTAATCCCATGCCAACAGAGTACGGAAATTCAGCAGGATAGGCTTTGTTAAATTCAAATTCTGGGTCGGTAATACGTTTTAACGTAAAAACAATATCGTCTGCGTTGAAATCACGGGTTGGGGTAAAGTAATCGGTCTTACCAAATTTGACGCCTTTACGCAGATTAAAGGTGTAGGTTTTGCCGTCTTCGCTAATATCCCAGCTTTCCGCCAATCCTGGCTGAATTTCAGTACCATCTCTTTTGAACTGCACCAAACCGTTATAAATAGGATAAGCGCTCGCATCAAAATCGGTGCCGGCAGTATACTGTGCTGGATCGAAACCAGCAGGGCTGCCTTCTGAACAATAAAGTAGGGTTTTAGCTGCTTTTGCATCTGAGCTGGCAGCAGAGTCGTCAGTGGTTTTGTTGTCTCCACTACAGGCACTGATACCCAAGATAAGTGTCGCCAACATCGTCAGTTTGAAGAGTGATTTTTGCATTCTTACATCCTATGTAATGATAAGTAGTTGCCCGTGTACCTATATGCTCGTATTCAGATTGTGAATATCATTGCCGAGCTTTTGAATCCATTAAAGCCCTTGTTCATATGATGTTTTTTATGTAAAGAATAAAAAATGCGTTAGTGTGTATTAGCAGAAAATAACCTTTACAAAACATACAAATAGAAACAAGTCGTCTGAATATACTCCTATAAATAGCAATAGTGCAAGTCATATATAAAAAAGTTTTGATACACATGTGCAATAGTTTCGATAGAAAGCGATGGTTTTTGGAAGGAGTAGGTAGCGTTAGAACAGGCATTATTTAAGGATTTTTCTTGCTATTTTTTACGCAGAAAACCGCTCGACATAGCCCATTTTTACTTGAGAAAATATATTATTTTTTAATAAAAATAGGGAGAGTTATTCGTTCATCGGTACGGTTGTTCATTAACACGAGGATAAGCATGGGCACACTAAATACCAATAAATATGGTTAGTATCCATACTAGGAAAGTTGTCTGTTTGCGTGTATTTTTCGCCCTTTTAACTTCCTTTAAAGTCATACCGCGCAAACTTCTGAGCGTACAATGAAGCGCTTGCCTTCAGGGATCTCTAGCGAAAAACTGGCACCGCGTCCGTTCACCACATCAATGGTTAGATCGGTATGTTGCCAGAGTTTATATTGTGCTTTGCCCATATAAAATGGACAGCCAGCAAGTTCGCCAACCAAGACATCTTGGCCACCCACTTTAAATTCGCCCAGTGGATAACACATGGGTGAGCTGCCATCACAGCAACCGCCTGATTGATGAAACATCAGATCGCCATGTTTGGATTTGAGTAAGTCGATAAGTGCTTTGCAGGATTCTGTCGCGGTCACTTTCATGTCGATGTCCTTATCGTTAAAAGCCTGAATGTAAAAAATATAAATATTAAACGTTTTGTTTGCTAAGAAGGGTTATTTAAAAAAGCCTTTATTTGAAAATAGCCATATAATAAAAATCATCAAAAGTGGGAATATTAAGTTTAGAAAAATAAAAAGTCGCATCGTCTTCAATCACACCATTGATAGCATGAGATTGAAAACGCGCGACCTGTTCTATAGGCAGTTCAAAATAAAATCGATACGCTAACAATCGCGTGCGACTGGTATAAATTTTCCTTGCATGCTGCTAACACAGAGGCGGCAAAAAATTCATCTCAGTCTCACTGTATCGCTTTACAGTACATCGACTATATGTCAATAAACCATCTAAATAAATGAGCCAAGCCCTTAAGTCATCTCGAATGTCACAAGGCTTTACGATATACAGCTACATACTGTAGTCGATAACGATGCGACCCTCGATTTTTCCATCACGCATCCGCTGAAAGATATCATTGATGTTTTCTAATGGCTCAGCGCTAACGGTCGCTTTTACCTTGCCTGCTGCTGCCATTTCTAGCGACTCTTGTAAGTCTAAACGGGTGCCAACAATTGACCCACGAATGGTAATACCATTAATCACCGTATCAAAGATAGAAACAGGGAAATCTCCAGCAGGTAAACCATTACAGACCAAAGTACCGCCGCGTCGTAACATGCTTTGCGCCTGCTCAAAGGCTTTGGTTGATACGGCAGTTACGAGCACCCCATGAGCACCGCCGATCTCTTTTTTCAAAAACTTACCCGGATCGGTGTCTTTGGCATTGATCGTAATCGTTGCACCCAATTTTTTGGCAAAGTCTAGTTTTTCATCGTCAATATCAACGGCGGCCACATTTAAGCCCATGGCAATCGCATATTGAACCGCCATGTGACCCAATCCACCGATACCGGACACAACCACCCAATCACCCGGTTTGGTGTCGGTCATTTTCAACCCTTTATATACCGTGACACCAGCGCATAAGATGGGCGCAATTTCAACCGAATCGACACTATCAGGGATAATGGCGACGTAGTTAGCATCGGCTAGGACATATTCTGCAAAACTCCCATCAACTGAAAATCCAGAGTTTTTTTGACGCTTACACAAGGTTTCCCAGCCGCCCAAACAATGATCACAATGACCACAAGCAGAGTAGAGCCAAGGCACACCGACTCGATCACCTTCTTTGACATGATGTACATTGTCACCAACAGCCGTTATCACACCGACGCCTTCATGGCCGGGAATCAAAGGCGGATTAGGCTTAGCAGGCCAATCGCCTTCAATCGCATGCAAATCTGTATGACAGACACCAGATGCTTGCATCTTGACGACGATTTGACCAGCGGCAGGCGTCGGGATATCTACCTCTTCAATTTTCAAGGGTTCTCCGAACTTGTATAGCACGGCCGCTTTCATTTTGTTACTCACGTTATAGCTCCTTTGAGATTGTGTGGAAGTGGGTCAGGTTGCAGGGGTGATTGCACGGGTTGCGGGAACGTCACCATCATCAATGAAGCACTTCATGGTCTGACCATAAAGTGCTTTGATGCGGCACGGATTTAGAAGAACCCCATCGCTTTTGAACTATAAGAAACCAGCATGTTTTTGGTTTGTTGATAATGATCGAGCATCATGAGATGGTTTTCGCGGCCGATACCTGATTGCTTATAACCACCGAAGGCGGCGTGTGAAGGATAGACGTGGTAACAGTTCGTCCATACGCGGCCTGCTTGAATACCACGGCCGAAGCGATACGCTTTATGCACACTACGCGTCCAAACGCCAGCGCCTAGACCATACAAGGTATCGTTGGCAATTTTCATGGCCTCTTCATCATCTTTAAAGGTCGTGACAGCAAGTACGGGTCCAAAAATCTCTTCTTGGAACACGCGCATGTCGTTGGTGCCTTCAAAGATAGTCGGCTTAACATAATAACCGTCTGATAAGTCGCCGTCGTGCTGTGCTTGCTCACCACCAACCAAGACTTTCGCGCCTTCTTTTTTACCGATGTCCAGATAAGATAAGATTTTTTCTAACTGATCCGAGCTGGCTTGTGCCCCAATCATGGTATCAGTATCTAATGGGTTGCCCATTTTAATAGCTTCGACCCGTGCGATACAGCGTTTGATAAATTCATCATAAATGCTTTCGTGTACCAGTGCCCGTGATGGACAGGTACATACTTCTCCTTGGTTTAGGGCAAACATGACCAGACCTTCGACCGCTTTATCTAAGAAGTCATCGTCTTCATCCATGACATCGGCAAAGAAGATATTGGGGCTCTTACCGCCTAGCTCTAGCGTCACAGGAATGATGTTTTCACTCGCGTACTGCATAATGAGGCGACCAGTGGTGGTTTCGCCTGTAAAGGCCACTTTATTGATGCGCGGATTGGAGGCCAATGGTTTACCAGCTTCCACCCCAAAACCATTAACGATGTTGAGCACGCCTTTTGGTAAAATATCCGCGATACCGATGGTTTCTAACATAAATAAGACAGACGCAGGGGTTTGCTCAGCGGGCTTCATGACGATACAGTTACCAGCAGCCAGTGCCGGTGCAATCTTCCAAACGGCCATCAGGATAGGGAAGTTCCATGGAATGATTTGACCAACAACACCAAGCGGCTCATGAAAGTGATAGGCAACGGTGTCTTCATCAATTTGGCTGATACCGCCTTCTTGTGCGCGAATGGCGCTGGCAAAATAACGGAATTGATCAACGGCCAAAGGAATATCCGCCATCAAGGTCTCGCGTACAGGCTTACCGTTTTCGTAACACTCAGCAATGGCAATGGCTTCTAAGTTGGCTTCTATTTTATCTGCAATTTTGAGCAACAGATTGGCACGGTCTGTGACGCTGGTTTTCCCCCAAGCGTCTTTGGCAGCATGCGCTGCATCTAGCGCTTTTTCGATATCGGCTTCTTTTGAGCGGGCAACTTGGCAAATGATTTTACCGTCGATAGGGCTTGGGTTATCAAAGTACTCGCCATCGATTGGCGCGACCCACTCACCACCGATGAAATTGTCGTATTTTTCGCGGAATTGGACAGGGCTGTTTTCAGTATTGGGATAGGCGTATAACATTAACGACTCCTTGTTGTGTATTATAACGATGTGATGATAAATAGTTGGTCTTCCTAACCAAGTATCACTCTATCGTACTGAGCTTTAGTTCAGAGGAATAATGACTTTTTATAATGATATAATTTGTATCATATAACTTAAAGTTATGTGCTGTGCGAGAGGGAAAGTGATTCGCAAAGCTGATGCAGCTGTTATAATCAGGGCAGCTATTTTTGCTCATAGTCAGTACTAAAGGAAATGGTTCCATATCATTGCCACGAGTAACTGCTGCAAATTTTCTTGCTGTGCCCCACATATTATTTTTCTTGTGCTCCTTTTATTATTACTCATCTAATTGGTTTGGATATATGCGTCAATCTTCTGCTCTTGATATTCTAAAAACAGGTCAAAACGTCTTTTTAACGGGCTCAGCAGGTTCAGGTAAGACCTATACGCTCAATCAATATATTGACTATTTGCGGGCGCGCCGCGTTCCCGTTGCCGTGACTGCCAGTACGGGTATTGCAGCGACGCATATGAGCGGCACGACCATTCATAGCTGGTCGGGTATCGGTATCAAAGACGAGCTATCAGAGCGTGATTTGACCAATTTGTCACGCAAGCAGTTTTTGGCCGACCGCCTAAAAGACACGGCAGTATTGATCATCGATGAGATATCCATGCTGCATGCCAAGCAGCTCAATTTGGTCAGTCAAGTGCTCAAGCATGTGCGCAAAAATGACAAAGCGTTTGGCGGTATTCAGGTCGTAGTCGCAGGCGACTTTTTTCAGTTGCCACCGATTGGCAGTAAGGGCGAGACCAACCGTGAGAAGTTTGCGTTTATGTCAGAGGCTTGGCTCGATGCCAAGTTCCACATCTGCTACTTAAGTGAACAGCACAGACAAGTGAGCGAGGCGGCCAATGGCGGTCTTGACCTAGACGATATTCTCAATCAAATCCGTCGTCAAGAAGTGACCTTTGAAGCCATTGCGGCGCTAGAAGCAACCGTTAATCAAAACGTCGATATCAAGCGCACGCGTCTTTATACACACAATCTCAACGTCAATAAAATCAATGACACCGAGCTTGCCGCACTATCAGGTGAAATGAAGCGTTTTGAGGCCACCTCGACCGGCGATAGTAAGCTGGTTGAAACCTTGAAAAAAACCGTCCGCACGCAAGACGAGCTGATTCTCAAAGTGGGCGCTAAGGTGATGTTTATCAAAAACAACACTGAGCTTGGCGTCTCTAACGGCACGATGGGTGAGCTGATCGGCTTTGCCGCCGTTAAGGTTGAGGATAGCCAAGATAGCAGTGATGCTTTGATCGAAGAGGATGCCGATAATGCTGCTGACAAGGATGCAGAGTCAGCTAAAACGGCAAAAGACAAAAGTAAAAAAGACAAAGACAGTGATAAAAAGCAGGCAAAAGCCAAAAAGACAACCACGCAAAAAATGCCAGTGGTTAAGCTTAATTCAGGACGTGAGGTCATTGCTGAGCCTGAAGAGTGGATCATCGAAGATGAGACGGGTGAGGTGCTGGCAAGCTATGAGCAAGTGCCGTTATGTCTGGCGTGGGCAATTACCATTCATAAATCGCAAGGTATGACGCTGGACGCCGCCGAGATTGACTTGTCGCGCACGTTTGAGCTGGGACAAGGGTATGTGGCGTTATCGCGACTAAAATCGCTGGCAGGTCTACAGCTCTTAGGTATGAATGATATGAGCTTGCAACTAGATCCATTGGCACGCGGCGCAGATAAACGGTTTTTGGTGTTGTCTGAAGAAGCTGATGATAGTTATGCCATGCTCGATGAAGAAAGTATGACGCAGGCGCATGAAAAGTTCATTCTTAAGTCGGGCGGCACGCTGAGCAAATCCGTGATTGATGCCTATGCCAATCTACAAAAAAAGCGCCGCGAGCAGCAGCAAGCGCAGATAGACAAAAAACAAAAGCTGGGCAACCAAGTCTCGGATAAGTCAGACAGTACCCTCTTAGCCACCCGACTGTTATTAGAAGAGAGCTTGTCTATCGCTGAGATTTCGCAGGCGCGTCAACTTTCGCAGTCTACTATTATGCGCCACATCGGTGAGTTAAAATCGCAAGATCCCAGTTTGAGATGTGATCATCTGCGGCCAGACGATGAAGTAATGACGGCAGTGGGCAATGCGTATGTCGCTATCAAAGTCGCCAATAACCCAAATGACTTCAATGATGATGGCAGCATTAAACTTCGTCCGATATTTGACCATCTTAAGCAAACGATTGATTACAATACCATTCGCTTGGCACTTATTTTTATTACGCCCTAAGTTTATTACACCCTAAGTCTTATGATGATCTGGTCTGTGACACATCATAAAACCGTCTGTACAGTCATTTATGACGTTGTTGGTGCTGTGCCGTTGTATGGATTGGCAGCATAGCTAATTGACAGCGCCCAACTTTTTATATTCCGTTAAAGCGATTATTTGCTATGCCTGATTTTTCCAGTGCCACTTATCAATTGACGTCTGATCCAATAACTGCGACGTTTCGTACCACAGGCGAGCATACACAGCCACTGAGAGTCGCGATTAATGGCTTTGGGCGTATCGGGCGTAATGTACTGCGCGCATTGTTAGAGCGTTTTGAGGTATTGGGCCGTGCCATTCATGTGGTTGCAATTAATGATTTGGGGTCGGCAGATATTTTGCTGCATCTCTTGAAGTTTGATAGTACCCATGGTCGCTTGAGTCGACTTGGGGTCAGTGCTGAGATTGTGACCAGTCAAAGTAATCACGCAAGCAAGGCTCAGCTGTGCTTGACTAAGAACGGGTTGACTTACTGTATCAATATGCTCTCAGAGCCCAATCCAAAAAACTTGCCATGGCAGGCACTGGATGTCGATGTGGTGCTTGAGTGTACCGGGCACTTTCGCTCGTATGAGCAGGCGAGTATGCATATTGAAGCGGGAGCACGGCAAGTCATTATTGGCGCAGCGCCCTTCGATGATGTCGATGCTTGCATTGTCATGGGCGTGAACACTGATACGTTGACGCGTAAGCTACCGATTATTTCCAGCGTGTCTTGTACCACGCAGGCATTGGTACCGCTGATTGATACGCTGGATAAAGCGTTTGGCGTCAAATCTGCCATGATGACTGAGATTCATGCGGTCACAGCGGATCAGACGGTACTCGATCAAGCGCATCGTGATCCTAGACGGGCGCGGGCTTCTGGCTACAACATTATTCCCACCACCTCTAGTAGTATCGCTGCCACAGAGCGAGTACTGCCTACCATGACTGGCAAAATAAATGGTCATTCAATACGGGTGCCGACCATCGATGTGGCTGCGATCGATGTGACCTTTGTATTTAATACGCCCAATGTCAGTATTGAGTCAGTGGGTGAGTTGCTTAGGGCTGCTAGTCGCGCGCATTTGCAGGATATTATGGCCTACACCGATGAGCCATTGGTCTCAAGTGATTTTATTCATCAAACCGAGTCACTGATTATCGATGGTCAGCAGCTGATGCGAGTGGGTGATCAGTACAAGGTGTTTGCGTGGTACGATAACGAGTGGGGCTATGCTAATCGGCTACTAGATATGTGCTTGCATTTGGCCTCAAACCAGTGCTGTAGCAGCGATGATGAACTATTAGCAAATTAATTTAGTTTTTTTCGCATATGTACTTGCATTATAAAATGATATCTATATAATGATGCACCAATGGAGACGTGGCAGAGCGGTTGAATGCACCGGTCTTGAAAACCGACAAGGGTTCATAGCCCTTCGAGAGTTCGAATCTCTCCGTCTCCGCCAAATTCGAAAAACCCCGATTATTTACTAATCGGGGTTTTTTTTGGTCGCATAAAACCAATTAAGGTAAAGGTTTTTCTTACTTCACAAGCGACTGTGCAAACTCAATGGTTTGACCATCTTCTAATACAAGCGTACCTTCACTGATCTCAATCACCATGTCTTTGGTGTTTCTAATCGCACGCATGACATTGATGTCTTCAATACTACTTTCGGTGACGATTTTGCCCGATTGTTCAGGCTGAATGGGCGGATCAAAAGCGATCAAAGGGACATTAAAGCTTTTACCTTGCTTTAAGTTAGTATCTTGCATGGTTAGCGTGCCCTGAAAACTCTGAATGGCAACGGTGCCATGGTTTGAGAGCATAAATTGCAATTTGACTTGGTTTAGGCTGTCGCTATCACTGCTCTTGACAGGCAAAAGAGCCACTGGATACTGGGTGGCAGTCGCTGCTTGCTGGCTTTTAGTGACAGGGCTCTTTTTACCAGTTGGGTTATTGGGATGAAGACGCTCATATTCACGTTGCTGTAAGAGCGCTTGTTCGATAGTGGTACGCGGCATCGCGCCTGACTCATAGGCTTCACTAAGCTTCATGCGTAGCATGTATCGACTCAGCAATTGCTGGTCAGATTCGGGAAGTTGTTCCAAGGTTGGGCCAAGCTTTTGTTGCCAACGGTCGGAGTCGGTCGGTATGGTTGTTTTGGTTGGGTCTGTTTGTGGCTGCGTACAGCCAGAACCCATTGCCAAGAGTGCGACAGTGATTGCTAATAACCAAGCTTTGTTTGAACGCTGATATGAATTCATCATCGTACACCTCCCCGTAAACGTATATTAATAGTGACGACTATTGTCTTAATATACCTTGTTTGCCCGCAGGTTGTGTTTAATTATGGCTAAATTTGCCAATCAGTATCAAATAGCTGAGTCATATCTCAATATTATCGGCACTCACTGTTAAAGGCACTTAATATTAAAGGCACCTAATATTAAAGGCATTTACTAACAGGCATAAAAAAAGACTGAGTGCTCATCAGAGAACGCAGTCTTTTTTATCACAATCACTGAATATCAGGCTTGGTACAAACAAATAAATAAAGATTGTTTGATAAGGCCCGTTTAATCGTTGTCTTGAAGCTCAGATAAAGAGTGGCTTGTGCTGGTGTTGTGCGTAACGACAATCGCTTCGTCGATAATGTGCTGACTCACACCGCGTTTACGCAGCGTTTCAATAAAAACTTCATCATGTGCCAAGGTATAATCTTGATGATCACGATCAAGCCCTTGACGAATATAAAGGCGAATAAGCCCTTGAATGCGTTTAAATCCTAACTCTGTCGAAGTCGTTTCTAATAGCGCAATCATCTCTTCAGACAAACGGATGCTGACCGGACGCATGATTTTTTGCGGATGATCAGAAAATTTATTTTTTACACGTACAGGTATCATAATAAACCATTATTTTTAGTGAGTAGGAGTAGAGCACTCAAACAAAAATGCACCCAATCAAAACTAACCTTACCATACAACAAAAACGCCCAAAAGAACACCACAGCCACGCTAATATTATCGTCATCTAAAAGAATAATTATTAAAAATAAAAGTGAGGACAATAAAAAAACCTTCATCAAATAGTGATGAAGGTTTTTAGTATATGGCTCTCCAACCTGGGCTCGAACCAGGGACACACGGATTAACAGTCCGTTGCTCTACCAACTGAGCTATTGGAGAATAAGTTGTCATAACAGCAAGTCTTTTAAGCGTTAGACAAGAAGCCTATATAAGAGCAGCTGCTTGGCTTGTTTGCGTTATGTGGGGCACATTTTAGCCAAGTAGCTAGGGGCTGTCAACCTTATTATACTATTAATTATAAATATTATTGATTATATACATTATCAGTCTCACTCTATAAAATACCGACCGTATGGTTTCTTTTGATTTTCTTATTTATATATAGATTATTTAAACATTTAAGCTATTTAAAACAGGTATTTAATAATGAGTCCGACGACGATTGCTTATGGTTATTTGGCTTTTGCCATTGTTTGTGAAGTGATCGGCACCACTTTTTTAGTAAAGTCAGAACAGTTCACACGTTTGATGCCGACACTGATTATGTTTGTGCTTTATGCCTGCTCTTTTTATGCGTTGACACAAACGCTCAAAGCCGTACCGCTGGGTATTGCTTATGCGTTATGGGGCGGGCTTGGTATTGTACTGACTTCGATTGTGGGTATGGTACTGTTTAAACAACATCTTGATACCGCCGCAGTGATTGGTATTGCCATGATTGTGAGCGGAGTAGTGGTCATGAATCTATTTTCTACTGCCGTGGGGCACTAATATGCCAGAGCAAAATGCTTATAAGCGGAAAAAACAGCCAGAAGTGCTACGCCGAGCACTGCTAGATCAAGCCGCGCAAATAACGCTGGCGCAAGGGTTGTCTAAAGTCACTTTTCAAGCAGTCGCGGATGCAGCAGGCGTGACAAAAGGCGGGGTGATGCATCACTTTGCCACCAAGCAAGCTTTGATACTCGAATTGTTTAATGATGCCATGGCGACGTTTGATGCTGAAGTAACGGCGACCATGGCAAAGGATCCTGTGAGCCATGGGGCTTTTACCCGCGCTTATATCGAAGCCACCATCAGTTTGAGCGATAAAGGGCAGGACGAGTTTGACAATCAAGCGACTCTATATGTGTTGATGCTAGGCGATCAGGCGCTGCGTGAATTGTGGGCGACATGGATGAACGAGCAGTTGCAACAGTATGATGCCACTGACAATACCGAAACCTTATGTATGGTGCGCCTGGTTGCTGATGGGATTTGGCTCTCGGATTTTTCGGGCATCAATATATCGGAAAAACAATCATTACGAGATCGCTTAATCAAAATGACGCAGCAATGACGTAGCGTAATTTTGACGCATAAGCCAAGGAGTAGCGTATGACAACATTAAAATATATCGCTCATTATTCTGAGCAAATCCAGACTCAAGCTGCTTTGCTATTAAATGAGGGGCGTCTAGGAGACTATCTAGACAAAAAATATCCCCATCAGCACCAAATACAAAGTGACAAAGCGCTCTATCACTACATTAATGAGATAAAAAGCCAGTACATGCGTAATATTGGGCCACTGTCCAATGTCAGTTACAGCAGCAAATTAAAAGTACTCAAACATGCTTTAGGTATTCATACCACTCAATCTAGAGTACAAGGCAGTAAGCTCAAAGCGCACAATAGCATTACGGTTGCAAGCTTGTTCAAAGACGCGCCGCCTGAGTTTTTACGTATGATAGTCGTGCATGAGTTGGCGCATTTTAAAGAACACGACCACAATAAATCGTTTTATCAACTGTGTTGTCACATGGAGCCGGATTATCATCAATTTGAATTGGATACTCGCTTGTGGTTGCATTGGCAAGAGCGTTGATTAAATTGCTGGTATAGGTTTTCACCCCCTTTTACGCACTCTATAAAAACTCACCCTTGTCATCAATCGTGATAAGCTTGCGTGTATTAAAACTTTTGTCAACCATTCATAAAATAATCAATATATTTTTCGTCCTCTCACTAAAAACAGAGTAAAAAATGATCAATACCAAAATCTATAAAGCCATTTATACCTTAGCTGAAGATTTGCTAGAAGCAGATCGCAAAAAAGATCAAGCAGCATTTGATGCGCTATATGCCGAGCTAAAAGCCATTTGTACCGACAATGAAAACACCGACAAAGACCATCCAGAACAGTGGGAAACGCTGGCCGATTTTACCGAAGATTTGGATGAAGCCTTGGTTATCTATGACAAGGCGCTTGCAAAGGCCATCGCTATCAATTCAAAAGATCATATGTCGTCGATTGCGTTTTCGATGGCGGTTCTACAACTTGAGATGGGTGAAACAGCTGCCGCCATCAAAAGCCTACAGAACGCGAAAATCAGTGCCAATAAGATTGAAGACAAAGAGTTCAAAGTGGAGATAGATGAGATGCTTGCTAAGTTGTTAGCTGAGTAGTGGCAGATTATCTAAAAGTTCACCTGATAGGATAATTGATGAGTGATGCGTCAAAACAGCAGATAAGTAACCATAAGCACGCATGGCTTATTCCTTTTACGTGCCTATTAGTTGGTGGTGCACTGATCGGTATCTCTACCAATTTGGCAAAGTATGCGGGTCAAATAGGGATAACGCCGCTGGCTTTTCTGTTTTGGTCTATCACAGGCGCGGCTATTATTTTATGGATTGTCGCCGTTATCAAGCAAGAACTGCCGCCCTTAAATGCGCGTAGTATTGAATATTATTTTGTCGCGGCGCTTGTCAGTGTCGCAGGTTCCAACTTGCTACTGTTTTCTGCCATTCCGCATGTTGGGGCTGGTTTTGTTGCCTTGATTATCTCGTTACCCCCACTGCTGACTTATCTTGGCGCCCTGCTGCTGCGCATGGAGCAGTTTACTATCATTCGCGCTTTTGGCGTTATCGCGGCATTGACAGGCGCAGGCGTGTTGGCAGTACGTAAGATGACGGCGCCCGATGCCAGTCTCTTTTGGATTTTGATGGCGCTTTGTGGGCCTGTGCTGTTAGCCATTGGCAATATATACCGGACACTGCGCTGGCCTGATCAAGCATCCCCAAGCGCATTGGCGCCAGGTATGCTGATAGCGGCTACGTTATTGCTGCTCATGTGTGGTGCGTTACCCGATTTTTCAGTTGCCGTATCGCTGACGGATTGGTTGCCGCTTGGCGTGATTGCGGTACAAGCAGGTTTGTTTGCCGGTCAATTTTTATTACTGTTTATGCTACAAAAGACAGGCGGCCCTGTTTTGTTAAGTCTATTGGGTTCGGTCGGCGCGGTGGTGGGTGTTCCTGTCGCTGTCTTTTTGCAAGGAGAAGCGCCGCCATCGGGTTTATTGTTGGGTTCCTCGATGATAGCGCTGGGCGTGGCGTTGGTGACATGGGGCGGGGTAAGAATGGCAACAAAACCTAAGTAAAAACTTGCCTTAGTAGCACTGTATCGGTTTTAGAGTCACTCGCTATCAGAAATGTCATTTCGTTTGATTGGCAATTCTTGCGCATCAGAGTTTAATAATTGGTTACGATTATCTAGAAACATTTTTTGTGAATGGTTGGAAAAAGGAGTATAAATACCGTGGTTATTTCCATCACGGATTAAAGTTATGAATGCAGCCACGCGTTATCGATTGTTAAACAATTTTATGATCCTTATTAGTATTATTGGCGTCGCAGTTGCTTTACTAGATAGCGGTTTTACCTTACCAACGTGGCTACAACAAGTTTTTCACATCTTTTATTTGGCCATTATCTTTTTAGGTTTCACCCTAACGGCAGGACGCTATATCTATACCAAAAAACCGTTTACCTTAAATAAGGTGGCGGTTTTTGATTTTTTTACCAGCATTGCCATTATTATTTTGCTGGGCGCGCATTTTACGGATCTAATACGCTCAGGGCTGTCGGGTCCGGTAGATGGTTTTGTTGCCATAAAGATCGCGGTGTTTGTCACCTTTATCCGTGAAATGTCTGATCATGATTTTAATCTCAATCGCACGTTTCTCAACCCCGCCCAGTTCTTTATTTTGAGCTTTTTATCCGTGGTCTTGATCGGGTCATTACTACTGATGATGCCCAATGCCACGACGCAGCCCCTGTCTTTTATTGATGCGCTTTTTACCGCGACGAGTGCGGTTTGTGTGACGGGTCTTATCGTGGTAGATACCGCAACGTATTTCACCACGTTTGGGCAAGTCATTATCATGGGGTTGATCCAAATTGGCGGCTTAGGTATTTTGACCTTTGTGACCTATTTTAGTTATTTCTTTAAGGGCGGTGTCAGTTACGAGACGCAGGCTAGCATCAGTGAGATGTCCTATATGGGCGGTATGGGTGATGTGGTATCGACGCTCAAATCCATCTTATATGTGACCTTTGCCGTTGAGGCAGCAGCAGCGGCGCTTATTTATATCAGCATGTTTGGCGTCACCGACATGGACTGGTCGGAGCGGCTGTTTTTTTCGGTTTTTCATGCGATTTCTGCGTTCTGTAACGCAGGATTTTCAACCTTTAGCGCTGGGCTATACGATGATTCCTTGCGCTTCAACTATCCGCTCCAGCTAATCATTGCGATTACGTTTATCTTTGGCGGTATGGGCTTTTCTATTGTGGTCAACGTACTACGCTATTTGCGCTATCGCGCTCAACGCCTGATCTATCGTAAGGATCAGCGCTGTGTTTATCAGCCATGGTTACTCAGTATCAATAGCCGCATTACATTGATTACCTCAGGCGCATTATTATTCATTGGTCTGACTGGGGTGATGATCTTTGAATACAATAATGTGCTTGCCGACCATACCAGTTTTTTTGGTAAGCTTGTGACAGGGTTTTTCACGGCTGCCACACCGCGAACCGCAGGTTTTAATACCGTTGATATGGGTACGCTTGCGTTTCCGACCATTATGTTGACGATCTTTTTGATGTGGATTGGTGCGTCACCAAACTCAACGGGTGGTGGTATCAAAACCAGCACCTTCGCCATTGCTTTATTGAATACGTTGAGCTTGGCGCGTGGTCAGGTCAAGGTAGAGGTGTTCAAACGGCAAATCGCTGAAATCTCGATTCGCCGTGCGTTCTCCATTATGTGGCTATCGTTGCTTGTTATTGGCACAGGGGTGACGCTGATCAGTTACGATCAACCAGAGCTTGATTTGATCAAAGTGGTGTTTGAGTGTTTTTCAGCTTATAGCACGGTGGGATTAAGTTTGAATTTGACCGCAGAGCTATCAGATTTTAGTAAAATGGTGGTTTCTGTCATTATGTTTGTGGGTCGCGTGAGTATGTTGACCATCTTTATTGCACTGCTCAAAAATAGACGCCCGCGTAATTATCATTATCCGACAGAAGAGATTACGATTAACTAAGGCGTCACGCCTAGGCTGCTTGGCTCTAAAAAAGCTCAAAAAACAATGGAAAAAGGCAAAAGGTCATGAAATTTATTATCGTAGGGTTGGGAAACTTTGGTTCGTCGCTTGGGATGGCATTGACCCGTCAAGGTCATGAAGTGATTGCCATTGACAGCAGTATGCAAAAGGTTGAAGCTTATAAAGAGGTGATTTCTCATACCATTTGTATGGATGCCACCGATGAGTATACCGTTAGTGGCTTACCGATTGTCGATACTGATATCGTCATTGTGGCCATTGGCGAGGATCAGGGCGAAAACGTCATGGCAACGGCGCTGTTTAAAACCTTAAAAGCCAAGCGTTTGATCAGCCGTAGTATCAACCCATTACACCAAAAAGTACTACAAGCCATCGGTGTCGATGATCTCATTCATCCTGAAAACGAAGCCGCCAAGCGCTGGGCAAAAAGACTGGCCCTGCGTTACTTTGTGGACTCGTTTGAATTAAGTGATCATTTTAGTATTGTGGAGATTAGCATTCCCGTCGCTTTGATCGGGCAAACGGTGGATAATTTACAGCTTGAGCAAAAATTCAACATTCGATTGCTTAGTACCATGCGCTATGAGTATTATGAAGACAGTTTTGGCCGTACGCAAAGTAAGCCAAGCATTCAAGGTTTGGCCGTGCCTGAGCAAGTGTTGAAAGACAAAGATATTTTGATTATTTATGGCGCCAACAAGCATATCAATCAATTTCTGCGTAGCGTCGGTGTCAAAGTCAAATAACGGTTTGCAAGCGTTGTGCTGTTAGCAGCCAAAGGGGAAACGTATGAATAAGCGTCACATATCTGTCTTAATGATTGCTCTGGTCGCGCTATTATCAGGGTGTGATCAGTCCGCGCAAGACCCCAATGTTGTCCTATCGGAGAGTCATGAAGATCCGATTGAAGCATTAGAGATGATATCGGATGTGGATCGCAGTCAGTTTGGTTACAAACAAACCTTTTATGTGCCGATTTATTCAGACATCTATACGGACAGGGACAATCGTAAAGTCTTGCTGTCAGCGACGCTCAGCGTACGTAACACCACCTTAACCAAACCACTGTATGTCAATAAAATTGACTACTACGATACGGGTGGCACGTTAATAAAATCTTATTTACACAGTCCTATCAAGCTTCCTGCCATGGCGACACTGAATTATATTGTCGAAAAAGAAGAGGATAAAGGCGGATCGGGCGCCAATTTTATCATCGAAGTTGAAGGGGTCGATGAGACGGTCAAACCAGTGATTGAAGCCGTCATGATTGGCAACTTTAGCAACAAAGGGTTTGCCTTTAGTACAGAAGGGACGCCCGTTATACCTTGATGAGTAGTACCTTGATGAGTAGTACCTTGAGAAGTAGTGCTTTGATAAACGCTACTTTGATAAGTGCGCTCTAATAAATAAAGCACGCAATCGTTAAAGAGCCATATATAGAGAATATTGGTTAAAACGGATGAGTAAAAAAGGAGTTTTTGTGTCTGCAACCAAAGAAGAAATCACCGCCTTTCTGACATCAGAGTTTCCCCAAACCAAATGCGTGGTCGAGTCTGTCGATGAGACGGGTGCGACGTTATCGCACGCTATTGGGGTAGATGAGCTGCGTCCTGGCGGTACAGTATCAGGGCCTGTATTGATGAGCGTTGCTGATGTTGCTATCTATGTGGCGATACTTGGCAGAATAGGGATTGTGCCATTGACGGTGACCACAAGCCTTAATATCAACTTTTTGCGTAAACCCTCGGCAACGGCTCGTATCATCGCTGATTGTACCCTAATAAAGGTGGGACGCACGCTTGTCGTTGGTGAGGTGTCGCTTTATTCAGAAGGCTCAAGCGATGTCGTGGCACACGTGGTAGGCACGTATTCTATACCGCCCACTACACCACAAAAATCGCTTTAAAAAATCGGAGCAGAGCAGGTGTACTAGGTCTCATTAAAACGTACTTCTATTCCCGTTAAAGTTATATTCACAGCAAATAGGATAAACACCTCACGTATGCAAACCTCGATAGCCTCAACGAATGATCCAATTTTTAATAATCGTGAAGCCGATGTTGATGTCAATGTCATCAGTAAAGAAGCGTCTGCTTTTATGAGTCTGCCCACCAATATCCAAACGGCCTTAAAGCAAAAGAGACGAATCGTATTTATTGCCAACAATCCCTCTATTAGTACCACGCAGCTCGAAGCATTATTACAACCGGATGATGTTTTGGTATTGTTCAATCACTTTATACATGCCGATTTTTTTGCCAATCATCCACTCGTGAGCACCTTGCCTAAGTTGTTATTTTTTCGTCAAATTGGTGATAGTAAGCTTCATTTTGGCTTGCCACCTAAAAGCAACAACGTGGGGGTAATAAAGCGAATGGCAAAGTCGGCACCGTTAGGCTTATTACTTAGCAACCAATCGTACCAATTCCCTACGCCAGAGGACGACCCAAGTCCCAACGACGACCCCATCACCGATGATCGAATACTCGTCATTCCTCCGGCTGTCAAAGCATTGCTTCAAAGCACGCAGCATCATAGCGTTTTATCAGAAAGTCATCCAGTCGTGACCGATTATCCTTCTTTTAAAGAGATTCATTCATCAGCGCCTTCGTCGGGGTTTTTGTTATATCGCTTATTGCTTGCGGCGCGCGCACATTTGCAAGACATTGAGCAAACCGCGCTGCCGCTACGACTTTTGATGCTAGGGTTTAATGATAACGACAAGACGGCGCATTTTTGGCAAGGTCATAATTGGGAGTTTGAGCGTCGAGAGATGAGTGCGCCGCCGCCAGAGGTAGAAGTCATCCGTCAGTATTAAGTATGAATGACTGACCGCTTAAGACTTATTAATCAAGCTTTACTGCTTAATATAAGTCGTCCTAAATACGATAGAGACAAGTAGTATAACGCGCGATGTAAGAGACGTTTTCTTTGCTTGCTGTGCTTACGCAGACAAAGGCTGTATAAAACGTATCTCAGTCGCCTCGTATCTATCGCTAGTAAATCAACTATCTTAGTCATTTGACTGGACTGTTTTAGTTAAGTTTTTATCAGTGCTTTGTGTTTAGTCGCGTGGTTTAGACATAAGGCGCATCAGGGCAGTGCGCTTCCTCTATCTCGTTGCAAGTGGGCTGTCGTACCGACTCAATAGGGAATATTTGCTCAGCCTGCCAATGAATCAGTCCCATCTCTGCAAACGGTGACAGCCATCCTGACATCGGCCAGCACTGCCATTTATGATAAAAGCGATTGGCATTGATCACAATGCTGTCTAAATGATTGAGCGGCGGTCGATAAACGCTGTGCTGCTGATGATAAACCACATCGGCTGTCAGATAAAAATCAATGTTTAATTGACGCGCTGTAAAAGCAAAATCGGTGTCCTCTGCCCCGTAACCTGTGTACTGAGTATCAAACCCACCGATTCGATCAAACTGCTGGCGTGTGATGGCGAAGCACAAACTCCAAAAAGCACCATAATCTTGCGTTTGCTTTATCGCTGTCTGATTTGTATCGGCAGGATTGGACACTTTGTTGTCAAAATTATCGCGATAAGGATTGTAAACAGACAACGCATTTAGATGAGAGACGGACAGCTTGTCATCTCTCAGCTGTACGCTTTCCTCATCTGACAACGGTCGCGTCAGATAACGCGGTTGTCCCATCAATAGTGCTTGCGGGTGTTGTTGTACCTTTAACTTTAATTGCTCAATAAACGTGGGCGCAACGATACAATCCACGTCCAAAAATATAAGCACGTCATGCGTGGCACGCGCCGCCCCAAGATTGCGATTGTGACCAATATCAAATGCGCTTTTAGTAGATACGTCCACGTGACTATCAGCTGGTATATCAGCCGTAGTGGCAATTTGTACAATGTTTAAATCATACTCTGCCAAACGGTTGGGATCGGCGTCGTCATTGACAATGATGACTTCGTCAGGCTGGATACTGCCATTTGTTAGGCTACTTAATAGATTATAAAGGTGACGATTGCGTCCATAGCAGGTCGTGATAACTGTCACCGGAGTGTGCCCAGGAGCAAAAGGAGCTTGAGTGGTTGATTTTGTAGTCATCGGTTATTACCGTTATTTTCTTAGTATGAGCAAGGTTAAGTTTTTTTATCGAATTTTGGGACTAAAACAGAGACTAAGATTCAGGTCTCAATGTAAGCTGTGGCAGCAACCACTCGTTAAACCAAGACTTGGCTGAATGGTAGGTGGCGGTGCTGTCTATAAAAGCGGGTGCGGCAGATAAGTCATCGGTTGGCTTTTGGCGTGGTAACACTGGTTGGTCCGCATTGCGGCGAACATCATCAGCACGTATTGAGTGCTTAAATTGATCCCAGTTAAGTGCTCGTCCTTGCGTAATTAATGCTTGCGCCATCGTTTCTTGCTCTTGGTGCGGACGCTCGTCAGGCAGGACTACCAGCGGCGTTGCATACTGATAAGCTTGGGCGACCGCATTGAGACCGCAGGCCATGAGCAACCAATCACTGTGCTGCATAAATGGTGTCACGTCTTTTACATGAGTGGCAAGGTCAACATAAGGGCGCATGGCATCGCCTATAGGGCCGAGCGAGACAATAAAGGCATGGGGTAACAAACGGCGTAACTCAGGCAGTTTTGCATCAATGGCGTCATGTCCCCCGTAGCCTTTGATCACGGTGATGATTTGAGGAGGTGAAGACAAGGTATTCTGGGTATTCTGCGCCTTATCACTATTTGTCAATGTCTCACTATTTGTCAATGTCGTTAGGGTTTTGACAAAATCCTCATAACTCATACGGTCACTTGGCACGGGGTTGATAAAATCCAGATAAAGCGTTTTTTGCTTTACCCAGCTGGGCGTCATGTCAGCTTCGAGCGCGCGAGGATAGGGTGCCAGTAAGGCAAGTGCGCCAGTAAAGGCTTCAAGGTGCGGTATATCATCGCGAACGCCAGGAAGCCTGACATAGAGATAAGGCACACTAGCAGCTCGGCAAAGCATGGCGACTTCGACACTGACATCGATGATCATCATATCAATATCACGCTGAATAATGGTACTCAGTATCTGGTGGCTGCGTTTTTGAATATCGGTATTACCAACAGGGGAGTAATGGAGGCTGGCAGGTTGCCAATGCTTGCCTGCGCGACCTTTTAGCACATCCTCTGTACGCTCATCCTCTGCATAAAGACGGACGACTTGTTGCTCATCAATATGGGTAAAAGTATAAGCTTCTGAGGGCAAGCTGGTGAATATGGTCAGTTGCTGTCTTTTATCAGCTGGTAATAGGGCGGCAAGCTTATCTATTTGTCGGCAGTGTCCTGAGCCATGGTGGTGAGCGTAATAACCAATGCGCATGATTATTGCTCTCCGTAGGCGAGAGTAGCGGCTTTGCGGTCTGAACCAACAAGCGATGGGACTTTGCTATTTTGACCATTTAATACAGTCAGACTTTGGGTGATATCTGCTGGATGATGCAGACGTTGTGTTTGCTCGCGCTTATCTACCGCGGCTCGATATAATTCTAAATAGCCTTCGACCATGGCGGCGACAGAACAAAACGTTAACGCACGTGTGCGACAAGCTTGACGCGATATATTTTTAACCGTGTCGAACCCTTTTATAAAGGCAGCTTTGTCCTCTTTTGGCACAATAACACCGGTATCTGGGGTGATAATTTCTGCACTGGCACCGACGTTAAATCCAATAACGGGTGTGCCGCACGCCAAGCTTTCAGCCAATGTCAATCCATACGGCTCATCCCACGTACTGGTAAATAGCATGGCCGTCGCTCGGCATAGGTAGCGATTGATGTCATCCTTGGTGACATGCCCGACGTAATCGAACAGTGGCTGTTCATTATTTTGACCGTCTTTGGCCAACAAGGGCGCAACCAGCTCGTCAAAGTAGGCTTCATTGCTTTTGGGTCCAGCAATAATCAAGCGCTTGCCCGCTTCCAAACAGTACTGCATGGCCAAGTGCGTGCCTTTTTCAGGACAGATGCGTCCGTACCAAAAATAAACCTCATCCTCGCCATTAACGCCCTTATCATTGAGATTGCTATCAAAACCAGTCGTAGGCTCGATATTAGACGTAAAAGATTCTACATCGATGCCGTTATAAACCACGTGTGAAGGCACAAACTCTGAAAAAAGTCGCTGCTGATGCTGACTGATCGCCGTAAATTGAGTGTTGGTACCATGGCGCAATGTGAGCAGTGCCAAACGCAATTGAGGAAAGATGGGCGTGTGAAAAGTGGTAAAGAAGCGCGAACCAAAAGCCTGACCCGTCATCATTGGAATATGATGTAGGCTATGGTTGTGAACGATGTCAATCTCGCCGCGTCCGTCCCGTTCGAGAATGTCGCGCAGTGCCCTTTGATAGACCAAATATTGATACAGCTCCTCACGGCTCATGCCCAACGAGTCATGTTCATTGTCATAGACCATGGCGTCGAATTCAGCGCGAGTCAAAAACGGCACCAAGGTGGCGTCGGTTTGACTGTCTTCGTGGGCATAAAGGAGCACCTCATGCCCTTGTGCCACCATCTCATCACACAATAGCTCAGTAATCATCTCAAGCCCGCCCGCGTAGGGCTGAGCGATGGGATAGAGGCAATGGGCTATGATTGCGATACGCAGTGGTTTGGTGGGTAGAGAGGTAGAACGAAAATCGACAGCATTTGAAAGATGAGAAGGGTTAGCGCAAGACATGTGGACCTCAATGTAAAAAGAGCGGTTGGTCTCCAACAAAATAAGGACAGACCGTCATAATAAATATTTTAAGAGTTAATCGTTTTTTTATCTTCAAAAACAGCCGTTATATCGGATGATTTGATAGGTTTGATTTGCCTATGAACTGTCGTCATCGCAATCTGTGACTTAGTCATGATACGAGGCGTTTTTGGCTCGGTAAAAGCAAAGTTATCCATGGCCACTTTTGCCGCCGCTATTTTTAAGGCGCAGACCGTCAGCGCGCATACAAACAATACGGGCGAATAAAACGGAGAGAAGGGCGCGACCACCAACGCCGTTATTAAGTTCAATATCAACAGCAGTTTCGGTAACGCTGCCATGTTGGCCATCCATAACGAGCGCCGCGTTTGGATGTATTTCTGCTTTGGCGTGCATATGAAGGGCTTAGTACGTCCCCATAGCACTGGCAGCCATGTTAGCGCTCCAAGCTCCCAAAAGTTGATATGCATCAACCAAGCGCGTACTTTTGCGTCAATACTTGGCTGGTGATTGGTATCGATTTGTTTATTAAGGGGCGTTTGGTCTTGAGAGTAGGCCCATAAGCGTCTGAACAAAAATATTGCATAGCTTGCGTACACCGCATATAGCGGAGTAAGTAACGCAGTCTCAAAATTTTGCTTCAAAAGCGCTGTGCCAATTACCAATAAAGCGCAGACTTGCAAAAAGATAAAAAAGCCAGTGAAGTTTATCCAAGCGCTAAGCTGTGAGAGGTGAGCACGTACGTAAGCCGAGCGTTCACTGATAGACTTTGCGCTCCTAGCATCTGACGTTTGCGACAATGTTGGTTTTAAAGGCACTGTCGGTTTTGAAGGTACTTTCTGTGTTGGCGATAATGTGGGTTTTGATGATAGTGATGGCTTTGATACCGATACATAATCATTCAGTACTTGCATATTGCCGTAAATCCAGCGCCGACGTTGGCTCATCAAATCATTTAAGGTATTGGGCAACAAACCAGTGGCAATGACTTGTGGTATGAAGGTACTGCGCAAACCACTGTGATGCATCAAAACGCCCATTTGAGCATCTTCAGTAATAGAAGCACCTGACCAGCCGCCTAAACTTAATAGATCTGAGCGGCGAATCACCGCGTACGTGCCCGTTGACAATGCACGGTCTCTATTAAAAGGACGATATAAATGGTGATTAAAATAGTGGTTCAATTCACTACGGGCATCTACTTGACCGGCATTGCGATAAAACTGCGGGAATTGAAGAAGGGCATGATCAGGGTGGCGATGGATTGCTTCAGTGATAGCGGCTCTGGCGTGGGGCAATGCTTGATAGTCGCTATCAACCACCACAAGATGCGTACAATTGGGATTCATCAGTCCCAAAGCGAGATTCAACGCGCCCGCTTTAAAGCCCTCGACCGCGTCAATATGATAAAAATGCACTTGTCGCGTAGCGTCCAAGCTGGCACAAAAGGCCGCCAGTGGCTGATACAAAGAGGTGTTTGTATGGTTATTATCGATAATGATGATTTCGTCGTCAGGTGACTTAATAGCCAATAAAGACTGTATAGTCGCAATCACCATCTCTGGTGGCTCTGCTCGTGTCATTAACTGAAAACTCAAAGCTGCTGACGTGTTGTATTTTGCATTGTTTGCTCTTTTTTTTGCAAAACGCTCTACAGGCGTCTCAGTCGTTATTTCTAATATATTTTTATAAATTGCCTCGTTATTGGCCGCCATGTTCTGTCCCTATTTAACGTTGTCACATTTAACATTGTCACATTCAATATGTACTATTTGTTTGAATAATAGTGAAATCGCAACGTACTGTTATTTATTCAATTTTCAATGAATGCACACGTAATATGGCATTCGATATGAAAAACATCATAGCCTAGAGATTGATAAAAATTTGCTGTTTAAGTGTTTAATAACACTTAATAATGTAAGGCTAAGTAATTTTTGTAAAAAAATTACCGTTTTGCCCAGTTATTGTTGTTGTTACGCAGTCTTTTTAAAAAATACAAGGCTGGATTTATTTAAGGCATAAGACTGGTCTTAATAATGACAGAATAAAGTTAAGAAACCGTGTCAGAAGCTTATATCAAAAAACTATTTCGAAAATTAACGTCGAAAAGTCATGTTGAAACGCAGTCAGAAAAAACGACAATATTCGGTAATAGGTATTTTTGAAAGATTAGAGATAGAGCAATGAAAGAAATCCGTTATCGAAAATTTATAACTCCCATTCTCATTTTATTATATTCATTATTTGATATTTATATATTCAATTTTTAATATTGGTTTTAATACTATTCTTTAAGTTTTTGTATAGTCGATTCTAAATAAAACAGACACGTTATTTTATGACACGGAACTGATATAAGTTTTCTGACGTGTTTTGCCTTTGCAGGCAAGGGCGGCAAAAAATGCATCTCCGTTCCGCCGTAGCGTTTTTATACCGAACTCACTATACGATACGATTAATACATGCCCCATGCCTAATCAGAATGAAGAATGAAGCATATGAACCTATAGACAGTTCAAATTAAGATCGATACATTTGCTGGTTTCTGTCAATTTGTGTGACTTCTGTCACTTTGTTGTCATAACAGACTCGTATGCTTGAGCCATTATAAATAGTTGCTTCGTCAGTCTTTGTCGTCACTTGCTAGTAGGTTGTCGATACAAGATAGGGCAGAAAGTAGCACGTAAAGATAAGGTGTTTTTATGAAGGGAGCTGGGCGGCTCGGCAGTATCACCACACGTATGCTGATTATTTTAGCAGTGGCTTTTGCACTCATTATTATGATGGTGTACTGGGTCATTGAAACGCAGGGAAAGCCGCGCATATTGGCGATGACCTCAGAAACCGTGGTTGAAACGGGCAACGAAGTCATCAATAGCATCATGACGAGCATCAATCACGTGGACGGATTGGCCAAAGCCAGCAGTGCGATCGCAGGCGGGTTGCCAAAACAAGATGCCCTATATAATGTCGCTTTTGACAACCTCATGCGCCAAACCGATCAAAGAATTGTGGGCGGCGGCGTGTGGTTCGATCCCAATATGTATGTTGAGGGACGAGAGCGTAAGTCGTTCGTGTGGGCACGTGACCGATCGGGCACGATGCAGCAGACCGACCGCTACAATCAAGTCAGCCAAACGCCCAATGCCTATTATCGAGACTGGTGGTATATCCCTGCGATGTATGCCAGTCATGACCACTGTGTATGGAGCCGCGCCTATTTTGATCCGGTCAGCAATCAGCCGATGATGACCTGTGCCAAAGCGTTATATGGTAGCCGTAACCAAACCTTTGATGGGGTAGTCACCTTCAATTTGCTGTTAGATAACCTCGGTACGGCCATGCAAAAATGGCAAGAAAAGGTCGGCGGCTATATGTTCTTAGTGGATTTGGACAATCGGTTTTTAACCTTTCCTGATCAAGCCCTCGTTACCCAAACGACCAAAGACAACCCTCAAGGTGAAATGGTCACCGCGCAACAATTTGCTAATAGCAATCCCAGCTTTGCCCCTATCGCCAATAGTCTTAACAAGGTGAATGAGACGCTTATTGATGACGCGATTGCCAAAGATGAGAGTCGCTATACGCTCGCGGCGCGCAGTATTTTGAGTACCACCAATTTGGGCAAAATTAGTGAGCAAGAATCCAAACTACTCTCAGCATTACTCCTGTTAAACGTCGATCAAACCTTTAATTTGGTAGACAGCCATCTGGTTGACACTATCGATGTACCCAATGATTTTGTCCTACAACAGCCAGCGACCGCTTTCGTCTTTCGCATGCCATTTACGTATTGGAAAATGGTCATTGTCAAACCAAACAGTGACATGATGAGCGTTGCCAATGCGCTATCCAATCAGCTGATTCAGGCAATGCTATTGGGCTTTCTACCGATTTTGCTACTGACTGCATGGGTGTTCCGTCATTATTTTACGCAGCCGCTAAAGCGTATGGCACTGGCGGTAGCTGATATGGGGACTTTGGTTGAGCAAAAACAATATCAAAAACTCAGCGCCCACAAGCTGCCGCAATCCAATGTGAGTGAGATTCAGATCATTAGTGAGCAAACCAACCATCTGATTGACCGCGTCGTCGAAAACGAAGGGGCGCTTGCCGAAATCAACGTGCATCTCGAAAAGCAGGTAGCCGCTCGTACTCAAGATTTACAGCAAGCAATGGATGAGCTAAAAGCCTCGCAAGTGCAACTGGTGCGCTCTGAAAAAATGGCCACACTGGGTCAAATGGTGGCAGGCGTGGCGCATGAGGTCAATACGCCACTTGGCTATGTGCGTAGCAACATGGAGCTGGTCGGTGACAATCTGATGCGCTTTGATGAACTGATTGCTCACACTGACGCGTTATTACAAGCGTTGAAAGCGCCTCAGGCCGAGCAAGCTCAGGTGACGCAATTGATTGACCAAACTTTGCAATGTTGTGAAGAAATCAAAGAGGACGAAGTCAGTGAAGATTTAGCAGGTCTGATTAAGGATGGCTTGTATGGGGTCGATCAGATTGCAGAGTTGGTCATTAGCTTGCGAGATTTCTCCCGAATTGATGAATCCAAAGTAAAAGACGTCGATATCAACGAGTGTATCAATACGTCCTTAGTCATGGCACGTAACAATCTTAAGGGCATGGAGATGACGACCGACTTAGCCGCGCTGCCTCTGGTTCAATGCAATCCGTCTCAGATCAATCAAGTACTGCTGAATCTGTTTAATAATGCCGCTCAAGCCATCGCCCCTGATCGTAAAGGCGAGCTGCACATCACATCCTCCATCAAGGAAAAGCAGCAGCAAGTTGTGGTGCAAGTCACGGACAATGGTGAAGGCATCAAGGACAGTACTCTGGCCCGTATCTTTGAGCCGTTTTTTACCACCAAAAAAGCGGGAGATGGCACTGGTTTGGGATTGGCTATCAGCACTCAAATCATGGAGCAGCATGGCGGTAGCATCACAGCCAGCTCAGTCGTCGGAGAGGGTACTACTTTTACTATTACGCTGCCGATACAGTCTCAAGCTCGTGACAATAAAGCCGCAAAAACTTTGTTCGAATAGTGAGATATTTCCCACAACTTATTTAAAGAGAGCGTCATGCAAAAACCAAAAATTGCCTTTATCGATGATGAGCCGCGCATTTTACGCAGTTTAAAGATGCATTTTCGTCAGTCGCATGACGTATTTACGACCACAGATGCAAGCGAGCTCATGAAATACGTGAGCGAGCATGAGGTACAAGTGGTCATTAGTGATCAGCGTATGCCAGACAAGTCGGGGACTGAGGTGCTGCGTGAGGTCAAAGAGGCCTCGCCAAATACCATACGTATCTTATTGACAGGCTATGCTGATCTCAATGCGGTGATTGATTCGGTCAATGAAGGCGAGATTTATCGTTATATCACCAAGCCTTGGCAAAATGATGAGCTCAAAAAAGTCGTCAATAAGGCCACAGAAATCGCTCAGCAAACGCAAGACATTGCGCAAGAGGGCAGTGAAGCAGAGGACATCCAAAATCATACCGCCCTGAGCAGCAATACCAAACGAAACATATTGGTGCTGGATGATGATGAAGAGGTTTATCAGCAAATGAAGCAGTATTTTAAGAATACTTATACCGTCAGTTGGGCCAGCAATCTTGAGCAAGCCGCGAAGCTATTACAGAAAAAAGATTTTGGCGTCACTATTACCGATGCCATGCTCAACCAGGAAAATATCACGCCCATCGTTTATGCGTTAAAAAATATCCAGCCCAACCTAATGGTCATTATGTTGACTGAGTTTAAAGACGCGCACATGGTGATTGATTTGATCAATAAAGGTCAGGTATACCGTTGTTTGCCAAGACCGACCAACTTTTCTATCATGAGTATCAGTCTTGATCGCGCCTTTCAGCATCACGAAAAATTGGTTCAGCAGCCGATATTGGCAGCACGGCATCATGTGGACGCCGTGTCAGAGACGGAATCTTCTTTATTTTCTGACCGATTAAAAGGGTTCTTTACCAAATTTATAGGTTGGCGTTTTAGTCGATAATATCATGCAAGTAACCGCAACTCGTGGCGGGGTGTCAAACCTTATAAACATATCGTTGCCCCCGACACGATATAGTCAATCCTAAGTAAAGCCGATTCTAAATAAAACAGATACGTTATCTTATGACGCGGAACTCATATAAATTTTTTTGGCTTACTGTGCCTGCGCCGACAGAGGCCACGCAAAATTTAACTTAATCGCACTGTATTGGTCTTATCGTGAATCAATTATAGTTGGGGTTGCTATGCCGTAAAACTCTATCTATAGTTAATCTATTTTAAAAAGAGTACGGTTCTACTGGGATGAATGTTACGAAACATCTGTTACGCTCCGAACAGCCAGTGAGGAAAGTTTATACCAGTAGAACGTGGTCACTGTATGTACCACGTTTATTCTAGATTAACCATATCTTCTGTATTCACTTTTTTTCATTTGATTTTACCAATCCAGCATAAATATTCAGCAATTCATAAATGGTTACAATATAAATAATTTATATTCTTAAAAAAGAATGCATAAACCTATATAGGTATAACCCTTTACATTACTAACGTTATTATTAATAATTCATTAAAAGTTAACAAAAACCTCCTAGTAGTTATTGGCGTCAATAATTAAATTGGTTCAGGTAATTCTTAAATTTCATAACCAATTCATTTCTAATTAGAAACATTTTCGATTTAGAAAAACTTAATTAAGGACATCACAATGAATAATATAACCTCAAACAACGCGCTTCGAAGTAAACTATGGATCGCGTTAATGGTCAGTGCCATTGGTCTTAGCGCTTGTAGTAGTGAAGTAGAAGAAGCACCAGATAGCACTATCGACGCTACTGAGACACCCGTTGATACAGCGCCTACCAGTACTGAAGTAGGAACCGACACTGCGATGGGTGAAACCACAACGATGGGTGAAACGACCACGGATACGGGTATGATGGATACTGATAGCCCTATGGATCCAGCTGGCACCGCCACTACTGGTACTGCGACGACTGGTACTGCGACGACTGGCACAGCCACAACTGGTACGATGACTGGCACTACTACCGATGGCATGGCGGATGGTTCAGTAACTGATGACACGACAATGGTAAATGAAGACAGTACTACTCTAGATCAAGCGCCAGCAGAAAGTGTGCAGTAGACCATAATCGAACTATAATTATGGTAAATGTATAGTAAGAGCATGATAAAAAAGAGTCAGCGTGGCTGGGGTGAATTATTTGTTACCTGTGTCAGCAACGACATAGTGAGTAAGAAAGATTTGTTCCAGTGACGCAGTGCCATATAACGTTTTGTCTCGGTTTTATTCGTGCTGACGGTGTTTGTTATAGTAAGAAAGAGACTTTTCTTACTATAACGGGCGCCGTTTTTTGTGCTGTTTGATTCGGTATTTTAATAAGTAATCCATTTTCCTATACGGTTCTCGGTATTCTACAAAAACCTAAGCGGCTTATATTTTGCTTGCGGTTCGCCAGCGTGACAGAGGTCGCTAAAACTTATCTCAGCAATCCTGTATCGGTTTTTAATTAACTTGATTATTGCTCCTTATCCTTACTTTCATGTCTTTTGCGCCTCAAATTTGGTTTGAATGGTGTTGAAAATTGAAGGATCAAAAAACCAACGACAGACAATATAATGGCTATCTCATAACGTCCATAAGCGACGGAGATGCCAATGGCCGCGGTATTCCACAGTCCTGCCGCTGTAGCCGTGCCTTTTGCCCCATCCTCGTCCTTAAAAATAGCGCCACCACCGATAAAACCCATACCTGTGATGATGCCGTACATGATTCTTGCTTCCGCATCCGCTCCATGATAGATATCCATTCCAACCAGCATAAAAGCACATGAAGCAATGGTTACTAAGGGGAAGGTTCTAAGTCCTGCGCCATTGTCTTCAAGCTCGCGATTCAGTGCAATGGGTAATGACAACAAAAAAGCAATGCCCAATTGAAAGGCATGGTAGATCAATATTTTTAGATTAATATCAAATTCGAACATAATTTTTCGTCTATTAAAATGAAGAACCAGTAAATAATAAAAACCAATTTTTAATCATAAAATTTACCACTAAAAATTTCAATATATAAATATAACTTAATCAAAGAGGTTGGTTATTAACAGATATTTATTTATTAATAAAATTAAATAAAAAACCACTATTTTTAAAATTATCTATAACCATTATATATTAATAACATAAGTCGATTTAAAGAAACAATAACGTTATTATTTTAATAATACATTAAAATAATAAACAGTGCATATACAGATAATTGTTCATAGTTACTTTATATTGTGTTTATCAGTTAAATTTTTATAAAGACTGATATTAAAAAACCCTAATAGAGATAAAGGAAGATCGCTATGAATAACCAAGGTGTAAATAATCAAAACATGAACGAACAAACGATGGATGACCAATACAAGGACAACCAAAGAATGGACGATACCAATATGACCAATAACAACATGAACGATACCGGCATGAACAGTCAAACCTTAAAAGGTGAATGGAATCAAATGAAAGGGGCTGTGAAACAAAAATGGGCCGATCTGACAGATGACGATATGACCCATATCGAAGGTGACCGTGATAAGCTGGTTGGACGTGTACAAGAGCGTTATGGCCATTCAAGAGAAGACGCTGAGCGTGACGTAGACGATTGGCGCCGCGAAAATCAATACTAAGGTCAGCTTTTTTAATAGATCTTTTCTTATCAATATATAAGTCATATGTTGATAGAAGCGTAAGATAATAAAAGACCGCATTGTAATAAGATGCGGTCTTTTTCTCTTTAAACGGTTAAATATAGGATAAATAAGAAATTCATATTAGGTAGGTAATATAGTCTATTCTAAATAAAACAGATATATTATTTTATGACGCGCAACTACTATAAATTTTTCTGACTTGCTGTGGCTACGTGGCTACGCTGATAAAGGCATCAGAAAATCAGTCCCATTCTCGCTGTGCTTTTTTATATTGGAATGACTATATATTAAAAACCATACTGAGCTACTGACATGAGTCTCTTCTATTTTGGACTAATTATATCGATCTGTTTTTATTATCCATTTTTTTACAAAGGTATTTTGATAGACAAGGAATAGCGTTTATTTTGTTAGGGAGGGTTTATGTCTAATAGCTGTGCAAAAGTATTGGCTGACAAAAAGTTGACAGTGGTTTTTATTGAAAGCGCGACCGCCGGGTATTTGTCTCACCGGTTTTCTGTTTGCCCTTATTCAGGTGACGTATTGATGGGCGGGTTGGTGTGTTATGACGCTTCACTCAAAAAAAACGTTCTTGGTATCTCAAGTCAATTGATTGAGCAATACACCCCTGAGTCTCTAGAAGTCACTCTTGAGCTGGTTAAAAAGTCACGAACGGTGTTTGACGCTGATTTACACGTTGCATGTACCGGGTTATTAAAGCCTGGTGGTTCAGAAACTGAGGAAAAACCAGTTGGTACGTTTTTTTATTGTATTGGCTACGGGGGTGAGATTTATGATTTTCGCTGTTTTTGTAGTGGCCCCTCTGAGCAAAAACTACGCAGCATAAACAGTCTTATTTGTAAGAGCATGATTGAGGTGGTAACGAGCGCCGATGATTAGTTCACTATCTTAGTATTGAGGGCTTTAGTCCAACCGATAGAAACATCCTTACAACGACTACAAGCTTGGCTAAGCGCTGAGATGTGTTCGACATAACCGCAATGCATGCACGCATAGGGCTGGTTGGGCTCTATTGTTTTGGCTACTTGGAACTCTTTAGGGAAGATTGGCAGACCATAGCGAGTTTGCTCAGGTGGGAATAATAATATGCTAAATTCTCCATCGGTTTCGAGCAAGCCTATATGCACTTGTCCTAAATGACGTACTCCTTGTTGCCGCATTTCAGTGAAAAACTCATCATGAGACATTCTGCCTTTTTCGACATCTTCCAACACCAACAAACCATTCTCTACAATATAAGTAGGCTTGCCTTCTCTTCTAATAACAGCTCAAATAGTTTATGTTTTGAGGAAAACCACGTGCATAGTCTATAAAGTAGCAGCACAATACTCATGATGAGTACCGCTTGAATGAGCGGTAAATCCTCGGTAAACATCGGGTCGCCAGCGATAGAGCCTAATGACAAGATAATGGTCAATTCAAAAATAGTGAGTTGGCGAATGCCGCGTTTGCCTGTACATCGTAATAACAGAATAATCAGGCCAAACATGATGGTCGTACGTATGACTATTTCAGCAGCAAAAGACCACGTAGTGTCATAAATAAAAATACTCATCCAGTCCACTTTTATCCTCCTATGGTTATTTTCTTTTTTAAATCTCTCTTCTCTAAAAATTATAATTTGAGTTTTTAAAGAGAATAGAAGCCGTTCAAAAGAAAATCGATACGTTAATACTTATGGGCGACTTGGATGAATTTTTTGCCGTCTCTGTCAGCAATTCTCTGTCAGCAATAGAATAGTCAGCAATAGAACAGTCAGCTGCTTCAATAACTGCTTAAGAGATTTTAATACAAAAATTGGCAAGTTGTTTATTATTAAGTAGGAGTAAATATTTAATAATGTATTTCTATGTAATATATTCAGAAATTGTTATGAATATCAATGATTAAATAATCCTTATGCCATAGGGTATAAGATGGGTTTTTCTATTAATAAGCACTAATGAGAATTACAATTAATATACGCAAATATTTGAGAACGTTTGACAATAGTTCAATCAGAGCGGGACAGTAAGTTGTTAGGCCAGTTCTGAACATCGAACACGCAATCTCTACCATTTCAAACAATCATTGACAACACAAATAATAATGATTATTATTTGCATCAATATTTTCACTATTATTTAATTTAAGTATATGAAAATAAAGCTTTTATTTGGTACTTATCCTTAGATTTTATTTCGCTTTGCATGATCCGGTCTGGTCACACCCGCTTTTTAGCAGTATAAAAATAGCGTTTATAAACCTTTGATACATTTAATTTAACGATGACAGTTCAATTTTAGGAAGAGCGATGAGCGGTTTTACTCAAAAAAAGCAGTTTTTTTATGTCTTAAAAGACAAGAAAGTTTTATTGATACTGATGCCTTTGTTATTGACGCCAGCCGCTTATGCAGAAGACTCGGTGATGAGTGAGTCCAGCTCACAGCAAGAACAGGAACCAGAGAAAGAGCAACAGGCGTTGCCTGAAACCACATTGGCTCCGATCATCGTAACCGCATCGCGCTCAGACGTAGAACGCGAAAAATCGCCGCAGACAGTACAAATCATTGAACAAGAAGAGATTGAGCAGCAGCTACAATTGTCCTCCAATTCATCTGATGTGCTGAGCAATTTATTGCCGTCTTACACCCCAAGTAGAGGGAAGATGAATGGCAGTGGCGAGACGCTAAGAGGTCGCACGCCCCTGATTTTGATAGATGGCGTGCCACAGTCCAATCCGCTGCGACCAACAGGCAGAGAGGCGCATTCTATTGATTTTTCAATGGTAGAAAGAGTGGAGGTTGTACAAGGTGCAAATGCCACCAACGGCATGGGTGCCACAGGTGGCGTCATCAATATCATCACCAAAAAACCAAAATCTGGCACTGCCAATCAGCATGTTGGTATTCAAGCAACCGTGCCTACGGATACGGTTAACTCCGATACTTTTAGTTATAGAGCCAATTATGGCGTCAATGGTGTCCAAGGCGATGTTGATTATTTACTGTCTTTATCTTATGAAGATCAAGGCAAGTATTTAGACGGAGCAGGCCGTCAAATCGGCGTGGATAACACGCAAGGCGATTTGATGGACTCTCGCATGTACGATGTACTGGCAAAATTGGGCTATCAAATCGATGATGATCAGTACGTGCAAGCCAGCGTCAATCGTTATGAGATAAAAAACAAAAACAACTATACCAGCGTGCCGGGTAACAGAGACGCGGGTATTCCGACGACTTCTATCAAGCAAAAACCACCTGGGGACGCGCCGCATAATGACGTATGGACATCGAGCATACGATATGAAAATACTGATATCGCTGGCATGAAACTCGATGCGATGGTATTCAATCAGGAGTTTGAAGGACTGTTTGGGGCGACCAATTCACCGACCTTTCAAGACCCGAATCTTGCGCCAGAAGGCGAGCTGTATGATCAATCACGCACCAAAGCCTCAAAAATCGGTAGTAAAATCAGCGTCACCAAGGATGATCTGGTACAAGGGCGTCTGAAGGTGACGGGTGGTTTGGACACGCTCTACGATAAAGGCAAACAGGATTTGTACGGCACTGGCAGAACCTATGTACCGTTATCCACCTACACCAGTTATTCACCATTCCTCCAAACTGAAATTGCTGCCACTGATAAGTTAACGCTTCATGGCGGGGTTAGAAGAGAGATTGGGACTCTAGAAACCGATGACTATAGAACCCTGCCGCGCTATAACAATGTGCTGGTCAAAGGCGGTGAATTGGATTTTGAAGAAAATCTCTACAATGCTGGGATCGTTTATTCGCCTACGCAAGATATGTCCCTTTTTGCCAATTACAGTGAAGGGTATTCTATCCCTGATATTGGCCGCGCCTTACGAGCGATTAATACGCCAGATTTGAGTATAAATAATCTCAACCAGCTTAAGCCGATTTTGACAGAAAATATGGAGCTAGGCACACGCGTCACGCTCGATAATACCAATTTGGATTTGAGTGTTTTTGAGTCCAGCTCAGACTTTGGTGATCGCTCGCGTTTTGATCAAGAGACAGGTGCTTTTTTGATGGCTCGAGAAAAAACCAGAATTCGCGGTTATGAGACGAGCATCGCGCAAAATTTCGATGATCATAATTTAAAATTGTCTTATGCCTATACGCAAGGCAAATATGACAGCAATGATGACGGCTCTCTTGATGGCCGATTAGGCGGACTAGACGTTGCGCCGAATCGCTTGATTGCGTCATGGGGCGCAAGATGGAGTGATAAGATCAACACCTATTTGCAAGTCAATCATGCATTCGATCGCAATTTTGACGGTCAAAATTTGGACTTTGATGGTTACACCTTAGTAGATGGTTCCGTCTCCTACGAGTTGCCTAAAGGGGTTGCCAATCTTTCGGTATCTAACCTTTTGGATAAAGACTACATCACCTACTATTCACAAAGCGCCCTTGCTGATGCAGATCGCTATTTTGCAGGTCAAGGTCGCACCGTGAGCGTTGGCTATTCGGTAGATTTTTAGTTTATATAAAAGCGTATAGGGCAGTGCGTGCTCTTTAGAATATATCTCCTTTATAGTGAACAGATGATAGACAGAGTTAGAGAGAAAGCGTTTTGGCTATAAGATTATTGATAATGAACGATAGAGCAGGGCAACGCTTTTATAAAACCAATAAAGGGAGCGCCAGTGGTCTGACGAGCTTTGCTTTTATCACGTTATGTCTGTGGTTGTGTGCAACAGTATCTGCAAGCGCGTCTGCTGATACCACGACGCGTACAGTCAAACACGCGCTTGGTGAAACGGTCATTGATGGGCAACCAAAGCGCGTGGTGAGCTTGTTCCAAGGGGCAACAGATACGCTGGTTGCATTGGGTGTCGAGCCCGTAGGCGTGGTGGAGTCTTGGGCGCAAAAGCCCATGTACTCGTACCTACGACCGCAGCTCAAAAACGTCACTTATGTGGGACTGGAGACGCAGCCAAGCTTAGAAGATATTGCATTATTAAAGCCCGATTTGATTATCGCTTCACGATATAGAAGTGAAAAAATTTACGGCATTTTATCGCAGATTGCTCCCACGATCGCCCTAGAAGAAGTGTATGATTTTCGCCAAACCTTGAAGACAACCGGAAAGGCGCTTGGCAAAGAGGATAAAGCCAACCAACTGCTTACTGATTGGCAAAAGCGCATTATCGAAACCCGCCACAATTTACAAGCGCATTTTGGCCGAGACTGGCCACAAAAAGTATCGTTATTAGACTTTCGCTCTGACCATGTGCGTTTATATACGCCCAATAGCTTTTCAGGCTCTATCTTATCGGACTTGGGCTTTAAATGGCCAAAGGTGGTTGAAGACAGACAATGGGCGCCGCAAAAGTTAGTGAGTAAAGAAAGCATTCCGCTTATCGATGCTGATATGTACTTTGTGCTGATGAAAGACGATCCGGCGGTACAAAAAAACTACCAATCTTGGTCACAGCATCTATTGTGGCAGCAAACACAGGCTGCCAAAACCAACCATATTTATCAAGTGGACAACATTTATTGGAGCTTAGCAGGCGGCATCATTAGTGCCAACCATATGCTCGATGAAGTGGACACGATTTTTCACCCTCCGTATCAACGCCTAAATCAAGACTCGTATAAAGTCCCAAATCAAGGTCAATATCACGGTGCGACCAAATGATTCCTTGGTGGCAAAACGCTCAAAAACCTGTGTGGATATTAATCTTTGGAATAATATTGCTACTCATCAGTTTTGTTTTGAGTTTGTGTATTGGGTCTACCTTTATATCACCAAGCACTGCCATTCAAGCCTTGTTCAATCCTGATTTGTTAAATCTAGAGCACATATTGGTGACGACGACACGACTGTCACGAAGTGTGATTGCGCTGGTCGTTGGTGGCTGTCTTGCCGTGGCTGGCTGTCTGATGCAAGCATTAACGCGCAATCCTTTGGCGTCGCCTAGTATCTTTGGTATTAATGCTGGCGCGACCTTCAGTATCATTGTTTGCTCGATGTTTTTTCAATTGGATTCGATGCAGCAGTATATGGGGGCGGCATTGCTGGGTGCTTTTGTGGCAGGCGCGATGGTTTATGCAATAGGCACGATGGGTACAGGAAGATTCAACCCGATTCGGATTGTATTGGCGGGCGCTGCCATCACTGCACTTTTTGGCTCATTTACTCAAGCCTTATTGGTCATCGATCAAGAGGGTTTGGATAGTATTTTATTTTGGCTGGCAGGTTCGGTGGCGAATCGTCAGCTGGACACGCTTGTCACCTTATTGCCTTATATAGGCGTTGCATTGATAGGGGCGTTTTTATTGTCCAAGCCTATCAATATTTTGATGGCGGGTGATGAGATATCAAAGGGGTTGGGGCAGCGGACAGCGTTGGTTCAGATGGTTATGGGACTTGCCATCACCGTGCTCGCAGGCTGCGCGGTCGCAATGGCAGGCAATATTGTTTTTGTCGGTTTGATCGTGCCCCATATTGTGCGAAAACTGATGTCTACGTCTATTGCTCATGAATGGCTGATTCCTGGCTGTATGGTGTTTGGCGCTTTATTGCTATTGATTGCAGATATGGTGGCAAGAGTGATTATTTTCCCTCAAGAGATTCCAATAGGTGTGATGACGGCATTCCTTGGTGCGCCACTGTTCATCTATTTGATTCGGCGAGGCATGCGTCATGGTTAATACGTATGCGTTACGAATCGGCCCTTTTTCTCGCATTATCAATACTCGCACCGTGATGATCGTGAGCGCATTAATTTGTCTAACGCTCACTCATTTATTATTGTCGTTATGCATCGGCAAAATCCCATTGTCGCTATGGCAAGTCATTGGTGTGCTTAATGAGTTAGGCGTGACAGATAAAAGTGGTATTGGCTTTATCGTTGATACGCTAAGGTTTCCTCGTGTTGTCATGGCGGCTCTGGTGGGCATCGCGTTGTCTTTGTCTGGGTTGATATTACAAAGCATCGTGCGCAATCCGTTGGCGTCTCCTGATATTTTAGGGGTGACGACTGGCGCATCGGCATCTGCCATCTTTTTTATGTCTTTTTTAGCGCCTATTATGAGCATGCAATTCTTGCCTGTGTTTGCCATGATTGGGGCTTGGCTGACCGCTTTTCTCATTTATCTGCTGGCATGGCAACGCGGTATCACGCCCATGCGTTTGATTTTAGTCGGTATTGGCCTGTCCGCTGTGATGGGTTCTATAACGACGCTACTATTGGTACTGAGTCCGCTGACCTCTTCTTTATCCGCCTATGTGTGGTTGACGGGTAGCGTTTATGGCACCATTTGGCAAGATGTTCGCTATTTTGCGATGTGGTTATTGGGTTTGTTGCCTTTTTTGATGTTGGCTTCACGTTGCATCAGTTTGCATGAACTGAGCGATAGCGTTATGACGGGTTTGGGGCTTAAACCTGAGCGTGAGCGGATGTTGTTGCTACTGTTGGCGGTGGCTTTTGCTGCGATTGCAGTGGCTTATGCGGGGGCGATTGCGTTTGTGGGGTTGATTGCGCCACACATTGCCAAACATTTAGTCGCTCGCAGCTTTGCAGGTTTGGCCGTCACCAGCTCATTGGTCGGTGCCAATTTAGTCATGTTGGCTGATTTGATTGGACGCACAGCTTTTTTACCCTTGGACTTGCCCGCAGGTGTTTTTGTGGCAGTCATGGGAACGCCGTTCTTCGTTTACCTTTTACTCAAAAATAAATAAGTCCGTAAAGGAAGCTGCTATGAATCTATTACAAGGTCAGTCATTGACGCTCGCTTATCAGCAACAAGCGATTATTGAGCAGTTAGATATTGACATTCCCAAAGGGAAAATCACCGTTTTTGTGGGCAGTAATGGTTGTGGTAAAAGCACTTTATTAAAAGCGTTTGCAAGACTCATCAATCCCAAACAAGGTCACGTCATCTTGAATGGCGCGGATATTCAACAGCGCTCGACGTCCCAAGTGGCAAGAGAGCTGTCGATCCTTCCGCAGTCGCCGCAAGCACCTGAATCTATGAGCGTCTATCAGTTGGTGCGTATGGGGCGTTATCCTCATCAAAACTGGCTCAAACAATGGTCAAAAATGGATGAAGAAAAAGTCATGGAGGCGCTAGCGCGTGCCAGCTTGCTCGATCTAAAAGATCGTTCGGTGGACTCTTTATCTGGTGGTCAAAGGCAACGCGCATGGATTGCCATGACGTTGGCGCAAGACACAGAGGTTATATTGTTGGATGAACCAACGACTTATTTGGATCTTGCCCATCAGATAGATGTCTTGGATCTGCTCTATGATCTCAATGCCACTCAGCAAAAAACCATCGTGATGGTACTGCATGATTTAAACTTGGCTTGCCGCTACGCTCACTTTATGGTGGCGATTGCGGACAAAAAAGTATTTGCCAAAGGCGATCCTGCCGATATCTTGGATGCACACAATGTGCAGCACATTTTTGGATTGGATTGTCATATGGCTACCGACCCCATATTTGGAACGCCAATGTGTATCCCGTTTGGTAAAGGAAATAAACGTCCCTCGCTGGATAACAGTAGTCAAATCAATGAACAAAAAAGTGCCGTATCATGACCGCTTATCCTACCGCCGCTTTCGATAACGCTGAGCAATGGCAGCATCTCTGTCAGTCCTTTGCCTTGATGGACGCCGCTCAAAGAAATCCTGCCACCTCGGTTTGGCTGCCGCAATTGCTCGATCATGAACACTGTGAAAAACTGCTACGCCATCTGACGCCCATCATTCACTCACCCTCGCTCAAAGTCACCGCTTCTTTATTGAGTAAACGTTATGCTTACTTGGCCACGGCAGCCAGTTTGTATGCCATGACTGTCTATGATGCTGGACTTGATATGTCGGCACAAAACTGCTTTTTGGACTACACCTATAAAGATAACTTATGGCAGTCAAAGATGCCTATCAGTGATTGCCGTGTCAGCCGTCCTACCAGTAGTGATGATAGAGAAGAATGGAGAGAAAGGGTTGTCAGCAATCTTTTTGCCAATCACTTGGCCTTGCTATGGCAGGTATTGGTCGATGTGACAAAGGTTCATCCGCGCATTCTGTGGGAAAACACAGCGGTGCGGGTGTACTCGCTCTATGAGAAAAAAATCACCACCACATCTCCGATAATTAAAGAAAAAATCCAAGAAGATTATGCGTATTTGCTAAAGCAAGCTGCGCCTGAGGTATTTGGCATCGATCACAATCCATTAAAACGCTACAACGTAAAAAAAATACAACTGACTGAGGACAGTGGTTTAATTCGATTAAGAAAAAGCTGCTGTTTTTATTATAAAGCCACTGATCCGATGGAGTATTGCAGCAATTGTCCATTATTGGTGGTGAAACCTAAAAGGAAAAAAAGGGTGTAATGTTAAGAAAAAAAGGTCTGTTTTTTACCATATAGGTGATCCTAAATAACATGGATACAAGAAACGATAGAGCGTGATTGGAACCAATTTTTCTGGCTTGCTGTGCCTTTTTTATATTTAATTGACTATACCATCAGCTTGCCAACTCAAGAGTTCATTGGACAGCAAGCTTGAACATAAGCCTGTCCACGTAGACAGGCCTTTATCAAAATAAATGATTAACGTTTTTTGTTTTACGTCTGTTTGATGTTCGATTGCCAAGACGATAATCGCTAACTTGGCAGACGGGCGATTGCCTTTATTTCAAAGTCAAACCCAGCAAGCCAAGTCACGCCTACAGCGGTCCAAGCTGGATACGGCGTCTCTTTAAAAATACTGTTTTTGACTTTCATCATGGCATCAAGTTGACTTTCAGGGTCAGTATGGAAGGTTGTGATATCGATGATGTCATCGAAGGTACAGCCCGCTGCCGCTAGCGTTTTGCGCAGATTCTCAAATGCCAGCGTCACTTGCTTCTCAAAACCCATCTCTGGACTACCGTCCTCAAGACTGCCCACTTGACCTGAAACAAAGAGTAAATCCTTTGATTGAATCGCGGCAGAGTAACCATGTTTTTCATAAAGCGCGTGTCTGCCAGCTGGAATAATTGCTTTTTTTTGACTCATAAAATGCTCCAATGGGTTTAGATGGATCAATTAAGAACGGAAGATAGACAGCGCTTCTCACTGGATTTGCTATCATTTAACATACACTACGTATGTTAAATTAAAACATACGCGTCGTATGTATTTTTAAGTAGCTAACATAAGGAGATACTATGTCAAAGCGTGCGTTAAAAATGGCTGAAACTCGGAAAAGTATCATTGCTGCTGCCAGAAAATCATTTGCTGAATATGGCTATTCAGAAACCTCAATGGATAAGTTAACCGCCGATGTGAACTTGACCAGAGGGGCGCTTTACCACAATTTTGGAAACAAACAAGGACTGTTTGCCGCGGTCGTTGAACAAATTGACTTAGAGATGGTAGAGAAAGCCAAGGCTAGGGCAGAGGGATGCAATAATTTTTGGGAAGGATTGCTGATTGAGGGGCAAACCTATATCGAAAGCGCACTCGATCCAGAAGTTCAAAGAATCATTTTATTAGACGGTCCCGCTGTCTTGGGAGATCCCTCGCTTTGGCCCAGTCAAAATCGCTGTTTGTTATCTACCCAGCAGATTGTGACTCAACTGATTGCTGAAGGCACGATGAAGGAGGTCGATCCGGAAGCTGCTTCCATGCTCATTAATGGCGCTGCTATGAATGCTGCCCTTTGGATTGCTTCGAGTCCTGAGCCAGAAATTGCTTTACCGAATACAGTGGCGGCCTTCAATGCCATGTTGTCTGGATTTAAAGCATGATGGTTAGCCAATCTAACCAGTTGTCTAGCCTTACCTCAACGCGCTTAGATGCTCATAGAAAAACACACCAAACTTAATTGCGTACTTTTCAACCGACAACCTTGAATGCTTAATACTGCAATTTTTTGCAAAAAAATATTTGATTAATCAAGAAAAAGGAGATTACATTTATAACAAACTGACATGACATAATCTCTCTTATTTTTTAAAAGTATCTTTAATGTCAGTTAGTTGAATGTTTTTATTGCTAACTTAAATAAATTGGTGATAATATTTATTTAAGTTATTCTTAAATAAACCCAATTCAAAAAGGATCAACACTAGCAGTTATGATCTAAAAAATTTCTATTTCCTATTTTTTAGGAAGACCCGGCTATGAATAATACTCAAAAAAAACGTATAAGTTCTTGTTGGAAAGTCTTCCTAATGATTCTTATGTCTACTGCAATAATATATATGGTCATTCACTACCATACCTATCAATATAATCCTATGTACTTTAGTCGCACTAGAGTATGTACAGCTTTATATATGGGCATAGTGATAACACTCAGCATACTTATCTTTATAACTACTAGGCACAAAAAAATCAACGTTAGATTAATCATTTATACCACTAGCGTAGTGCTATTTTTATTAAGTATTTGGGGGTTTCGATTGCAAATGGCCATTGACCCAGTCAATTGGAAGCAAGAAATCATCACCTATCATTCGATTGTTTTATCGACCATTACAAATACCGATAACGATGAATACTGGAGGAGGCAGCTAGCTGAAAATAATCTTGAACTCAAAGAAAGTGAAATTAGAGAAGTGAGTTTACTCGTTGAGGAGGGGGATTAAATATCCTTTATTAATATTAACTAAAAAATCAGCGCTATTTAATAACTATTATATTAAAGTAGTCTAATTATTTACTAAGATATGGTGTTGTCTTGTAGGTGTTAAACTTATTCACTTATAGCTACTTTATATTATAAATAGTTATGAATTAAATATTTATAATATAAAGTTTAATACTGGAATAAAAAAGCGTTTCTTTATTAAAAACGCTAGTTATTTCATTGTTCAAGTTGCCTCAATATTATTGACGGTGGCATACGTTGTTTCCAGATTGTTAGATGGTTTTATTGAGAAAATATCTTAAATTATCATATGGGTAAAAATTAAATATTGGATAAAAACATGGAAGATTTAGCGTTCAAAGATCATTTTTCTAAAGACTCAAAAGATTATGCTACTTATCGTCCTTCATACCCTATTGGTTTAGTCAATGAGCTCGCTGATTTATGCATTAATCAAAACCGTGTTCTAGACTGTGGTTGTGGTACAGGGCAGCTTTCTGTGTTATTGGCGGCAAGATTCAAAGAAGTGATCGCCACTGATGCAAGCTCAGCGCAAATCGCCAAAGCCCAAAAAAAAGAGGGGGTCATCTATCGAACAGCGTTGGCGGAACAAAGTGGACTGGCCGATGAGTCAGTAGATTTGATTACCGTTGCTCAAGCAGCGCATTGGCTAGACCTAGATAAGTTCTATAAAGAAGTCGAGCGGGTTGCCCGGCCCAATGGTGTTTTGGCCTTAATTACCTATGGTGTTTTACAAGTAGAAGGGACAGTGGATGCGCTTGTTCAACAGTTCTATTATCAAACCATTGGACCCTATTGGCCAGCAGAGCGCCAGCATGTAGAAGACGTTTATCGCAGCTTGCCTTTCCCATTTACCGAGATCAAAGTACCTGTTGTAACTATGCAGGAGTGCTGGAATTTAGATGAACTCATGGGATATTTTAATACGTGGTCAGCTGTTAAAGAAGCCAAAAAGGTGTTGGGCTTCAATCCTGTAGATCAGCTTAGAATGGCGTTGTTAGCTGAATGGGGCGATCCTGACAGTAAGAAAAAGATCATTTGGCCTTTGTCTATTCGGGCAGGGACAGTAAACGTTCAATAAGTTTACACGTTACCGCCATAAAAATTTTTCTTTATAAATGGATAAATCAAAAGCAGCGTTTGGTTACAGTCTCAGACCTTTCTTTACTTATCTTACTTTAATAGGACAGAAGTTAGATGAGAATACATTGAACTAAGCAATTTTTAACAATAACCTGAAATCATACCTTTATGTAGCGATCCACTTATTTCTACTTTATTTAAAACTGAAAATATCTATGGTGCTGAATATTCCAAAATGAAAATTAAGGAAATCATCATGAATCATTTTAAAGAACTAAGACAGCAAATGATAGATCATCAACTTATGCCGCGCGGCATTCGCGATCAAACGGTGCTCAATGCGTTGAATGCAGTACCACGTGAAGCTTTTATACCTACCGATCTTGTCGAATTTGCTTATAAAGATTCCCCCTTACCTATTGAAGAAAACCAGACCATCTCACAGCCCTTTATGGTGGCATTGATGACAGCCGCACTTGAGCTAACATCAAACGATCGTGTGCTTGAAGTTGGGACCGGATCTGGATATGCCGCTGCTGTGCTCGGAGAGATTTGTGAAAGTGTCTATACCATTGAGCGCCACAACGCTTTAGCCGATACGGCTCAAGCAAAACTTAACGAGCTGGGATATACCAATGTTCAGGTCAAACATGGCGACGGTACTCTCGGCTGGCTAGAAAAATCCCCTTTTGATGCCATCATTGTTGCCGCTTGCGGGCCTGATGTCCCGCAAGCGCTCAAAGAACAGCTAGTGATTGGCGGGCGTATGGTTATTCCCGTGGGTTCTTCTTTGGAATCACAAAAACTGGTTCGTATTCGGCGTGTCAGTCACAATGAATATGAAACAGAAGAGTTGGAAGACGTGCGTTTTGTGCCACTGATTGGCACGGCAGGATGGCAAGATAAAAGTGAGGACAGCTCAAGAGTGCAGACTTTGTCTGAATTGATTACTCAATCAAGTGAATCTTTTACAAGTATTGCTGACGTCAATCTAGACAATCTCATGGCGCGTATCGGAGACAGCCGTGTCGTGCTGCTCGGAGAGGCGTCACATGGTACTGCTGAGTTTTATGAGATGCGTGCGCGTATCACAAAAGAGCTTATAGAAAAGAAAGGTTTTACCATTATTAGTGCTGAGGCTGACTGGCCAGATGCCGCGCATATCAATCGTTATATCCAAGGACAAGAACATGATGCGCTGCGACAGAAGCAACCTTTTTCCAGATTTCCTACTTGGATGTGGGCCAATAAATCCATGCTCAAATTCACCCACTGGCTTCATGATTATAATCAGAAAACCAAATCTTTAGAACAAAAAGTAGGGTTTTATGGGCTAGATTTATACAGCTTATATGGGTCTATTGAAAGTGTGTTGAATTATTTGCAAGAAGTGGATTCTAAGACGGCCGAAATTGCCCGCGACCGTTATAGCTGTCTGCTGCCTTGGTCGGATGAACCTTCTTTGTACGGTCATGCTGTGATCACTCAGCAATATAAAGACTGTGAAACAGAAGTGCTCAGAAATCTACAGGATTTACTTAAGAAGCGTCTAGAGTATTCTGCAGCCAATGAAGCGCAATTTTTTGACGCCGAACAAAATGCTAAGCTGATAGTCGATGCCGAACGTTATTACCGAACCATGTACCATGCTGAAGACAACTCATGGAATCAGCGCGATCAGCATATGGTTAAAACCTTACAGGCCGTGCTCGATTTTAAAGGTCCTGAGTCAAAAGCAGTCGTTTGGGCACACAATTCTCACGTCGGCGATGCTCGCGCAACCCAAATGAGCGCGCGCGGCGAACTCAATATAGGGCAATTGGCGCGGCAAAAGTATGGCGATAAAGTCTACAATATTGGTTTTGGCACCGATCATGGCACGGTTGCCGCGGCTTCTGATTGGGGTGGACCAATGGAGATAAAACAGGTACAGCCATCACACATTGACAGTTACGAACATCTTTTTCATGATTTATCGATAGATAATTTTCTGTTGCCATTACGCTATCCATTAAATGAAGATATCCGTAAAAAACTACTCCCCGAGCGTTTAGAACGAGCAATAGGCGTTATTTATAGACCGGAAACTGAGCGGCAAAGTCATTATTTTTATGCCTCTTTGCCCTCTCAGTTTGATGAATACATTTGGTTCGATAAAACGCGTGCAGTTGAAGCGTTGGCAAAGCAGAGGGGAGAAGGATCATTCGATACCTTTCCGTTTGGTTTATAAATATTCATATATCATATTGCGCGATTGGGGCGACGGGCTTTCTAAGTTATATATGCGGTGAGGAAGGGTGGTACGCCCATCAAGACTCGAACTGACTTCTTATAGGTCAATACAAAGTGGAGCTAATACCAGTACTTGAACTTAAATATAACTTTTGGAAATTCTATTTAAAGAGTTTTCTTTTTGCCACTATGAGGAGGCAATCAATAAAACACTGGAAGCGCTTTATAGTAAAATTACGAACTTTTGTTATCGCTTTCAATAAGCATAGTTTTCAATTCTATTTTTTCGCATTCAAAAACTATTTCTGTATCACCTAATAAAAATAGTGAATGTATAATCTTATTATCAGGCGTTACGTCTACTTCATGTGCCATTATGGTGATTGGTAATATCCAACAATTGATATTAACATTGACAATATCAGAATAGATAATTTCTATTAAATCTCTGCCATATCTTTGCTCGATCTTCAACGAGATTTTATCATTTTCTAAATCATAATAAATCGCCTTAATTATACCTCTATTAAGCGTCTTCTCTATATCGTCTATTCCGTTTAAATCACTTGATAAAATTAGGCTTAAATCTTCCCTACGTTTAAGTATCTCAGGTACTACTTCATCATAGTAGTACCTAAAATCCCAATTATGGTCTCCACGAGAATTTACAGAGTGTTTGATATATTTCATTATAACTGTCCTTACATCATATGTTTTGGTAATAATTTAACTAGGTAATACCTTTGTAGAGATATTTCGTAGTTAGAATCCAGTTTTAACTGCAATTTATCCCTCAAACCACTGCGACTATTTCAGCAAGTTAAGACATCATCACTATTAGACCGTGCTGAACCACATTTTTTTGGATATAGCTACATCACAAACTCGACAGCAAAACGCTTGTCTCGCTGTTCAGAATGCCGTCAATTTCTCTTACTTGACGCAGTACTTCATCAAATTCTCTCAAGCTTGTCGTGTGTATCTCTGCCACCAAGTCCCACGCCCCATTGGTCGTATGAAGCTTAATCAATTGCGGGATACCTCGTAATTTCCTAATCACTTGTGACGTAGACTTTCCGGTTACTTCAATCATCATCATCGCTTTGACGGTTTCTTTATCTAAGGCCTCATGCACGCGAATCGTAAATCCTAAAATAGCGCCGTTATGAATCAGTCTGTCCAATCTGTTTTGGACAGTGGCACGTGAGACTTTGAGTTTTTTTGCAAGGTTTGAAATGGTTGCGCGGCCGTCTTGTCGCAATTCAGATATCAGTTCGCTGTCTAAAGAATCATAAGTATAGTACGCCATAAAAAGGCTTCCTTTATTGAGTTTTGACATTATGCTAAGTAGCACCTAGCAATATGTCAAAAAATGATCAATATTTAATAAATTATTGACATTTTAACTGACATTTATAGTTGGTAGGATATTGATTGTCGGTTTAATAAACCATATTCATGGAAGGGAGCAAAACTAATGTCTAAATTTATCGTATCACAAAAGCAGGGTGTGCCATTTATTAGTGTACAGGCGATGGCTGAAATAATCAGCAATCATGGTATAGAACAGACCATAACAGAATTGGTAGATGCTTTAGAGAAAGATTTTTGTCGTTGGGATCAGTTTGAAAAATCCAGTCGTTTTGCCTCGCATTCTAAAGACGGGGTCATAGAGTTGATGCCTGTCAGCGATGGTGACATGTTTGCGTGCAAATATGTCAATGGCCATCCCATCAACACCAAGCGTGACTTGCAGACGGTAGCGGCCTTTGGCGTCTTGTCGGATGTTGATACCGGCTATCCAATTTTACTGACAGAAATGTGCATTTTGACGGCACTGCGCACGGCGGCGACCTCGGCACTGGTTGCCAAATATTGTGCGCCTAAAAACGCCCAAACGTTGGCGCTCATTGGTAATGGTGCGCAAGGAGAGTTTCAAGCAATGGGTATGAAGGCAGTGGTAGGTATCTCAAAAGTGCGTTTATATGATGTCGACCCAGCCGCGTCTGAAAAAGTCGCGCGCAATCTTGCCGATTCGGGTTTAGAGATTACTATTTGCAAAACAGCAGAAGAAGCCGTTGACGGTGCAGATATCATCACGACCTGTACCGCCGATAAGAAAAACGCCACCATTCTCCGTGACGATATGGTCAAAAAGGGCGTTTATATCAATGCCATCGGTGGCGATTGTCCGGGCAAAACGGAGCTGGATGCCAATATCTTGTTAAGAGCGGATCATGTCATTGTCGAGTTTGAACCACAAACCCGTATCGAAGGCGATATCCAACAGCTCTCTCCTGACTTTCCTGTGACGGAGTTTCATCGCATCGTGAACGGTGAGGCAGACGTACGTACCAACGACAATAACTTAGTGGTATTTGATGGTGTGGGTTTTGCCTCAGAAGACTTTACGGCTTTGGTATTTTTGCGTGATTTGATCAAAAAACAGGACGCCTATGAGCTACTTGATTTGATCCCGCAGCAACAAGATCCTAAAAACCTCTATTCGGTCGTGAAAGCGCATAACAAAGATCATAGCGTATTGACGAATGAAGCCATGGCTATATAATCGCTTCACTTTAAAAGCGATGCACAACATTATAATGCGTGACTGGAATGAGTTTTTATTGTTGGCTGTGCCGTTGCCGACAAAGGTGGCAAAAAACTCATCCCAGCCAAGCTGACTCTTTTTTATAGTTGTCTTACTATATGTTTGGCATGTTTCTTAGGCAGTTGTAGACACATTTTTTATTTTAAATCTCTCTGCTACTTTTGTAAGAGATTTAACATAGGAAAAAAATAAATTTGATTCCAAGTTTAATTTTTATAAAAAATATTTTATTTAATAGAGAGAGAATTATGACTGATGTGATGACAAATATAAGAATAGTAGAAGTTTATTCAGATGTTGCTGGACATAAAAAAGGCGCTTCTCTAGGCATTGATGCATTGCGAGCATCATCACAAGAGCTTAATGCCGAATATTATGAAAAGCTGCAATTTGACAGTATTAAGGATGACAGTAATAAATATGACGAAGATTATGAGGGAGAATCGCAATTTTCGCACGCAAAGTATGCGGATGTGATCGAGCCGATTATATCTAAGTTAGCCCATAAAATAAAAGATATAAGAGAAGAGAATAAATTTCCAATTGTTATCGCAGGCGATCATTCTAGTTGTGCAGGCACAATGCATGGTCTGAAAATGGCGCATCCTGATGCTGAAATTGGTGTGGTATATATAGACGCGCACGCTGATTTTCATTCGCCTTATACCAGTGGCTCAGGAAACATGCATGGTATGCCCTTGGCGATGGCGTGTGCCATCGATAACTTGGAATGTCAGCGTAATGAGCTCTCTGATGCAGAAAAAGCGTATTGGGAACGATTAAAGTTTATGGCATCCGACGAGCCATCCATCAAGCCAGAAAATATCGTGTTTTGTGCCGTCAGAGATTACCAAGAAGAGGAGATGGAATTAATTAAAAGACATAAAATCCCTTTATATAGCGTGGCTGAAATAACGAAAAAAGGCATTAGCGCCACAGTCGCAGAAATCTTTAAAAAACTAGAATACTGTGATCATATTTATGTCTCATTTGATGTGGATAGTGTTGATCCTTTATACGTCCCAGGAACCGGTACGCCTGCGATGAATGGTCTGTCGTATGAGCAAGCCATGCAGCTCAATATAGAATTAATTAAAAATGAAAAAGTGTGTTGCTGGGAAATAGCAGAAATCAATCCCTTGTATAACAATTCAAAAGATGACTCAACCAGAATATTTAAAATTTTAGAAGAAGTGACGCATTCTCTTTTAAATAATTACTAGTAGGAAAGATTAAAAATGAGTTAAAAGAATCCAACCTAAATAGTTATATAAAATTATTTAGGTTGGTCAAAAAAGGGACGAAAGGTAACAATAATATGGATATTATTAAAGCCAGTGCTTCAGATCAGGATGTCAGCAGCACCAGTATCAACATCAAACAATTTTTAAAATTCTTCATACCCTCTATGATCGGGTTGATCGTCTTCGTATTTCCCATTCCCTATGTAGATGGTAAGTTTGTCAGCTACTCCGAAGGATTTACCATTCCTATCGCTGTGCTAAAAGATTATATACAAAGTTATATGAGCGACTTTTTAACAATGCTGGTCGTCACCTCAATTATGATTACGGTGGTTGGTAGCTTGTATACCAAAATCATGAAGCCTGCATTCATTTTAAACAATCAATTTTTGAATAACTTACTAAACGTAAAAACATCTTGGCTAATGCTTAGACTACTTGGTGCGTTTTTTGCCGTCGTGACCTATTTTCAATTTGGGTTTGAGACCATATATTCAGATAACATTGGTGGTCTATTGTTATATGAGTTGATGCCCATACTTTTTATCGTGTTCTTTTTAGCGGGGTTGTTACTACCGTTGTTGCTTGATTTTGGCTTATTAGAATTTGTTGGTGTTTTATGTACTAAGGTCATGAGACCGTTATTTGGTCTGCCAGGCAGATCATCTGTTGATTGCTTGGCATCATGGTTAGGTGACGGCACAATTGGCGTATTATTGACTGATAAACAATTGCAAAGTGGATTTTATACCAAAAGAGAAGCAGCCGTGATTGCGACAAGCTTTTCAGCGGTTTCGGTTACCTTTTGCTTGGTGGTGATCTCCCAAGTCAAGCTAGAAAGTTACTTTATCAATATGATTGGGGTAGTTGCATTATGCGGCATCGTTTGTGCGCTTATCGTACCAAAATTATTCCCTCTGTCTAAAATTGAAGATACGTATATCACAAAGAACGATGAGGTAGATTGTGAAGCCATTCCCGAAGGAAGAACGTTATTCAACTATGGCTTACATAAAGCGGTGCAAAAAGCAGAAAAGAGTCCCAGTTTTTTCGCTTTCTTAAAAGACGGATCAAAAAATATCTTGGATATGTGGATAGGCATACTACCTGTCGTCATGGCAATCGGGACTTTAGGTTTGATTGTGGCAGAAAAAACGCCCATATTTGACTATTTAGGTATGCCATTCATCCCATTCTTAGAGCTATTGAATATACCGTTTGCAGCAGAGATGTCAAAAACGATCATGGTAGGTTTTGCCGATATGTTCTTACCGGCCATTATCGGCTCGTCAATAGAATCAGAGTTGACGCGATTTGTCATTGCTTGCTTATCCGTTTCTCAATTGATCTATATGTCAGAAGTCGGTGGATTGATTTTGGGAACAAAAATCCCCGTGAGCTTTGTTCAGTTGTTAGTTATTTTTCTATTAAGAACTGTTATCTCATTACCGATTATTGCGTTATGTGCTCATATGATTTTTTAATGACTTAACTCCTGCCTTCAAATCTAGACAGTAATACCTATTATCTATGGCGCGATTGATAAAAACTTCGCATTATCTTTTCGGTTTCATTACTCTTTTTATATATAGTGAGTTCGGTATAAAAACGATACAGCGGGACGGATATCAATTTTTTGCAGCCTTTGCCTGCGCAGGCACAGCAAGCCAGAAAAATTTATATTAGTTCCGCGTCATAAAATAATGTATCTGTTTTATTTAGAATCGACTATACATCAAAAACAGGCGTATTACTTAGCAGTAGTAAGCCTGTTTTTGATGTAATGATTCTCGCAAATGGGCAACGAGCAATTTTAACTTTTGATCTGGTTGCCGCGCTTTGGGATAAACGGCATACATGCCCAGTTTCTTTCGGGTAAAACGTTGTAAGATTTGCGTGAGTGTATTTTGCTGTATCTCCTCATAAACCAGCGCTTGGGGTAAAAAAGCGATACCTAAATCGCTGAGCGTGGCTTGTTTAATCGCACTAAGATGATTGCTATGAAACCGACCATAGACAGACATTAACTGTTTTGTACCATCAATATGTAATGGCCATACGTTATTAGACGCATTATCAAATCTATAGATCAAGCACTCATGACTCTCTAATTCTTCAGGGGTTTGAGGCATACCATGTTGCTTTAAATAGTCTGGAGTCGCACATATCACCCAGTGGCTATCTATAAGGCGCTTGGCAATAAGCGAGGAGTCTTCAAGCTCAGCAGTTCTTACTGCTAAATCAAACCCTTCTTCTATCAAGTCAACCAACCGATTGGTAATGTGTAAATCCACCGATATTTCAGGATGCTCTTTACAAAATTCGGCAATAGATTCGCTCAATATCAAATTCGCAGAGACCGCTGGCATGGTTATACGTATGTTGCCTTTCATATCTTTACCGTAACCCGTTACAGCATTTTCGGCTTCTTGCAAGGCAGATTGGGCAATTTTGGCCTTGTCATAAAGCGTCCTGCCAGCATCGGTTAAGCTGAGCTTCCTAGTGGTTCTATAAAGTAGCTGAGCATTTAAGTTCTCTTCTAATCTAGCAATGCGTTTGCTTACCACGGAATTGGTTAATGACAGTTTTTCAGCGACCTTAGAAAACGACCCTTCATCAACCACTTGGACGAATAAAACCATATCGTCGGCTTTGACCATATTTGTGCTCCAATTGGTGTAATACGGTTTGGATTATAGCAAAAAAAGAAAATAACATTCTCCTTTGATGCAATATATCAATCTATTAACAAGGCGTAGACTGTTTTAGGATGTTTTAAACATGAGACCATGGACTAGCTGAACCTATACTTGACTCTATCTGAGAGACAGCGTGGATAAATTAGCAATGCCTGTCCGTGAATGTTTAATACAGCTTAGTCAATATGGAGTCATCAAAATAAAAGCTTCAATGACTTGGTTCAAGGAAGATTAAACGATAGAAAAAGGATGTGATTTTGAATCAAACAATATATGGGCTGCTGGCATTACTGCCAATCGTTCTCTGTGGTATTTTTTTGATAGGCCTGCAATGGTCGGCCAAAAAAACCATGCCAATCATTTTAGCGGTGACCGCCGCGCTTGCTATTTTTGTATGGGATATGACGCTTAATCGCGTGTCCTCATCTATTATTCAGGGTTTGGTTATTACTGTCTCGGTGTTGTGGATTGTCTTTGGTGCTATTTTTTTGCTAAATACATTGAAACATACTGGTGCCATCGCTGTTATCCGTGCTGGGTTTACCAATGTATCGCCAGATAGGCGGGTGCAAGCCATTATTATTGCCTGGTGCTTTGGCTGCTTTTTGGAAGGCGCTTCTGGCTTTGGTACAGCTGCCGCTATTGCCGCCCCTTTACTGGTCGCGATAGGTTTTCCGGCACTGGCTGCGGTATTGATGGGAATGATGATACAAAGTACGCCCGTATCATTTGGTGCGGTCGGTACGCCTATTGTGATAGGGGTAAATAAAGGGTTAGATACAGCAGCGATTAGCACGCAACTTGCCCAACAAGGTTTACAGTGGGACAGCTTTTTACAACTGATTACGAGCCAAGTTGCCATGATTCATGGGGCTATTGGTACGTTCATGCCACTTTTTATGGTGATGATGCTCACGCGCTTTTTTGGTAAAAACAAAAGCTGGAGAGAAGGCTTCGCTATTTGGCCATTTGCTATTTTTGCAGGTTTGGCATTTACGATTCCTTATACGGTCACTGGTGTTTTTTTAGGGCCAGAGTTTCCATCATTGGTCGGTGGTTTGATCAGTATTACTATCGTTGTTAATGCTGCCAAAAGAGGGTTTTTAGTACCAAAAACCACATGGGATTTTGAACCGCAAAAAAATTGGCCAAGTGAATGGCTTGGTAAGTTAGTGGTTAGTAAAGAAGATATTACGCCGGCTTTAGACGATAAAAAGATGTCCACCCTTATGGCGTGGTTCCCTTACTTACTGGTTGCGCTTTTACTGGTGTTTTCAAGAGTATTTACAGGCTTTCAGTCTTTGCTTAACAGTGCGACAGTAGACCTAACTTCGATTTTAAGTGAGGCAGATATTAGTGCCAGCTTTAGTCCTTTATATTTACCAGGCGGCTTGTTACTCATCAGTGCCTTAGTTGCCGCCGCGCTGCAAACTAAAAAACCTGTTAGTGCACTAAACAATGCCTTTAAAGAATCAGGTAAAACGGTGTTAGGGGCAGGTTTTGTCCTTATCTTTACGATTCCAATGGTTAGAATTTTTATTAATTCAGGCGTAAATCTATCAGATGTGGCGAGTATGCCAGTCGCCAGTGCAGAGTTATTTGCGGGTACTTTTGGTAATGTTTTTCCCTTAATCAGTGCCACCATTGGGGCTTTAGGTGCCTTTATCGCAGGCTCTAATACCGTATCAAACATGATGTTCAGTCAATTCCAATATGAAGCCGCCATGAGCTTAGATATTTCACCGTCTCTAATTATCGCAGCTCAAGCGGTTGGCGCAGCAGCTGGTAATATGATCGCCATACATAACGTGGTGGCTGCATCAGCGACCGTGGGTTTACTTGGTATGGAGGGTGCCACCCTGAGGCGTACTATTTTACCCACCTTATATTATGTGTTGTTCTGTGGAATAATCGTGATGGCCGCCATTTATATTTTCGGTTTTCAAGGGCCCTTGTCATCATGAATGACATACCATTACAAGATAAGGAGCGTCATATCTCTTCATCAAATCGAGTTTCTCAAGACATACTGAGTCCTTATCAGGTGTTAGATAAACTAACCAACTTATTAGGCGCCAGCAATATACAGGCAGACCCAGAAAAAAACGAGCATTATAGAATGGGATGGCGCTCTGGTGGCGGCACTGCCTTGGCAGTTTTGTTTCCGCAAACATTGCTAGAGATTTGGCGTAGCCTAGAAGTGTGTGTAGCAGGCGACTGCATCATTATCATGCAAGCGGCAAAAACAGGCCTGACGGAAGGCTCAACACCCAGTGGTAATGACTATGATCGACCCGTTGTTGTTATCAATACCTTGGCAATGAACCAGTTATACTTGGTAAATGATAACGAGCAAGTAATTAGCTTACCTGGGGCTACCTTGCATCAGTTGCAAAGCCAGCTTAATGCCGTCAATAGAGCGCCTCATTCAGTCATTGGTTCCTCGACTTTAGGGGCCTCTATTATTGGTGGTATATCTAATAATTCAGGTGGGGCGCTGGTTAAAAGAGGTCCGGCTTATACCGAGCTTGCGTTGTTTGCTCAAATAAACGAACACGGCCAACTGGTACTCGTCAATCACCTAGATGTAGAGTTAGGAGATACCCCTGAAGCAATACTCACTAACTTACAAACCGGTAATTTTGATAAAAGCAAACTCCCTAATACTGGTAAGCTGGCATCGGACAAAGAGTATATCGCAAGAGTGACAGATGTTGAGGCAAGCACACCGAGTCGTTTTAATGCTGACAAGCGCAGGTTATGTGAGGCCAGTGGGTGCGCTGGCAAGCTTGCTGTATTTGCCGTACGCATTGATACTTACCCAACCGCTGCAAGAGAGAAGACCTTTTATATAGGCAGTAATAGTGTGGGTGAGTTGGCACAGTTGCGACGACAGATATTATCAAGTTTCAAAAATATTCCTGAAGTTGGGGAATATATGCACCGTGATATATTTGATGTATCCGCTAAATATGGCAAAGATACTTTCTTGAGTATTAAACATCTCGGTACAGACGCCTTGCCAAGATTGTTTTCTATCAAAGGCACGATTGACGCCAAGTTGAACAAATGGCCGTGGATGCCGAAACATTTTACTGATAAAGTCATGCAATTTATCGGTAATATATTTCCAAAGCATTTGCCCAAGAGAATGATAGAGTACCGTGATAAGTACGAGCATCACTTAATAGTAAAAATGAGTGACGACGGTATAGAAGAGGCACAAAATTTCTTAAAGTCTTTTTTTGAAACTTCAGAAACGGGTACTTATTTTGAATGCAATAAAGAAGAATCAGAAAGCGCCTTTTTAAATCGTTTTGCCGCAGCTGGTGCGGCATTACGGTATGAAGTCATACATGAAAAAGAGGTAGGGGAGATATTAGCGCTTGATATTGCCATCCCACGTAATGAGTTAGAGTGGCTGGAAACCCTACCTGAAGAAATAGCACAACATTTAGAAAAGAAGCTCTATTACGGACATTTCTTTTGTTATGTGTTTCACCAAGATTACATCTTAAAAAAGGGCAGTGATGCTCATCATGTCAAAAAAATGATGCTAGCATTATTGAATGAGCGCGGGGCAAAATATCCTGCTGAGCATAACGTCGGGCACTTATACGAAGCGGAACCTGATTTGCAAAACTTCTATAAAAGCCTAGACCCAACCAACAGCTTTAATCCCGGCATTGGTAAAATGTCAAAAACCAAACGCAACTGCTCGTGTTGTGTGTAATAGTAAATGGGGGCTGCGCTTGTGGCTGCAAAAATGAGTCAGTTGTATCCATCGGCCAGTACTGAGCGCTGCACAATGAGGCATCCAAGAATATTACCTAGTTATCTAACAGAATAAAAAGGGTAAGCGTATGATTATTTCATCTGCAAATGACTACAGAGCCGCTGCCAAGCGCCGCCTGCCTCCGTTTCTATTTCATTATATAGATGGCGGGGCTTATGATGAATATACCTTAAAACGTAATGTTGAAGATTTATCACAAATTGCCCTTAGGCAACGTGTACTCAATGATATGTCGCAACTGAGCTTAGAGACGCAGTTGTTTAATGAAACCCTGTCTATGCCTGTCGCGTTATCGCCCGTTGGTCTGACAGGCATGTATGCACGCCGCGGTGAAGTACAAGCCGCTATGGCCGCCGATCAAAAAGGCATTCCGTTTACCATGTCGACGGTGTCGGTGTGTCCAATTGAAGAAGTGGCCCCTAAAATTAGCCGTCCGATGTGGTTTCAGCTTTATGTATTAAAGGATAGAGGCTTTATGCAAAATGCCTTGGAGCGTGCTAAAGCGGCGGGGTGCTCGACACTGGTCTTTACGGTAGATATGCCAGTACCAGGGGCACGCTACCGCGATGCGCACTCGGGTATGAGTGGTAAAAATGCCGCGATGCGCCGTTACTTACAGGCTATGACGCATCCCCAATGGGCGTGGGATGTAGGATTAAATGGCCGTCCGCATGATCTGGGCAATATCTCGACTTATTTAGGTAAGCCGACAGGGTTAGAAGATTATATAGGCTGGCTGGGGAATAATTTTGATCCTTCCATTTCTTGGAAAGATTTGGATTGGATTCGTGAATACTGGGATGGGCCTATGGTCATCAAAGGTATTTTGGACCCAGAAGATGCCAAAGATGCGGTGCGTTTTGGGGCGGACGGCATCGTCGTATCCAATCATGGTGGACGCCAGTTAGACGGTGTTTTGTCCAGTGCGCGTGCTCTACCGTCTATTGCCGATGCGGTGAAAGGAGAGATTAAAATATTGGCCGACTCCGGCATACGCAATGGCTTAGATATTGTGCGCATGCTGGCTTTAGGTGCCGATATCTGTATGCTAGGGCGTGCATTTATATATGCGTTAGCCGCGGATGGCAGTGCAGGGGTAAGCCATTTTCTAGAGCTGATGGATAAAGAGATGCGCGTTGCAATGACCTTGACTGGCGCCAAAACGATTGCTGATATTAATTCAGATTGTTTGGCAAAACTGGATAAGTAAACCGAACTTGTGGAAATGATAATTACATGAAGTGCGCTTATTGTTTTGGTTGATGAGCAGCGAGATCTTCAACACGCCCTAGTTCCGCGTCATCAAATAACGTATCTGTTTTATTTAGAATCGATTATAAGAGGATTAAGGATGACCATAGATAACGACGTATTACGAGAACGCATTAGTTTACTGGCTTCATTCCTTGGTGACGCGATTGCTCGCCAGACTGGGGAGCAAACTATCCATACCATTGAGACGCTGCGAAAAGGGTTTATTCAGCAGCGACGCGCACCTAATGACACCCATAAGCAGCAACTTATCGACTTCATCGCCTCTTTAGACAATCAAACCTTAAAAAACGTCATCCGTAGCTTCTCTATTTATTTTTTCTTAGCCAATCTCAGTGAAGAAAACTACTTACGAGAGCAGCGTCAGGCACTGCGGGCACAGTCCGAGCAAAGCTGGGAGGGGTCGTTTCGTCGCACCTTACTTGAGTGCCGTGAACGAAATATTGAACCTGAGCAAATGCAAGAACTCATTGATCAATTAAAATTTATACCTGTCTTTACCGCGCATCCTACCGAAGCGCGCCGCCGTACGACAATGAATATCCTGCAAAGTCTGTTTACCCATAGCGATGCGTTAAATAATTTTGATGAAAATAGCGTCTCGTACGAACAAGCCAAAGCGCAAACCGCGCAAACCATTGATTTATTGTGGTCATCTGATGAGGTGCGTACGCGTAAGCCCTTGGTTTATGATGAGATCAATAATGGTCTGCATTATTTTAATGCCAGCTTATTTAATGCCATCCCCAAAGTTTATCGCAATATGAAAGCCGCCATTGTCGATATCTATCCAGAGTTGAGCGACTATCCCTTACCTGCCTTTATGAGCTTTGGCTCTTGGATCGGTGGCGATAGAGATGGCAATCCGTTTGTGACGTTTGAGACCACAGAACTTGCCGTTCTCATGCACGCCGATACTGTGCTGCGCCATTACCAAGTGCTGCTAAAAAAACTGCGCCGCCAGCTGATTCATAGCGACACAATCGTGACGGTTATGCCCGAAGTCTATGACAAAATCAACCATTATGCCGAACTTGATCAGCGTGTGTTTGATTACAATCTTGATGATTATGTCAACGAGCCTTACCGCCGATTACTCTCCTTAATTCTTAATAAAGTTAAAGCCACCAATCAACTGATTCAAAGCAAAGGGGATGACAGCGACGCCAAAAAAGACGCTTATGCCAACCCGCAAGAACTGCTAGAAGATTTGCGTATCATTCGTCAAAGTGTCAATACCCATGACACCGCGCATGGCGAAGGGCTGCTCCTTGATATGATTCGTCTGGTCAAAACCTGCGGCTTTCATTTGGCGGCCCTCGATATTCGCCAAGAGTCGTCCTATCATGGTGAAGTCATTGCAGATATTTTTGCTAGCGCTTCAAATCTACCCGACTATCAAACGCTCAGTGAAACAGAGCGTCAAGAATGGCTAACGCGCTTACTCAAAAAGCCCGGTACACCGCTCATTTATACGGATAATTTGAGCGATAAAACCCGTGAACAGTTGGCATTAATGAACTCGGTCGCGACATTGCGCAAACTGGTCGGGCAAGATACCTTTGGTAGCTATGTGATTTCGATGACCAACAACGCCAGCCAAATATTAGAAGTGCTACTGCTTATGCGCTTTGCAGGCTTATGCAGAGTTGATGACGAGGGGCAATTAGCCGCCGACTTACCAGTCGCGCCTTTGTTTGAGACGATCGAAGATCTTAAAAATATCGATCAGATTTTACCTGCTGTATTAGATAATCCCCTGTATCGAGGATTGCTTCAAAACTCAGACAACACCCAAGAAATCATGCTGGGATATTCAGATTCCTCAAAAGATGGCGGGATCATTACCTCTGCATGGCAGCTTTATAGCGCGCAACAAACCATTGATCGTATTGCAAAACAATATGGCATCAAAACACGATTGTTCCATGGGCGCGGCGGTTCTGTGAGTCGTGGCGGCGGCTCAACACACAATGCCATCGCCGCCCAACCTGCTGGTACGCTGCACGGTCAGATAAAAGTCACAGAGCAAGGCGAGGTACTTTATGCCAAATACGCCAACACCGATACCGCGGTGTTTGAGCTGACCATGGGTATCACAGGCACGTTAAAAGCGTGCTCATCAAGGTTTGTGGTACAACCGTTTGAGCTGCCCAATTATGAGTCGCTCTTTGCACGTTTGGCAGACGCAGGTGAGCGGCGCTATCGCGAATTGACCGACCATACTGAAGGGTTTTACCAGTTTTACTCACAGGTCACCCCTGTACAAGAAATCTCTTTATTAAACATTGGCTCACGTCCCTCGCATCGCAAAAAAGGCTTGCCAAGCAAAACCACCTTACGGGCGATTCCTTGGGTGTTCGGTTGGTCATTAGCCCGCTTTACACTGCCAGCTTGGTATGGAGTCGGTAGTGCGCTGCATAGTGTCAAAGCAGATGAAGATTTGATGAAAGAGATGAACGCTCACTGGCCGTTTTTTAGCGTGTTTATTAGCAATATTGAGATGGCATTTACCAAATCTGAGATGAGTATCGCTCAAGCCTACAGCCAATTGTGCGACGATGAGGCCTTGCGTGATAAGATTATGGCAGCCGTCATGGAAGAGCACGAACTGACCTATTCAGGTCTGAACGCGTTACTTGAGCAAACCTCGTTATTATCAAATCAGCACAATCTTGCTGCTTCTCTGCACTGGCGAAATGCGTATTTAGACCCCATTAATTATATACAGATTGAGCTGTTAAAACGTGCCAGACAACAAGGCAATGAACAAAGCGATGAAAGTGACAAGGGTAATATTGATGTTGAAGATCCATTAATCCGCAGCATCAATGCTTTGGCGGCTGGTCTGCGTAATACGGGTTAATCTCCGTATATCTTTAAGGAAAATATGAAGCATATTACTTATATTCATGAGGATCCAAACTGGACCGAGTGGCAATAGTCGGATAAAAAACTATGGCCACTCGTCTTATGCTAAGACAAGATATATGAATAAGCACTGGACCGCCCCGAGTATGTCGGAGGTTGAATTACTCGAGTTAGGCAGGGATGTCTAACAAGGTTAAATTATCATAATACCGTTTTTCAAATTCAAAAAGTGACATATAACCAATCGTGCTACGTATACGAGCTATATTGAACCAATCTACTCATTCAAGGGTTGCTATTCCAACATCATTTACGCCGTTCCAGCTCTGCTTTAGATATTTAATCACTTCACCTTTATCTATATCAATGTCTTGATATAGATAAAGTTAGCAACCCACAATTGATCAGGACGGTGAGCATTAAATTTATGATGGATCAGGTCATTAGCTCGCTTCTGATCGTCACGAAATTTAATCGTGATTTTATTTTTACCACGCCAGACGCCTTGTAGGTCATGCAGTCTTATTAATCGCTCTACGGTACATCGAGCAACCCTTATACCATCTGCTTTCATTTGCTGCCAAACTTTACACACACTATAACGGCCTTTGCTATCCTGCCAAATGTAGAGGGACAATCGTTTGGTGCTTTATCAGCAGGTGAACGACGCGTTCTTTAATCTTAGAATTGTAGGTTTGTTTTTTCACCGGCATATTGTCTCAGAATGTTGAGTCTCCGATAATTTCGGGGCGTGTTATCAATGATACGCCCTCAATCATATTACAATGAGTAATACTGCTTAAACTTTACAAGCCACGCTCGCTTCTTTGGCTTTTTCGTACACAGTTTGCGGGTCTAAGCCCGAAGCGGCGACATCATTTAGATATTTTTGGGTACCTGCCTGCAATGGTGCTTTCCATTGAGGGTCATTTAAAGGGTCTGGGATATCGATCATGGTATCGCCTTTGGCTTTGGCTTCTGCCATGAACCTGTCGTCTTCAGCATCGAATACTTTACCAGCAATCGCCCCCATTGCTTTGCCAGAGTTTTCATCGATAACTTTTTTGAGATCATCGGGTAGGCTTTCATACTTGTCTTTGTTCATCGTCACCATAATGGCAGAGCTATAAAAAGGAATGTTGGTATGAGTGTTGGTCAGCTCAATCAATCTAAAAGAGCCTGTCGCATCCCATGGTAAGCTCAATCCATCCAAAACGCCGCGCTGTAAGGATGTGTAAATATCAGTGGCTGGCAGACCTACTGGCGTACCGCCGGCAGACTCGATGATATCTCCCGCAATCGCTGATGGACGACGCATACGCAGACCCTTTAAGTCATCTGGTGTGCGAATGGCTTTGTCAACAGTATGCATACCACCCGGGCCTGTACCCATCATAAATAACAAATGCGTGTCTTCGTATTCACTAGAGATGACCCCATCATCGTATAGGGTTTGGAGCATACAGTTCATTTGTGTGGCAGAGTTAGACAGCCCAGGCAGTTCGGCTACTTGGGTCAGTGGGAAGCGGCCATTGGTATAGCCTTGCAGTTGTGAGCCGATATCGACCGTGCCTTTGGCAGTGGCATCATAGGTCGCATCAGGTTTGCTGAGTGTTGCTGATGGGTATATCTCAACTTTTAGGCGGCCACCAGATTCTTCTTCAACCTTGCGTGCCCATGGCTCAAAAATCTCAGTATGGGTTGCTGCCGTTGCAGGCCAAAAATGCGAAAATCTTAGCGTAGTAACCTCATCCGCACCATCTGCACTAGCAGTATCATTTGATGGTGAGCAGCCAGCCAAGCTAATCAGTGCCGCCAATGTCAAGCCAACGGGCAGTATCTTTTTCATCATAAAATCCTGTTTTGATTTTTTATTCTAAATAAGAACTTATGTTCGTATAATGAATTAAAATTACTTTGTTTTTGTGTTATTGTCAATTTTATTTACTGCTCATGCGCTTGGATTTTTATCGTTGATTTTTTCGATGGCGTCTAGTGTGGTCTCACATTGTCTTGTAGCCGCACCGCAATAGCTTAAAGGGGACAGTATATTATCAAGTTCGCTATTAGTCCCAACGCTGATAGAGGACTTTTTTAGTAAAGGTCGTAGCGTTGCTACAAACCCTATATGGTTGTCATGTGCCTGCTTGGAGGCTTGCTTTATTAAGGGGTAAACGCTGTCTGCATTGGCTTGAAAATGACGCTCTAGGGCTTTGGTTAAATACGCATCGCTATTTAAATCAAGATTGGCTGCCATACGCTCAGGGTATACTTGTAGTCCTTGCAGTAATGTTTTTAAATAAGAGAGACTGCCGCCAACCAGCGCTGTGCCCTCAACTAAAGGTACCCAGCTGGCATGCCACTGTCCTAGTGCACGCTCGAAAGGCTGCGCGGTTGTATTGCTAATGACACTCATATGTCCATGCATTCTTATCGCGCCAGCTTTGATTAGGGCACATAGTACAGGGTTGTGTTTGTGCGGCATTGATGAGGAGCCGCCCATACCCTCAACGGCAGGTTCGGCCAGCTCACCTAGCTCAGATTGAGACATCAATGCGATGTCTTCGACGATATTTTCTAGGGCACCAGCACAAGCATCTAGTGCCGCAGCGATGGTATAAATAGGCTGTCTATTGGTATGCCAAGGGAGTAGGGGCGCTGATAAACCAAGGGCGGCTGCCACCTGCTGCGGTAAAGCGAAGCGCTCATTGTCTTCGTCGCTTACCCCCACAGGCCCACCCCATTGTAGATACAGTCCTGATTGTGCGACTTGTACCAAATACGGCGCAACTGCTATCAATGAAGCTGCCCACTGTGATACTTTTGTACCAAACGTGATAGGCAGGGCTTGCTGCATTAAGGTTCTACCTGCCATTGGCGTTGTCTTGTGTGCCTGAATCAGTGTTTTGCACGCGCCAAGTATGTCAGCGACATCTTGATTGATACGGTTGAATGCAGGTTTAAGCATTAACATCATGGCAGTATCGATCACGTCTTGGCTGGTCAACGTTTGATGAAAGTAAGGTCTTGTGTCTGAGGGCAATAACGATTTTGCTTGTTTGACAAAAGGGACGGCTGCGTTGCCGCTCAAATATGTGTCTGCTCCTATGGCATCAATATCGAATGCGTCTATCGTCAATGCTTGTTTAGACTGTTGAAAAACATCGTTTGGAATCAGTTGGTTTTTCTCTCTTATCTCTAAGATAATAAGTTCAAAATCAATCATGGCCTGCACAAATGCACGATCGGAAAACTCATTTGCGATGTCAGGATGTACAAAAGGCTGATTGATTAGTTGATTAATTTTCATTTAAAATCCTTAACTTTGGTGAGTGTTAAATAATATATCTATGAAACAAGACAAGAAAATATCCTCTGATAGTCCAGATTTCGTGACGTCTCTTGCTGGCGGCCTCAGTGTCTTGATGGCTTTTGATGAAAGCCACGCTACGATGACATTGAGCGAAGTGGCTGAACGTACTGACATGGACCGTGCAAAGGCGCGGCGCTATTTATTGACCTTGCACGCTTTGGGATATGTTCACAAGGACAAGCGACAGTTTAAACTGTCGCCTCAGACCTTGAGTATTGGTTCCAGTTACCTAAGCAGCACTCATCACCATGATATTGTGCAGTTTTATTTAGAACGTGTGACCGAAAAAACAGGCGAGTCCTGCTCATTTGCTGTGCTAGATGGCGATGATGTGGTCTATATTGCTCGGTCTGCGGCTAAGCACCGTCTCATGTCAATTGCCTTATCAATCGGCACCAGATTGCCTGTTGCCTATACTTCTATGGGCCGTACTATTTTGGCCAACCTACCCGAAGAAGAGCGTGAAGACTATATCAGTAAAGTCGAGCTGACCGCGCACACATCCTTTAGTGTTACCGACCGCACGCAGTTCAAAAAAATGCTTGATGAAGCGCGTAACAATCAATACGTCATTATCGATCAAGAGCTGGATACAGGTTTGCGCTCATTGGCATTACCGATCTACAAATCAAACCATGAGCTTATTGGTGCCATAAATATTAGTACCAATGCTATGCGCGTCTCTAAAGAGGTTTTGATCGACGAGTTTTTGCCTATTTTACGTGACTGTGCCGAAAGCATTCAAAAGTATTATATTTAGAAAAACCATTTCAATATAAAAACGATTCAGCGAATGATATCGATATCAAGGCTGGCAACGCTTTATAGGGTTGGTGGCCTTTTTTGTTGGGTTGTGCCCAACTCGTATTGCGGTAGTAAATATCCGAGTTCAAGCCTATCGTTATCTGGAACAGAGAGTATCAGTATAATACGCAAATCATTGACAGAAGAATAAAAAAAGTATAATTTAATTCACTATACGAACATTAATTCTATTATAGAACAAATATATTCGTATCGATAGAATATTTAGCGATGAAAGTTTGCCCACAAAAACATGGACATTGACTGTTTTTACTTCAGACCATGGGCTTATAAGAAGATATTTTTTAAGCATATATTGGTTCTGCTGTACTTGAACAATCAAAAAGGGATTTTATGATGAAAAAGATATTGCCTCTGAGCTTGACATTGGCGGCTTTGATGGGTTGCTCGCAGTCAAACGAGACTGCGACAAATGCTGAGAAGAGTAATGATGAGGTCACCACCTTACGCTTGTCACATTTATGGCCAGCGACATCCGCCGCGCATACAGAGGTGATAGAGCCTTGGGCAAAAAAAATCGAGACAGACTCGAACGGCCGCTTAAAAGTCGAAATCTACCCGTCTGCCACCCTAAGCAAACCTGACGCTACTTATGAGGCTACTGCCAAAGGTACTATCGATATTGGCACACAACTTCAAGGCTATACCAACGGCCGCTTCCCCTTGACTCAAGTCGCCGAGCTGCCTGGCCTGTCCAGTTCAGCCACGCAGATGAACTGTATGCTCCAAACTTTATATGATGATGGAGTAATCTCCAGTGAGTACGAAGATACCCATTTGTTATTTATGATGGGTACTGGCCCTGGCGGGATGCATACCGTTGACCAAGCCATCCGTACGCCAGATGACTTACGAGGCCTGCGTATGCGCCGACCATCAGCAATCGCAGGCGACATCATTGAGTCAGCAGGCGGTACGCCCGTCGGTCTGCCTGCCACTGATTTGTATACTTCGCTGCAGCGTGGCGTGTTAGATGGGGTAAGCCTAACGTGGGATGCGATGGGGCCGTTTAGGTTAATTGAGCTGACCAACGCGCATACCAATATTCCGTTTTATAGCTCTGCTATGATGGTCACGATGAATAAAGACAAGTATGAAAGCCTGCCCGATGATCTCAAAAAAGTCATCGATGATAACTCAGGCAAAGCCATGGCGGCGAGCGCTGGTAAAGTCTTTGATGCTCAGGACGCTAAATACATGGCTGAAGCTAAAGCCAAAGGCGATACCATGATTGATATTCCTGACCCTTTAAATGATCCTCAGTGGAAAGGGCCGCTGGAAGCAGGTACTGAAAAGTATCTAAACGATGTCGCTGCTTTGGGCCTAGATGCGCAAACAGTCTATCAAAAAGCAAAAGAAGCCAGTGTAGCCTGTAAGGTATAACAAATGAGATTTTTAGGGTCTATTAAGTCTTCAATAGATCCTAGGACGTCTCTGCGCTTTTAGTCCATTTAGAAGCTTTTGTTCAGATTGAGAAAATACCTTAATAATAGGCAATAAAAAAGACCCCAATAGGGTCTTTTTTATTACTTTGTTTAAAAGTAATACGCTCTAAATATCTAATACTAGCTGAGCGCTTTTTGCCCGTGAACAACATGGGGTGAATTGATCGTTTTTCGCTTGTTCCTCTTCTGTGAGAAAGACATCTTTGTGATCTGGCACGCCTTCTAGTACACGAGTTAAACACGTACCGCACATGCCTGATTCGCAAGAAAAAGGGATCTCAATATCAAACGCTTCTAAGGCTTCAATGACCGTCTTGTCTGCTGGTACGTTGATGATTTGTCCTGTGCTACTGATCTGAACATCGAAGCTGTCATCATCGGCGGTGCTGATCGGCGCGGCAGAAAAATACTCGCGATGTAATTGTGCAGCAGGCCAATCTTGTGCTTTTGCGGTCTCAAGAACGTGCTCCATAAAACCACCAGGGCCACAAACGTAGACATGTGTGTCGGATTGAGGTGAGGCAAGAACGCTTGCTGCATCCAGCTTTTGCGTGGCATCCCCATCATCAAAATGAAAATGTACCCTATCAGCAAAAGCCGATGCCTGAATACGCTGCATAAAAGCGGTCTTATCTGGGCTGCGCGTGCAGTAATGCAACTCGAAGTCTGCGTCAGTATGGGCCAGTCGCTCTGCCATACATAAGATTGGCGTGATACCGATGCCACCTGCAAACAGCAGGCTGCGCTTGGCGTCGTGGGCCAGTGGAAAAAGGTTTTTGGGTTCACTGATTTGTATGCGGTCGCCGATATTTATTTTTTGGTGCATGGCTACCGATCCGCCACGTGAAGCTGGGTCTTTTAGTACTGCTATTTGGTAACGATGGTTTTCGTGGGGGTGATTGCATAGCGAGTATTGACGCGTAATGCCGTTAGGCATTTTGACATCAACATGGGCTCCCGCACTAAAAGGGGGCAGCGCTTTACTATCTGCGCTTGCCAGCTCAAAAAGACAGATATCGTTCGCAATCACTTCTTTTGACTTTACCAAAACTTCCATCATGATAGGTATCCTTGACTCACTAAATACCATGCCAGCATACTTAGCGAATTATTCTTTAAATTGTCATTTGATAATGGTATTAACCTCAGCGTTTATAGATTGGCGTCTATAAATTGACGTTCTCTATCAGTTGGTTTTCTTCTTTGATGAGCGTGTCTAAGATACGCCGTGACTTGACACCACCGGTATCAATATTCAATTTTAATAGTTTGCGTTCAGGATAGGTCAATAGGTTGAGCTGCTGACGCTCTAGCATCTCCAAGTCCTCACTGAATATCTGATGCTGCCCTTGGCGAATCTGCTCTGTCAGCTCGGCGTCCTCTGGTTTGAAGTTACGGGCCATGCCCCAAAAATACCAAATAGAGGTCTCCGTCTCAGGGGTGATAAAATCGACGACGATGCTGCCTGCTTTATGTTCAGGATCCGCCTCGTAACCACCTTTTCCAGCATGGGCAACCCCAACTTCAATCATGACGTGACTGGGAGGGCTGAATTTACAAATTTGCCATCTGTCTACTGGGACATCGTCAGCCAGTTGATTGGCGCGCAACGCCGCTTGCCAAAAAGGCGGGGCGATGATGTTTTCCATAAAACGGCTGGTGACAACCAAGTTGTCTTCGGAGGTCGTATTGACAGGGGTTTCATCGATCTCTTCTTGCCCGATGCTGCTGGCATGGACATAGGTCTCATGGGTGAGGTCCATCAGGTTGTCAATCATGAGGCGATAATCACAGTTGATGTGAAACAGACCACCGCCATACGCCCATTCAGGATTGTTTGCCCATTCTAGTTCTGGAATGTTTGATTCATCGGCAAGATCAGCATCACCTGTCCATACCCAAACGAAGCCATGACGCTCGACGACAGGGTAGCTGCGGTTACAAGGGAAGCCTCTGACTCGTTGGCCTGGCATGGCTGCGGTTTTGCCGTCGCTGCCCATCTTTAGGCCGTGATAGCCGCACACCAGTAGGCCATCTTCTACATAACCTAGCGATAAAGGCGCACCTCGATGCGGACAAAAGTCTTCGATGGCAGCGACGCCTGTGTCGCTTTGATAAAAGACAATATTTTCACCGCATATGGTGCGACCTAGCGGCTTTTCTTGATATTCATCTGGCGTACAGGCGACGTACCAGCAATTTTTTGGAAACATAGCAAACTCCTTTTGTGTGTAAAAATCCCTTTAATTGGATCCAATCTATCATAAAAATAGCGTTTGTCTACCGAAATTTGGATAAATTGGATCCAATGATATTGATATTAACCATTTCTTCGTGCAAAGATTTATATGGATCAGCAGTGATATAGTTAATCTTATTGCTACTCATTAATATGTTTGCATCGTTTATACAAAAGATATGCTTGAGTAGACATAACCATAAAAAACAGTACGGCTAATCTATCATGGCCATACACTGTTTATACTGCTAGCGTGCTATTCTAGATTGGTGTTGATGGCTGGCTTATTTGGTCTTTTAAAAATGTGAATGGATGGTGAGGTTTTAATGAGTAAAGCGGGACAACGCGTGATCAGCGCATTGCGGCAAATGATCATTTCAGGTGAGCTGGTCGCGGGAGAGCGTATTGCTGAAATACCGACGGCTGAACGTCTTGGAGTATCTCGTACGCCCATACGCATCGCTTTTCGTTCCCTTGAGCAAGAAGGGCTGTTGATTAAACTAAAAAATCGCGGCTATCGCGTGCGTGAAGTGACGCCTGAAGAAATCAATGGTGCCGTTGAAGTCAGAGGGGTGTTAGAAGGGTTGGCTGCAAGGCAGGCCGCCGAAAAGGGTCTGGCAGCAGAACATCGTCAAAGTATGGTGAAATGTTTAGTGAGAGGGGATGCATTATTTGCTAAAGGATATGTGACGGAAGAGGATCTCGAAATCTATCATGAGATTAATCAACGTTTTCATACGTTAATCATTGAAGCCAGCCATAATCCTGCCATTGATATCGCAAAAACGCGCAGTGAACACATGCCATTTGCCTCTGTCAGCTCATTGGCTATTGATCGTGATAACTTGGCGGGAGAATATCGACGGTTTAATTTTGCCCATATGCAACATCATGCGGTGTTTGATGCGATCAGCCATGGTCAAGGAGCAAGGGCTGAAGGGATCATGAGAGAACATGCCAATGCCACTTTGCGTTATGCACAGATATTCAACTCTGACCTAAAAGATCCCGATACGATACGGGTCATTAGTGGCGATGCAAATGAATGACTAGAGGGTTATTGAGGACTATTTGGGAATTAATCAGCATTTTGTGCTGGTGTGCAGCTGACAATCAATGGATCCATTAGCTCTTATTTACGTCACTTATAGACGATCAAGCAAAGACCCAATAGGGTCTTTTTTGTTGTTGTACAAGTCATCCGTCATGTTTTCAATAGTCCCAGTGATAAAGGAAATGCTAGATACGATATGTAATTGAATAAGATATGAAATAACTCGATTGACAAGCGAAAAAAAAGGGTGTAATTTAATTCATTATACGAACAAAAATTCTAATTAAGAACAATTATAGTTTATCAAATTATCTAGGAATAAACCATGACCGCCGTTTATATTTGTCATCCAAAACGTTCAGCAGTGGGTCGCTATGGCGGCGCTCTGGCCGATATCCGTCCTGACGATCTGTTAGCGCAAGTCATTAAAGCGGTAATCGATGATGCGCCTGACTTTGATCACAGCGCGATTGAAGATGTCTTTATAGGCTGTGCCAACCAAAGCGGCGAAGATAACCGTAACGTGGCGCGCATGAGTGTGTTGCTATCAGGTCTACCAGAGACTGTACCTGCCAATACCATCAATCGATTATGCGGCTCAGGTCTGGATGCGGTCGGCACCGCATTTCGCGCGATAGCCAGTGGTGAGATGGATCTGGTACTGGCAGGCGGCGTTGAGTCGATGACCAGAGCACCATTTGTCATGGGTAAGCCTGAAAAAGCCTACGACCGCAGCCAAACCTTGCAAGACACGACTATGGGCTGGCGCTTTATCAATAAAAAGCTAGATGCTATGTATGGCACAGAGGCCATGCCACAGACGGCTGAAAATTTGGCTAAAAAATACGATATCTCACGCGCTGATCAAGATAGCTTTGCACTATGGTCGCAGCAAAAAGCGGCCACCGCGCAAAATGACGGTCTACTGGCGGCTGAGATCACCCCTATCACTATCGAGAGACGCAAGAAAGATGCACTCATCGTCGATACCGATGAGCATCCACGCCCAGACTCGACTATAGAGGCTTTAGAAAAATTGCGTCCTATCTATAAGGACGGTACGGTCACCGCTGGTAATGCCTCAGGGATCAATGATGGTGCTGCCGCCATGCTAATCGCGAGCGCGGCAGCAGTAAAAAAATATGGCTTGACCCCAATGGCAAAAATTGAAGGCATGGCAACAGCAGGTGTGCTACCAGAAATTATGGGTATAGGGCCTGTACCTGCGACCGAAAAGCTGTTAAAACGACTCAACTTGACCTTGGATGATATGGACATCATTGAGCTTAATGAAGCGTTTTCGGCGCAGGTACTTGCGTGCTCACGTACGCTTGGGCTTGATGATAACGATCCGCGTATCAACCCTAAAGGTGGATCTATTGCCTTAGGTCATCCATTAGGCGCTTCTGGCGCGCGTATTTTGATTTCAGCAGTTTATGAATTACAACGCATCAAAAAAGATCGTGCACTTTGTACCATGTGTATTGGTGTTGGTCAGGGCATTGCTTTGGTCGTATCAAGAGTAGGAGAATAATCATGGCATTTTTGAGAACAGACACGCACCTTATAGCGTATAAAGACAGTGGTGAGGCTTATTTGCCAGCGTTATTTATGGCGCACCCTTTAGGGATGAGCTGCGCTGTATGGGATCAGGTTTGCGATCAATTGCACGGTCATTATCGCTGTGTTCGCTGGGACTTGCCTGGGCATGGCAGTAGTGATGTGGCCCAGCAGGACTTATCGCTAGATACATTGGCGCAAGACGTGCTTGAACTTGCTGATGCGTTAGACATTGAAAGTTTTAGTTTTATTGGTACATCCATCGGCGGCGTGATTGGCCAGTCGTTGTGCCAGCTGGCAGCCGAGCGCTTAGAGCAAGTATGGCTGACCAATACAGGCGCTGTGATTGGTACAAAAGAAGCATGGGCAGAACGCGCGGCTAAAGTCCGTAGCCTAGGTTTGGTTAACATGACCGATCAAATTGTGCCACGTTGGTTCTCACCAAGCTATGTAAAACAAAACCCTGAAGTATTGCAAGGCTGGCAAGTGCAATTGTCACGCAACGATGATGAAAGCTATGCCAAGCTTTGCGAAGCCTTAGCACAAGTCGATAATCGTGGAAAACTATCTACTTATACCGACAGGGTTGTCTTGATAGCAGGGGCGGATGACGTATCTACCCCCACTGCTGCTTTAGAAACATTGAGAGCTGAATTTGCTGATGCAAGCTTGAGGGTCTTTAAAAATGTGGGTCATGTGCCGTCCATTGAGGCGTTAAGCCAATTGGTTGAGTGTATTCAAACACATCCTGCTCGTGAAACGATTGGTCAGACAGGCATTGACTACGAGCAAGGTCTAATACAACGTAAGCGCATCCTTGGTGAAGATCATGTCGCCAAAGCCTCTAAAAATGCCACAACGTTAGATAACCCTTTTCAACAATTTATCACTCGCCATGCGTGGGGAGAATTGTGGGGTGACAACTGCCTAACTGTGCAACAAAGAAGCATGATTACGACAGCGATACTGGCCGCACTAGGACGTGATGGTGAGTTAGGCTTGCATCTGCGTACCGCTCACCGTTTGGGTATCAATGAAGATCAATTACGCCAAGTATTAATGCATGTGTCTATATACGCTGGTGTACCAGCTGCTAACCATGCTTTTTCTTTGGCAAAAGCTAATGGATGGGGTGAGTCACTGTCTTAAGCTGACTCTCGTAAGGAACACGCAACCTACAACGTTTATTGATAAACATGGAGACAATTATAATGAGTCAACACTACCCTTATTTTTTGGTTCGTGACCGCGCTTGGCAACCTGCGCAGTATACGCCAGCCTATAAAACATCTGTACTGCGCTCACCGAGGGAGGCTTTGGTCAGCATTCAGCATGCCAGCCCATCCGAGCGTAGCGGTCCTGTCTTTAATGGACTGGACATTGGACGTTACGATAATGACCTATTAATGAACTTTCGAACAGAAGGTACAGAAGCAGGCTTACCAGTTGGTGAGCGCATTATTGTACATGGTCGCGTGATTGATCAGTTTGGCAAGCCAGTACCTAACACCTTGATTGAGATGTGGCAAGCCAATGCAGGAGGTCGCTACCGTCATAAAAAGGACAGCTATCTTGCCCCCCTTGACCCCAATTTTGGCGGGGTTGGCCGCTGTCTTACGGATGACGATGGGTGTTACCGTTTTCGCACCGTGCGTCCTGGCCCTTATCCATGGCCAAATGGGATCAATACGTGGCGTCCTGCTCATATTCACGTTTCGGTCATGGGTGCTTCAATCTCAACGCGACTGATTACCCAACTGTATTTTGAAGGCGATCCGCTGATTCCATTGTGTCCAATTGTGGGGGCTTTAAAAGACCCTGACGCAGTTGAGACTATGATCGCTCGCCTAGATATGCCGATGAGCCGTCCGATGGATTATCTGGCTTATCGTTTTGATATTGTCGTTCGCGGTGCCTTACAAACCTATTTTGAGGAGTAGAACATGTATAGCCAATACAAGTTACAAAATGACACCGGTTTGCTGCATGAAACGGCTTCCCAAACCGCAGGGCCTTTTGTGCATATCGGTTTGGCACTAGAGATTGCAGGTTTTGAATCGCGGTCAGATGAGATTTGGCAAGACTTGGCAAAAGCGGATGCTAAAGGAGAACACATTGAGCTGGTCGGGCATGTCTATGATGGCAATGGTGACTTAGTGCATGATGCTTTAATTGAAATATGGCAGGCTGATAGTGATGGCAACTACATCAGTAATTTTGATAACAAACAGCCCTTTAGTGGGTTTGGCCGTAGTGCTTGTGCCATAGATGGAGATTTTCATTTTCATACCGTCAAACCCGGCCCCGTTGATTTTGATGGTAAATTAATGGCGCCGCATGTCAATCTTGCGATTTTTGCCCGTGGAATCAATATCCATCTACAAACCCGTGCCTATTTTGAAGATGAAGTCACCGCTAACGAAAGTTGTCCGATCCTAAGCTCGGTGCCATCACCGACGCGCCGCCAAACCCTGATCGCCAAAAAAGAACCAAGCGATGGCAAACCGCGTTATCGATTTGATATTTACTTGCAAGGTGAGGGTGAAACGGTCTTTTTTGATTTTTAGAGCCAAGCCCTTATAAGGTGTTTTGTTTTTGATAAAAAATGGCAGTACAAACAAGGATGTAATAGGTAAGAAAAGGGATATTATGAAACACAAAACCCAAGTGGCTATTATTGGTGCTGGCCCATCAGGTCTGTTACTGGGTCAATTACTCACTAAATCAGGTATCGACAACGTTATTTTAGAACGGCAAACGGGCAAATATGTTCTAGGACGTATTCGTGCAGGCGTCTTAGAACAAGGTACTGTCAACCTCATTCGCGAATCAGGGGCTGGTGCACGTATGGATAAAGAAGGACTGATTCATACTGGCACAGATTTTAGTTTTCAAGGTGATCATTATCATATCGATCTCGAAAAATACAGTGGCGGTAAGCACGTCGTTGTTTACGGTCAAACCGAAGTCACGCGTGACTTGATGGAAGCCCGTGAAAAAGTGAGCGGCGTGACGATATATGACGCTAAAAACGTCGAACTGCATGATATCGAGTCAGAAAACCCTTATGTGACCTATCAGCATAATGCCGAATCCCATCATTTAGACTGTGACTACATTGCAGGCTGCGATGGGTTTCATGGTGTCTCGCGCAAATCTATCCCATCTAATGAATTAGAAGAGTACGAGAAAGTTTATCCATTTGGTTGGCTTGGGCTCATGAGTGACACACCGCCTGTGAACGACGAGTTGGTGTACTGCGCGCATGAACGCGGTTTTGCACTTTGCTCTATGCGTTCTCCAACTCGCAGTCGCTATTATATTCAAGTGCCAGATACCGACACAATTGAAAACTGGAATGAAGAAAAATTCTGGGCGGAGCTTAAGCGCCGTATTCCACCAGAGATGGCTGAACGCTTAGTGACTGGTTCTGCCATTGAGATGAGTATTGCACCGCTGCGTTCTTATGTCTGTGAGACGGTGCAATATGGCAAGGTATTCTTATTGGGAGATGCCGCGCACATCGTACCGCCAACAGGGGCCAAGGGCTTAAATCTGGCCGCAAGCGATGTGGAAACAGCGTTTCGCTTATTTGTAAAAATATATGAAGATGCGCGCACCGATCTTATCCCTCGCTATCAAGAGATATGCTTAGCGCGGGCTTGGAAAGCCGTACGTTTTTCATGGTGGATGACCATGCTATTGCATCGCTTTCAGAGTGCAGGTCGCTTTGATTTTCGAGTACAGCAAGCTGAATTTGATTATTTTATTCACTCAGAAGCAGGCAAGGCGACTATTGCTGAAAACTATGTTGGATTGCCCTTTGAAGCCTTGGAATAGATAGTAAAGCTTTAGTTATTCAATATTTTTATAGAGGATGATTCGATGTTAAATAAAGTGACAGACTCTGCCAGTGTAGCCATGAGTCAGGTTAATGATGGGGCAACCATCTTAATAGGTGGCTTTGGCTTGGCAGGTCAACCTACAGAACTGATTGATGCGCTGATTGAACGCAATGCAAAGGATTTAACCATCGTTAGCAATAATGCCGGCAATGGCGAGACAGGATTGGCCTTGTTGTTAAAGTCAGGCTGTGTGCGCAAAATTATTTGCTCATTTCCGCGTCAGCATGACTCATATATTTTTGATGATCTGTATCGAACAGGAAAAATCGAGCTAGAAGTAGTACCGCAAGGAACACTAGCGGCGCGTATGCAAGCGGGCGGCAGTGGTTTTGGTGCCATCTATACGCCAACCGCGTATGGGACGCTATTGGCTGAAGGCAAAGAGACGCGGACAATTGATGGTATCAATTATGTCCTAGAGTACCCAATTAAAGCCGATTTTGCGCTTATCAAAGCCTTTAAGGGTGACCGCTGGGGTAATTTAACGTATCGAAAAGCGGCACGCAATTTTGGTCCCATTATGGCAGCAGCATCTCATCATACAATTGCTCAAGTTAGCGAAGTGGTTGAACTGGGAGACCTAGATCCTGAACACATTATTACCCCAGGTATCTTTGTGCATGACGTTGTCTTGACTGAAGGAGAAAGATGATGAGTGATTATACACCACGTTCTGTTGATGAGATTGCTCAGCGTGTTGCTCAAGATATCGAAGAAGGTATGTATGTCAATTTGGGTATTGGGCAGCCCACTCGAGTCGCCGATTTTTTGCCAAAAGACAAAGACATCTTCTTGCATAGCGAAAACGGTGTCCTAGGTATGGGTCCTGCGCCTGCTGAAGGTCACGAAGATGGCGATTTAATCAACGCAGGCAAACAATACATCACGCTGCTCGATGGCGGCAGTTATTTCCATCATGGCGACTCATTTGCTATGATCCGCGGTGGACATATTGATTTGTGCGTACTTGGGGCTTTTGAAGTAGCACAAAATGGTGATATTGCCAATTGGTTTTTGGGTCGACCAAAAGATATTCCAGCCGTTGGCGGCGCGATGGATCTTGCCGTGGGTGCCAAGAAAGTCTATGTCATCATGGATCATGTAAGCAAAAATGGCGAACCCAAAATTGTCGAAGCATTGCAGCTACCTATCACAGGCAAGCGATGTGTCAATCGAATCTATACTGACTTAGCAGTGATTGATGTCACTGAACAGGGCTTAGTGATTCGTGACATGGTAGATGGATTGAGCTTTGATGAGTTACAAGCCAAGACTGGGGCAAAATTATTAAAGTCATATGTTCACAGTTAAAATAATCTAATCTATAAAAAAGAAACAGTCTTTACCATCAGGAAAGGAGTCTATGATGAAGAGAATCCATTTTTCACCGCAGTGCCAGCTACTCGTCCTATCTACTTTGATAATAGAGCAGACTATTATGATTAAGTGGGAGGTGTCACATGGCATTCTTAATTAAACTTAGCAATTCTATTTCTAGGTTGTGTCAATTTATTGGTGGCATTAGTTTAATCATTATTGTTCTTGTCACTATTATAGACGTGGTCACCCGGTATGTTTTCAAACTTACTGGCGGTGAGTTTGGTTTTACCGTAAAAGGCAGCGTTGAGATTGTCTCCTACTTCATGCTATTTGCTTTGCTTGCCGCCTTTGCTGCTTTTGTTGAACGCTCACAAATTATCGTCGATGTCTTTACCCAAAAAATGCCACAGTCTATTAAAGGCTACTTAATGGGGACATTCATGATCGGCTTCTTTCTAGTTGGTATCGTTTTTGCTTGGGGTCTCTATGAGAGTGCCATTGACGCCCTTGAACACGGCAATATGACACAAGACCTTAGAATCTCAATGATGCCTATTTTCTTGGTAAGCGCATTTTTAAGTGTCTTGCTTGCCATACGCTCCCTAATCGAATCCATCAACATCTTTAAAACAGGCGAATTTTTTGACGCCGAGGAGACAGGCGCATGAGTCCAGAAATTATTGGTGCTGTCGGTTTGTTATGTATGATCGTAATGGTAATGTTGCGCGTTCCAGTAGCGTTAGCAATGTTAGGGGTTGGGCTCGTAGGATTTGGGGCAGTGACGACATCAAGTGGTGCTCTACAAATGCTCAAAGACATCCCAGTTGATGTCTTAGCCAAATATGATTTTAGTGCCATCCCTCTATTTATTCTAATGGGGGTATTTGCTACTCACTCAGGTATGGCAGGCAAATTGTTTGAAGCTACTCGCACCATATTTGGCGGGGTAAGGGGCAGTCTAGGTATTGCAGGTATCGGCTCTTCTGGTATCTTTGCATCCATCTCAGGCTCCTCTTTAGCCACTGCTTCTACCATGACTAAAGTGGCCCTGCCGCAAATGGAGAAGTACGGCTATCAGCCAGGCTTTGCCTGCGGTATCTTAGCCGCAGGTGGTACACTTGGCATCATGATTCCGCCCAGTATTGCTTTACTGGTTTATGCCATTTTAACCCAGCAGTCTGTGGGTGATATGTTCATCGCAGGCTTCTTACCAGGTATGCTCGGCATGGTGATGTATTCAATCACAGTCATGATCATGGTACGCTGGAAACCGCACCTAGCACGCCGCGGTGAGTCAACGTCTTGGAAAGAGAAGCTATTGTCGCTGACTGGCCTAATACCCTTTAGTTTTATCTTTATTGTGATTATTGCGGGTATCTTCTTTGGATTATTCACCCCAACAGAAGGGGCAGCAGTGGGTGCCTTTGTTTCTTGGGCTTATGCCTTTGTTAAAGGCATGCGGATGGAAGGGCTTAAGCAATCACTAGTTGAGACACTGGCATTATCAGCGGTCGTGTTCTTTATGCTTTTGGGCGCAGAGGCGCTGGGTTATTTTATATCAGTATCGCAATTGTCAAGTTCTCTAGCCGCTTGGATTGGTGGGTTGAATGTTAGTCCAATGATCATTTTGATCAGTATTTTAATCATGTACTTTTTGCTTGGCCTGTTTATGGATGCCTTGGCAATGTTGGTGATTACGATCCCTGTGGTGTATCCCATTATCTTAGCATTGGGGTTTGATCCAGTTTGGTTTGGTATTATTGCTGTACTAACTGTAGAGCTTGGGCTTATTACACCACCTATGGGCATGAATATCTTCGTGATCAAGGCAATGGCACCGCATATTAAATTGTCTGATATGTTCCGCGGGGTAGCACCATTTATTGTCTCTGATTTGATCAGGTTAGTAGTATTAGTGACATTTCCAGCAATATCATTGGTATTGTTGGGTTAATCGCTACAATAGGTTATTGGATATAACCTTCTCAAAATATTCAGATAATGATAAATTTCAAAGCCATATTATCATCAAGATAATATGGCTTTTTTTATAAAACGTCATTGCAAAATCGTTTTCGCAACTTGTATAACAACGCTCAATTTCTCTAACACCCTCTTGTAATACTGACTAATGTTATCAACTAGGTTTATTATTTTAATGTTAATTTTATCTATTTATAACCAAATTAATCGAGTTAAAAAGAAGAATGAAATACCAATGAGAACTTAAATTAATTATAAAAGAATAATAATATCAAAGACTAATAAATAAAATAGGTAAAAATTACTACTTTTTTAGATATATTTCGACTAAATATATTTATCTCAAGAGCTTTACAAGTTATTAAGTTTGTTGATAATATTGGTTGGTACTAATTGCTTAAATAAAAACGCTTGTAAGTATCAAGAAACTTAATCAAACACTGGAGCATACTATGTCAGATTATGAAAACCGCTGGACAACCGTGAAGGTAGATGTCACCGAAAATATCGCTTGGGTGACGTTGAATCGTCCAGATCAACGCAATTGTATGAGTCCAACGCTCAACCGAGAAATGATAGATGTATTAGAAACGCTAGAGCAGGATCCAGATGCTGGCGTTGTAGTTATCACTGGCGAAGGGAGCGCTTGGACGGCTGGTATGGATCTAAAAGAGTATTTCCGTGAGACAGATGGACAACCTGAAATTGCTCAAGAAAAAACACGTAGAGATGCTTGCAGATGGCAATGGCAACTATTACGTATGTACAATAAGCCTACTATTGCGATGGTAAATGGCTGGTGTTTTGGTGGCGCTTTTTCACCGCTAGTGGCGTGCGATCTCGCTTACTGTGCTGATGAAGCCACATTTGGTCTATCAGAAATCAACTGGGGCATTCCACCAGGTAATCTTGTTAGCAAGGCTATGGCAGACACTGTAGGCCATCGTGAATCACTCTACTACATCATGACGGGCGAACCGTTTAAAGGCAAAAAAGCCGAACAAATGGGTTTAGTCAATAAAAGCGTGCCACTTGATGAACTGAAAGCCGAAGTAGAGAAAGTTGCTAAAGTACTACTACAAAAAAATCCCGTTGTTCTACGCTATGCGAAAAATGGTTTCAAACGCTGCCGAGAGCTTACATGGGATCAGAACGAAGACTACCTATATGCTAAGCTTGACCAATGTCTCATGCGTGATCCAGAAAATGGTCGCGATGAAGGTATGCGTCAGTTCTTAGACGAAAAAACTATCAAGCCAGGTTTGCAAACCTATAAGCGATAGATTTTTCACCTTTTCTTCTGTGAAGAGGAGAAGGTGAATTTTTTATGCAGTGTTATTTTCTAAGCTCCTTTGTTGATAAAGGTCTTCGGAAATTTTTTTAATCAATAAAACAAGAATAGTGTCAATCACTTCTGTTCCTCTCTGGAAAAGGAATTCCAATATGTATCATGCCCAGCTGTTTATTAATGGCAAATCATGCCCCGCAATGGACAACAGTACCTTTAGTCATGTCGGTCCAATGACAGGTGAGATAGTGACCAGCGCATCTGCCGCAAAAGTAGGAGATGCCAATAGAGCTATCGAGGCCGCCGCCGCCGCTTTTCCTATTTGGTCAGCATTGCCTCCAAGTGAAAAACGCCTACGCTTGCTCAAGGCTGCAGACTTACTTGCTTCACGCGCCCAAGCATTCATTGATATTGGTATGACAGAAATGGGTTCAAGTGGTGCATGGTATGGCTTCAATGTCCAAGTAGCGGCCAATATGCTACGCGATGCTGCAGGTATGATCACTCAAATTCAAGGCGATATCATTCCAAGCGATGTCGAAGGTCGAATGGCCATGGCTTTGCGTGTACCTTGCGGTGTGGTCGTCGGTATGGCACCTTGGAATGCACCTATTATATTGGCCACTCGAGCCCTAGCGATGCCACTTGCTTGTGGTAACACGGTAGTGCTTAAAGCCTCTGAACACTGTCCTGCTACTCATGAACTACTCATCAAAACCCTAAATGAGGCAGGCCTCGGTGAAGGTGTGGTCAACTTGGTAACTCATAGTAGTGAAGATGCACCAAGCGTCGTAAAGGCTTTAATCGCTCACCCAGCTGTCAAACGTATTAATTTTACAGGTTCGACCCATGTCGGAAAAATAATTGCCAAACAATGTGCCCAATATTTAAAACCTGTGATACTAGAGTTAGGAGGAAAAGCGCCTGTTATTGTCTGTGAGGATGCTGATATTAAAGAGGCTGCCAATGCTATCGCCTTCGGAGCCTTCTTTAATCAAGGGCAAATCTGTATGAGCACGGAGCGCGTGCTGGTCAACGAAAAAGTTGCTGATAAGCTTATCGAACACCTCAAGGCCAAGATTGACAGTTTTATTACAGGTTTACCAACTGAGCAAGTCCACATTGCCCATGTTATTAGTCAACACGCGGCTGATCGTATAATGGCTATGGTGAAAGATGCTGAAAATAAAGGAGCCAAAGCCATAACCAGTTATTCCTGTGATGGTACCGCCATTAGCCCGGTTTTGTTGGAAGGTATCACGCCAGAGATGCATCTGTACTTTGAAGAGTCTTTCGGCCCTGTCTGTACGCTAGAGAGAGTTGCTGATGACAATGAGGCTATTACCAAAGCCAATGCATCAGAATTTGGGCTATCTTCTGCCGTTTTTAGTCAAGATATCGGCCGCGCGATGAATATTGCCAAACGCATTGAAAGCGGAATCTGCCACATTAATTCAGCGACTGTTGACGATGAAGCGCCCATGCCATTTGGTGGCGTCAAAGCCAGCGGTCATGGACGATTTGGGAGTAAAGCCTCAATCAGCGAATTTACCGAATTACGCTGGATAACCATGCGCAGTACGCCAAAACATTATCCAATTTGATTATAATAAGAAATGTTTTAAGGAAGAAACTTATCATAACAATAGGAGCAGTTCATGATCCAATCCACTTGTAACATTTATCCAGAACGCACCGTTGCTGTCGGCAATCACGAAGTCCAAATTCACCGTAAAAATACTCAAGAAGGTGAGGTTGTATATATAAACGCCATCGAAGAACTACACGACTACCCAAGTTATTTATTTGATAAGCTATATGAATATGCTGACAAATATCCAGACAGAATACTTATTGCCCAACGTGAACTAAATACAGCAACTAGAGAGCGCGGCAAGTGGATAAGGCTTACCTATAGCGAAGTACTGCAGAAGGCTCGCAACATTGCCCAAGCATTGTTTAAATATGAGCTATCAGCGGAACGCCCGTTAATGATATTGTCCGAAAACTCACTTGAAGTATTTTTATTGATGAGTGGGGCTATGCTTGCTAACATCCCATATACTCTGATTGCCCCAGCGTATTCGTTAGTTGCCCAAACGCCTGATAAGTTGCAGTACGTCATTGATAAAGTCACACCAGGGTTGTTTTATGCAGGCGATGGAAAGGGCTTTTTGCGTCAACTTAAAGCATGTAATCAGCTAGATAAACCTATCATTACATCAACTGGAATGCTTGATAGTGAGGAGTGTATTCATTTAAATGATCTTCTCACTACTGTCGCCACTGATGATGTTGAGCAAGTACATCACCAAATGACCCGCGATAGCATTGTAAAGTTCCTCTTTACCTCAGGCTCAACAGGCAACCCTAAAGTTGTACCGACCACTCACCGTATGCTTTGTAGTAATCAGCAGATGCTTAAACAAACGTTGTGCCTAGATGAAAACAACCCTCCTGTATTAGTCGATTGGCTAAGCTGGCATCATACTTTTGGCGGTAGCCACAACCTTGGTATTGCCTTGTACAATGGTGGATCATTTTACATTGATGAAGGTCGCCCGATTGAAGGTCACTTTGAGGAAACTATTCGCAACTTAAAAGAGATCTCTCCGAGTAAATACTTTAACGTACCAGTGGGATGGGCTATGCTTGCTGATGCCTTGGAGGAAGACGAAGTACTGTGCAACAACTTTTTTAAAAATGTTGATCTGTATTTCTTTGGTGGAGCGAGCTTGTCGCCAGATCTTTGGAAACGACTTAGTGATATTAGCTATCGACATTGTGGCGAAAAAATCCGCATTATGGCGGGTCTTGGCATGACAGAAACATCTCCATCATGTACCTTTACAACAGGGCCATCGAATACCACTGCCAATTTTATTGGTTTCCCTGCACCAGGGGTTGAGGTTAAAATTGTCCCTGTACAAGATAAGCTTGAGTTACGTATTCGAGGGCCTCATGTCATGGCAGGCTATTGGCGACATGACTGTACCGAAAAAGGCATCCTTGATAGCTTTGATGAAGAAGGCTTTTACCATACAGGTGATGGCGTGACCTTCTATAACCCTAATAATTTTTCAGATGGCTTAGTATATAACGGTCGCATAACGGAAGACTTTAAGCTAATGACAGGCACTTTTGTCAATGTTGGCGAATTACGAAATCGTATGGTACTACAAGGCCATAAGCTGATTGAAGATGTGGTATTGACAGGTGAAGGTAAGGATGAGATCGGTGCCTTAGTGTTTGTCAAAGAAAAAGCGGCGCGTAATATGACAGGAGATTTTGATCATGACTTAAAACAAGTGCTAGAGCATGACAAAATACAGGCATGGTTTAACGATTTTATGGACAAAGTTAATGACGGCTATGATGCAAGCTCAAAACGTATCGCCCGTATTTACCTAATGAACACACCAGCCAGCGTGTCTCTCGGTGAAAAGACTGATAAAGGCACTCTGAACCAACGTAAAATACGTAATAATAGGTTGAATGAAAATACTGCTTTATATGGGAACAAGTTAGATAAGCTAAGATTTTTAGTTAGAAAGTCTAATATAGAGAGCGAAATAACTTAACGCTACTAAATAGTAAGGAAGGCAGATTGAAAGATTTACAACTCAATAAGCTCATTGGCAACATTCCAACTGTTAGCTACAGTGTGGGACAACTAGATAAACTTATCCATCAACAGCTTAGCGAAGCATTATTAGAAATTGGTGTGAGTTTGCCGCAGTTTACTATGTTAGCGAATCTACATTTACGTGGCGAAACTGCAAATGCTAAACTCGCTTCACGCTCTTTTATAAGTCCACAAGCATCGAATCAAATCATCAAGACTATGGAAGAAAGAGGATGGGTAAGTAAAGGTGAAGACCCCAATCATGGGCGCATCTTACTTATTGGACTAACTGAAGCAGGCCAAAACGTCTATAAGCAGTGCGAGATTAAAGCCTTTAGTTTCGAAAATAAAATGTTAGAGGGTATACCCGTTGAAAATGCACTTATGTTAAAAGCTACTATACAGCGATTAATAGCTAATTTAAAAGAAGACGACTAGTGCTGATTGCTAGAATAAAATAATTGTTTGTAAATAGGTGTGGTGTCGAAACTAATAAGTCAGGTGAGAGAAAGGGGTTAGCAACTTTACTCATAAATAATCTGAGAGAACATATGATGAACTAGATTTAGTTATAAGATAATCATCCCTGATAAGACAATCATGTTTTTAGGCGATATGGCCTATAATAAGAATCTGATAGGCGCTGACTTATAGTCATTTGCTTGGTCAGTTTCTTGATGTCGAATTGAGTACTCATTGCTGCAAATCCAGTGTTTATCCTTGAGTATGGTGCGAGGCATAGCAAGCGATATATTTTTTAGATGAGAACTTAAAAATTGGTTGTTCGCTATTCTTTTGCTATTTATTTATGCTCAATGTTCAATACGTCCTAACCTATCTAATAAAAAAGGCGGCTAGCACTCTATATACAGAGTACTAGCCGTCTTTTTTATATCTGGCATTTTTCTAAGTGGATTTGCTAATCTTGTGAATGGATGGTGGTTTACTATGTATCGCTAGTTTTGTGCCTATTGTAAGAGTAGCCAACATATAAAATAACGTTATTGGACTTTTTCTATTATTGAAATAATTTAACAAAATCAATAAAAATATGTCAATCTAGTTGATAATATTTTTTTAATATACTATTGTCTAAAATGTAATATATGTTTAATATTAGGGTTATACGAAATTAATTGAATATATAATGTTTTATAATTATAAAGAAACTTTACAAATTTACGTGTATTAATGTTAAAGTCATAGCGCTCTTTAACTCTATTCTTAACCAAGATGTTCAGCTACTTTAATCAGAAATTAATAGCTCAATAAAGTACGGTTTTTATCTTGCATCTACCAATCAAAAGGACTTGATTATGTCTAACATATCTTTTAGCTTTGCCCCTGATTTTTGCTTTTCAAAGCTATTTTCTACACTTATATTGTCGCTTACAGCATCAGTGAGTCTAGTTGCGTGCGGCGGTGCAGAAACAAAAGGTGCTAATTCTGATGAAGTCATTGTCTTACGCATGTCGCATTTTTTGCCTGCACCAGCAGCAATGAACACTGATGCATTGGAGCCTTGGGCCAAGAAAATTGAAGAAGAATCAAAGGGCCGTCTAAAGATTGTAAATTTTCCAGGATCAACGCTTAGTAAAGCGGATGAGACTTATGATGCGGCGGTGAATGGTAAGGTTGATATTGGTATGCAGTTGCAAGGGTATAGTAGCGGTCGTTTTCCATTATCTCAAATCGCAGAGTTACCTGGTATGTCAAACTCAGCTGCACAAATGAGTTGTATCATGCAGACCTTATACGATAACGGTACTATCTCAAGTGAGTATGAAGACTCTCACGTCTTGGCATTATATGGTAACGGTCCTGGTGTGCTTCATAGTAATAAGCCAATCGCTAAGCCTGAAGATATGAAAGGTCTGCGTATACGTCGTCCATCCGCAGTGGCTGGCGATATACTAGAAAGTATGGGTGCTGCACCTGTAGGAATACCTGCTAATGATATTTATACTTCATTACAACGCGGAGTCGTTGATGGCTTAAGTTTGCAATGGGATGCGGTTCCAGTATTTCGCGTGGATGAGCTTGTAAAAAACCATACCAACATTCCTTTTTACTCATCAGGTTTTGTGCTGAATATGAATAAGGCAAAATACGACTCACTTCCTGACGATTTGAAAAAAGTGCTTGATGACAACTCTGGCATGGTATTTTCTAAAATGGTTGGAGAGGTTATCAGCGCAATGGATGTAGAAGCACTGCAAGCGGCTAGAGATACTGGTAGTAATATCATCGATATCCCGGATCCATTGAACAACCCTGCTTGGTCAGGCCCATTAAAGCAAGGTACTCAAAAATACCTTGATTCTATAAGTCAAACTGGTGTCGACGCCGACGCAATATACAAAAAAGTACAAGAGGTTAGCGCTTCTTGTAAAGTGTAAAAGTCACTCATACAAAAATTATCGTTCATTTTATCTTTTATGAAAAGGAAGTTTTATGCGTATTTATAACGCGCCTTTACAAGAAATGCATTTTTTACTGACTGAAGTTTTTGACGCGCCATCATTTTGGGAAGCAAATGAGAGCTTGAGTCATATTGATATTGACACTGTAAGTGTGGTTCTTGAAGAGCTAGATAAGTTCACTAAAAACGTACTTCTACCACTCAATCGTAGTGGGGATGAAGAGGGCGTTAGTTTTTCAATTGATGCGCAAGGGTATGGCAAGGTGACCACACCTAAGGGTTTTAAACAGGCATATCAACAGTATATGGAGGCGGGCTGGATTGGTTTGGGCGCAACGACAGAATATGGCGGGCAAGGCTTTCCTAAAATGGTGTCTATGTTTCAAGAAGAGATGATGTTTAGTGCCAATCAAGCATTTGCTCTTTATCCTAATCTTGCTTTAGGCGCTGGATTGTGTCTATTAAAATCAGCGACTGATGCGCAAAAGCATCTCTATTTAGAAAAGATTTACTCTGGTGAATGGGCAGGAACGATGTGCTTGACTGAGTCTCATGCCGGTACAGACGTAGGATTAACCAAAACCAAAGCACTACTTAATGAGGACGGTAGCTACAATATTACAGGTAGTAAAATCTTCATTACTGGCGGTGACCATGATTTGACGGAGAATATCATTCATCTCGTATTGGCAAAAACACCAAATGCGCCTGCTGGTTCTAAAGGTGTTTCTCTGTTTATCGTGCCAAAATATCTCATCAAAGATGATGGTCAAGGAAGTGATCAGTTAGGTGCTCGCAATGCTGTTTCTGTTGGTTCTATCGAGCACAAAATGGGCGTCAAAGCGTCAGCAACTTGTGTACTTAATTTTGACAGTGCTAAAGGTTGGATGGTGGGAGAAGAAAACACTGGCCTTGCCTCTATGTTCATCATCATGAATTATGAACGTTTGGCCATTGGTGTACAAGGCATTAGTGTGGCGGAGCTGGCTTATCAAAACGCTGTTGCTTACGCCAATGACCGTCTCCAATCTCGTAGCGACTCTGGCATAAAAAACCCTGATAAATCAGCAGATGCTATCATTCATCATGCTGATGTGCGCCGAATGCTGCTCAATGCAAAATCTCATACGGAAGCCTCTCGCTGTTTTGCCATGTATGTTGCAAAACAGTTAGATATCGCAAAATATAGCGATGATGAGCAACTTATTAAGGTAGCAAATGACCGTGTTGCCCTATTAACACCAATTACCAAAGCATTTTTAAGCGATAAAGGTTTTGAGGTGACGGTCGACTGTCAGCAGGTATTTGGTGGGCACGGCTACATTCGTGAGTGGGGTATGGAGCAGATTGTACGTGATGCTCGAATTGCACAAATTTATGAAGGCGCAAATGGTATTCAGGCATTAGATCTGCTAGGACGAAAAGTTGCCAAAAATGGAGGCGCTATATTGTCTGATTTCTTAGCTGAGATTCGTGCATTTATTAACAATATGCAAGCTGAGCATCATATTAAGCAAGCGACCTTAAATGCAGTTGACAGCATTGAAAGTTTGACCAAGACGGTACTGGCTAATATTGATGAGCGCAAAGATGAAATTAATGGATGTGCAGTGAACTACTTACATGCTATGGGTTATCTATGCTTTGCTTATATGTATGCAATGATAGTAGAGACTAGTCATGATAAAGAGGAATATTTTTATATTAATAAACTAAAATTGGCAGACTATTTCATTGATCACATTCTTCCTCGTATGCAATCACACGTACAGATGGCCCAAGCAGGAAGTGAATCTATAATGGCATTTGATTTAGATTATTTTAGTTATGCGTAAATAAAATATGAAAACACATCTGTAGTCTAGCAAAGCAAACTTATAGTTTGAGAACGACATAAATATTATAAGTCAACTTATAAAATCTAAGGATAGATCATGAGTCATATAATTTTTAAAACAACTTTATCAACGGTAATCGTAGCATCTTTATTAAGCGCTTGTAGTGCTATTGAGCCAAAAGCAACCAATACAAATTTAGTAACTACTTCAGATAATCTATACAAACCTGACACGCATCCAGCTGGGCTACCTACTTCCCCCAATGAGATGCGTGTCACATTACTCGGTACGGGTAGCCCTGTGCCAAGTGTCAGCCGTTATAGTATGTCAACGCTTGTTCAAGCTAACGGTTACAACTTTGTGTTTGATGCTGGTCGTGGTAACGTTATTCGCCTAACGCAAGCGGGTGTTCCTCTAGGTAAGATTGATGGAGTATTTCTCACCCATTACCATTCTGATCATGTAAATGGGTTAAGTGACTTATGGATGACAGGTTATATACCAGCTTTTGGCGGTAGAGCGGGAGGTCTTGAAGTTTATGGACCTAAAGGCGTTAATGCGCTTGTTGAAGGTTTAAAAATGGCTCATGCAGATGACATTAGGGTACGTGTTGCTGACAAGGAAATCAAAGACGAGTCAACTACTGACATTAGAGCAAATGAGTTTGATACCAATAGCGTTGTATTTAATAAAAACGGTGTAAAAATTACTTCTTTTGATGTTGAACATGACCATAACGGCGCTATACAGCCAGCTGTCGGCTTTCGTATCGACTATGCGGGTCATTCCGTATTGTTAAGTGGGGATACCACCCCAACACCCAATGTAATCAAATACGGTAAAGACGTTGATTTATTGATTCATGAGGTAGCAGATTTTGAAGATATAAATGCATTACCACAAGTATATGCGCATCATACTAACCCACGACAAGCCAGTAATATATTCAATCAAACAAGGCCAAAAATGGCGGTATATAGTCATATCGTTGATGGCGGCTCTTCAAAAAAGCTTACTCCTATTTCAGATGATGAATTCATCAAACGAACGAGAGAAAATTATAGTGGACCGTTGGTGATGGGAAAAGACTTAATGAGCTTCTCTATCACATCCAAAGGAGTTGAAGTTTATCGTTATTAAAAAACAAGACAGTGTTCTAAAAAGCTAGTTTGGTTTTTGGTTGATTCATTGTCTTAGTCGATGTAATTGGCGTATTGGATCATTACTACCAAAACGTCATTCACTTTTCTTTAAACAAAATAGGAATGCTTTTTCAGAGTTCTATTATATTTATATATGATGCTTGGCTTCACTGCAAGATTCTTCTATTCTAAGCCTTTAAGAAGTGACACTCAGGCACAATTTGGGCACACAAGTTTTTCCATGATGTTTATTAAGAGCTTGAAAAAGAGAATTTCAATCGACGCAGACTCTTAATTTCTCCTACAGCCCATATTTTACGAACAAAAAAAAGCCCCAGTCGTTAAACTGGGGCTTTCTAAATTTGGTAGGCATAAGCAGACTCGAACTGCTGACCTCTACCATGTCAAGGTAGCGCTCTAACCAACTGAGCTATACGCCTATTTAGGTTGAGCATTTTAGCAAGTTTTGAAGACTTTGCAAGTCTTTTTTAGACCAATATTCAATTATCCGCAAAATAATAAGAAAGTGCTCCCATTACCGCGGTTTATACTTACCAAAAAGCCACTGCCGTTAGCTTCTGATACAAGCTTTAATATCAGTACAGCACAGAAGTGTTACCATAGATATCGTGAATGAAGCCGTTATCAAATAAAATTAGAATATAGAGGAGAAGAACATGGGATTATTAGTTGATGGTCAATGGCAGGATAAATGGTATGACACCGACGCCAATGGCGGAAGTTTTAAGCGTGAAGATGCAGGTTTTAGAAACTGGGTAACGGTAGATGGCAGCGCTGGGCCGTCAGGTAAAGGCGGTTTTAAAGCCGAAGCGGGTCGCTATCATTTATATGTGTCTTTGGCGTGTCCTTGGGCGCACCGGACCACGATATATCGCAAGTTAAAAGGGTTAGAAGACATGATCTCGATGTCTGTGGTCCATCCGTTTATGGGCGATCATGGCTGGACGTTCGCAGAGGGCGACTGCGTTACTGGCGATCCGATTGTTCATGCAGATTATTTATATGAGGTGTATACCGCCGCCAAGCCAGACTATACTGGCCGTGTGACAGTCCCTGTGCTGTGGGACAAACAGACCAATACCATCGTCAGCAATGAATCTGCTGAAATCATTCGTATGTTTAATTCAGCTTTTGATGAAGTAGGGGCAGCAGAAGGTGACTTCTTACCATCAGCGTTAGTAGAAGAGATCGATGAAATCAATGCGTTCGTTTACTCTGCAGTCAACAATGGTGTTTACAAAGCGGGTTTTGCGACCACGCAAGAAGCCTATGAAGAGCCTGTAACGACGTTGTTTGATGCGTTAGATACCTTAGAGGCACGCTTAGCAGACCGTCGCTATTTGATGGGTGAGCAGATAACTGAGGCCGATTGGCGCTTATTTACCACATTGGTTCGCTTTGATGCGGTTTACGTGGGTCATTTCAAATGTAACATACGCCGTATCGTTGATTATCCTAACCTGTGGGGCTATCTGCGTGATCTGTATCAAGTTTCAGGCGTGCCAGAGACTGTGAATATGGAGCACATCAAAACCCATTACTACACCAGCCACGCCAATATCAATCCAACGGGTATCATACCAGTGGGTCCGGTTTTAGATTTTAATAAGCCACATGACCGTGCGCGTTCACAACACTAAACTGACAGACAGTTGGGTCTAATAAACTGGCTCAATAGGGCAATGAATATTGTCTGATTAAGTCAGTTTTCATGAACCATACCCTATACTTTATTCATAAAAAATGCGCCAGCTGATATCAGTTAGCTGGCGCAATGCGTTTAAAAATATCAAAGCAAAATGCAGAAATTAAGCGTTATTCAACTGTCTTGCCGCCTCTAGCGCAAAATACGTCAAGATACCATCAGCACCAGCACGGCGGAACCCAATCAACGACTCTAAGATGACCGCGTCGCTCAGCCAGCCATTTTGAATCGCTGCCATGTGCATGGCGTATTCGCCTGAGACTTGGTAGGCAAATGTCGGTATGCCAAAGGTGTTTTTGACTTCGCGGATCAGATCTAAGTATGGCTGGCCAGGTTTAATCATGACCATATCCGCGCCTTCATTGATATCCATCGCCACCTCATGTAGAGCTTCAGCACGATTACCAAAGTCCATTTGGTACTGTTTTTTGTGGCCACCTTTTAAGTTGCCAGCACTACCTACCGCATCACGGAATGGGCCGTAGTAAGCTGACGCGTACTTGGCTGAGTAAGCCATGATGGCGGTATTAGCAAAGCCTTCTGCTTCAAAAGCATCACGCATGGCTTTGATACGACCATCCATCATATCGCTAGGAGAGATGATATCAGCGCCAGCGCGGGCGTGTACCAATGCCTGCTCAACCAGCACCTCAACGGTTGCATCATTGACGACATAACCATTTTCATCGAGTAAGCCGTCTTGACCATGAGACGTATAAGGATCTAGTGCCACATCTGTCATTACTACCATCTCTGGAACCGCGTCTTTGACTGCTTTGACCGCGCGGGCAGTAAGGCCGTTTTCATCGTAGGCGGCTTTGCCATCAGGGGTTTTTAGTGAGTTATCAATGACAGGGAAAATGTCGATTGTGGTCACCCCTTCGGCCAACAGCTCTTTAGCATAATCAATCAGCAAATCGATTGATAAGCGCTCAACCCCGGGCATACTAGCAATGGCTTCGCGTTGATTGTTGCCTTCCAATACAAAAACAGGGGCGATAAAGTGTTTGGGATGCAGTTCAACCTCACGAATCATCGCTCGGACATTGTCGTTATAACGTAGACGACGTAGACGGGTTTCAGGGAATTGACGATTAAAAGTATAAGTCATAATTTTTCCTTATTTGATTATTAGGGCGTGTTAAAAAAGGGCGGTGTGCAGTACCGCCACTATAACCAATAGCGTGCTACAAAAGCAAAAAACCCCACCGAGTCGGTAGGGCTGATGGTATTTACTAATGATTAATATGCGATCAATCGCCAATCTAATAGCGAACCAATCTCATAAGCACTCAGCGGCGCAGACATTAAGGTTCAATAATCTGTGTGACTGGTACTTCTTCAACGCGGCCTTCTTCAACGACGCCTTTATTTAATGTGGTCGTTTTGGTCACCACACCCACGGCAGCATCTTTTTGACCGTCGTTATTCACATCAACAACCGCAGTCGGCTCAAAGGTAGTGACTTTCTTCGCTTGGGCTTGTTTTAGGTCAGCCGCTTCTTGCGGAGATGCGACACGCGCTGAACCAGCAGCATCGATAGCTTCGACTGCTTTTGCTTTATTGGTGTTCGTCGGTAGAGTCAACACTTGAGCCAAGTTGGTGTACTGCGGTACAGGAATAGCAGTCGGTACATCTAGATCGGCACCGCCGCCCAATACTTGATACAACTCGATTTGGCTGATAAGTTTTTGTAGCTCTAAATCTAAAATACCTTGCTGCGTTGAGAACAACGAGCGCTGTGCATCGAGCACGTCTAAATAGTTATCGATACCCGCTTTAAAGCGCGCATCAGCGATTTGATACGTCTGCTCGAAGTTATCCTGCAATCGATACTGTGACTCTAACTGCTCGCCAAGCGTTGCCCGTGTTGCCAGTACGTCTGACACTTCACGGAAAGCGGTTTGGATAGAGTTTTCGTAACCTGCAAGGGTTTGCTCACGCTCAATTCTGGCCACATCATAATTGGCATCTAGGCGACCTGCATCAAAAATAGGCACACTGATGCTTGGTCCAAATGACCAGCCAAACGAGCCGCTTTTGAACAAGTTGTCCAAGTTATCACTACTAACGCCCACACTACTTGCTAAGCTGATAGAGGGGAAATAAGACGCGCGCGCCACTGCAATATTGGCACCAGCGGCCTTTAGGTTGTACTCCGCTTGCAGTACATCAGGACGGTAGCGTAGCAATTCACTTGGCAAGCCTGCATTAAAGATTTGCTGATTGGTGATATTGCTGACAGCAGGCGTTGGAATCAAGTTGGTTGGAATGGGTCCACCAACCAGAAACTGTAGTGCATTACGAGATTGTAAAATACTGCTTTGCGCCCGTAATACAGCGAGTTTGGCGGTCTCTAATGACGCACTTGCTTGCAAAGAAGGCAGCCTTGGATCGATACCTGCTTCAAACCGTTTGCCAGCAATGAACAATGACTGCTCACGGCTTTCAACGGTAGCTTCCGCCAGCTTTAGCTGAGCCAAGCTATAGCTCAAATTGGCATAACTCTGCGCGATATTACTAACCAAACTAATTTGTGTTGCGTCTTTGGCTGCTGCCGTTGCTAAGAAGTTTTGCAGCGCCTGATCTTTTAAGCTGGCAATTCTGCCCCAAAAGTCGAGTTCATAATTTGCCAGACCAAGATTAACACTGTAGCCATCGCTGGTAAGATTCCTTTGGCGTTGGCGCGAGTAACTCGCGCTACCATCGATGGTGGGTAAATCATTAATATCGGTGATTTGATATTGAGCACGCGCTCTTTCAATCGCCAAACGAGCGCTTTCGAAGTCTTTATTGTTTTCAAGACCCAAGGCAATCAGACCTTTTAAACGCTCGTCACTATAAAAACTCTGCCAGCGTTGACTAGCAATACTTGGCTGCTCAGCTGTACTAACCGTCTCTTTATCAAATGCCCCATAGGTTTGATTAATGGGAATGTTAGGTTCAGCAAGGACAGGACGCGTATCAGCTTTTGGAATGGTGTTACAGGCAGCCATGCTCATTGCTAAAGCAGTTAATCCGATTAGACGACCGCCATTTTTACGCATGCGTAATAGCACGGGCTGCGTAGTGGTGGCCACATTTGCCACCACTACTGAATTGACGTTAATTATTTTTTGAGCACTCATTGTGTGTTGTCTCCAAAGCTTGCAGGCTGATAACTCTCAGAAGGCGTTGGGTTATGTGGATCAGGCGTACCATTACTACCGTTACCATCATTTTTATCATTAGGCTTGTTGTTCTCATATTTGTGCGGGAATAAACTACGTACCCAAATATAGAACATAGGAATAAAGAAGATACCTAAGATGGTAGCGGTAACCACTCCACCAAGTACGCTGGTACCGATGGCATTTTGACTACCTGAGCCAGGACCGGTGGCGATAAATAATGGCACAACACCCAGTCCAAAGGCAAGTGAGGTCATGATAATCGGACGCAAACGTTGACGTGCCGCCGTCATGACTGCCTCTGTGAGGCTATAGCCTTCCTCTTGGTGTTCTTTTGCAAACTCAATAATCAAGATGGCGTTTTTGGCAGATAGACCAACCACAGTGAGTAGACCTACTTGCAAGTAAATATCGTTACTAAACCCACGTAGCCACGTAAAGATCGCCGCACCCAATACCCCAAGTGGAATGACCAATAAGACTGAGAAAGGAATAGACCAACTCTCATACAAGGCTGCTAGACATAAGAAGACGACCAAGATTGAGATTGCATAAAGCGTAGGCGCTTGTGCCCCTGACTTTTGCTCTTCAAGTGACATACCCGTCCATTCATAGCCTATACCTTCAGGCAATTTCTGAATCATTGCCTCCATGGCGCTCATTGCTTCACCCGTACTCATACCAGGCGCTGCGCTACCTTGAATATTCATTGACGGTAAGCTGTTATAACGAGTCAGACGCGGTGAGCCAGATTCCCACTCACTGCTAGAGAAGGCGTCAAAGGGAATCATCTCGCCTGCGTCATTACGTACATACCACTTATCGATATCATCAGGGTTGGTACGGCTATCCGGTTCGCCTTGAACATAAACGCGCTTAATACGACCACGATCGACAAAGTCATTGATATAACTTGAGCCCCAAGCGGTTGAGATAACGCTATTAATATTCGCTAATGATAAGCCATAAGCGGCCGCTTGCTCTTGATTGATATTAACTTTTAACTGTGGCGCATCTTCTGAACCGTTTGGACGTACATCAGCCACTTGATCGTTCTGGGCTGCCATACCGAGTAGCGTATTACGTGCTTCAAGTAGGCCCTCATGTCCAAGGTTGCTTGTGTCCTGAATCATTAAGTCAAAACCAGTGGCGTTACCAAGCTCGGTAATCGCGGGTGGTACAACGGCATAAACTTGTGCTTCGTTTAACTGGGTAAAGAAATAACCCATGGCGCGACCAGCAACCGCCTGCGCGGTGTTTTCTGCACCAGAACGATTCTCCCAGTCTGACAAGCGCACGAACGCCAGTCCCATGTTTTGTCCTTGACCAGAAAAACTAAAGCCGGCAATGGAAAAGACAGAAGCGATATTGTCGGTTTCCTGCGTTTCGTAATAGTCAGTGACTTTATCGAGTACGGCTTGCGTTTCATTAAGCGTCGAACCAGCAGGGAGCTGCACTAAGGTAAACATAACACCCTGATCTTCTTCTGGTAAAAACGAGCCTGGAATACGTAAGAATACCACGGCCATAATACCGATGATGGCAGCATAACCAATCAAGTATAGCCACTTTAAACGAATACTTTTGCCAACGAAGTTTTCATACGAGCGACTAAGTTTAGTAAAGCCGCGGTTGAACCAACCAAAGAACCCTTTTTGTCTCTCGCCATTGCCTTTCTCATGGCTCTTGCCGCGTTTGAGCAAAGTCACACAAAGGGCTGGGGTAAAGATAAGAGCAACCAATGCTGATAGCACCATACTGGTGATCAGGGTGATTGAGAACTGGCGATAAATCACACCTGTTGAGCCGCCAAAGAAGGCCATCGGTACAAATACCGCTGATAGAATCAAGGCAATACCGATAACAATCTTACTGATCTCGCCCATGGACTGAATCGTGGCGTCCTTGACAGAGATGTGCGGGTCTTCTTCTAAGATACGCTCGACGTTTTCGACCACGACGATGGCATCATCGACCAGCAGACCAATGGACAGTACCATCGCAAACATGGTCAGTACGTTGATACTAAAACCAGCGATATAAAGGACGGCAAACGTACCTAGCAAAACGATAGGAACGGCAAGCGTTGGAATAATAGTGGCACGCCAGTTTTGTAGGAAAATAAACATGACGATAAAGACTAATACAATCGCTTCGGCAAGGGTATGTACAACCTGTTCGATAGACAAACGAACAAATGGCGTGGTGTCATAAGGAACAACAGAGACCAGACCCGCTGGGAAGTTTGTTTCCAGCTCTGCCATACGCGCGCCAAATGCTTCTCGAGTGGCAAGCGCATTAGCGCCGCCTGCCAATGAAATAGCAAGACCAGCGGCTTCTTTACCATTATATAAAGAGATGACACTGTAGTTTTCACTACCAATCTCAACATCGGCAACATCACCCAAGCGTACTTGCGCACCAGAGACGTCTGTTTTTAATAGAATGTCTTTGAATTCTTCAGGGGTTTGTAGATAGCTTTGTACGGTGACCGTTGCATTAATAACTTGTTGTTCAGTATTAGCAGGTGCTTGCCCGAGCTGGCCTGCTGACACTTGCGCATTTTGCGCACGTACCGCTTCGACCACATCAGATGGCACCATGTTATAGGCACGTAAGCGGGCAGGGTCTAACCAGATGCGCATGGCATAGGTAGAGCCAAACACTTGAACTTCGCCCACCCCTTCAACACGACTGACTTGATCGACGACATTTGAGTTAATGTAATCGGCAATATCGCTACGATCCATGCTGCCGTCTTCAGAGACAAACGCTTGCACCATCAAAAAGCTGCTAGAGGATTTATTGACGTTGACGCCTTGACGCTGAACAGATTCAGGTAGCGAGCTCATCGCCGCTTGCAGTTTATTCTGCACCTGTACCTGCGCGGTATCAGAGTCTGTACCGTTCTCGAAAGTCAAAGTGACAGAGGCGCTGCCATTTGAAGAGCTTGATGACGACATATACATGAGGCCATCAAGGCCTTTCATGCGTTGTTCAATAATCTGTACAACTGAGTTTTCAACGGTTTGTGCGTTAGCACCAGGATAGCTTGCACTGACTGAAATCGTCGGTGGCGCGATACGTGGATACTGTTCAATCGGTAAGTTAATAACCGATATCACCCCGATGAGCATGACCAAAATAGCCAATACCCATGCAAAAATAGGGCGATTAATAAAAAAACGTGACATAGTATATCCCTAAGTCTTCCTATCTTTGAATGGAATTATTGAGCAGCGGCTTCTGTTTGTTCTTTACTAGCGTTGTTGTTGCCAGCTGGCTTCTCATCCACTGTTTTTGCAGCTTGCTGCGGCGTTTTCGCATTGGGTGCGTTTTGGGCAGATGGCGCGTTGCCAGCATTGTCTAAAGGCTTAACAACCACCTCTTGTTCAGGTTTGACCTTACTACCACCGATCACCACGACTTTATCACCTGCTTGCAAACCATCAGTAACGACCCATTGCCCATTGTAGGTGCCATTGATCGTAACGGGACGTACTTGAATCTTATTGTTTTCATCAGCGATATAAACTTGCGTCTCACCTTTAGGGGTACGCATCACCGCACTTTGTGGAACCAAGCTAGCATTGTTGATCACGCTTTGTGTCAAGCGGGCAGTCACGTACATCCCTGGCAACAATATATTGTTGTTATTTGGGAAAATAGCACGCAAGGTTACCGCCCCTGTTGATTCATCAACCTTTGCTTCAGACAAAGCAAGCTTGCCACGTACTGGATAAACGGAACCATCTTCTAATATGAGCTCAACCGAGTTCATGCCAGCCTGCGCTTTGCCTTCAGATATCTGCTGACGCAATCTTAATAGCTCAGATGATGATTGGCTGATATCGACATAGATAGGATCTAAACGTGAAATCGTAACCAAAGGATCTGCTTGACTGGCACTTACGAGCGTACCAGCGGTAACACTAGAGCGATCGGTACGACCAGTAAGCGGTGCACGTACGATGGTACGGTTAAGATCTAGATTACTAGCGGCCAAACCTGCTTGAGCGGTCTGAATACCCGCTCTTGCACTTTCGATACCTGCTTGCGTTTGTCCGACAGCGGCCGCTGCACTTTGCACTGCTGCTTGTGCCGTACGTACTTCTGTTTGCGCTTGATCATATTGCTGCTTTGAGATGGCATCGATACTTACCAAGCCCTCTAAGCGTTGTAGATCGTTTTGCGCTTGCGCCAAAGATGCTTGGCGGCTGGCAAGCTCAGCTTTTGCATTGGCGTTGTTTGCTTGCGCGGTTTGATAATTGGCCTGTGCTTGTTGCACCGCTGCCTCACCACTAGCAATAGAAGAGGTGTAATTATCAGTATTGATACGATAGAGTGGTTGGCCTTTTTTGACGTTACTGCCTTCGCGGAATAATACTTCGTCAATGACACCATTGACCTGTGGGCGAACGTCAGCCGTTTGATAAGCGGCGGTACGTCCAGAAAAAGTTTGTACTTGAGGTACGGTCTCTAAGGTGACAGTCTGCACGTTGACAACCGCAGGTGGCATCTGTTGCTGTGCCGCTTCACCCGCGGCGTCCTCGTTTTTGTCACAGCCAACAAGTACAGCTCCAGATAGTACAGATGCTATTACAAGCGCAAGAGTAGAATGCTTCATCAATGTCCTCGGCGATAGGTAAAAATAAATAATGACAGTATAAAAAGTTATCAATAAATCTTTGTGTATCGAATATTAAAATTAGTATTTGTTCCAAGCACCTATACCATCTTTGCCGACGCCATATCAAATGACGTTTGTTTAGCAAGATCTCGCTATTAGGACATCTGATAGCGACATGTATTTTCAGTGATAGGCGTAAGATTCTCTGACATCAAAAATGTAGTTAAACTACAAATTCAACTGATAAATTTAATGAGTAATTATAAACTATAGGGGTAACCCCATAGTCAAGTAATTGAACATAGGGTTTGAGATAAAAAATGACATGGCAGGCTGGTTATAATGACAAATCTATTGTTATAACAAGCGTAAGCTCCAATATCAGCTAATGCGAAGACATACAATCTTCAATTGAAACTCATTGTAAAATTTTGTGAAAATCACAAAGCCATACGAGCGTAAAGGTCTTTAAACGGGCCCAAATCAGGTTTGTTAACAAAAAAATGATTTTGGCAACCCCTAATTACGATCATAATAACAGTTGTTCAGCATAAGCTTCTACTCCCAAACACGCACTGTCTGATTATTGAGCAAAATTCTGAATTAGATAAAGCTACAATAAACGTGCACTCGCAAGCTCAGTTAATTGATATAAACCCTGACGGTAACGGTTGTCAGGCAGCGTACTTAAGGCATCCTGTGCCAATCGGGTTTCTTCAAGCGCGCGCTGCTTACAGTAATCCAATGAGCCTGAACGACGCACCAAATTAATAAGCTGCTCGGCGTTTGGCGTTTTGCCAGTTTGTACGGCAATACGTAGCTGCTCATAGCCTTCAGGATCACTGTCATTTAATAGCTCAAGGGCTTTAATAGTGGGTAGGGTGGGCTTGCCTTCTGCCAAGTCATCGCCTAAGTTTTTGCCCATCAACTCGCTATCGCCGCTGTAATCAAGGACATCGTCAATGATTTGGAAGGCGTTCCCAAAATGCTGACCAAAATCACCCAATGCCTGCATATATTCTGTCTTGTTTTGCAAAATAGCAGCACCTTGGGTCGCCATCATAAACAGACGCGAGGTCTTACCGTCAATAATACGTAAGTAGTCCGCTTCCGTGGCAGCCGGGTTGTGCTGATGTTGTAGCTGTAATACCTCACCCTCAGCGATATCACACGTACCATCTGAGAACACCTGCAATAGTGGCAAGCTTTGAAAGCCAACCAATAAATTAAAAGCCCGTGCAATCAGATAGTCACCAACCAAAACCGCTGTTGCATTATCCCATGTGGCATTGGCCGTTGGTTTGCCGCGGCGCTGGCCTGATTCATCAATCACATCGTCATGGACCAAGGTTGCCGTGTGCAGCATTTCAGTAATGGCCGCCAAATGCATGGCTTTTGTCGATGGATTGTCATCAAACATACGAGCACATAACAAAGTAATCAGTGGGCGCATACGTTTACCGCCTGCATCAATCACATGCTGAGAGACGCTCATCACCAGTTGGACTTTTGAATTTAGGCTACCGAATACTTGCTTATCCATAATCTCAAAATCATCAGCCACAATGTTTTGTATATCAGCATAGCTAAGCGTGGACAAAGAGACACAAGCGGTGTTATTAGAAGAGGTACTGGTCATAATAAGTAGTCGTATTAATAAGAGTAAAGAGAATTTTTTATAGCCTTGACTCTGTGCATCGGTAAGGCAACATTTTGTCTATGATAACATAGCTCTGTATTCAAATTGTTGCTTAAAGTGCGTTAAGAGACTAGTGACAGCCATTTATTGATATAAGACTGAACGACCATTACAAATAAAATTGACACATTAAAACACCTTTAAATGATAATAGGATGAATGCTTACTCTGTGCACAATTTTATAGGCAGGTAAGCGCGTAATAAAAGACTGTAAGTAACTGATTGTATAAGCTATAATAGCCGTCGTTAGGCATAAAGCACCACATTTTATCTTGATATGACTTATATTTGTTGAAAGTGCCGTTTTTGAGGGGCTTATAAATGAGGGTAATTATCGTAATAAAAGATAAGACAGTGAGTGTCATAGCTTTACAAATACAAGATGCGCTGCTTGCTTTTATAAGCAAAAAGACGTAAAATCTTGCCTTTAATTTTTCCCTGTCGTGTTCGTCGTAAAAGCGCTGGTATGACATCAGCCACGGCACACGGGTTAAACGGAGTCATACAATGTACGCAGTAATCAAAACTGGTGGTAAACAGCACCGTGTAGTCGTCGATGAGCTTTTAAAAGTTGAACTACTAAAAGCAGAAAAAGGCGAAACAATCAAATTTGAAGACGTGTTGATGGTTGTTGACGGCGATAACGTCAAAATCGGTCAACCTGTTGTCGATGGTGCAAGCGTAGAAGTTGAAGTGGTTGAGCATGGTCGCGGCGAAAAAATCCGTATCATCAAGCACAACCGTCGTAAGCATTACCACAAAGAGCAAGGTCACCGCCAATGGTACACCTTGTTAAAAATCAAAGCCATTAATGCCTAATCATCCATTTAGCTATGATTGCTAAATAGCGCACTAAATGCTTAAGAGTTGTCGCATCAGCGATAAGTCATATTAACAAGGAGATTTTCTCATGGCACATAAAAAAGCTGCCGGTTCGACTCGTAACGGTCGTGATTCAAACCCAAAAATGCTAGGCGTAAAAATCTTTGGTGGCCAAGCTATCACAGCTGGTAACATCATCGTTCGTCAACGTGGTACAGAATTCCACGCAGGCGAAGGCGTTGGCATGGGTCGTGACCATACTTTATTTGCACTGAATGACGGTGTTGTAAAGTTTGCGACCAAAGGTAAATTTAACCGTCGTTATGTGATGGTTGAAAGCGCATAATTGCCCATCTTAATTATTTCACTCTAATAGAATGAAGTGATTGGATGACCTAAAGCTCCTATTACCGTCTGGTAGTAGGGGCTTTTTTTATGCTTAGCCTTCTTGATAAATCGTTATCATGGTAGTAAGAGAGCGCGAAAAGCCGTTTCCTATATTCTTTAGTAGGGTGTTACCATTACGGTTACAAGTGTGTATGGCAGGCGTAGTAATGATTGCAAATCATGACTAGGCGCGTAATAAAAAAACTGGCACACTGTTCCCATCGTTTATGACCCCAAGTTTTATATGGGTGACGTAAACAATCATAGAAAACAAAAAATTTATTAAGACATTTTATTTTTAAGCGATTATGTACTTTGAGAGAGGATCAATGATGACTTTATTAAACAAGCAATCAGTTAAACAGACAACTTTAAAACAAAAAGTAATGAGCGGCGCACTAACAGGTATATTGATGACCTCACTGGGTGTGGCAGCGCCTATAGTTGCATTAACGCAAACGGCAACCGCTGCACCTGCTGATAACCTAACGGCTGCCAAACGTTTGAATAAATTGCTGACCAATACTAAAAGTATGACAGCAAATTTTAGTCAGACAACTAAAGGGGCGAGTAGTGGTACTTTTTCGGGTACGATGAACGTACAACGCCCAAACAACTTCCGCTGGGAAACAAAATCGCCATCAGAGCAGTTGATCGTTGCTAACGGTAATTCTATGTGGGTGTATGATAAAGACTTGGAGCAAGCAACTAAGCAGAATGTAGACAGTCAGGTCGGGAATACGCCAGCGCTTTTATTGTCAGGTGATCCAAGCAAAATTGATAAAAACTTTAAGATCACCCAGCCATACGACAATAAAAACTATTATGTACTTTATCCAAAATCCGATAGTGCCAGCTTTAAGAGCTTATCCATGAGCTTTAGCGGTGGTAAGCCTGTCATGATGGTATTGAATGATACCCTTGGTCAGACTACCTCAATTAAATTTAGCAACATCAAATTGAACCCAAGCATCAATAGCAGCCAGTTCAAATTTACACCACCAAAAGGCGTTGATGTTATCAATCAATAAGCCTTAGCGGTTTAAATCAATTCAAAATAAAAGAGGATAGATCGTTTAAGGTCTGTCCTTTTTTTTGTTAAAAATAAAGAGGGTTAAAGATGAACGGGTTGTTGCGTATTGATAAATTTTAAAGGGTATATACGCTACGACATGGCTTGGATAGCGTCTATATCTGGCATTGGCGGTAGTTCACCAAGATTGGTTAAGCCAAAAGCATCTAAAAACTGGGCAGTAGTATGGAGTAGCGCTGGACGACCTAACGTGTCTTTATGACCTTTTTCTATGATCCAGCCTTTATCAAATAGCTGGCGCAGTATATTACTTGAGAGGGTCACGCCGCGTACATGCTCGATGTCGCTACGAGTCACAGGTTGTTTATAAGCGATGACGCTCAAGGTTTCAAGCAGGGCTTGGCTCAGACGTTCTTGACGTTGGGGAAACACGCGCTGTATCAGATGGCTGTAGCTATCAGCAATTTGCAAACGATAACCACCAGCGGTCTTATGTAATTTTAAAACACTATGGTTCAAACGTTCTTGTAATAACGCCAAAGCGTCTTGCAACTCTTTGGTCGATAAAGACAAATACTTCTTAAGATCATTTGCGGTCAGTGGCGCTTCTGAGGCATGTAACAACACTTCAATCTGCTTGCTCAACGCCTCAAGAGCGCGCGGTTCATCAGACGACACAGACGCAGTTTTAGGTCTTGGTGGTTGTGTATTACGACTGGGTTTTGTGTCATCCACATTAGCCATTGGCTCGGTACTCTTTTTCTTTAGTTATTGGGTTTTCAATCATGTCGCTGGTAGGAAAAGCTATTCTTATTGACTAAACCAACCATTGCAACATCAAATGTTCAAGTGGTTCGCCTGTATCAGACTGAGACTGAGACTGAGACTGAGACTGAGACTGAGACTGAGACTGAGACTGAGACTGAGACTGAGATGGAGAGAGACTCTTGCTATCCTTGTTATCGGCTAAGCTCTCACTATTCGACTCAGTTGTCACCACACCGATCAATTGCCGCTTCATCAATTCAAGAACAGCGACGAAACTGACGACCACACCGACTTTCCCTTGGGCTTTATCTAGTAGCTCATAAAAGGAGCGTGAACCCGCTGTGCTTAATTGGCGACTGATACTGGCAATCCGATCTGCAAGCGGTACGATATCGACTTTGATGGTATGCATCTGATAGTCTGGCTGCAATTGCATCTTAAACAAGCTATCGATCAATAAGGTAGGCGAGTAATGTGGTAATTCAGCATTCATTACTTCTTGATCTGGCATACTGACCATCGCTAAAAATACATCGCGCTCTAAACGAACCAGATTGTCCAAACGCTGACTGGCGGCTTTAATTTGGGCATATTCTTCCAGCCGTTCAATCAGCTCCGCTTTTGGGTCGCGCTCATCGGTCGGCGTTTCTGGTTTGGGCAGTAGTAGCTCAGTTTTGATCGCAATCAGGGTTGAGGCCATCAACAAATAATCACCTGCCAACTCAAAATGCGCCGTGTCCAGCTCGCTGATATAAGCCAAATACTGCTCGGTGATGGGCAATATCGGCAGTTGCGTCAAATCCACGTTATTCTTTTTGACCAGATATAACAAAAAATCCAGTGGTCCTGCGAACTGCTCTAACCAAATAGCAAACGCTTGTGGCGGCACATATAAATCTTCTGGCAAGTGTTGTACGGGCGTTTGATAAATGCGTAGAGCAGTATTGTCACGTATATCCATAATGCTTTTATTTAAGCTTAGCAAGTGAGCGAATACCAATAGCGCGGCGCGTTTTATCTAATTGCTTGCGGCTGTGACGACGGGCTTTGTCTGCGCCCATTTGTAAGATTTCTTCCAGCTCTTTGGGATTGGCCATCAGTTCTTCATAACGCTCGCGAAATGGAGCAATCTCGCTATTGATTTTATCAAACAAGGCTTGTTTGGCATCGCCCCAACCGATTCCTGATGCGTATCGTGCACGCATATCAGCAATCTCTTCAGGAGTCGCAAAGGCTTTATAAATCTCAAAAATAGCAGAGTCATCAGGATCTTTTGGCTCATCAGGCAATTGTGAGTTGGTCACAATTTTCATGATGGCTTTGTGCATCTGTTTTTCAGAGCTCACTTGCGGATTAGACTCACCAAATAAGGGTATGGTGTTGCTATAGCTCTTGCTCATCTTACGACCATCAAGACCCGTTAATAGCGGAATATTATCATCGACAACCGCTGACGGTAGTGTAAAGAGGGTTTTATAACGATGATTGAAGGTACCAGCGATATCACGCGCCATTTCAATATGCTGAATTTGGTCACGACCAACAGGCACATGAGTGGCATTAAACATTAAGATATCAGCGGCCATTAGTACAGGATAACCGAATAGCCCCATGTTGATACCTTGATCAGCATCGACATCTTCTTTTTCCGTGTTGATATCGACCGCCGCTTTGTAAGCGTGGGCACGATTCATCAAGCCTTTGGCACATGAGCAGCTCAATACCCAAGCAAGCTCTGGAATCTCAGGGACGTCTGATTGACGATAAAAGGTCACACGCTCAGGATCAAGACCGCAAGCAATCCAAGTCGCTGCAATGGCCTTGGTCGATTCATGAATAATAGCAGGATCATAGCAACCGATAATGCCATGATAATCGGCCAAAAAGAAGAAGGCCTCATCGTCACTATTTTGGATAGACTGAATGGCTGGACGAATCGCGCCAACGTAATTTCCCAGATGCAGCGTGCCAGTCGGTTTGATACCCGTTAAAATTCGTTTGGCTTGTATTGAATTGTCAGGCGTGGGGGTCTCAGAGGTGTTGTTATTACTCATGGTAAGTCCGTTAAGTCGTTTATCAAGTTATTATATAGTCAATCCAATATAAAAAAGGCACAGCGAGACTGGGACTCATTTTTTTGATGCCTCTGTCTGCGAAGGCACAGCAAGCAAGAAAAATTGGTTCCAGTCTCGCTCTATCATGTCTTGTATCCATTTTATTTAGGATCAATAGATATAGGGTAAATAGGACAAAATATTAGCCGAAAGTATAGCAAACTTTATCAGTTCTTTTGGGAATAAAGGTCTACTTATAGATATCGCTACGACCATTTGGCCCATGCTTAAAGCGACGATGAAACCACATCCACTGAGTGGGATCGATACGAATGAGTCCTTCTAGCACTTCATTAACGCGAGTGGCATCAGCGACTTCATTATTGCTTGGATAATTTTCCAATTCGGGTGTAATGGTCAAATGATAGTGCGGGCGTTTGCCTTTAGGCAAGTTGTCTGGGGTTTGCCGATAAGTATGTAGTGCCATCACAGCGGGCGAGTGAGCTTTGTCACCCAGTTTGGCCATGCGACGGGCAGCAGTAATGGTCGCGGCTGGTACGCCAAAAAAAGGCGCCATCACACCCTGCTTTAGGCCATAATCTTGGTCAGGAGAATACCAAATAACGTGTCCGGCTTTAATAGAAGTGACTAAGCTCCGCATATCACGGCTGGAGATTTGCTTGCCAAAGACATTGGTACGACCATTATAAATAAACCAGTCGAGTAGTGGGTTGTTTTGCGTGCGGTACATACAGTCCACAGGGAAAAACTGAGCGCAAAATAAGCCACCCAAATCAAGCATCGTATAATGTGCTCCTAACAAAATCACGGGACGATTGTCGTTTTGGGCATTGACGATATGTTGCAAGCCAGAGATAGAAACCGTACGAGTAAAGACATTTGGACGAAACCATGCGCATAAGGTCTCGAATACGCCGATGCCTTGATTGACGAAGACTTGCTTAGCCATTAATTCACGCTCAGCTTCAGGCTTTTCTGGAAAGGCAAGTTTGAGATTGATCAACGTATCACGGCGACGTGAGCCTGCGATCTTATAACACAGTACACCGAACTGACGTCCGAGCCAAAACTGCCATCTCAGCGGCAAATACATAATTGGCAATAACATAAAAAACAGTAACCAAATGGCCCAGTATTTCGGCAATAAAAATTGCCATTGAAACGATTTTTTATCCGCGTGTGCTGTGCGCTTATGCGTCTGCTTAATCGTAGGCGTCCCTTCAGGCAGGGCAGGCGATTTTACCGACTGTTGTACGTTCGGGGAGCGGGTTTTGTTTGAAGATTGCTTACTGGGATCGTATTGTTCGGGCGCTTTCATAATGTCCTTTTGCAGCACGGTTTATGGAATCGGATTATTGCTGTCTTATAGCACTGTCTTGCAGCAATGCATTTACAATACTGTTTTATAGTACTGGGGCTAATGAGAAAATTTAGTATCATGATGGGGTAGCGTCAGGCGCTTTGCAAGCTTGAATTTCTAAGACGCGCCTATTCTAATAGAGTGAGTTCGGTATAAAAACGAGTCAGCGGGACGTGTATGAATTTTTTGCAGCCTCTGTCAGCAACGGCAAAGCAAGCCAGAAAATTTATATCAGTTCCGCGTTATAAAATAACGTATCGGTTTTATTTAGAATCGACTATATATTGACACTTGGTAAATGACTATAAAAGACATAGGTAGCATTCAAGTTTTTAAACATTGTGCATCAAAGACAGCGATAGACGGGCATAAAAAAACCTTACAAGCTGTGACCAGCTTATAAGGTTTTGCAAAACTATCTGCTTACTTAATACGACAACTGCAGCTCCGAGAAAAAGACAACAGTTGCAAAAAAATAAGAGATCGCTTTGATTAACGTTTTGAGAATTGTGGACGTTTACGTGCTTTACGTAGACCCAATTTCTTACGTTCAACTTGACGTGAATCACGAGTAACAAAACCAGCTGCTTTTAGAGCAGGTTTCAAAGTTTCGTCAGCTTCGATCAATGCACGAGTAATGCCGTGGCGAATTGCGCCCGCTTGACCACTGATACCACCGCCTGCAACAGTGACATATAGATCATATGCATTAGCAGAATCAAGTAGTTCTAGAGGCTGGCGAACAACCATGCGTGAAGTTTCGCGGCTGAAGTATTCGTCAAGTGGCTTACCGTTAACAACGATACTACCTGTACCTTTTGATAAAAAGACACGAGCAGTAGACGTCTTGCGGCGACCAGTTCCGTAATTGCGTTCCATAAGTATATCCTTAGATGTCTAGTTCTTTAGGTTGCTGTGCAGTATGTGGATGTTCAGTACCCGCATATAGCTTTAGCTTCTTGATCATTGCATAGCCAAGAGGGCCTTTTGGAAGCATACCCTTAACTGCTTTGTGTAGAACATCTTCAGGCTTATGTGCAAGCAGCTTATTGAAGTTGGTTTCTTTAATACCGCCTGGGTAGCCAGTGTGGCGATAGTATTTTTTATCTTGTGCTTTTTTACCCGTTACCGTGATTTTGTCAGCATTGATGACAACAATAAAATCACCAGTGTCTACGTGCGGCGTAAAAGAAGGCTTGTGCTTGCCACGTAAGCGACTAGCGATTTGAGTGGCTAAGCGACCAAGGGTTTTGCCGTCAGCATCTACGACATACCAGTCATGGGTCACTTCAGCTGGTTTTGCACTAAGTGTTTTCATGATAAAACCTTAAAATTAGAATTCGTTGAGAGTTTAGCTGGGAACGGGGCTCTCAAAAAACAGACTGCACATTATAAGCAGTAGCGCCTACGCTTGCAAGCTGCATTGGGGTTTATTTTTGCCTTATATACATTAAACTGCAGCGTTGGGCCAGTTTTTAAGCGGTTTTAGACATTTTTAACCGATATTAGATGATTTTATAAAATAGTGCCCATCAAATAATGGCGGTCATGGCGCTTAGTAAGCACGCACAATTATGACAACGACAACTGGTAAAGTCCAGCAACAACTTGTCCGACTTTGGTCTGTTTTAAACAGTCAAAACCGATTGTCGCTTGATTTGATGATTGCTGAGCGCTCACATGTTCGTTGAGCGTGCTTGCTAATTGGGTCAATTGACCATCCAAATCTTTATCTGCTTCCAAATAAATCAATGTCTCTGTATCAATGAATGACTGAGTAATCAATGCCGTCAGAATGGGTTGCCACAAATCTTGTGCGTAAGGTGGATCAATAAATACCACATCGAAATGGGGTTGGGTTGGCTGATTTTGCGTCAATACCTGCTCAGCGGTGCCCTGAATGATTTGATAGGTAGTGGCGTCAAGCCGTAATTGTTCGGTACTCTGACACAACATATTTTTTTGCGAGGCATTGACTTCGATAAAGGTGGCATGAGCCGCGCCGCGTGATAAGGCTTCAAATCCTAAGACGCCGCTACCAGCGCAACTATCAAGTACGTAAGCGCCATGTATGTCAGTCAAAAGCCAGTTAAATAGTGTCTCGCGCAGGCGATCTGGTGTTGGACGTAAACCCTCGGCATCAACGAAACGCACGATACGACGTTTAAATTGACCGCCAATGATGCGTACATCGCCTGCTGCCATACGGTTGGCTTTGCTGTTTTTTCTAGGCACACGGCCGTTTGAGGGTTTTGTCATTGTCTGTCTCGTTTACCGTCTTTTTACTCAGCGGGTGCGGTTGTGGCTGCTTGCTCTTCTAATGCTTGTGCCTCTTCTAGGGCTTTTTCTTCTTTGTCACGTAAGGCATCACGAACCGCCTTTTGTGCTGCTTTTTGACTTTTAATGACGCGAAGTTGATCCGGTGTTGGTGGCAAAATAGGATTGGTTTTGCGCTGTAATACCCAATAATCAAACAATTCACGACCAATTGGAGCGGCAACGGCACCGCCGCCACCACCGTTCTCGACCAAGATAGCAAGGGCGATTTGTGGGTCGTCTACGGGCGCAAAGCCATTGAACCAAGCGTGATCCCAGTAACGTGAATCCAGCGCCGCTTTATTATAACTCTTGCCTTGGGCAATGGATTTTACTTGCGCGGTTCCTGACTTCCCAGCGATACGATACTTGGGATTATAAGCGCGGCGTGCAGTACCACTCTCAACCGTGGTTTCCATCGCATCGTGCATACGTATCCAGTCAGAAGGCTTGCCATTATAATCAATTCTACCATCGGGCTTGGTGATGACGTTCACTTTTGCCGCACCGTCGCTACTCTTTAACAGATGCGGTGTGATGTGATGGCCTTTATTTGCCGTCATAGCCGTGGCATTGGCAATCTGTAGCGGTGTCGCTAAGAAATAGCCTTGACCAATACTGACCGAAATGGTTTCGCCAGGCAACCAACCTTTATCGTAGGTCTCTTTTTTCCATTTTGGTGAGGGCATAATGCCCGGTCTTTCATTGGGTAAGTCGATGCCCGTTTTTTCACCAAAACCAAACCGTACCATCCAGTCGTGCAAGCGCTGGATACCCATCTCGTAGGCCAATTTATAATAATAAGTATCCACTGACATGACGATGGATTTTTTTAGATCGACCGTACCATGACCGCCGCGCTTCCAATCACGAAAACGATGAGAATCTCCCGGTAGGCTAAAATAGCCCGGATCATAGATGGTGGTATCCCAATTACGCAAACCATAATGGATACCGCCCAATCCCTCAAAGGGTTTGATTGTCGAACCGGGTGGATAGGTGCCTTGTAACGCACGATTGTATAATGGCTCGTCAGGGTCTTCTCGTAGCGCATCATAATCTTTAAAAGAGATGCCCGAAATAAAGGGATTTGGGTCATAGCTTGGATTACTGACAAAGGCGAGTACGTCACCGTTTTTTGGATCGATGGCGACAATCGCACCGCGGCGACCGTCAAGCTGCTGTTGCGCCACGGTTTGCAGACCGTAATCTAAGCTCAACGTAATGTCGTTACCAGATATCGGCGGCTTGGTATCGAGTTGCCGTAAAATATTGCCATGTGCGTCGGTTTCTACCGATTGGTAGCCGGGCTGTCCCAGTAAAACATCTTCATAATAATCTTCGATGCCAATTTTACCGATCAGATCGGTACCAGCGTATTTATCCTTATCAATGCGCTTGCTTTCTTTGTCATTGATACGGCCTACATAGCCAATTACATGAGCAAACAACTCGTCATATGGATAAGAGCGGGTCAGCTTGCTTTGAATATTCACACCGCGAAAGAAGGGCTTGCGCTCACTAAACTGTGCCAATTGCGCTTCAGTTAAATCGATTTTAACGGTCACAGGGTCGTTTTTACTTTTACTCACACGGGCTAAAATATCAGTAATGTCTTTGTCTGACAGATCAAAAATGGGCGCGAGTAAATGTAGGGTACGTTCAGGGTCATCAACCTCATCAGGGCTCAACATAGCCGTAAAGACAGGTTGATTGTCTGCCAATATTATACCGTTACGATCATAAATATAGCCGCGGCTAGGCGGTGCTGAGATCAGCTTGATACGGTTGTTATCGGCCTGAGTGGTGTACTTATCATGAGCGTAAACTTGCAAATAACCATAACGCGTTATCAAGCCGCCCAAACCAGCAAATATTAAAATCCCAAGGATAATAATACGGCTGGCAAAAACACTATTGACCCGTTCGGTACTGGGAGTTAGCGGTTTATTCATATAAAGTCAGAGCCCAAACAGTCAGTGAGTCAATAAAAAAGAAGTAAATGAGTGGGGTAGTGGCGCAAAGTGAGGTGAGCATAAAGGATAATACAAAGGATTTCAATCACATAGAGAGAACGGATGTAAGATTCTAACGCATTACATGGCCTACAGCTTGCAGATAGATGACAGATAGATAAATACTGGCATTTACCCATGAATTATAGCAGAACAAATGAGCAGACGCAGTAACTGACGACTTGTTTTATCAAGGACATTGGCGACAGGGCTTACAGATTTCATCAACAATCTGTCTTTATAAATAATAGGTGAAACGTGTCATCTCTAGTCACAACTTGCCGAGGGTCTACGTATGCTAATGGGTAGCAAGTATGCTAAAATCAGGCGATTTATTTTATAGTTATTTTTTTATTTTATAGACACCGTTAAAGGCAGAGCGCGTTCTTTTAAGCGTTCTCATTTGCTAACAGCCGTTTATTAGCAATAATCATTTATTAGCAACGACAATCAACCTGTCAGAGGCAAGATAAATCATGGATGCAACTTCATTGTGGCAAACGATAGCTGAGCACCCAGAGTTTTTTGCCATGCTAACCATTCCACCAGTAACGGCATTCGTTACTTGGATACATGTGTGGATGGCGCTCAAAATGCTGTTTTATCCCGTTAAGTTTTGGGGTATTCGTATTCCAAACTTTCCGTTTTTTGGGCTACCGGGGATCGGCTGGCAAGGCATCGTGCCGCGTAAGGCGGGTAAAATATCAGGCGTTATCGTTGATCAGACACTCTCAAAGCTTGGGTCTTTAGATGAGTTTTTTCAGGCAATGGAGCCTGAGCAGATGGCGATATTTATCACTGATACTGTTGATAAAAACCTTGAGCCATTGATTGATGAGATTATGCTGGATCATTCTCCGGCTTTGTGGGGCAATCTGCCTTACGCGGTAAAACGCCGCGTCTATGCGCAAGCGCATCAAGAATTGCCCAATATTATGCAGTCGCTTGTGACCGACTTGACCCATAATGTCGAAGATTTGGTCGATATGCGTAAGATGATTGTCAATACGATGGAGAATGATCGTCGGTTGATGGTTAATATGTTTTTGAAGGTGGGACAAAAAGAAATCAATTTTATTTGGCACATCAGCGCTTTGATTGGTTTGGTCTTCGGTATTATTCAGATGTTCCTGTTTTTGGTCGTGCCCCAGCATTGGACCGTGCCGTTTTTTGCCGCGATTTGGGGCTTTCTCACCAATTGGATCGCCATTTGGATGGTGTTCAATCCAGTAGAGCCACGCTTTATTCCTTATTTGAAGTTTTTTACTGCTCAAAGCCGTTTTCCGTTTATCAAACCGCAACTGCCTCATATTGCCCAATACCGTCTACAAGGCGGCTTTATGAAGCGTCAAGAAGAAGTGTCTGAGGTATTTGCTGAGATTGTGGTAAAGGATTTGGTCACGCTTGAAAATATCATGAACGAGATGATGTATGGTGAGCGTGCAGCGCAAACACGAGACTTGATGAAGTCGCATCTTTATACCGTACTAGAATCTCCCGTCATCAGCACCACATTGCGTGTTGGTTTGGGACGCCGTGAATATGGGCAGCTCAAGAACACCATCATTGATAAATCTATTATTGCCACGATGGTGCCGTTACGAGACCCCGAGCTCAATGAAAGCCGCGCGAGTAAGATATTTGGTCTGTTTCGCGATCGGATTCGTGCATTGACGCCTAGGGAATTCCAAAACTTATTGCGACCCGCATTTCGTGAGGATGAAATGACCTTGATCATTCTAGGCGGTTTGACAGGTTTTTTAGCAGGTTGGCTGCATTTGGTTTTGGTCTTTTTTCCAGCCATGCAATGATAAATAAGTTTCTGATTTCTTTATACACATCATATACAAAGTGGATACAGAAACGTGACAAGTTGACGCTAATGTAGCCTGCTGTAAGCCTTTCGTACTTTAAGGTTTATGGCAGTGCTGACAATGACAACAGTAGCGATCGATAGGGAATGGTTTTACCATTCTAGCACTCAAGTTTTTTAAACAAACAATGACCGTATTAGGGTAAACAAGGTTAGACCGTATGTTAATCACAGAATTGGGTTATTTTGCCTTGCTAGCCGCCTTTATGTTGGCGATTTTGCAGGTGGTATTACCAACCATTGGGATCATGCGCGATCATGTTGCTTGGCAGCGTCTTGCGCCAAGTCTTGCATGGGCGCAGTTTGCTGCGATGATTACCTCCTTTGCCGGATTGATGGCAGGCTTTTACTACAATGACTTTAGCTTAGTTTATGTCACTCAGCACTCTAATACGCTATTGCCTTGGTATTACAAATTATCAGCGACGTGGGGCGGTCATGAAGGGTCTTTACTGCTTTGGATGACCATCATGGCCACTTGGTGTGCGCTGGTCTCTTACTTTAGCCGTGGATTACCCTTGTCTATGCGCGCACGCGTGTTGGTCATTTTAGCAGGCGTACAGATGATGATGCTCGCCATGCTCATCTTCACCTCTTCTCCCTTTGATCGCACCTTACCCAATTTACCGGTAGATGGCGCGGATCTAAACCCTGTGTTGCAAGATTTTGGTTTGATTATTCATCCGCCTATGCTTTATATGGGCTATGTGGGTTTGGTCGTGCCATTTGCTTTTTGTATGGCGGCATTGTGGGAAGGACGTTTGGATGCGGTGTGGACGCGCTGGTCGCGCCCATGGGCACTGGCGGCTTGGGGCTTTTTGACCGTTGGTATCGCGCTTGGCTCATGGTGGGCTTATTATGAGCTTGGCTGGGGCGGCTGGTGGTTTTGGGATCCAGTAGAAAACGCTTCTTTGATGCCGTGGCTGGCAGGAACGGCATTACTGCATTCGTTGGCAGTCACTGAAAAACGCGGTGTCTTCAAGGCATGGACGATCATGCTAGCGATTTTTGCATTTGCGCTCAGTTTACTGGGTACATTCCTCGTACGCTCTGGTGTGATTACCTCGGTACACTCGTTTGCCGCCGATCCAACACGTGGTCTTGTGATCTTGATAATTCTAGGTGTGATCATTGGTGGCGGCTTACTCATGTTTGCTGTGCGCGGCTGGCGCTTGACCGTCGAGAGTCAATATCAGCTGATTTCACGTGAGTCATTTTTGGTGATAAACAACGTCATTCTTCTGATTTCGACCTTAGTTGTCCTGCTGGGCACACTGTATCCCATTATTGCCGACTCCTTTAATCTAGGTCAGGTATCGGTTGGCCCTCCTTACTTTAATGCCCTGTTTGTTCCTCTGGCATGGCTGCTACTAATAGCAATGGGTATGGGTTCAAATATCCGCTGGAAAAAAGACAATCGACCGCTCTTAAGCGCTGGTCTGGTGATTGCGGCAAGTAGCTTGGTATTAGCAGCGATTATCGCTTACTTTGTCAGCCCTTCAGCAATGCTGAATATCGGCGTGACATTGGCGATCAGTTTTTGGGTGCTACTGTGGATGGTGGTTGATTTCAGAGACAAAACCAAAAATGCCCCAAGCCGTCTCAAAGGGTTACGCCAGTTGCGTCTCAGTTATTGGGGTCAACAAACCGCTCATATCGGCGTGATTGTGACCGTTATTGGTATTGCCTTTACCACCACGCTCAGTATTGAACGCGATGTGGCGCTAGGACCGAATGACAGTGTCCATGTTCAAGGTTATGATTTTGTCGTGAAAGGCTTTCGTGAGCTAAAAGGCAGTAACTTTGATGCCACGCAAGCAGAAGTCGCGATCAGCAAAGAAGGTCGTGCGGTGACCACTTTGTACCCTGAAAAACGCAATTTTATTATCAGTATGATGCCGATGACTGAGGCGGCGATTGATGCCAGTCTCATGCGTGACGTATACGTAGCGCTTGGTGAGCCTATCGCTGAAAACAGCAATCAGTGGGCATTCCGTATTTATGTAAAACCGCTGATTCGTTGGGTATGGCTGGGTGCGCTTATCATCGCATTAGGAGCGGTATTAAGCATTTTTGATAGGCGTTATCGTATCAAAGAAACAAAAACCCTGACACCAATGGTGCCCAAAAAGTCAGGCATTATTGTAAGTACCGATACTAATGCCAGTGCAAATGCCAGTGCAAATGCCAATACTGACGTCGATTTAAGTACACCAGTCACCAACTCAGGGGACAAGTAAGATGAGCTTATCAAACAACTCCTCTGACCAACAAGCGAAGCAGGAGAAAGGGAATAGCACTAAAACCATGAACAAAAAACAACTCAAACTGTGGTTTTTGATTCCGCTCATTGTATTTTTAGCTTTGATTGTCATGCTTTACCTGCGTTTAGGTAAACCGACAGATATCGTGACCAACACGGCGCTTGAGCGACCAGTCCCTGCTTTTGAGCTGCCATTATTGTCTGATACCAGCCGTATCATGACTAATGACAACTTACCCGATAAGCCCTTTTTAATGAATATCTGGGGTTCTTGGTGTCCAACCTGCGTTATTGAACATCCTTTTTTGATGCAATTAGAAGAGCGCGGTGTCAACTTGGTGGGCGTCAATTATAAAGATGACATCGGTGATGCCTTGGGGTATTTGAACCGAGGAGGCGATCCGTTCTCGATGTCGATTCAAGATTTATCGGGTCAGTTTGCTTTAGATTTAGGATTGACAGGGGCGCCTGAAACCTTTGTCGTTGATGGTGATGGCGTTATTCGTCAGCACATTATTGGTGAAATTAATGAAGTCAACTGGCAAAGCCGTATTGCGCCTTGCTTGATGGTACTTAATGATGCCAATAGTAATAAGGTAAGCCCGGAGCTGAGTCAGATTGCGGAGGTATGCAAATGATTTCGCATTCCTTAAAGGCGCATTCCTTAAAGGCGTTTACCTTAAAGCTTGTAAGCTTACTGATAGCCTGTCTATTTAGTGTGACAAGCTATGCTGCCATTGAAGTTTATGACTTCGACTCAACGCAGCAAGAAGCGCAGTATCGTGCGCTCATAGAAGAGCTTCGCTGTCCTAAATGCCAAAATCAGAATCTTGCTGGCTCTGATGCGCCCATCGCACAAGATCTGAAGCAAAAGACCTACGATATGGTAAAAGACGGTCGTAGTGATAGTGAGATTCGCGCTTATATGCAAGAGCGTTATGGCGACTTTATCAGTTATAAGCCACCCGTACGTCCATCAACATGGATTCTATGGTTTTTTCCGCCCTTATTGCTCATCGTTCTATTGATAGGATGGTTTTGGCAAAGCAAACGGCGTCAGCGGGTCGCTAGTGGAGAAAGTGGCATCAAGGTAGACCGTACCGTGGCCGCTTTGTCTGCCGCTGAAAAAGCCGAGCTTGATCGTCTCTTAGCGCGCAGTCGTAACGATGAAAAAAACGATCATGACATCACAAGTCTTGAGGACAAAAAATGACCCTATTCTCTACTGTTGGCTTATTTATTGCTTTAAGCTTACTTATCGCCTTAATACTGGCCGCTATCGCTATTATGCCGTGGTTAAGATCGTCACGATCATCGCACAAACCTGTGGACAATCAGCTACTAGACATCAATGTTGCGGTGTTTCGCGAGCGCCTAACCGAGCTACAAGCAGACAAAGATAATGGCGTTATTGATGACAGCCATTATCAGAATCAAAAACTTGAGCTTGAGCGTCAGCTTTTGGATGCGCAGCGCGAAGTTATGCCAATGGTCACACCGGGTATTAAAAGTCGCTTAATCATCATGGTCTGGGTGCCTGTACTGGCAGCCATGGCATATTTGATGGTTGGTGATCGCACGCCTGTGTTTGATCTTTGGACAAGCGAGGACAAAGTGGGTCAAGTTGCCGACGACTTGTTGACTGGCAAGATTGACCAGCCGCCCGCTTGGGCGATCGAAGATGGGACGCAACTGATTAGTGCCATGCAGACTAACGTCTATCGTCACGCTGACGATCCCAATCGGTGGATGCGTCTATCGGAGCTATTCTTATCATTAGAAGCCACTGATTCGGCTATAGAATCGCTATCACGCGCCTATCGTTTGTCACCAGACAACGAAGAGATTGCAACCACCTACGCGCAGATTAGCTTTTTTGCCAATAAAGGGCAATTAGATGCCAATAGTCGCCGAGTATTACAGGATGTGTTGGCCAAAAACCCAAACCATGAAGGGGCACAGATGCTAATGGCCATGGGTGAAGCGCGCAGTAGTAACTTTGAGCAAGCACAAGGTTGGATCAGACGTCTGCGTGGTAATATTGCCGCTAAGCCGGGCGATCATTCACAAGCGCTGGCAAGTCTAGACGAGTTAAGCGCCAATGTGACCGCACAGCAGCAGCAAGCCTCTGAAGGTGTCGAGGTAACCATAAAAATCAATGCCAACTTGTTGCCGCTCGTGAAGGGCGATGACGTCTTATTCGTCGCGATACGCGATGTGAAAGGGGGGCCACCGTTTGCCGCCAAGCGCTTACCAATCAGTGTGATCAAGCAAGGCGAGGCAGTTATTAGCCTAAGCGATCTTGATGCTATGATGCCAGAACGGACGCTACAGTCTGCTCGAGCGGATAAAGTTCAACTGGCGGTCATCGCTCGTATTAGTCATAGTGGTACGGCTAGTGCTGCCTCAGGAGATCTGTCGGGCAATCCTGTGGTCATTAGAGCGGATCAAGATCAGGCTAATGTCGAAATTAATCAACAGATTCCATAAGATAAGCGCTTGTTTTTGTTGATAATCAAGGCAACCGCTGTTGCTCGCTACAATAGCGTGCAACAGCGTTCTATGAACAGATAAGTCATGGCAACTTATCACCGCCATAATGAAAATACTTGAGGTTTGCAAAGCCACAAGGTAAGGTAGCTTTGCAATCAACCAATCCCTAAACTATATTAATCCCAAAATCCTATCTATTAAGGAGAGTCGTGTCATGATGCGTATTATTTTGCTAGGTCCACCAGGCGCCGGTAAAGGTACTCAAGCCCAGTTTATTTCTAAAGAATATGATATTCCGCAGATCTCAACTGGAGATATGCTGCGTGCAGCTATCAAAGAAGGTAGCGAGCTTGGCAAAAAAGCCAAAGACATTATGAATGCTGGTGGTTTGGTGTCTGATGACCTTATTATCAACCTAGTAAAAGAGCGTATCGCCAAGCCTGACTGTGCCAATGGTTGTATTTTTGATGGTTTTCCACGTACCATTCCTCAAGCGCAAGCATTGGCAGATGCCGATGTGGCGATTGATCATGTGATTGAAATCAGTGTGCCTGATGATGAGATCGTCAAGCGTTTATCTGGTCGTCGTCAGCACCCAGGCTCAGGCCGCGTTTATCATGTCGATCACAACCCGCCAAAGCAAGAAGGTATCGATGATGTGACGGGCGAAGCGCTTATCCAGCGTGAAGATGACCAAGAAGCGACCATTCGTGACCGTCTATCTACTTATCATGAGCAAACCTCAGCCTTGGTTGGTTTTTATCAAGATAAAGCCAAAGAAGGTAATGATGCGCCTAGTTATAATAAGTTTGATGGTACTCAAGGTATCGATGAGGTTAAGCAGCAAATCTTATCTGTCTTAAAAGGCTAAGGCGTCTCAAAAGTTACTAGCTTTAATTATCAAAACCTCGACTTTCAATAGTCGAGGTTTTTTTGTTTTTAGAGAATTGAAATTGTTTACTATTATAAAGCCAAAATATAGCCACAAAAAAACCGCTTACTCACCATAAGTAAACGGCTCTTTATCAAAAGTAACGCTTATAAAGTCAGACCATTATTAGGTCAAAAATTAAGCGTTACCTTGAGCATCAACTTGCGTTTGCTGTTGGCTTTGTGCATAGGCTTGATCAAAGTTCACAGGTGCAAGCAATAATTGCGGGAAGCTACCACGTGTCACGATATCACTGATGACTTCACGAGCATAAGGGAACAAAACGTTAGGGCAGTATGCGCCTAAGATTTGGCCGATTTGATCTTCAGGAATATCTTTTAATAAGAAAATCCCTGCTTGATGAACTTCTGCAATGAAAGCCGCTTCGTCAGCATTCTTAGCCGTCACGCTCACGGTTAGAATGATTTGATAATGATCGTCATCAAGCTTCTCAGCATTGCTTGAAAGGTTGATATCAAGCTCTGGGTTCCACTCTTTGGTGAATACTTCAGCGCCTGGGACTTCAAGTGACATATCTTTTACATAAATGCGTTCTAATGCCAATTGTGGTTGTGCGTCAGCCATGGTTATTCCTCTAAAATTAAATCAGATAATGGAGCAAACTGTCGTTTTAATAAAAGCTCATTGTAATATAAATCGAGACAATATCTCGACATTTTTTAGCAAGATCTTCTATCTTCGCATCTGTCCTTACGCTAGTAAAGACAGATAGACAAAAAATATAGCAGATTAACCTGCTAATAGCTCATCAAGTTTGCCTTGTTGGTTCATCTGATTAAGCTCATCAAAACCACCGACAAAGGTTTCACCAACGAAGATTTGCGGTACAGTGCGATAATTATTGGTTTTTTTCATAAGCGCTTGGCGCTCTTCGCTACTCATGTCATGCATACCAATCTCTTCGTAATCAACGCCTTTAGATTGTAATAATTGCTTAGCGTTTGAGCAGTATGGGCAGATAGGGGTCGTATAAACTTTAACAGGTACAGTCATGATAAATCCTTATTTATAAATGTATGAGGTAAGCGTATTGTTATAAGCAATCAGTTAAAAAATTATTATAATCGGTTCGTTACCAATAAGTGAATTGAATATATTTGGTGACACTCAGTATTAAAGTGGGGATAAGCGTTGCGAATTCAAGTTGATAGAATGTAAAAGGTTGCACCGTCTGCCAAAAACGACATAAAAAAAGACACCTTATTAATAGGTGCCTTTTTTAAATGCCAGTAGTTATTAAAGCTACATCAATAAAAATTATCAACGTTACGTTATTAAAAACCATCAATGTCACACTAATAAAAGATGGCAATGTACGCCATTATTTATGCAAACTTGGTTTGGCTTTGCCTTTTGGTTTGGCGTCTTTTAGACCAACCAACGGCATGCCAGCGCTTTGCCAGCCGCCGATACCACCTTCTAAGCGATAGACATTTTCTTTACCGATCATTTGTACCGCAGCGCCTGCTTGTACGCCCATATCGCAGATAATAATCACTGGCTGCTCAATCGCACGAATCTCACTGATGCGGTCTTTTAGCTCAGAGAAGGGTATGTTGCGACTGCCTTGAATATATCCTGACGCAAATTTCTTCTTATCACGAATGTCGATAAGCTGTGCGTTTTGAGAGTTGACCATCATCCCAAGGGTATTGGGTGATATTTTTCTGCCGCTACGTTTGTTTTCAATCGTAAAAAATAGCACGGCAAGTACGGCTAATATACCAAATAAAAACGGGTGGTTGCCCACAAATTCCAGCGCACGTTCCAAACCATACCTCCAAAAAAATGAGTGTTCTATCAAGCTGAGAAGACAGCCTAACGAATTGAACAAGGCGCTATTATACCGATAAGGTCATCTATAGTAAACGTGCGATGACCAACCTAGCATTTAACCATTAATAAGACCATGTTTAATAAGGTTTGGTATCTGCCTCTTCTCTGAGCGTAACGAGGTTTTCAACACGGCGCTGCAATACGACACCGTCAGCCACTGCTTGCCAAAGGGCGCAGCCTTTACTGTTATGCGTATGACGACAGTCACGGAATTGACAGTCACCAGCCAGCGGCGCAAGCTCAACAAAGCCTGAGATAATATCATCAGGGGTTAAGTGCCAAATACCATACTCACGAATACCGGGGGTATCCACAATGCCGCCTTGGGTTAGATCGTCTGGATTGAAGGGCAGTAAGCGGCTGGTCGTCGTGGTGTGCTGGCCCAGCTGAGAGTTTTCGGAGATGACGTTGACGCTTTGACCAGAGTCGGGCAATAGAGCGTTGATTAAACTGCTCTTACCGACGCCAGATTGACCAGCAAAAATCACTAGCTTCTTATCTATGTAACGTTTTAGCTCATCAAGCCCAGTCTGCTCATCGCTGTCCGCGATATTCTCAGGACAATCAACGGAGGTGAGCACACTCTCATACCCAAGAGCGGCATATTGTGCCAGCAGCTCACTGGTATCAACGCCATTTTCTTGGGCCAGCAGATCGGCTTTATTGAGCACCAACAATGGCTTGACGCCAGCATGGTGACAAACGACCAGATAGCGGTCTATGAGCGTGGGCGCGGCAGCAGGTAGCGGTGCAAATACAATGGCCAAAATATCGACATTGGCAGCAACGGGTTTGAGCTTATGATAACGATCAGGGCGTGAGACCAAGGATGTGCGCGGTTTGACTGATTCGATACGTCCAAAACCTGTATTGGAGTCGGCGCTCCAGCGTACGTGGTCGCCCGCTGCTAGCATGGGTAGGTTGGTACGTACATGACAGCGCCAAATATCATTCAAGGCGAGTACTTGCCAAAACGGCTCAGGATCATCAGGCCCGATTTCAGGTTGCTGTGGTATCACCGCAGGCAAGCTGGTCACTTGTACCTCTAGTTGCTTGCCATAATGCGCCATGACCACGCCATCCATCAAACTGTCATCGATGCTGTCTTGACTGTCCAGCTGTTGCTTGTCAATACGACGAATCTGTTGCTTAGTCAGTTTGCGCTGCCGGATTAATGCCATGGGTTTTGACCTATTAAAAAAATATTGCTAAGTGTAGCGTGAAAATTTGCTAACATACAGCCTAAAGCGCGGATGGCAGATAGTGGTTTTGTAATATTCTATCTATCATGAACCACTAGATTTCTACTAACTTTAGATCTGTAAGGATTTTTGAGCGCTACTAACGTTAGATTTCTCAGGGTTTTAGCTAAGTATTCGTCTTGATCTGTTTAACATTGCGCCAACATTGTCTCAAAATTTATTGACCATAGGATATTTTATGACCACCGGTGACCACCCCAATAAGATTAAAATTAAAAACCAAGGCAAAAAAGGGCTGGTATGGATTGACCTAGAGATGACCGGACTTGATACCTTAAATGATGAGATTATCGAGATTGCAACCGTTGTCACTGATGAAGATTTAAATGTATTGGCTGAAGGGCCAGTATTTGCGATCAAGGTGTCTGACCGCGTCTTAAATGGTATGGATGACTGGAATACCAAGCAACATGGTCAGTCAGGTCTAATTGATCGGGTGCGCCGTAGCACCGTCACATTGGCTGAAGCTGAAGCTGAGACCATTAAGTTTTTAAATAAGTGGGTCGATAGTGGTAAGTCGCCGATGTGTGGCAATTCCATCTGCCAAGATCGCCGATTTATGGCTCGTCAAATGCCAGAGCTTGAGAGGTTCTTCCATTATCGCAATCTTGATGTGTCTTCCATCAAAGAGCTGTGTTTCCGCTGGCGTCCAGATATCTTAAGAAACTTTGAGAAAGGCGGCAGTCATTTGGCATTGGATGATATACGTGACTCTATTCGTGAGCTTAAGCATTACCGCCAGCATTTCTTTAAATTGATGCCTTAAGACTAATAAAAAAACCGTTTGCAAAGATAGCAACGTGTAACTGGTACAAATTTTTTTGCTTGCTGCGGCGTTGCCGACAGAGACTGCAAAAAATTTATTCCAGTCACACGCTCAATCGCAATGTATCGCTTCTAAAATAAACCAGCTATCGGCTAAAAGATGCAAAGAAGCAGCCATCAAAAAAGGTCTATTGCACAAGCGATAGACCTTTTTTATGATAAATAAGTGCTGCTTTGTTAGCTAAAATCTCGGTCAGATAATATTAAAGTCAAATTCAATCAGAGCCAACTGAGCGTTATCTTTTATATCTTCTGGCGAAGTGACAACTCCAATTACCGCGCTGACTTTCGCTTGCCGCTTGTCTTTGTCGAGCAGACGCCAATCGCCAAGCACATAACGTTTTTTATCATTAGCGAGTTGGTGGACGGTAGGCCTGTGGGTATGACCATGCAATAACGCATCATTATCAGCCATGACGTCAGTGACCGCTCCATTGTTAACATCCATGATATGCGCTGCTTTATTGGCATTGTTCTGCTGGCTTTTTTTGCGCATTTTATCAGCGATGTCCAAGCGTTTTTCTAATGGTTTATTAAGTAGATACCACTGGGTCATACGGTTGCGCATGAGTCGGCGAAACAACTGATACTTTTTATCATCGGTACACAAAGCGTCGCCATGTTCCAAACGATAATGTTGCTGTCCAACCATTAAATTATAAGGCTCTTCAATCAACTCACCGCCGAATAGATTACAAAACAATTGACCCAACAGAAAATCACGATTGCCATGCATGACCAAAATCTCACAACCCTGTATACGCAAATTTTTTAGTTTAACGATAAGCGGTGTCAACCAATGCACGTGACGTGCTTCTTCTGATAAGGACAAATACATATCATCACCCAGCCATACCTCAAACCAATCACCTAAAATGAACAAGCGTTTAAGATCTGGCAGAGCAAGGCAGTCATCAAGCAATGCCAAAAAAGCCTGCACTAAGGCAGGCTCTTCAGAGGACAAATGCAAATCGCTAATCAATACTTGCCGCACCTCATGAGGTCGGGTCGTTATCAGATGATTAAAACTTTGCATTTATCTGTGTCCTTATAACTTATCGGATAATGAGTATTACCCAATAAAATTTATTGAGCAATACTCATGAATTCACAGCGGCTAAGCCGCTGCTACTAAACAACCATTACTGAGTAGCTGTTACTGAGTAACTGTTATTGAGTAATGATGGTCGCTGAGTTAATAACGACTGGCTCTTTTGGTACATCAGCATGCATACCAAAACGACCAGTTGGTACGCTGCGCATTTTTTCGATTACGTCCATACCGCTTGTTACTTTACCAAATACGGTATAACCCCAACCCTGCATGTTTTTGCCAGAATGGTTTAGGAAATCATTGTCTTTTACGTTAATAAAGAACTGGCTAGTGGCTGAATGTGGGTCTTGCGTACGCGCCATTGCAATAGTGCCTTTATCGTTCTTTAGGCCATTGTCTGCTTCGTTTTCGATAGGCGCATTGGTTGGTTTTTCATTCATTTCAGCGTCCATTCCGCCGCCTTGAATCATAAAGCCATCGATGATGCGGTGAAAAATCGTACCGTCATACTGACCTGATTTTACATAGTTCAAAAAGTTTTCGACGGTCTTTGGCGCTTTTTCTTCATTGAGTTCGATAACGATCGCACCCATACTGGTGTCAAGTTCTACTACTGGTGGCATGTCTACCATGAGATATTCCTTTTTTAATTGCAGCGCCTTAAGTGACGCTGTCAAGTGGTGGTTAAAAAGTTGGTTGATAAAAGTCATGGGTAGTCTAACGGCTTTTTTATGCTGTGTCATGTATCAGGCTGTTAATGCGTTTGCAAAAGCTGATAGAATAACGCAACTTTATCCATTTCCGACCATTTTTAATTATGCCAGCAAATAATGTGGTTCTATAACCTACTGTTTTTGTGGCTCAAGTTTTTATCGCTGTTTTATTATTTTTTATCCAAAAGTTTGGTTCGAATTTTCCATAATGCGTGATGGCACGTGTTATGAATTGACAATTTGCGTTAGGAGCAATGCCCGATGAGTGAGCACTCAAGCAACACTGAACAAAAAAACGACTTTATTCGTAATATCATTCGTGACGATGTCAATGCGCAAAAATACCAGCAAATCGTGACCCGTTTTCCGCCTGAGCCAAATGGCTACTTGCATTTGGGTCACGTAAAGTCTATCTGCCTAAACTTCGGTGTGGCAGAAGAGTTCGGCGGTGTGTGTAATCTGCGTTTTGATGACACCAACCCAACGGCAGAAAAGCAGGACTATATCGATAACATCGAGAGCGATGTCAGATGGTTGGGTTTTGAGTGGGTTGGGGAGGCGTATCATGCCTCAAGCTACTTCGATCAGCTTTATGCTTGGGCGGTGCAACTGATTGAGCAAGGTGATGCTTATGTGGACTTGCAGTCACCTGAACAGATTAAAGAAAACCGCGGTTCGTTTAATGAAGCCGGAACGCCTTCAATCTATCGTGACGCCAGTGTGGCAGACAACTTAGCGCTGTTCAACGATATGGAATCAGGTAAATATGCGGAAGGGAAAGCGGTTTTGCGTGCCAAAATCGATATGGCAAGCCCAAACATGAACCTGCGTGATCCTGTCATCTACCGCGTCATGCATCAAGCCCATCATCAAACGGGTGATAAATGGTGTATCTATCCCATGTATGACTTTGCGCATCCGCTGTCTGATGCCATCGAAGGCATTACTCATTCATTGTGTACACTAGAGTTTGAAGACCATCGTCCTTTTTATGATTGGGTGATTGAAAAGATCGGTTTTGAAGTAGCACCGCGTCAGTACGAATTTAGCCGTTTAAACGTCGATCATACGATGACCAGTAAGCGTAAGCTAAAACAATTGGTCGATGAAGGTATCGTTAGTGGTTGGGATGATCCACGTATGCCGACCATTGCTGGCATGCGCCGCCGTGGTTATACCGCAGAAGGTCTACGTGATTTCTGTGATCGCGTTGGTATAACCAAATCTGACAGTGTGGTTGATTTTCGCTCATTAGAATTTAGTGTTCGTCAATCCCTAGAAACCACTACGGCACGCGGTATGGCGGTGTTAAAGCCATTAAAAGTGACGATTACTAACTTTGCGGAAGCGGTCAGTGAGTGGGAATCGCAAAAAGCCGAGGGCGTCAATGCGCGCTTCGATGATACAACGCAGACTCTATGGTTGACGCAACCAAATCATCCGAACGTCGATATGGGTGAACGTGAAATTCCTTTCACCGAAACGCTATATATCGACCAAGGCGATTATGAGGTTGAACCGCCAGCAGGCTATAAGCGTCTGTCACCTGAAAAGCCAGAAATTCGTCTACGCAATACCTATATATTGGCAGTGACCGAACATATCACCGATGACAGTGGCAACGTTGTTGAATTAAAGGCAACGATTGACCCTACGACATTGGGTAACAATCCTGAAGGCCGTAAGGTTAAAGGCGTCATTCATTGGGTATCAGCAAGCCAAGGTGTGCCTGCAACCGTACGTATGTATGAGCAACTATTTAATGTGGAAGACCCAAGTAGTGTGAGTGACGTACATCAAGCGCTTAATCCGAACTCGTTGACTGAGCTGCAAGCAGTGGTTGAGCCATCATTGGCCAATGCGGAGGCAGGCACGCGTTTTCAGTTTGAGCGTGAAGGGTATTTTATCTCTGACGCAGTGGAGCACACCAGTGACAAGCCCGTATTTAATCAAATCGTCAGCTTACGCGACAGTTATAAACCTGCTTAATAAATATTATCAGCACCGTTCATATTTATTTTTAAACAACTACTGAACAATAGTAGTTTGCAAGTTCGCCCATTTCTAGTACGCTAGGAATGGGCTTTTTTGTGGCTAGGCATAAATTTTAATCGTAGAGGGAGAGGGTATAAGAATGGCAAAGTTTTTGAATAGTAGTGGTACGACTTATCATTTAGAAGAATTGATTAAAAATGCGTCTGACAGATTGATTATTATCAGTCCCTATCTCAAGCTCAATGAGCGTATCAAAGAATTGCTCGAAGACCGTAATCGCTTGAAAATAGACATTCGCATCGTTTATGGCAAAAACGATTTACACCCTGAAGAGATAAATTGGCTAAAAAACTTAACCTTTATCCGTACCAGCTTTTGCAAAAACTTGCACGCTAAATGCTACCTGAATGAAAACGAATGCATCATTACCAGCTTGAACCTTTATGAATTCAGTCAAGTTAATAATAATGAAATGGGTGTGCTTATTTATCGCAATGAAGATGCCAAGCTTTACGCCGATACTTATGAGGAAGCCCAGCGCATCATTCGTATCAGTGATGAAGTCAGAATGTCCCTTGAGAAGGTGAATGAGCCTGATAATGAGGCAGAGAGTAAAACCAATCCTGCTCCTGTTGTGGCTAATAATAAGGTAAATGCGGCTGCGGCATCTACTGCCACCGCAGAAGCTGCAACGCCTAACTATTCTAAACTGACTACTGCCAAGCTTGCCAAAGAGCGAGGACTTAAAACGCAAGAACTAAACGATAAATTACTGGCAGCTGGTTATTTAGAAGCACAAGAAGGCGAGTTGATATTAACCGAAGCAGGACGTGCGGCTGGTGGTACTAGCAAAAAGGGTAAATTTGGCGAGTTTTGCTTGTGGGATTCGGGTATGGTTGTTTAGAGCACAAAGAGTATTGTTTAATTAAGGGTTACTTGATTAATTGACGAGTTATTTATAAAAGGAATAACCGCATTACAATCTATCACAAGACATTCATAATCAGTTTGTTACTATAAAATGACGTTTTTTTGATATGCTTTGGTTTGTTTGAATAGATAAGCATGTCGATGATAATAATAGAGCGCGAAGATATTTTTAAGTATCAGTGCTCATCACTAATAAGCTAAGGAATTAAGCATGGCACATTTACGTTTAGGCGATACCGCTCCAGACTTTAATGCGACAACCACAGAAGGTGATATCAATTTCCATGAGTGGGCAGGCGACAACTGGGTTGTTTTCTTCTCACATCCAGCAGACTTTACCCCAGTCTGTACGACCGAGCTTGGTCGCGCTGCTGCGCTTAATGGTGAGTTCCAAAAGCGCAATGTCAAGCCAATCTGTATCTCTGTCGATAGCTTAGAAGATCATAAAGCATGGGCAAGTGACATCGGTGAGACGCAAGGTACTGAGATGAATTTTCCAATCATCGCTGATCCTAATAAAGAAGTCGCTGAGCTGTATGACATGATGCATCCAAACGCCGATAGCACACATACAGTACGTAGTGTCTTTATTATTGATCCAAGTAAAAAGATTCGGTTAACACTCACCTACCCAGCCAGCTGTGGTCGTAACTTTGATGAAATTATTCGCGTGATTGATGCGCTGCAATTGTCTGATGAATATAACATTGCAACCCCAGTGGACTGGAAAGACGGCGATGACGTTATCATCCCGCCAAGTGTAAAAAATGAAGACATTGCTGCTAAGTATCCAAAAGGTCATACGGAAGTGAAACCGTATCTACGTACGACACCTGCGCCCAATAAATAGGCCAAAGACGTATGCTTATTAACTAAAAATAAAAAGCCCTATAACTTAATGTTATGGGGCTTTTTACTTTTCATATAACAAGTGGCAGTAAGGTTTTGCTATGATGAGTAAAGCAATAAGTTTTATCTAAAATAATATCGTTTGCCAGTATCGCCTGATCATAATCGTATCTTTTTTATTTAGGACTGACTATATAAAGTTCTAACAGTGTTGAGTCGCTTTTTATTCTATCTTACAAGGAGTTTGTCATGAAAAAATTATACATAACCCGTACGGCACCCAATCCGCGTAAAGCCTTAATTTTATTGGCATCAAAAGGGATTGATGTTGATGATATGGATGATATCGACGTAGTAGATATTGATTTTGCTGCCAATGAGCAGATGTCAGAGGCATTTACTACAATAAATCCGATGCAGACCGTCCCCGTTTTAACATTAGACGATGGTACCGTTCTCAATGACTCGCAGGCAGTATGCGAATATTTGGACCGTGTCTATGGTGAGCGCTCAGTAATGGGTAACGATGTGGTACAACGCGCGCAAGTATGTTCAATGCGCCGCATCGCTGAGTTTGAGATCTTATACAATTATATGCTGGCATTTCAGCACAGTCATCCGTCCAAAGCGCAACGCGTTGAACAAGTACCAGAGTTTGTTGCACCTTCTACCGCGCGCCCAAGCAAAGCCTTGGCTTATTTTGAAACGGTCTTAGAAGGTCACGACTACTTGGTAGGAGATCAATTAAGTTTCGCTGATATTGTGCTTTATCTTGGATTGGATTTTGGTAAGCTTCTAAAAGTAAATCCGACTGAACAGGGTAAGAATCTTGCTCGTTTTTATGAAAAAATGAATGAACGGTTTAGTATCTCAAACATGGCAAAAGCCAAGCTTGCTGGAGATAATAAGTAAAATAAACCGTTTATCATTCCTGAAGTAAGTATAACGCACAGCCTTAGATGGGTGAGTTGGTAAAATACTCAGCTATTTAGGCCTGTAGTGCATTAAAGTAGTGAGGCAAAAAAGCAACAGACATCGTTGTACGATTCAGATTAACACTTTGTTACACTGACCCCTAGTATCAACGTTATAGTGGTCAAACTAAGTAGCGGTCAAATTAAATAGTAGGCAAACTAAGCTGCTTCGATAGATTAGATAGGCAGTCATCATTATTTAGAGTATAGAAAAAGGTGTAAATACAAGGCATGAGTGTTATGGCATTATCTCTTAAAACGTTGTCTGTTAGAGTGGGTATATTATCAAGTGTGCTGGTAGCAAGTTTGGCATTAAGTGCTTGTCAGGATCCTGTTTCGTTGCAAGAGCAGGATATGGGGGAAAGCGCTCAAGAGTCCAATGATAAGCTGCAAAGCACGCTTGTTGCTGCTAATAACAACGCTGTACCTACCGATGAGTCAGCCACAGAGACGCTGAGTGCGGAACAAACAATGATTGCCAATCTGTCTAAGTATCGCTGGACACTTATTTCTGCCACAGATAACAAGGCTCAACCCTTGAGTACCTTGACAGCAGATGACACTCAAATAAGATTGTCGTTCGATCAGTATCAAGGTCAAAATACATTAAACTATAGCGTGGGTTGCAACACGATAAGTGCGGTTTATCAGCTACAAAGTGCAGTCCTCACGATTGAAGACAGCATGAGTACAAAAATGTCATGCGGTAAACTCGATATCGTTGAAAACAGCTTAATTAACCTGATGCAAGGTGATAATCAAATCACGGTAATGCCAGGAGAAGTCTCCCAAGAAGATCGACCAATCTTGACTCAGCTAACAAATGAGGGGACGACGTTGGTTTGGGAAGGCAGTCTGACGCCGCAAGCCAAGTACCATAGTAAAGGGGATACAGTATTTTGGGCCATAAAGGATAAGATGGTTCCTTGTAAAGACAGTACCTCTCAGAGGTGTTTGCAAGTTAAACCCGTTACTTATAACGATCAAGGCGTCAAAAGTAGTGAGGGCGAATGGACAACATTTGCTGGCGTAATTGAAGGTTATCAGCACAATGACGCGCACAGTGAGGTGCTACGATTACAGCGTTACCAGTTAGATAGTAGTGCGGCGATAGATGATGAGTCTACAAATGCATTAAAAGAGCAGTATGCTTATGTATTAGACGCTGTGATTGAAAGCTCAGTGACAGAGTAAATCCTGAAAACCAGATTAACTTAATCAATGATCCAAAAAACGCGCTATCAAGCGCGTTTTTTTAGGTCATCTTTTTAATGGTCGTTTTTAACGGTTGTTTTCTAATTAAGTTATTAACGTAAGTTACCGAGATCTTCTTCGGTCAAACGCCAACGTCCTTTTTTCTTAGAAGTTCCACGTCCACGCATGGCGCTATTAAGTATCAATTTATTCATCGAATGGCTTGAATGCGCATGACAAATCGCGCAGGCGAGTCCATCTGCTGCATCTTGTTGTGGGGTAACTTCTAAAGAGAGTATGCGGCAAACCATCTCTTGCACCTGCTCTTTGGCCGCCGCGCCATAGCCGCACACTGCTTGCTTGATTTGGCGCGCGGTGTATTCTGATACTTCCAAATCCAAGGCGACCATGGCGGCAATGGCAGCGCCTCGCGCTTGACCAAGTTTCAAGGCGGAGTCTGGGTTTTCTGCCATAAACACTTGCTCAATCGCTGTATAAATTGGCTCGTCTGCGTATTTTAGATGATGCTGCGTGATGCGTGTTAAGCCATTAAAAATCCGCTTGAGACGCTCAGGCATCTCTTTGGTGTCTGTACGAATGGTGCCTGCATCAATATAGGTCAGTTTATCGCCCGTTTGTTGAACGATGCCATAACCCGTCATGCGTGAACCTGGATCTATCCCTATAATAATTGCCATAGTCTTCCGTATTACTTACATTTTGTTTTATGGCTTAAAAATAAGCGGTAAGTTTGATAGTATAGCAATCAATCCCCATATACATCATATGTTAGCCATTTTAATTTGTATGGCGCTCAATTTATTGGTTTTTATTTTATAGGACGACACTTTATGGGTCAGATAGTTGGTATCGCCATTGTTTGGTTTATTATCGAGATGCTACTGTGGTATTTGCTCGCGCAGTTTATGAGTGGCTGGTGGGTCTTTATGTGGTTTATTGTCGCTGCGATCATTGGTATTGCACTGATACGCAAAGGCATGGCCTCTCTTAGTCCAATGGCACAGCAAATGAAAGCAGGTGGCATGATGAACCCTGCTATGCGTCCGCCAGAAGCTACCATGATGAAAAGTGTGGCAATGGCGGCAGCGGGTGTCTTACTGCTTATTCCTGGCGTACTTAGTGATATTATTGCATTGCTTCTTGTATTACCGCCCGTACAAAAGAAACTAAAAGACGTCGCCAACAATTACGTCATGAACAATCAGCAAAAAATGATGGAAATGATGGCAAAACAGATGGGTGGACAAATGGGTGCTGGTCAAAACCCATTCGGCGGTGCTGGCGGTATGAATAAGCAAAATCCCTTTGGTCAGCAGCAACAAAACCCGTTTGGTGATGTTTTTAAACAGCACACGACGGTAGATGGCACGGCAAAAAATGTCCCCAAAGATGTGAAGAAAATCACAAAATCTGCCAATGACGAATAAAGTTTGAATAATAAGTGTAGAGCAGATAAAAAAAGCCCCTTTCGTCAATAGCGAAAGGGGCTTTTGGTTGGTTGTTATTCATTTTCTACAAAGAGTAATTTATCTACAAATTACTCGTCAGCAAATCAATAATTAACCGAATATAACAACCGAAGTGCCGCCGTAAGATGGTGACCCATGAACCGTGAAGTTCAGGGCGGATGCGTCACTACCTCGGCAGGTTTCCTGATACACCGCAAGCGGTGCAGGCATACACAATGAGGTAATAGATACCACATCCTGGTAAAGCATTATCGGCTCAGGGAATAAACATCTACTAGCCAACACTTCAGAATATAATTATCTTAACCAATGGCCTGATTGATTGCAAGTCTGGTTTACAGATTGATACGAGGTATTAATAGTGAGTATGATTGATCTATCGCTTTCACCACATTTTTAATGAAATTTTGTCTATGAATGTTATAAATAAACGTTCTATAGTCAGTCCAATATAAAAAAAGCACAGCGAGAATGGGACTAATTTTTTGTAGCCTCTATCGGCGTAGGCACAGCAAGCAAGGAAAATTAGTTCCATTCTCACCCTATCATTTTGTATATCCATTTTATTTGGGATCAACTATATCGTACAAGAGGTCAGTTTTCAGCTATTTTGAGATGTGTGTTAAGATAGGATACTTTCAATTTCCTATGACAATATTATAAGCGTTCATCCACTTGAGGAGCGGTAATCCATGACCAACAATCAGCCACAATCAGAATTTATCAACGACGATCAGACCACGCTTAGTAATGAGCAAAACAGCGAGCAATTAAAAAAAGTGCCGCATGTGTTGATGATCCTAGATGGTTTTGGACACCGTGAAGACGATAAGGACAATGCGATTGCCGCTGCCAACATGCCGCATTTGGACAAACTGTATCAGCAATATCCGCATGGATTGATATCTGCGTCTGGAGAAGATGTAGGGCTGCCAGATGGTCAGTTTGGTAATTCAGAAGTAGGACACATGAACTTGGGCGCAGGCCGCGTGCTTTATCAAGATTCCACCCGCATCTCAAGTGAGCTTGCCAATCGTGATTTTTATAAAAACGAAGCGCTGGTCAATGCGGTAAAAGCAGCCAACGAGCTTGGCGGTAATGTTCACATCATGGGACTACTATCAGATGGCGGCGTGCATTCGCATCAAGACCATATAGAAGCCATGTGTCATTCAGCCCTCGTACATGGTGCCAAAAACGTCTTTGTCCATTGCTTTTTAGATGGGCGTGATACACCGCCAAAATCCGCTGATAAATATGTAGATCGCCTACGTACGCACATTAATAAGCTAAATGCGCACTATGAAGGCGGCCGCGTACAAATTGCCAGTATCATTGGTCGGTACTATGCCATGGATCGTGACAATCGCTGGGATCGAGTACAAAAGGCTTATGAGCTTCTTACCGAAGGCAAGGCAGATCGCTTAGCGACGCGAGCAGATGGGGCGGTGCAAGCCGCCTATAAAGCACGTGAGACGGATGAATTTATTAGTCCTACAACCGTAATTGGACGAGATGAAGTGCCTTATACCGTTGATGACAATGATGCGCTTATTTTTATGAACTTCCGTGCTGATCGCGCCCGTGAGCTTGCACAAGCTTTTGTGTTACCCGATCATGAGTTTTCTGGTTTTGCTCGTCGTAAGCGGCCCAAACTGGCGGCGTTTGTCATGCTGACCAAATACTCTGACGTATTGGCTGACAATCCTACTACCAGCATTGCTTACTATCCTACGTCATTAACCAATACCCTTGGCGAATACTTGCAAGATAAAGGGAAAACCCAGTTGCGTATTGCTGAAACTGAAAAGTATGCCCATGTGACTTTTTTCTTTAGTGGCGGCCGTGAGGCAGAGTACGATGGTGAAACACGTATCTTAGTGCCTTCTCCAGACGTGCCTACCTATGATTTAAAACCTGAAATGAGTGCGCCTGAAGTGACGGATAAACTGGTCGAGGCGATTGAGTCGGGCAAGTACGATGTATTGGTTGTGAACTATGCCAATGGTGATATGGTAGGACACACAGGGGTATTTGAGGCGGCTGTACAAGCGGTGGAAGCGCTAGACATTTGTGTAGGGCGCGTAGCAGCAGCGGTACAAGCAGCTGGCGGTAATATGCTCATCACCGCCGATCATGGCAACTGCGAACAGATGCAAGACTATGAAAGCGGGCAGGTACATACTCAGCATACCACTGAACACGTACCATTGATCTATGTTGGTGAGCAAAAATTACAAGTGCGTCGTGGTGGCAAACTAAGTGATATCGCGCCGACAATTTTGTCGCTGATGCATATTGAGGCGCCAAATGAGATGACAGGTGAGAGTTTATTAATACCAGCGTAATAAATCAGCCATAAGCTCATAGGTTGTGGTGTCTGCGTATTTGTATTATTGCGTCATATAAAAGGGGAGAGGTAATGATTATCTCTCTCTTTTTTTCATATTTTTTATGGATTTTTAATTTTTGAGTCCAATTCTATTGCTCGATGCGTCAATGAAAACGTTATACTAAAGGACGAATAATGACGGCGATATTTATGACTTGCAATACTGTCCTAGTTTTAAACACGCGCTTGGTGCTATCTTATCAGTCAGTACACGCCACTACCTCTACAACGTAAATCTTATCTATTCTATTATCTAAATGAGTTCTCTTATGCATCCTATCAATCTTATCCGTGGCTCTGAGTCTAAGCAATTGAACAAGCATGCAGTGATGACCATTACCGTCCCTACTGTCCTTAAATGTGCGCTGGCTATCAGCTTGGTTGGGCTAAGTGTTATGTCGGCACAAGCGGCAGTGACAACGTCCAACGGAGTAAATGGTGATACATCAAGTCTACAGCTGATCAATCTAAATGCTGATGAGACGGCTACGCGTGACAATACGGATAATTTATCAGACATTGCTGACATGTTAGATGCAGCAGATGATTATGATGACTCGATAGATAGCGTTCCAGATGAGACGGCTTTAACAGATGGGTCTGCTCCAATAGAGGATACGAGCGATATCGATACCCATATTCCCTCTGAGGTTGCTCACGTATCTTTGAATGCTATTTCTCCTGAAACGCTCAAAACATTTGTCGCCGTTGTGGATCTCATCCGCCGTGAATATGTCGATACAGTCAATGACGAAGAGCTATTTAACAATGCGATGAGCGGTATGCTGACCAAGCTCGATAGTCATGCAGAGTTTTTAGATGCTGAGGCTTATGAGAACCTACGTGCTTTTACGGAAGGGGATGTCGGTGATATTGGTATCCAAGTTGCTTACCAGCCGGATGTAGGGTATTGGGCCATTACTGAGGTCACCAATGACTCGCCTGCTGATAGAAAAGGCATTGCGGTTGGTGATTATCTTCATCAAATTGGCGAGTTTAAACTTGATGAAAACAAGAAAGCCAATGATATTGAACAACTTCTGACAGGGGTGGCGGGTACGCAAGTAGATATCGTTACCTCCAAAGCGGGACGCCGCAAACACACCACTACTTTACAGCGTAATAATAGCCATCCTCAAGTGATTGAAACAACGCTTGTTGATGGCATCGCCGTTGTTAAGTTACCTGCGTTTCAAAACAACAGCCGCGAGAAGTTATTGGAAGGCTTGATCAATCTAGATGCGCCTGTTTCCGGTATGCTATTAGACCTGCGTGATAATCCAGGTGGCGTATTGACCTCAGCAGTAAACGTTGCCAGCCTGTTTATGAGTGATACAGACGTGGTACAAGTACAAGCACGGCAAAACGACTCACGGGTACTGGCGACTCAAGGTGAGGCGATACTTAGAAATTTGCCGATGGTCGTTCTACAAAATCGTTATTCGGCCTCAGCAGCAGAAGTGTTGGCAAGTAGCTTACAGGCACAAAAGCGCGCAACCATCGTTGGCGAAGTTAGCTATGGCAAAGGGTCAGTACAGTCGGTCGTACCGCTCAATGATGAGCAGGCAGTCAAGCTGACCGTTGCCAATTATATGACAGCCTCAGGGAATAAAATTGATGGAATTGGTGTCAAGCCAGATGTGACTTTATCAGGTAGTGAAAGCACGTGGGAGCAGCAAGCAATGGATTTGTTAAAAGAGCGCGCACTTGACTCGGGCATTCGGTTTGTTCGAAAGCCAGCTAACAATAACAATAATAAGGCAGTCGCAAAAAGCGTGACTAATTAGAAAACATAAAGTCGAAAACGTAAATGTAGTCAATCCAATAGAAAAAAGTCACAGCGAGAATGGAACTTATTTTTTGATGCCCTTTTTTGATGCTCTTGCCTGCGAAGGCACAGCAAGAAAAATTGGTTCCAGTCTCGCTCTATCGTCTCCTGTAGCCCTTTTATTTAGGATCAACTATAGGTAAGGATACAGCCGTTGTTTGAACACGTATTATGAAACAACGGCCAATTTTAACGTTATTCTTCAGACTGCTCTTCAGCGATTTCCAGTTTTTTCATGCGATAGCGTAGAGAGCGAAAAGTCGTTCCTAGCAGCTTAGCGGCTTGCGTTTTATTCCAATCAGTTCGCTTGAGCGCAGTAATAATCAGCTGCTTCTCTTGTTCTTGTAAATAATGTTCTAACCCTCGAGACGGGAGCTGATTTTCTGCCAGTTCGTTCAAACCGCGGTTTTCATCTACTGTCGGTTGTGCTGAATGCTGAGTAACGGGCTCTTTATCATCGTGGCGGCTTGCACTGTTTGACGCCTCTGCTTGATAACTGGATGGGCGTTGTTTCATTGAAGGGTAATGCTGAATATTGGTACGGTACGGATGTAGATTGGTCGTGACGTGCTCAGCTTTTGTCGCGGCTAGGCTGTTGGTAGTGGGAATAGATTCTTTTTGATTCTCTATTGACTCAGGAGTGGTCGGCTCAGCTGCGTTTTGCTCAACGTTTTCAGCACGAGTAGGGGTAGCGTGCTCACTATGAGTTGGTGAGGGTTCTGATTTAGGCTCCGCATCGTTTTCCATCTCTGGAAGGCCTAAATGACTAATATCAATGAGTGACGTTTCTGCTAAAGTCACTGCGCGCTCAAGCACATTGCGCAGTTCACGAACATTACCAGCGAAGTTGTGGTGCTGCAAACGCTCATAAGCCCCAACTGTCAATGATGGCGGTGTCTCTAATTGCCATTCTTGAGAAATCATTGATAAAAAATGATCTGCCAAGACAGGTATATCGTCACGGCGCGCATTAAGCGTGGGCAGCTTTAATTCAATGACATTGATGCGATAGTACAAATCTTGCCTAAACGCGCCATCCTGTACCAACTGGCTCAGATTTTTGTGGGTTGCCGATAAGATACGAATATCGACAGGTATCTCTTTGGTGTCGCCGATGGCTCTCACTGTTTTTTCTTGAATAGCGCGTAATAGTTTGACCTGCATGGCCAACGGTAGGTCCGCCACTTCGTCTAAAAACAAGGTCCCACCATTAGCCTGCTGAAACAATCCTTGTTTATCAGCAACCGCACCCGTAAAGCTGCCTTTTTTGTGACCAAAGAACTCAGATTCCATAAGCTCTGATGGAATCGCGCCGCAGTTGACGGGTACAAAACTGCCATCTCTACGCGGACTTAAGTCATGAATCAGCTTGGCAACCACTTCTTTCCCAGTACCTGACTCTCCTGATAAAAACACAGGCGCTTGTGAGCGTGCCAATTTTAATATGGTGTTTTTCAAAGGATGCATCACGGCAGAATCGCCGATCAGCCTAGTATTTAGGAGTTGTTCTTCAGGTGAGCACTCAGGGGTGGCGTTTGCTTCGTTGTCTTGATGAATCACCTTTAGCGCGTTTTCTACCAACTGACGCAGGCGCGGCAGCTCAAGTGGCTTGTTGACAAAATCAAAAGCGCCAAGCTTCAACGCTTCGATAGCAAGATCCATGCTGCCATAAGCAGTAATAACGGCGATGGGTGTCTTCGAGCTATTGCTGATTTCTTTTACCAATTCTAAACCTGAGCCATCAGGCAGCTTTAGATCGGTCAGACAAAAATCGTAATCGTTGTCTTGCCAGTAGGATCTTGCTTGCGACAAAGTATAAGCAACATCACTTTTGATGCCCATTTTGGTCAAAGTTATTTGCATTAATCGACACAAATCTACTTCATCATCAACGACTAGGGCGGTGGTTGTCATACATTATCTCATCGTATTCAATAGCTGTTAAATATTAAGTCAACATGCCCTAACGGCAAAATTTTTAATACACAAGAAGTTTCTTATTCAGAGGACGTCTTTGTCAACGTCGCTTTCTACTGTACTTAAGTGAGTGTCCGCATTCACGGCTGGTGCTATTAAGCGAAAGCAGGTTTTGTCGTGTTCGGGGACATAAAGTAGACGTGCTTGATTGGCTTCACAAAACGCCTGAGATAAATACAATCCCAATCCCGTCCCTGATTGATCGGTAGTAAAAAATGGATTAAATAGATGCGGCAATTCCTCAGCACTGACGCCAGTGCCAGCATCTAAGGTATCAATTATAACATCGTTGTCTGCACAATAAACCTCGATTTCGACATAGGCATGGGGATGAGCATAACTACTATGACGCAAGCCATTATTGATTAAGTTGATTAATACTTGCTCTAACTGGTGCGTATCAAATGATATGGTAGGATTTGTTTTTACGCGTAAAAAAACATCATGCCCTTGAAAGTAATTTTCCAAGAAGATGGGTAGCCATTCAGCCAATACAATCGTCTGCTGCTGGGCTTTTTGTTGGCGTGACAGTTTTAGAATATCTTCAATGATACGGTTCACGCGCTTTGTTTGCGCAAATATCATTTTGTAGAGCTCATGATTGCCATCCATTTCGATGGTTTGGTGGTCATCTAGCACATCAGTTTCTGTGATATCTTCCATTAGCAATTGGCTGGCTTGCGATATGGCTGCTAGAGGATTGCGGATTTCATGAGCAATACTCGCCGTTAACTGCCCCAAAGAGGCCAGTTTTAGCTGCTGTGCACCGGCTTGTTCACGGCGTAAATCTTCTAGAATGATAAGTTTGCTGTCGTCTTTTAACGGTGTGATTTGTACGCGCAGCTTATCGAATACAGAGACATTGGCGACAGCGGGTAGGTCGTAGGTAAAGGTACGTGATTGACCTACGGCAACGGATAAGCAGGCTTTAAAGAGCTGGGCGTGCTGTTTGCTAAGCTGATCCTGAAAATTAGAGAGGAGGGCGGTATGGTGGTTATTTCGCTCATCTTTGGTATCAATGAAGATGTGCGGTGCTGGTACAGGGGCGCTAAGGGATACGCTCAGTAATTGATGAGCTGATAAGTTTGCCAAGACAATACGTTCTTTGTCGATGACAATGACGCCGTTTACCATTTGTGTGATGACTTCTTGATTGATGACATTGAGTCGCTCAACCTCTTTGGCATGGCTTGCCGCTACTTTTTCAAGCTGTACTAGGCGCTGTGAGATAGACCAACTTAAAATACCCACTGCCAAAAAACTGGCTGACATGAGCAATGCGTCGCCTAAATTGGCCAAGCTCATACTATTGGCAATGGCATAAAAAAACTGCTGGTAGATCACAAAAATAATAGCAAGCAAGGTGATAATTAATGCTTGCGAACCATGAAGCAACATAAAGCTGGCTGCTACCACCACCATGTATAGCATGGTTAATTGCAAATCAGGGGCGCCAGCTGTATAGAGGAGTAGGCTTAAGATAATGACATCTAACACCAAACCAAAAGCCAGCTGCCGCCGCAATTTTTTGGTGACGACGCAAAATAGTCCCAGTAAAATTAAGCTCAGCAGCACATAAAAACTCAGCACAGTCTGCTGCAAAAAACTTGGTAATAATGGGCTACTGTCAGTACGCGCATTGATGTATACCATCAACATAAAGAACAAACTGACGATGAATCGATAACTGCTATAGATCAACCCCAATCTACGTAATTGGGGAATAGGTAGACTATCATCACGATGTAAATAATCGGTAATAGCAGAGACAAGGCCAATAGCAAGCTTCATAAGTGTGCCGTCATAGAAGGAGAGTTGCTAATAGAATTACGAAAGCGTTACGGTTGAATCAATCCATGGCGAATCGCTAAGTGAGTCAATTTAACATCACTATCAACCCCCACCTTTTCATAAATACGATAGCGATAAGTATTGATGGTTTTGACACTGACAAACAGCTGATCTGCGATTTGTTGCGGGCTTTGGCAATTAACCACCATCATGGCAACTTGCTTTTCGCGATCACTTAACAAGTCAAATGGTGAGTTTGCATTATCGGATAATAAAACATCAGCCAGCTGTTCAGCGACATCTTGGCTAAAATAGCGGCCGCCTTTATACACCTTTTTGACCGCAATGATCATCTCATCAAGTGGCGTACCCTTGGTAATGTAGCCGTTGACGCCTGCTTTGATGAGCATTGACGGGTAAGGTTGTGCTGCCATACTACTAACCGCTAAGATCTTAAAACCCATATCGAGCTGGATGAGACGTTTGGTTGCCTCAAGTCCACCGATGTTAGGCATGTTCACATCAAGCAAAATCACATCAGGGTGCAACTGTTTGGCCATCTTAATTGCCATGTCTCCGCTGTCCGCTTCCCCTATAACTTCGATATCAGCACTGTCTGACAACATGCGGCTAATACCCATTCGTACCAAATCATGATCATCTACTACCAGTACTTTAATCATAACTATACTCTTTATCATTCATAAAAATGGAGGTGTTACTCGCGTCAAATGACAGCTATTTACAAGTCATTTGAATGGTTATTTTAATTTTTGAGCACAAGAAGTAATGTTAATCTATTATTGAAATATCGTTATCTAACATAACAAAATGCGAATATTTACAACTGTTTACGTTAACGTATATTGCTGAATTGTGATTCAATGTTTCTGTAATATAAAGTGGTTGTAGCAAAATTTGAATTCGTTCAAAATAAACCATTAAATTGGCTTGAGAGATTAGACTTAAATTCAAACCATGATACACTAAAAATACAAAAACTCTATACGAGTACTTACAAACACACCCATAAACGCTACGTACGTTCTTGGCGTCAGAAAATATGCAATTGGCGTGGTAACGGAAGCAGGAGGCATAATGAAGCAACTACCATTAACCAAACAGCAATTAATCGCTGCTATGATTTCATTGAGTTTGGGCAGTGTTGCACAAGCCGCCCTTACTATTAATGGTAGCCCTGATAATAGCTCTAGTGCTCGTATGAGTTGGGGCGGGGCAGATAGTTTGTCTGAAGCACGCAACATCATGTACAAGTCTAATAGCTCTGCAATAAAAAAAGTCGATAATGGCTACGGTTCGACCAGTATTACCAACACCAATAGCAACAGTTTTGCCAGTAACAATAATAGTTACAATAGCACTAATCGTTATAATACGACTTATCGCGGGGCATTCGGCAGCAGTAATATGATTCCGATCAGCACCGACTCACGTAGCGTCGCTGTTATTGATGCCGAAACGGGCGAATCTATTTATGAAAAAGATGCCGATGTTGCGCGCCCCATCGCTAGTATTTCTAAGTTAATGACGGCCATGGTGGTATTAGACGCAGGCCTTGATATGCGTGAAGAGATTACGCTAGATCCAGAGGATTTCATCGGTCCCAAACGTGCCAGCTCAAACCTAAAAGCAGGTGATCGTCTAAACCGTGCCGAAATGCTGTTAATGGCATTGATGAAATCAGAAAACCCGGCAGCAAAAAGCTTGTCTCGTAATTACCCAGGTGGCTATAACGCTTTTATACGTGCGATGAACCGTAAAGCGCAAGACTTGGGGATGACCACGGCTTTCTTTGGTGATCCGACTGGCCTTGATAAGCGTAATGTTGCCTCACCAAATGACCTTGTCAAAATGGTACGTGCCGCTGGTAATTATGATGTGATTCGTCGTTTCACGACCACCAAAAGTTATGACTTTTTTGTGTCAAACTTTTCTAATGGTAACCGTACCTATAAAGCCAATAACACCAGTAGCCTAGTGCGCTCTGGAGATTACCCGATTGGTATCTCAAAAACCGGTTTTATTAATGAAGCGGGTCGTTGTGTCGTTATGGAAACACGCGTGAATAACCGTCCAGCGATTATCGTCATATTAGGCGCAAACAGCTCAGCCACGCGTTGGGGCGATGCTAAAAATATCTTAAACAGTTTGGCGACTCGCCGTACGGTATAAGTTGATTAACTAAATTATTATAAAAAGGCTGTTATATTATATAACGGCCTTTTTATTGGGTTAACATTAAGGACGCCTTGTATGAGTCAAGCATCAAAAACGATTGTGCCAAAACTGTATTTACTGACCAACGACGATGAGTTTGTCCTTCTTTATCAAAAGCTAGAAGCAGCGCTGGCAACAGGGCTAATCGCGCTATTACAAGTTCGGCGCAAACAGACATTGGCACTGCCAGATGGAAGACTGAAGCTTTATGAAGAGGCATCAAAAATTGTGCAGTTGGCCAACACTCATAATGTCGCTGTTGTCATCAATGATGATATCGATTTGGCCGCAAGGCTGGGTGTTGGGGTTCATCTAGGTCAAGAAGATGGCAAAATTAGTGATGCCAAACAACGATTAGCGCCAAACCAACTGATTGGTCGGACTTGTCATGGCGACATGAGTCTCGTTAAAGAGGCAAAAAATGAGGGTGCAAATTACGCGGCAATGGGTGCAGTTTTTACCTCTACAACCAAGCCAAATGCCAAAACCATCGAGTATCAGCAGTTAGTAGAAGGGTGTCAACAAGAGATAGACCTATGTGTAATAGGCGGCTTAACGGCAGAGAATGTCTCGGAGCTGGCAGGTTTGCCCATTACTTATGTGGCAGTGGTCGGTGATGTTATGGACTTGCCAGTAGATAAAATTGCTCAGCGCTGTGAGCAGTGGCAGCAAGCGTTTTTTAAGTGGAAAACACCTGCTTTATAGCAGATGCTTCCAAAATAGCAGGTGTCTTAAAAGATAAAATATAAGATAAAAACAATCTATTATGCGGCGTGATCCATACACAAAGTAGCGTAGGGCAGTGCTTCTAAGCGCTGCTCTTCGATTTGCTCTCCGCATACTTCGCACTCACCATACGTACCGTTTTCGATACGGCTTAACGCATTTTCGACATAAATTAAGTTTTGACGGGTTTCCTCTTTAAGACTTTGACGCATGTCATTTTGACGATATGAGATGGCTTGATCTTCCCAATGTTCATTGAGATCATCTTGTGGATTTTGGATATGATCTTCAATTTTATCAATGCGAGTCTCATACTCTTCTTTTAGTGTTAATAAACTTTGTTTGGCACGGTCTAAATCGATACTCATAGTAATCTCCTAATAGATTGTTTTTATTATTAACTCACCTAGCATAAAGCGCTTAACTGACAAGTGCCACCACGAAATGTTACGGATGATTAAAAACGCTTTGAGACTTCTTAGATATTTTGATTCAAAACAAAGTCTTAAATTGTTTGTATTAAAAACCCATAAGGCTGAAGTTTTTGACACGTTTTTTTATGTCTATTGAGAGAAAGCTGATAGAATACATCGCCGCTAATACTTGCTTATATATAGGCTTTAATTAAATTGCTTTTGACTGAGTCTGATCGACTGGTACTTATTGATTAGTGCTTATCAATTAAGCTTTTCAGATCAATTCCTTTTAATAAAGGCAGGTAATAATGAGCGCAGCAGCAAATAATCAAAAGCAACTTTCGTTTTTTAATAAACAGATTAACCGATAGATTGATGCACAGGAGCAGGTAATGAATTTTTTGCGTATGAGTGAGCTGAACTTAACGGATAAAGTGGTATTGATTCGAGAAGATCTAAACGTACCTATTAAAGACGGTAACGTTACCAGCGATGCTCGCCTGCAAGCAAGTTTGCCTACCATTAAGTTGGCACTAGAAAAAGGCGCTGCCGTCATTGTGTGCTCGCACTTAGGCCGTCCAACTGAAGGAGCGCCTGAAGCGATCTATTCATTGGCACCTGTTGCGGATTATTTGACAGATAAGCTTGGCTCACAGCTGTCTACCCCCGTGCGTCTTGAGCGTGACTATTTGACACAAAGTGTGTCAATCAACGCCGGCGAAGTGGTGTTGCTAGAAAACGTGCGCTTCAATACAGGCGAGAAGAAAAACGATGCGACTTTAGCCAAAAAATATGCAGATTTATGCGATGTGTTCGTCATGGATGCTTTTGGTACCGCTCATCGCGCGCAGGCGTCAACGGAAGGCGTCACCCAAGCGATGCATCAAGCCGGGAAAACAGCTTGTGCCGGTCCTTTATTGGCGGCTGAGCTCGATGCCTTGAGTCTAGCGCTTGAAACGCCTGCCCAGCCAATGCTTGCTATCGTTGGTGGATCAAAAGTATCGACGAAACTTGAGGTGCTACATAGCTTGGCAGAAGTTTGCTCACAAATCATCGTCGGTGGCGGTATTGCCAATACCTTTCTAGCGGCGCAAGGTCACAGTGTCGGTGCATCATTGTATGAAGCGGATTTGGTTGATACGGCTCGTGATATCATGACTAAAACTGAGATCTTATTGCCAGGATATGTGGTTGTAGCAGATAAAACCGAGATCAATTTTGACGATTTTACTGGCTCATTACAACAAGCTAAGGCGACTATTAAGTCTGTCGATATGATTGGTGATAACGACATGATATTGGATATTGCGCCAGAAAGTGCGGCTCAGTTGGCTGACGCTATTATCCATGCAAAGACTATCCTATGGAATGGGCCAGTGGGCGTTTTTGAAGTGGATGCGTTTGGTAACGGGACACAAATTCTTGCTAATGCAGTTAAAGAAAGTGCGGCTTTCTCAATTGCTGGTGGCGGTGATACCTTAGCAGCTATCGATAAATATCAGGTAGCCAATGGTGTAAGCTATATGTCTACTGGCGGCGGTGCCTTCTTAGAGTTCGTGGAAGGTAAGGTGCTTCCAGCAGTGGCCGCGTTACAAATCACAGTCTAGGGCGTTATAAGATAAAAGCCGTTCAAACACTAAGCCGTTAGGCACCGTTTAGTAACATTAGATGTACAATTAATAATAAGTATCTAAGTTAGTCTATAGACAAGAGATTACCACTATTTTTTCAAGATACTATTGTTTAAGGTACGAATTTTCAAGGTACTAAGCTTGTAATACGCTTAAAGGTTAGCAAGTATTATTAAGTGGTAATTATTTGTTTCTATAACAAACATTATCATTGCATGTATTATTTGCACTCTATAAAATAGCCAAACCATGTATTTTGATATGCTTTATTGATGAGAGGTTTATTATGTTAAAACGTCATTTGTTACTTGCTAGTGTACTTGCTGGTACTTTTGCAGTTACTGCTTGTAGCCAACAAACTGAAGACAATGCTGAAGCGACTGTAGATTCTGCGGCCGATGATGCTGCTGTGAATGCTGACGCTGCTGCTGCTGAAACTGAAGAGACTGCTGCTGAAGCTGAAGTAGCGGCTCAAGACGCTGGTACTGAAATCGCTGACGGTGCTGAAACTGCTGGTGCTTCCGCATCAAACGCCTTAGAAAACACGGGTGAAGCGGTTGTAGTCGGTGCGAATGAAGCCGTTTCTGCCACTGCTGGAGTGGTTGCCGATGGTGCAGCTGCTGTTGAAGACAACGCAAGTGAAAACGCAGTAGAAGCAGAACAACAGTATTAATTAACAGAGTTAATTAATTGTTAAGCAGTTATATCACCTTGATAAATAATTTGCATTAACATCGATTTAATTGATCGCTGTTTTATAAGCCCTCAAAATACTAAAAAAGCCTTGGCGATTGCCAAGGCTTTTTGCATTTGTGTCTTCTTTTAAAGAAACGTTTATGTATAGGATAAAAATTTACGAAAACTGGTAAGCGAATAAATAGTCCGCCAACGGCTACGAAGACCGAGCAATTTTTGCTATAATCCCTCTGTCTTAATTGAGCCGAAATCATCAAACTTGAAAGTAACCTGTTGCGCCATGACGGTTACCGAGTCAAATTTCGGATCAATTATTCTCAAGTTCCATCTCAAAGCGATTGTTTCAAAAGCTGTTTTTAATACACTATTCAAAATTTAATCTGAGAGCGTTTTATGGCCTTAATATCCTTGCGTCAACTTCTAGATCATGCTGCTGAACACAACTATGGTGTTCCTGCCTTTAATGTCAATAATTTAGAGCAGATGCGTGCAATCATGATGGCTGCGGATGCCTGTGACTCACCTGTCATCGTCCAAGCCAGTGCTGGCGCCCGTAACTATGCAGGGTCAGCATTTTTGCGTCATCTGATTATTGCTGCTATTGAAGAATGGCCACATATACCCGTGGTAATGCATCAAGATCATGGTATGTCGCCCGCTATCTGTCAGCGCTCAATCCAGCTTGGCTTTTCTTCAGTGATGATGGACGGCTCGCTGGGTGAAGACGGCAAAACGCCAATGGATTATGATTATAATGCCAGCGTCACGCGCGAAGTGGTCAAGATGGCGCACGCTTGCGGTGTCTCTGTAGAAGGCGAGATCGGCTGTTTGGGTAGTCTTGAGACGGGCATGGCAGGTGAAGAGGATGGCTCTGGCGCAGAAGGCGTATTGGATCATGAACAACTATTGACCAGTGCGGACGAAGCTGAGCAGTTCGTAAAAGACACCAACGTTGATGCGTTGGCTATTGCGATTGGTACCAGCCATGGTGCTTATAAGTTTACGCGTCCACCGACAGGTGATATTTTATCTATCGAACGCGTAAAAGAGATTCATGCCCGTATTCCTAATACCCATCTGGTTATGCATGGTTCGTCATCAGTACCGCAAGAATGGTTAAAAGTTATCAATGAAAATGGCGGTGATATCGGTGAGACTTATGGTGTACCCGTTGAGCAAATCGTTGAAGCGATTAAGCATGGTGTGCGTAAGGTCAATATCGATACCGATTTGCGTCTAGCATCGACAGGCGCTATCCGTGAGTTCCTTGCAAAAAATCCAAGTGAGTTCGATCCACGTAAATACTTTAAAGCGTCTATGGTAGCGATGTCTGACATTTGCACCAATCGTTTTGAAGCTTTTGGTTCTGCAGGTCAAGCGCATAAGATTCGCCCAATTAGCCTTGAGGGCATGGTTGATTTTTATAATTAATTGACCTTTTAAAACCGTTTGGCTAAATTCTTTGAGGGGCGCTGGGCGTATGCAACACCAGCGCCCTTTTACAAATGGATGTTTGATTGATATGAGTCAAGGATAGTAGATTATGATTGGACTGATTACTGGGCAGGTACAATATCTCATGGCGCCAACGGCCTGTATCATGACGACCTCTGGGGTAGGTTATGATATTGAGCTGCCATTACCGTCATTTTGCCAATTACATCTTAATGAGCAAGCCAGCATTTGGACACACTTTCACGTTCGAGAAGACGCCCAACTGCTTTATGGCTTTATTGATCGTAAGGAGCGCGATGTCTTTCGCCAACTGATTAAAATCAACGGCGTCGGGGCAAAAATGGCACTGGCGATGCTGTCTGCAATGTCAGCGGCTGAGTTAAAAATGCATGTTGAGCAAGACTCAGAGGCTGCCCTGACTCGTATTCCGGGCATCGGTAAAAAAACGGCACAGCGCTTGTTGATTGAGTTAAAAGACAAGCTTAAAAATATGGAAGTGGATAACACGTCTTTAGAGCTGACCCATCAGCCCGTAACCATATCCCATGAAGGCAGTATCATTGCTGAAGTGGAAGGCGCATTGATAAGCTTGGGTTATAAAGAAAGAGAAGCGCAGCAAGCCATTAAGGCAGCCAAAAGTAATGGCGATGTGTTCGAAGATACTCAAGGCTTACTAAAAGCCACCTTACAGCAGTTATCTGGCTTTTAAGTATTTTCGTGTCCACCTTATTGTGTCTGTTCAATATAAAGAGAGGCAATGGACACGCCCTAGCATCGCTGCATTTTTTTAAAGCGAATCGGCTATCGTATTACCAATAAGTATTGTATAAATAAGCGACATTAGATGTCGCTTATTTTTATTTTGGTGGGCCTTTTATGAGGTTTTGCATGACTTATACGCAGTGTTTGGTTATGCTATTTGTTACTTAAATTTTTTACTATAATGATAAAACCTATGATGCAAGATCGTTTGATTAATCCGCTAGAAGGCGCAGGTGATGCGCCAGATGCCAATATTCGACCAGCATTATTGGCTGAGTATATTGGTCAGCCAGTGGTGCGTGAGCAGATGGAAGTTTTCATTGGCGCTGCCCGAGGTCGTGATGAAGCGTTAGATCACACTCTGATTTTTGGTCCACCAGGCTTGGGTAAAACAACACTTGCCAATATCATCGCTCGTGAGATGGGTGGTAATCTGCGTTCGACATCAGGGCCTGTACTCGAGCGTCCGGGCGACTTAGCGGCTATGTTGACCAATTTGGAGGCGGGTGACGTCTTATTTATTGATGAGATTCATCGTTTGAGTTCGGTTATCGAAGAGATATTGTATCCGGCTATGGAAGATTTTCAACTCGATATTATGATTGGTGAAGGCCCTGCTGCTCGTTCCATCAAGCTTGATTTGCCGCCATTTACACTGGTGGCAGCGACCACAAGAGCGGGGCTGTTGACATCACCTTTACGTGACCGCTTTGGTATTGTGCAGCGTCTTGAGTTTTATAATATTGCTGATTTGACCACGATTGTCAGCCGTGCGGCTCGTCTCATGCGCGTACCGATGAGCGAAGATGGCGCGGTCGAGATTGCGCGCCGCTCCCGTGGCACGCCAAGGATTGCCAATCGTCTGTTACGCCGTGTGCGCGATTATGCTGAAGTCAGAGGCGATGGCAGCATCAATGGCGCGATTGCTGGCAGTGCGCTTGACATGCTGGCTGTGGATAGACGAGGGCTTGATCATTTAGACAGACGATATATTGAAATACTGCACGAGCGTTTCGATGGCGGTCCTGCAGGTGTTGAAGCGGTAGCAGCGGCAATGGCTGAGGATCGTGGCACGCTTGAAGACGTGATTGAACCTTATTTGATCCAGCAAGGCTATGTGCTACGCACGGCGCGCGGACGCGTATTGACGCAAATGGCCATTGATCAGATGCTATAGCGCCTCATTATATAAGCATGATTGATCGTATTTTCGACAGCTATGCTTATGATTAAACAAGTAAAAAATACGCATGTTTCCAGTTAAGGCATGCGTATTTTTTATTGGTGACTGTTTAAGTAGATTAAACCGCCGGGAGGGTTTGCGGCCAAATTTTACCCGGGTTTAAGATATTATTGGGATCGAGTGCTGATTTGATCGCTTGCATCAGCATCAAAGCATTGCCATGCTCTTGTTGCATATACTTTTGTTTGCCTTGACCAATACCGTGCTCACCAGTACAGGTGCCGTCCATTTCAATGGCGCGTTTGGCCAATCGACCTATAATGTCTTCTGCCGTTTTGATTTCTTCAGGGTTATTGGTATCGACCAGTAGCAGAACATGAAAATTACCGTCACCGACGTGACCGACAATAGGCCCAATCATACCAGACGCTTCGATATCTTTTGCCGTCTTACTGACGCATTCAGCCAAACGTGAGATCGGTACACAAGCATCAGTAGAGAGGGCACTGGCTTTAGGTCGTAGAGCAGAGCTGGCATGATAGGCGTTGTGCCGTGCTGTCCAAAGACGCTTGCGCTCAGCTTCATTGGTATCCCAAGAAAAATCACTGCCCCCGAACTCTTCGATGATGTCCGTAAACATTTGCGCTTGCTCACGAACATGGGCTTCTGTGCCATGGAACTCAACAAATAAGGTTGGGGTTTCGCTCAGACTCAGATTGTCGTACTGATTGCAGGCTTTGATTTGCATTGCATCAAGCAGCTCAATACGAGCAATGGGCAAGCACATCTGAATGGTCAACATCACTGCCTGACAAGCGTCTTCAATGGTTGGAAAATGACAAATCCCGCTACCAATACATTCACTAATGCCAAACAGTTTAAGCGTAATCTCTGTAACGATACCAAGCGTGCCTTCTGAGCCTATCATCAACCGCGTTAAATCGTATCCAGCGGCCGACTTTTTGGCGCGTGTTCCTGTACGAACGATCTCACCAGTTGCCGTGACGACTTCCAAGGCAAGCACCACATCTTTCATAGTGCCGTAGCGTACGGCATTGGTGCCTGATGCGCGGGTGGCAACCATCCCGCCAATACTGGCATTGGCACCAGGGTCTATCGGAAAAAACAGGCCAGTATCCCGTAAGTAATGATTCAATTGTTCACGCGTTACCCCCGGCTGGACGGTAACGGTTAGGTCTTCATTGTTGACCTGCAAAATAGCATCCATGGCATGCATATCGATACATAATCCACCGTAGGGTGCATTTAATTGACCTTCTAAAGAGGAGCCAATGCCAAAAGCAATCACTGGCATATGATGCTGATTGCAAATCTCCACAGCCGTCGCCACGTCTTGTTTATTCTGTACCGTCAACACCGCGTCAGGTGGCTGGTTGGCAAGCCACGTCATCGTATGCCCATGCTGCTCACGTAACGTTGCATTGGTGCTTAATTGTTTACCAAAACGGGTTTTCAAAGCTTCAATCGCGACACGATAGCCAGGTTTTACAGTCTCGTTGAGGGCAGATGCTGACATATTGGACTCCTACATATAACAGGTGTTTTCGCCGAGTAGACGAGAGGTAAAACAAGATATCGTCGCTTATTGAATGACGCGTTGGGCGTTACCTTTTATTGATAGGTTTAATAGTAAAGCAATCAAACAGCTAAGCCAAGATTCGCCAAACGACGACCAAGATAGCCAATAGATAAAAGATAGGCGCAAACCAGCCGACTTGGGTTGCTATGGCAATAGACACGGCAAATCCTGCAAGCGCTAGCCAATCACGGCGGCGGTCGTTCAACATGTCAGCGCGTATTTGCTGGATTTCTCGCAATTGACTGTCTTGACGTGATCCTTGTGCAGCCAGACTCTGCAACCCTTGGTCAAGCAGTTTGGGAATATCTGTGGTTGATAGCAATAGCTCTGGCAACTGCGCCCGTAATTGTTGTAAGTTACGCATAGGATCGAGTTGCTCTTTTATCCAGCTGCTTAAAATAGGTTTGGCAAGTGACCAAATATCAAGATCAGGATAGAGATCGCGCCCAAGTCCTTCCACATGAACCAAGGTTTTAAGTAGCAGCATTAGCTGCGGCGGGATGCTCATATGATGGCGGCGTGCAATGTCCAAAATCTGCATCAAGACGCCTGCAAAGTCGATGTCATTAATGGATTTTTGTAGCATTGGACCGACTGTGCGTTTCATATCACGCATCAGCGCATGCTTATCGGTATTGGGCGGTATCCAGCCTGCTCGACTGACAATATCAACCATCGCAGTGAAGTTATTATTCATTACCGACAAGAGCATCCGCGCGACGATGAGCTGATCGTCTTTTGACAAAGTACCCATGATAGCGCAATCAAGGCCGATATAGCGCGGCTCATGACCTAAGTCTACCGCTGCCATATCAGCGCTCAATGTTTTGACAGGCGGTGTTTCTACAAAGACATTACCCGGATGCATATCAGCATGAAAGAAGTTATCACGAAAGACTTGAGTAAAAAAGATGGTTAAGCCTTTTTCTGCCAATGCCGCACGGTCATAACCCAGCTTATCAAAGACCTCAACTTGTGAGATAGGAACGCCCTGAATTCGCTCCATGACCATCACGTTTTTGGCAGCATCATAGACTTCGGGCACATACATCAATGCTGAGCCTAAAAAGTTATTACGCATCTGTGTGGTATTGTCCGCCTCAAGCGTCAAGTCCAACTCGTTTAGCATCACTTGGCGATAGTCTTCGACAATATCGATGATATGTACCGCACGTGCAGCCTCGATACGAGCCGATGCCCAGTTGGCAAGCTCACGTAATAGCTCAAAGTCCGCCACGATGGTCGTGCGAATATCGGGACGCACTACTTTTATGACCACTTCACGCCCGTCGTGCAAAGCAGCCGTATGTACTTGCGCAATAGAAGCAGCCGCCAAGGGTTTTACATCGAAGCGAGCAAATAACGTACCGATACTTTGACCCAGCCCATGCTTAGGATCTTGTATTTGGGCAATAGCGACATTGGAATCAAAAGGCTTGACCTTGTCTTGTAATTGCACCAATTGCTCAATAATGTCAGGTGGCACCAAATCACGACGCGTTGATAAAAGCTGTCCCAGTTTTAAAAATAGTGTACCCATGTCCTCGAGTGCATACTTAATGGCATTCGGTTGATGTTTTTTACCCCAAGCGGCTGGGTGCATACGAATTAGACGCGCTACGGGTTGCAGCTGCGGTGCCTCTTCAACCGAAAAATGGGTATCAAGGCGATACATGGCGGCGATACGCCAAAGCTCTAGTAAGCGTGCACGGTGGGATAATAGCATGGGGTATGGGTACTCTACAGAAAGTCGAAAATAGGACAGGGCGTTATGTATTACTGGGCGCCGCTCAATCAATCGTGTTGATTATTGATGGTTGGTTATCGATTATTAATAAATTGAGCCTGCTCGTTTTTGATAGCGGCAAGTCTGGCTTCTTCCCGTTCGACATCAGCACGTAGCTTGAGCAGTTGCTGCTTGAGGTCGTTGACCTCGCTCATCTCCACAGGATCAGCGGTGCTATTGCCTGCCACATCATTGGCCCAATCACTCACGTCATCAAAGGCGCGCTTGGCACTATGACGCCAGCTGCCTTTGAGCTGTGAGATCAATAGATGCAACTGACTTGCCATCGGTTTGCCAATCAAGGGTTCAAGCTGACCGGCGATATCTGGATCAAAGCCTGCAACCAACTGTTTCAGTTGCATCAGCACTTTATAGTCACCCTCGATTGGTAGGTTGCCTTCTGTACCGCGCATCAGGTTCAATAGTTGCGCCGGATTATCAACGGTGATGACACAGTCGGGACGGCTATGACCCATGCGTGCGCGCTCCATGCTGGCTTTTTGACGCTCATCCATCTGGCCGCGTGCCTCAAATACGCTCTCTGTGGTCACAGGTTCAAAGCGTAATCGCTCCTCTGTAAACAAGATGTCTAAATTGATTTCAGGCATAACCATATTGAGTCGTAACACTTTCCCAGCGAGCGGTGCCAATCCAGCTTTGGTGATCTCGTCACTTGTAATCGCAAAATTAATCAGTTTTTCGGCACCAGCCAAAAGTAAGACAGTTAGCATAAGGCTCTCGCATCTTTGGGTGCGCCTTAAAAAGACGCATCGGTTATAGGATCAGGGATTATGACTATATTTATGGTTATGCTTATAGTTATCTGAAATTATTAGGTTTATTCTATCATTGACGTTTGACGTTTGACGTTATGCTTTAAAACCACGATGCACAGCGACGATACCAGCGGTTAGGTTATGATAATCGCAATTCTCAAACCCTGCTTGTTGCATCATCTGTTTTAATGTTTGCTGATCAGGGTGCATACGAATCGATTCGGCCAAGTATTGATAACTCTCAGAATCATTAGCAATGATTTTACCCATCATCGGTAATGCAGTAAAAGAGTATAGATCATACGCTTTAGACAACGGCTCAAATACAGGTTTTGAGAATTCTAAAATCAACAATCGACCGCCGGGCTTGAGTACGCGGTACATGGCTTTTAGGGCTGCGTCTTTGTCGGTGACGTTGCGCAAACCAAAGCTGATGGTAACCAAATCAAAACTTTCATCATCGAAAGGCGCAAGCGTTTCAGCATTTGCCAAAACAAAGTCTACGTTGTTACAGCCAGCATTAATCAAACGCTCACGGCCGACCTCAAGCATTGCAGCATTGATATCTGACAAGACAACGTGGCCGTTTCTACCAACTTCGCGGCTAAAGACTTTGGCTAAATCGCCCGTACCGCCAGCGATATCGAGTACATGCTGACCAGAACGCACCCCTGACAAACTAATGGCATAGCGTTTCCACAGACGATGAATACCAAAAGACATCAAGTCATTCATGATGTCGTATTTTTTAGCGACTGAGGTAAACACATCTGCCACGCGGGCTTGCTTTTCAGCTTTATTGACGGTTTTATAACCAAAATGCGTTTCTTCATTACCATCAGTATCCGGCGTATGCGGGTTGTTGATGTCATCACGCTGATTAAATAGGGTTTGCTTAGTCGTCTGAGTATTTGCACGACTATTGACGGTATTATTTACAGAATTATTCAAACTGTCATTATGGGTGTTGTTTTGATTGGTGTTGTTATTTGGCATAGTGGTTTGTTGGCCTTGTGGCGCTCCAGTTGGTAGGTCTTGGACTTTCGTAAAATCGTTGGTGCTATTAGCAGCAGCGGGCGTACTGGTTTCTTTCACTGCGTTAGAAGTAGCAGCATGAGGCAATTGACTGGTTCGTGCTTGAGCCTGCGCGCTGATATTTTGATTATGAGCAATGCTATCCTTGACCAATTTATCTTGTATATGACCGTTGGTGGTAGAGGTTTGCCCCTGAGGTGCATTATTATTTGTGTTATCAGTCATCGTCTGGTCCTATTATTCATTGTTATGATGGTCGTTTCGAGAGTATTTTTTATGATGAGCTTTTCAGTAGCGATCAATCAACAGATAAAAACAACTGTCAGCTCGTTCATGATAATTCCTATGATACACCAAACGCTAGTGGCTTACCGCCATTATCCGTATCATGAACTTGGTCAATAATCATAAGCTCACGTTCGCAAAACGGTTCAATAAAGCCGCTCACACTGTCTAACGGACGCATGGCGATAAATCCAGCATCAATAAAGTCATATAAGGGATGATAGTTATAACGGTAGGCTGTCCCTTTAGCCAAGGCAAAGGCTTTTTGCAACATAAAGGAGTTAATATACTTATCAGTGCGATAGCAAACTTCTTTTAAATGCCCAATCTGTACGCGTCTGGTATCTGCTTCATCGACAGCACGATAGGCGGCCAGCATGTTGTCTTCATTCACTGGCAACTCTTGACTGAGTAGCCATTCGGCCAAATGCAAATCCAACTCTATCGCTAAAATTGCTGCCTGTATGGCCATACTACCAGTTTCTAAAGCAGCCGCTGGCGCAAAACGTTCTACCTTTTGGGCTTTGGGTACAATGCGTTCTAACTGCTTGGCAAGCTGTTTAAACTCATCGCCGCCGTAGAGCTGCGTCAAAAAATAATTGGCCATCAGTTGGTTCTGAGGCTGCTCGAAAAGGGCTTGATGCGTATGCTGAATACGTTGGCGTTGCCAGTCTTGTACCTCATTGAGTTTAGCGTTCAGAGCTGAATCTTCGTGATAAGGTAATGCCCAAAAACGTATCAAATGCTGTTGTAAATCGGCTAAAGCGGCCATGACAAGTAAACCTAGATAAAAGTAAAAAAGAGGATCAAAAAATGGAAGTGGGGCAATCAAGATAATGGCATTTTGAGATAAGCGTACTTATAACAGGCTATATCTAAGATTGTGTTCACCTTAAAAGAAAATAAAGCAGAATACAAATGTCAAACTGTTACATAGCTGCGTTATTTACTCAATGGGTCGGGTGCTATGATAAAGCCGATACGCTTTTAATCCTAGGAGACGGTAGTGATGAGCAAAAAAAAGAATAAAACGACGCCAGCTGAACCACAAGCAGTCAGTGCCCAATTTAGCGACACAGTGGTCGAGCAGCGCTTAACACCCAACCCGTTAAGCCAGTTTTCTATGGATAAAGATGCGCTTAGACTAGCATTGGTCACAGCCCAATATGCCCTACGTGCCACGCGGCAACAACCACCGACGACGACGAATAAACCCACAGGACTGTTGGTGCTGGTCAACGGTATGGAACAAGCCGGTAAAGGCTCCGCCGTCAAGCAGCTGCGACAGTGGGTAGATCCAAGACTACTCAAGGTCGAGGCTACCATCGGCGACTGTCCACTGGCGTCCCAGCCCATTTGGCAAGCCCATACCCAAATGATGCCGCGCCATGGTGATGTCATGGTTTATTTTGGTAACTGGTACTCTGACTTGCTCTATAACGCCATGCGTCTGGCGCTGTCGGACAATGACAACGACAACGACAATGACAGCTCTGACAAAGCTGAAAACGCTGACACATCAAAAGACAGCGATGCTAATACCTCTAATAACGATAACAATAAAAATAACAACAATGACGAGCGACTCAATGAAACATCGGAAGCGTATTTGCAGCAGCAATTGACCGAACTACAAGCGTTTGAAAAAGATTTGGTCGCCAATCAAACCAAACTGCTTAAGTGCTGGTTTCATGTTGATATCGACACACTTCAAAAACGGCTAACTGATGATGAGCCTGACCCTCAGTTTTTGTATCAAATTGATTGGAACAATAAAAAGGTCATCGAAAAATTTAATAAAGTAGCAGCGACCTTGCTGCGGCAACAGGATGACTGGGTCATCATAGATGGTAAAGATAAGTCACAAGCGGTCAATCAATTTTGTCATGAAGTCCTGCACGCAATGCAAAACGCCTTATCGAGTAGTCAAACAAGTCCTGACGCGCGATCGGAAAATCCCTTAGTAGATAAAAAGCAGGATAAGCAAAACGGGAAAACAGAAAAATTTAACCCTGTCAAAATACCCAAAATTCTAAAAGACATCGATGATTCAAAAATAGACAAATCCGACTATCAGACAGCGCTGGCAGAAAAACAAGCTCGTCTTGCTGAGCTGCTACGCGCCCGAGATGGTCATCATATCGTCTTCGCCTTTGAAGGTATGGACGCGGCTGGTAAGGGCGGCGCTATTAAAAGACTGGTGGCACCGCTCGACCCGCGTGAGTATCAAATTTATAACATTGGAGCGCCCATGCTTTATGAAGCTGAGCATCCTTATCTGTGGCGTTTTTGGACACGCCTGCCAAATGAGCAAACTGATCGCATCAGCCGCATTGCCATCTTTGATCGTACTTGGTACGGACGCGTGCTGGTTGAGCGCATTGAAGGCTTTGCGGCTAACGACGAGTGGCAGCGTGCTTATGATGAAATCAATCGTTTTGAGGCGGATTTAGCGGCGGCTGGCACTATTGTTATTAAATATTGGTTGGCTATTGATAAAAAAGAGCAGCTCAAACGCTTTGAGGCGCGCCAAGAGACACCGCATAAGCAATTTAAATTGACGGACGATGACTGGCGTAATCGAGACAAGTGGTCAGACTATGTGCAATCGGCTGCTGATATGCTGGCACGTACGGATACTGAGCAAGCACCGTGGTGCATCATCGCAACCAATGATAAGCGACAAGCGCGTTTGCAGGTGTTAGACCATGCGATTGAACAATTAACAGCACTATATAGTTAGTTCAAGATAAAATCGACACGGTAATAACAACGTTCTAAATAGCAACGTGCTAAATAACAACATGCTACTGAGTAAATTTCTCTTGCTGGCTGTGCGCAAGCGTGACAGAAGGTGCAAAAACTTGCCGCAGCAGCACGGTATCGGTTTTAAAGTAATTCGGCAATATAAATACTGAGGAGTGAAGACTAGGATATGAATAAGGTGTGAAAGTTTTGATTTTAAAAAATCAGTGACTTATCGCTATTTTTTTCTCAATACCACCATGAATTTAAAACCCAAACAATTATTGCAAAGCGCGTATAATTGGCCGCGAAATAACGAGATTATCTGCGTCAAGTCGCAGTAGTTACAAATCTTGCAATATCATCATGCATTCTGTGCTTATATTTAATATAATAGGCGCGTTATGGCCTTGGTGGTGGCAGAACTAGGCGTGTCTAATGAAGCATGGTTAACCTTGATACGGTGCTTTGAGTGTCTTGCCTAAACTTGTGACTAAGCCTTTACTAAGCTTGTGACTAAGCCTGTAACTAAGTCTGTAATGATGACTATGACTGTATTCGCTTCCGTATGAGCAGTTCTTTATAAAAGTATTATTATAAATACCTAAGCCGCAAGATGCTGTAATCAGATGATTTGGCAATGTCACTTGCGGCTTTGTGACATATTGAATGTCAGGGTTTTTACCCTTTAAAAAGTATATTGTATATTTTATAGATGACATCTTGATGTCAGATGTCATAACAAACATGACGATAGCAGCACCATGCCATTAACCGTATATAATTTCAATCAGCTTACGCAGGACGTATCAACGTATGGGTATTAGCAGCAGTTCTACAGAGCCAACCAAAACCGTCGGCTCTATGAGAATAAATCTATTTTTTGCCATTTTACTGATTGCGATGACCGCCTACTTTTTGTGGTGGGGTCTAGACTACACAATGCGTCAACAGACGACGCTCTTTATTGTAGCAACCGCTTTTGGTGTCTTTATGGCATTTAATATCGGTGGGAACGATGTCGCTAACTCCTTTGGTACCTCGGTGGGTGCAGGGACATTGACGATTCCGCAAGCGCTTGGTATCGCAGCGATATTTGAAGTCTCTGGTGCCGTGCTGGCAGGCGGCGAAGTGACAGACACCATCCGAAGCGGTATTGTCGATTTGGATGGGCTGTCGGTGACGCCCAACCAGTTTATTTATGTCATGTTGTCAGCGCTTATTGCTGCTGCATTTTGGTTGTTGTTTGCCACCAAAAAAGGCTTACCCGTTTCGACCACTCATGCCATTATCGGCGGCGTGATCGGTAGCTCCATTGTATTGGGTATTACCTTAGGTGGGACTGATATGGCGTTATCCACAGTAGATTGGGGAACGGTTGGAACCATCGCGATCTCTTGGGTGTTATCACCGTTATTAGGCGGTGTTTTCTCCTACCTTTTATACGGTCAGATTAAGAAAAATATCATTGAGTATAATGATAGAACAGAGGCGCATATTGCGGTTCTAAAAGCGGATAAAAAGACCCTAAAGCAGAACCACAAAGAGTTTTTGGACGGGTTAACAGAGTCAGAGCAGCTGGCCTATACTTCAGCAATGCTACGTGATCAAGAAATCTATAAAGATGATGATTGCGTGGTTGAAGATTTAGAAACCGACTATTATAAGCAGCTTTATGAAATTGAAAATGAGCGCGGTAGCTTAGATACTCTAAAAGCACTAAAACAGTGGGTACCTATTATTGCGGCGGCAGGCGGCGCGGTCATGACGTCTTTGGTTGTATTTAAAGGCCTTAAAAACGTCAATAGCGGTATGACGACGCTCCAAGGCTTTTTAATCATGGGCATGATCGCAGCGCTTGTGTGGCTTGCGACCTTCATTTATACCAAGAGTATTCGCGGTAAGCATAAAGAAGACTTGACCAAAGCGACCTTTATTATGTTTAGCTGGATGCAGGTCTTTACCGCGTCTGCCTTTGCCTTTAGTCATGGCTCAAATGATATCGCTAATGCGGTCGGTCCTTTTGCTGCGATTATGGATGTGATTCGTACCAATAGCATTGCTACAGAAGCGGCTGTACCGCCTGCTGTGATGTTGACATTCGGTGTTGCTCTTATCGTTGGTCTTTGGTTCATCGGTAAAGAGGTGATTCAAACCGTGGGTACAAATTTGGCAAAAATGCATCCGGCGTCTGGCTTTTCCGCTGAGCTGGCAGCGGCGGCTGTCGTTATGGGTGCGTCAACGATGGGCTTGCCAGTGTCTAGTACGCATACGCTCGTTGGGGCTGTGCTTGGCATTGGTATTGTCAATAAAGATACCAATTGGGCGCTAATGAAGCCAATTGGGCTAGCATGGGTTATTACACTTCCTGCGGCGGCTATTATGTCTGCTATCAGTTATCTGTTGCTGAGAAGTATCTTTTAATACCAATTTGACTATGGTTCTGGGTTTTTACTACTTAAACGGGTCAAGGCACTGACATAAAAAAGCTTAATAAAAAACGCTTATCGGCATCATGCCGATAAGCGTTTTTTTTGTGTTCGAGCCGCGTTTAAGCAATGTTCAATCTGTACCAAATTGCTTACGTTTTTTGGCAAAAAAGCGATCTAAGCGATCCATTGCATCTTCTAGGTCATAAAGGTTTGGCAAAAATACCAAGCGGAAGTGGTCGGGCTTGTCCCAATTAAATCCTGTGCCTTGTACCATCAAAACATTCTCATCGATAAGCAAATCCATCATAAAGCTCATATCATTCTCGATTGGGTAAATATCTGGATCCATCTTTGGAAAGCAATAAAATGCCCCTTGTGGCATGGTACAAGAAATACCTTTAATCGCATTGAGTCGCGATACCGCCATTTCGCGCTGCTTGTATAGGCGACCGGTTTGTGACGTCAAATCTTTCATACTTTGATAACCGCCCATGGCCGTTTGGATGGCATACTGACCTTGAACGTTGGAGCACAAGCGCATCGATGCCAGCATATCTAAGCCTTCAATAAAGTCGGCAGCATGTTGCTTACGCCCTGACACCATCATCCAGCCTGCACGAAAGCCAGCGATACGGTGTGATTTTGATAAGCCATTGTAGGAGAGAACTAGTACATCGTCGGTCAAAGTGCTCATCGGCGTGTGTACGGTATCATCATAAAGAATGCGGTCATAAATCTCATCGGCCATGATGATTAAATTGTGCTCTTTAGCGACATCAATAATTTGCTTGAGTAAGTCATCACTATAAAGCGCACCAGTTGGATTATTGGGGTTAATGACCACAATACCCTTGGTTTTACTCGTGATTTTAGATTTTATGTCTTCAATATCAGGATGCCAGTTGTCCTCTTCGTTGCAGCGATAATGCACGGCTGTACCGCCGGATAGATTGGTCGCCGCTGTCCAAAGCGGGTAGTCTGGCATCGGAATCAACACCTCATCACCATCATTCATCAAGGCCTGCATGGTCATCACAATCAGCTCAGAGACACCATTACCAAGATAAACATCGCGCACATCGACGGCTGACAGTAGTCCTTTAGATTGGTAGTACTGCAAGACCGCTTTACGCGCCGAAAAAATCCCTTGCGAATCCGAATAGCCAGTTGCTTCAGGCAAGTTCATAGCCACATCTCGCAAAATCTCGTGCGGGGCTTCTAAACCAAAGGGTGCCGGGTTACCCACGTTCAGCTTTAGTATGCTTTTGCCTTCAGCCTCCATTCTATTGGCGGTCTGTAATAGAGGGCCACGAATGTCATAGCAAACGTTTTGTAATTTATCAGATTTTTTAATTGTATTCATAGAGTGACCACTCATGGGATTTTTTTGTGACAGTTGCTGAGTATCAGAGGTTAGGGGTAACCCACTTATTTGAGTTTTATGATTAGGCGAGGCTGATGTTGTCGCAGTACTATGTCGCTCTTCGCTCACTTGGACTGCCGCACTGATTGACGTTGTATTATTATCGCCATCACTATTGGCTTCGTTTTGATGCTCGCCGCGCAATAAATAGCCTTCACTACAGCCTAAAATACGCGCGAGTGTGGGCAATTTGGATGAGACGATACCATTGGTACCACGCTCCCAATTAGAGATTGCACCGCGACTTACTTTTGCGCCTGCGGCGGTCATTGCTTGTGCCAATTGTTCAGCCGTCAGCCCTTTAGCACGGCGTAACTTTATCAATCGCTCAGCTTGTGAGTTTACGTGCTTGTCATCAACTGTCATCGTTTATGCCTTTTTTAATCTCTTACTCTGTATTAGAAAATACTTTAAAGAGCGTTTTTTAGTATTTGCAACGTAAATTAAACGCTAATGCAAGATATTATTGCATGAATAATAAAAACGCAAGTCCCAGCCCAAGTTTTTTTAAGATAATATAAAATTGCAAGAATAACTTGCATTACGTAGGTCTTCCATTATTTATTTGCTCAAAATTTATGTTTGAGCGCCTTAATTAATAGGGTACTGCGTTCGTATTTTCACCACTTGTCCCTTGAATAGTGAGTCGGTAACCAGCAGATACAACACATCGTTTTTATAATCATGCTTTTATAAATAGGCAAACAACGATATATTTTTGATAATATCTTAAGTAACACATAATCAAATAAGGATAAGTTATGCAAGACAATCAACTGACCAAAGAAGAAATCAGCCAACTTACCGAAGCGGATTGGAAAGAGCGTCTCAGTGCTGATGAGTATCACATCATGCGTGAGAAGGGCACAGAGCGACCATTTACGGGCGTCTATAACGATGCGACTGATGATGGCGTTTATCGCTGTAAAGGTTGCGGCGCCAGTTTGTTTGATTCAAGCAGTAAGTTTGATGCCGGTTGTGGCTGGCCAAGCTTTGACCAAGGCGTCGATAATAGTGCTATAGATGAGCATGTCGATAACTCATTGGGCATGACTCGCACAGAAGTGACGTGTAGTAACTGCGGCGCGCATTTGGGGCACGTATTCCCTGATGGGCCACGTGAGACCACTGGTATGCGCTATTGCATCAACTCAGTATCTATCGATTTAGACAAATCTGAAAAATAGTTTTTATATTGGCTATGAGATGACATTAGCTATTAGATGACGTCATCACGTAAAGAATAAAGAAAGGAAGCACGTGTTGCTTCCTTTTTAATGTCAGGCCCTGTATATTCAGACTGATTAGCAAATCGCACTTCTCGTCAAACAATAATAAAAACACCACCCATTTAAGGACAAATAATGAGCACTGTTTATGATTTTACCGCCGAGCGTATGGACGGCAGCGTGCAAGACTTTTCTGATTACAAAGATAACGTGTTGCTAATCGTCAATACCGCAAGTAAATGCGGTTTTACACCGCAATTTGAAGGGCTAGAAGCGCTGTATCAGCAATATAAAGATCAAGGATTGGTCGTGATCGGCTTTCCTTGTAACCAGTTCGGCAGCCAAGATCCTGGCAGCAATGATGAAATTGGCGCGTTCTGTCAAAAGAACTACGGTGTCAGTTTCCCCATGATGGCAAAAGTTGATGTCAATGGTTCAGACGCTCATCCAGTCTTTACATGGCTTAAAGACCAAAAGAGCGGTTTGCTAACCGATGGTATTAAGTGGAACTTTACCAAGTTTTTAATCGGTAGTAATGGTCAAGTCATTGATCGTTATGCGCCAACCACCAAGCCAGACGCTATAAAGACCGATATTGAACAAGCATTGGTCAGTAAGTAAGGTAGAGATTAAACATTATTGGTTTTGTATAAAAATATAAAATCAATAAAAACAAATGCTTGTCAGAATCACAGTTAAAAATGAATAAAATATCTAAAAAAGTGGTAAATACTGTTTGACAGCCATGTGTAAATCTATATAATACACACCCACAGCAAGGGGACTTAATTAAGTTAGCTTCTGTGAAAGTTGACTAAGAGGTGACAATCTTAATTAGCTAGATTTTAAAGAAACTTTTCAAACCAATTAAAGGTGTGAAGTTTCTAGAATTTTCCCTTTAAGGAAAATTCGCTTGCGAACCTAAAATTGCAGTGCAATTTTTTAACGGTTCTCAGGGTGATTAGCTCAGTTGGTAGAGCGTCTGCCTTACACGCAGAATGTCGGCGGTTCGAATCCGTCATCACCCACCACTGATTTAGAGACGTGGTAAAATAGACTAAAACGACCTAAGCAGCGGTAGTTCAGTTGGTTAGAATACCGGCCTGTCACGCCGGGGGTCGCGGGTTCGAGTCCCGTCCGCTGCGCCATATTTAAAACGAATTTAAACTTACGAGTTTAAGCAAGTTTCGCCTCAAACATAACTTTGTTTGGGGTTTTTTTGTGCTTGTATTTCCTCTTAAAACCTTTTTTTATAAGGGCTGGTTGTTTGCCTCTATTGACCGTTAAGAAAAGTTCTGCTCTTTAATGATGCATGAATGATAAGTTCTTTCGCATGAGCTCTATCTTTTAAAAGTCGGTGACCAAGTGCTCAGTGACCAAACGGTGACCATTTTGTGACCAAGGCTATTAAAAATCTTGGCGATAACTGCTCCCTAAAATTTAAGCTTATCAACAAGTTTACCTCTACGGTTTCTTCAGCATAGCTCACGTTGCACCAAGTCAGATACCACTGGCTTATCCTATCAGGGATATTAAGATAGATATATTAGACTGGGGAAATAAATGATTACTTTAAAGTATATTGATAACAGTGATAACTGTACTGAGAAATCTTTATATTTTGATACAGATGAAGGTTTATATCTGTCCAATATGGATTTACATAGAATCAGTTTTGAAAATATGACAATACGTAATAGTAATATAAGCAACGCTGAACTGAGAAACGCTATTTTTACTGACGCAACATTTATTAACTGTGACTTTTCGGGTTCAGGTTTTATCAATATATATTCAGAGAATACAACTTTTAATAATTGTATTTTTGATAACGCAAGGTTTTATTCTGTCACTTTCGAGAATAGCATATGGAATAAATGCTCATTTTTAAGTACTAAAATGCATCTAGCTATTATCAACGGTGATGATATGCAGAGTGCTGTCAACAATGAATAGATAATCTAAGTATGAGACACACATAAGACCTGAACCATGACTGAGCATGATTCAGGTTTATGTTTATTAGAAGTAGACAATAATAGAGAGAAGTCTAAAGCTTGTAAACCATCAAGAGAGTTAACCTATACTGTCAATCTTCTAGCAACTGTTTGACAACCCTGATACGCCAGAAAAAGAAGCCGATGGCATCAGTGCGACAAAAGCCCTCAGTCTTGCCGCTCAGCAAGGTCAGACTATTTATACAATCACTAAAGCCAACTATGCTGAGATATTGCCAAAGCTGAACCATAGCGATGTGGTGATGACGGATATTCGTAACGGCGTGAATGCAGGTAAAACCGTCACAGTGCATGACACTCAAATTACTCTTAATGGCTGGTCAGGTACGGGCTATACCATCTTAGATCCAGAGTCAGGTGCTGGGGCTTATATGATTGGTGGCGGATTGGATGGAGGTTTTACTGCTATTCCTGGTATACAGAAAATACTTAGTGTTGTAGGCTTGGGTTACGTTTATATAAGATTACTTGCGATTCTAGGCAACTCTCTTCCAGATTTTTTAAATGGAATAGCTAGATCTATATTTTTACTATCCCATATTTTGAATATAGTTAACCTTGCAAATAATTGTAACTCAAGCCTCATAACACAAATTGTAATAATAGGAATGACATTACTAACTGTAGCTATCATTGGGTTATTATTTGTTTTTGCTGCACCTGCTATCGTAGGACTACTCTCTTTATTCGCAGTAGGATATTTTAATTCAAAACTAGTTTCAGCTACTATTAATACTTCAGCCTGTCAAAGAGAATACTAATATATGACTTCCCTTAATGAAGCGATAATACGTAAAGGATTTTGGAAAGAATGTTTATTATGGATAGTTAGTTTTATATTTTTTTTATTACTAGGAGTTGATAGTTGGGCAGCTTACTTTATGTTTGGTAGCACTGTACTATTTATGTTTGATAATGCGAAGAACAAAAGAGTAAGTAAAGGAACATTGTTTCTTATAATCTCTTCTATAGCTATGTGCATTATTGATTTTATATATAATCACTATTCCGTGTGATATAGGTGTAGTTAAAGGTCTTTTAAAGATTAAACAAAATAAATCTGAATCATGACTAACTATGATTCAGATTTATTTTGTTTAGAGTGTTAGCACTGGAATAGTAGAATCTATTATAACGATTTAAGCATATATTCGGCTAAGGTTAAAGCTAATAGTGATAGAGAAAAAATAAAAGACTATCACCTCTCTACTGGTTAAAATAAAAGGAAAATCAATTAAGATCATTAAAATATCTATTATATGAAGTATAAATATTATACTTTTTTATCTTTATATAAGTATAATATTTATACTTATTAGGTGACCAAAATAAGATTATTAGTTAGCGTAAACTGTATTAAAGTATGCTAAACATCATGGTTAAATATTGGATGGAACCGTTGTTATGTAAGGACTCATATCTTAATATACATTAAAGTCACTTAATGAAATATGGTGGGTCTAGCCTGTCACGCCCGGGGTCGCGGGTTCGAGTCCCGTCCGCTGCGCCATATTCTGTAGTAAGCAGAAAACGAATTTAAGCTGTAAAGTTTAAGCAAGTTTCGCCTCAAACATAACTTTGTTTGGGGTTTTTTTGTGTCTGTGTGTTTTGTAAAAACTATTTATTAATAGTATGCTAATTTTTTGGCTCAGCGATCTTATCTAATAATTAAATATTGTGCTCAATAAGCGATATGCGACTAAGGAGTAAGTTTTGAGTGATAGTAAAAAGCTAGATGTTGATATTGGGCAAGATCATATTGTGATACAGCGACGTTATGACGCCTTAGGTGCTGTGAATGATTTGCTCATCGCGATTTGGTTTCTGATCGGTAGTTTTTTCTTCTTAAAAGAATCATTGACGACAGATGGTACATGGTTATTTATTGCAGGTAGCGCGCAGTTGCTCATTAAGCCGATTATTAAACTGATCAGTTTGATCCATGTTGGTAGAGTATTTAAGAAATCAGGGCAGCAAAAGGCGGCGGCTTCAGAAAATACTAAACAGTTTTAGTAAGCGTGCAGTCATCATTATATCAATTAGGCAATACACGTCCCTAAATTATTTACTTATCATAACTTATCAGAAACTGACTCTTTTTACTCATTGTTTTCTCATATCTTAAGCGGTCTAATTATCTTCGAAATCAATGTAAGACAAAAGTAGGCCGCCGTTGAATATGTGCGCCTTTAGATTTGAACCATGCCGCCGTCAACAAATAACTCTATTCCATTGACGTAACTTGCATCATCAGACGCAAGAAAAACTGCCACCGTGGCCATCTCTTTTGGCTTAGCAGCTCGTCCAAGAGGAATTTGAGAGGCGAATGACGCTAAGAGTTCTTCTTCTTTCCCAGGCTCGGCAAGACCAAGAAGTCCTGGTGTTTCTGTCACGCCAGGGCTCAAAACATTGATGCGTATGCCTTTTCCTTTAAGGTCAATAACCCAACTTCGAACAAGGTTTCTTACCGCGCTTTTACTTGCACTGTAGACACTAAAGGCAGGCGTTCCGCTCACAGACACTGTCGAGCCTGTAATAATGATAGATGCTGAAGGTGAGAGAATAGGGAGCGCTTTTTGAACCGTAAAAATAACCCCTTTTACATTGGTATCGAATGTTTTGTCGTAACTTTCCTCTGTTATCTCCCCAAGCGGTTGAAATTCTCCCGTTCCTGCATTAGCAACAACAATGTCTAACGCACCAAATTTATCTTGGATCATCTTATATAAATTACTGAGCTCTTCAGGCTTAGAAACATCGGCTACGAATGCTGTTGCTCTTTCACCCAGCTCCTTCACAGCCTCGTCGAGCTGTGTTTTTCTGCGGGCGGTAATGATGACCGATGCGCCTTCTTGAATGAATTGCTTTGCGATAGCAAACCCTATTCCCGAGTTACCACCCGTTACGAGCGCAATCTTACCATTTAACTTTGACATATTATCTCCTAATAAGATACTTTTATAGTATCTAAATAAGGCAAAAAAAAGCCTATTTTTTCTTTGCCACCTTTTTCCCCATATCATCAATTGATATAGAGCTTAATTTTGTTTTCAAATCGCTTTGTACTTCTTCAAGAACATCATGCATTGCACCTTGAATGTTAGTGCTGATTTCACACGAAAAGTTCTTTGGATAACCATGTACCATAAATGTGTTAGGCGCTTCTACGGCCATATAGACGTCATACAAAGAGATGTTTTCTGCTTTACGTGCCAGTGTACTTCCACCATTTCTTCCGGATGAAGTACTAACCAGTCCAAAACTTGAAAGTTTGGCTAGAATTCGCTTAATAAAAATTGGGTTCGCGTTGACACTGACCGCAAGCTCGTTAGAGTTCAGTTTTTCATATTTAGCGAGCCCAGTGAGGATATGGACAGCAATTGAGAATTGGGTGTTTGTATTTGACATGAGTTATAAGATACTTTGATAGTATCTTATTTGCAAGCAGTTTTTTACTATGGGTTTTTTAAATCATGTGGAGAGTTTATTAGCAATCGTGGCGCCATCTTGATTTTCGCTACCAGATTGCTTAATTAACCCCTTCCAAGTTAAAGCTTTAGGATTGACAGCGTAGTGCATATATGCTGAAGTTAGATTATAAAATACCAACTACAAGCTAAAACTTCGAAGCTAGTGATAGGTACTAAGTTTTAGAAGATTTATCACATTGATGGAGACTGACTGATGAATCATGCCGATCAAAAACACATGAATCCTTATATAAAGTTTACCCTAATGATTCTGACGTCTACCATTGTGATGTATATCATGATGTACTTTAATACTTATGAATGGGATCACATTTATTTTAGTGAAACCAGAGCATACATGGCTTTGTATATGGGTGCCGCCATGGCGGTGATTATGTTGGCATTTATGACCAATATGTATAAAAAGACCAAGATAAATTTAATGATTTACGGACTGAGCGTACTATTATTTGCAGTAGGCATTTGGGGCGTGAGATCCCAAGCAACTGTCAATCAAGTCAGCTGGATGAAAGCTATGATACCGCATCATTCTATCGCTATTTTGACAAGCTCTAGAGCGGATATAGAAGATCCAAGAGTACGCGAACTCGCTGATGGCATTATTGAAACGCAGAAGCGTGAAATTAAAGAGATGAAAGCATTGATTCAAGAGTTGGAATAGGGATGTTTGCTGTAACAACATTAATTTCTTTGATGGAGGAGGCGATGTTTATATCTTGCTGAGTCGTTATAATCATCTCACCCATTGACCGCTGTATTAGCAGGTCTTCTCTGACGTAGCTGCTATTAGCCGCGCTATCAATGAGTATGTAGGGCGTTGTTTGATGGGTTGTGGTTCGCTGCCCGTCGCTGATACTCTCTAACTGTGTTTTGATGACACTATGGTCATTAACGGTTCTACCAAGTCCCGTGGCCAACTGTGTTAAACGTTCAGCCAAATGCTGACCGCCAAGGCTGGTTTGTGTTAGGGTCGGGGTATGATGTTGTCCAGTTTGTGCGTGGGTTTGCGGCTGGGTTGATAGTCTCAAGTTGCGTTAAGCGTTGTATTCGTCATTTAAACTTAGGAACATAAATTAGTATCTTCACATCTTATGTAACCCTGTAGTTCTTGATCATCCTTGTTATAACTTATTTCTAGCCAACCTGATGAGGCATCGATAACATTAAATTTAGAGCCTACTGAAAGATAGTCAGTGTTATTTTCATCATAGAATGAATCGTATTTCACTGTAGCCGTGTTTGTAGTATAACCATTCGTTTGTTTACTACTTAACCTATTACGGAACAAATCTGATTCGATCCCTTTTTCTACGATAGACTGATTCTTATATAGATAGGTGCTTAATACCTCATTAGTATCGTAATTTACTAAATCTCCTCCAGTACCAAAAAAGTTACTTAACTTCTTATCATAGCTGCACCTATAGTCTGAATCACACTTATAAACATTCGCCAGATAAAATGACTCGTAATTAATGTAAGGATGATTAGCATTTCTATAATCTTCAGAATATGATATTGCTGAAAATATATAAGACTGTCCATCTATATTGCGGAAAAAAGCATACTCTAATTTTGGTATATCATTTGGTACTTCAATGGTATCTAAATCAATTTTGTTACCTGAAATATCTTCAATAAATAATTTTAGACTCTGATCTTCTTTTATTGATGCTATATGCAAATTATCAGCTACTTGGTATTTTTGATCTGAAACATAACTATGACTAGAGCACGAAGCTGATACTAATAAAGTTGACAAAAAAATGGTGTTAATTAGAAAGGTATAATTCTGGAAATCACTACTCATAGGTTTAAGTTCCACTGTTTGCAAAGCTTCGTTTCAGGGTTGGCAGAATATAGCTGTGTAGCAGTTATTTCAATAAGATTTCTAGAGGGTTGTCAGGCGTAATGGTCTCTTCTTCTGTTTTGCAAGCAGTAGCTAAAAAGAGAAAGCTAAAAAAGAACCGATTGCTAAATATTTTTTTAATCATAAATTAAGGTGCTGTAGTAGATAAGCACTATGCTAGACTACTTTTATGAAGATAAACCATTGTAAACTAAGTAAAAAAATACAGCGAAGGCTATTTATTCTTGAAAGAGTGCGAGTTTATATTTAACTATGGGTCAACATCCAATCAACTTAAAACGCTGAGAAAATGGTGTGATATTTAACCCTTATCTACTACAGCCCCTAAATTAATTATCTAACCATCATTCCAGCTTCATACTCAATAACTAATGGCTCATGTAATGTGTATTGTTGCGAGTTCATTATTATTTTTGAGGTCATAAGTACCATGACATAATCGTCTTCTACAGCCATCCATTTTATTGGCGTTGTTTTAGAGGATTCAATATTATTATTATGAAATGTAAGTTTGCCTCTATTTTGACCTTCAACTTGAGAGATATCATATTTGAAAGTTTTCCCGTCATGTATTCCTTCGATATAGCATTCTGAACTTGTGTTTTGATAGCAGTAAACTAGTAATTGCTTGATGGGATGTAGTAAGTAATTTACTTTCCTAGGATCACCTGAGTTCAATATCTTATTCAAAGATTTTTTTGCATTGTAGTCATAGTCCTTAGTATGCGGTGTTTGTAATATTTCAGAGCAATCATCGTTTGAATAAGTGGACTGTAAACCGTTAGATGGAATGTTAATCGAATCAACTGATGAAATAGAAGTTCTTCTAACATCAGGTTCATTAATCGAATTACTATTATCTTTATTAGTATTTAATTGTTGATTCGAAGGCTCAGTTGCACCGCAACCAAACAACAATAGTGATGATATCAATACAAATTCTTTCATAATCTACTCACATTTACATTTCCTAGTAGGAAGAAGCCAAACATCTCCAAGATAGGACGTGGCATATCTATCCTGATAATTCATAGTAACTACAGTTACATGCCCTTTCTTAGCCATAATAAAAACATCCTCATGAGTTAAAGCTGATTTAAGTTTATAAAAATCGGTGCTATTAGTAAGAGTATAATCTGGCTTTGCCAATGTTTTTAAGTATTTATTCATTTCACCAGCATCAATAATGTATCTTTTACCTTCTTTTATGTTTAGATTCGCAGAAGGTGCACTTTTTGGAATAAGTTTACCTGCTTTGTTCAATCCATAGCTTACTCTTGCAGCACATGAATTTTGAACTCCGTTTGGATGATTAATGCCATACCCATTTCCAATATTGCCACCAATTTTTTCCCATGCTTGTGCTCCCGTATAGCTGTCATAAAACAAATAGTGTTTTTTGAAATCATCAGCATAGGGAAGTTTACAGTGACATTTTCTGAATCTACTAATAGTAGTTTTAGTGAGCTGTTGAATTTCTTGACTTCTAGTGCTTGACATACGGTCTGAAGGTATTCGAGCTGCATGTTGAAGGTCTTCTGTACTCGCATTACTAGTACCAAAAACAGCGAATGGATTAGATTGACGTTCATTTGGTGTCCTAGGCATGTGCTACTCCTCATTTAAATCTGTTTTTAAGTGGATAGTCATATTTTGTTCTATAGAGGTATACATCATATCGGTAAAGCCATCTTCATCAGTCGTACCTTCAAACATATCCCCCGTTATTTCAGCTTGTGCAATATAGTCAACGAAACTATAGGGAATATCATCGTCGTCAGTGAATCTGAATTGAGCAGTATAGTTATCTAGTTTCAAATGAACCTTAATCTCATCAGGATTAGAGCTAAAGAACGTCTCAGTATTGCCTTCAGCATCAGTTACACCCTCAAATGTCTCTTTCGTATTCTCATTGATCGCAATATATGATGTGTTGGCATAGGGAATATCATCATCGTCAGCAAACTTAAATTGCGCTTTAAACATCGCACCAGCTATCAAACTCGGCAACCCCACCAACCCAAGCCCATCATTTCCACCACCAGCCTTACTATGCTTACCACCTTTCTCCGTAAACTGTTTCGCTGCAATCGTAATATCAGCGCCATCAAGCGTGATACTAGCACCGCCCGCTGTCAGCGTAATCTTGTTCGCCGCTACTATTTCAACCTCTTTAGTCGAGGAGGATATATTCACATCTTGCTTAGCCGTCGCTTCAAGCTTACCTGTGTGCGCAGACAGCATGATACTGTCTTTAGCATTGGTCATACTAAACTGACCATCGGCTATGATATTGAGTGACTCACTACTGACTTGATTATGACTGTCACCACTACTGATCATCATATCTTGCTGAGTCGTCGTTATCATCTCACTCATCGACCGCTGTATTAGCAGGTCTTCACTGACGTAGCTGCTATCAGCCGCGCTATCGATAAGGGTGTAGGGTGTTTGTTGGTAGGTTTTAGTCTGCTGCTCGTCGCTGATATTCTCTAACTGGGTTTTGATGACACTATGGTCATTAACATTGCGTCCTAACCCCGTGGCCAATTGCGTTAAACGTTCAGCCAAATGCTGACCGCCAAGGCTGGTTTGGGTCAAGGTAGGGGTGTGGTGCTGATAGTTGTGTTGTTCTGATTGCGCATGGGTTTGTGGTTGGGTTGATAGAACAAGTGCTTCGCCTGATTTGATATTGATTTGAGCATTGGTGGTGGCATTAATACCTTGATGTTTAGCGCTATCTTTTGCTGGATTGATGATGCCCATTTTTAGACTGGCAGATACGCCAGCACTGTCCACTTTTAGCTGTGAGTAAGCCTGTTCTGTCCGATGATCGGTCACCCATTCGGTGAGGCCATTGTCTGTGTTGCGATAGCCGCTCTCTACGGCTTGCTCTTCGGCTGTCGCAAATAGGCTAGGGCGACTTTGGGATAATAAGCTACCTGTGTTGATTAAGTGCTCGCTATCACCAATAGATTGCATGAGCGTTTGGTCATCAGCTCTGTGCGTAAAGTGTGTACCATAATTAGCCCCTGCTTGTGCTTCTAATCGATTGATAGGTTGGGCAGCATGATCAAGTAGGTAGCTCTTGGTAGGTGTCATATGATTGCGGCTGTCACCATCACTTTGAGTCTCAGTGATGCCTGTCATCGGTGGGAGCGCGTGCCTACTATAAAAGCTACCAACCCACGGGGTATCTGCGGTAATCAGACGTAGCTGAGTCAAGTGGCTGCCAGCTTCCAAGGAGGAGGCGTGGCGTTCGTGATGACGGGCACTATTGGTCAAGCCTGTCACGTGCGCCAAACTATTGCGAGCCAAATGAACGATATGAGTAGCGCGGTAATGCTGGTTCAGCGTACTGTGATCGACCAATATAAAGGTGTCAGCCACGTTTAAATCGGTGGCATGAGACAATGCATGATAGACGCTGTAGTGACTTTGCAGGCTGCTTGCCACAATGGACGCTTCATCAATGGTTTCTGTATCTGATACGGGAGCAAACGCGGCGGGCGTGTCCAATGTCAATGAAGTAAGCGCATTATTACTGGTTTGATTTTCCTCCTGATCATTATCAATGCGAGTAGCAACATCAGCGGACTGAGTGAGGTGGGCGACACTTGCGCTATTGAAACGCTGCATGGTCACTGATTTCGGTTGGCTAACGACCTGCTCGCTCAATGCTAAAACGGGCGCATGGACGCGGTCATGTAATACTTGTTGATAGCGTAGAGCACCAATGTTTAAGCTGGTATCATTGCCATCGCTTGGATAGGCTGAGGTGAGGATAAGCGTTGGCGGATGATGCTCGTCAGTTTGCTCATGGCGCAGGTAAGCGGTCAATCCTTGGCGTGCAAGTCGCTCGCAAATATGTGCCCAATCACTGATTTGCCATTGAGTCATACGCGCGGGTGTCCAGCCAGCACTGCTTTCACCGACATTTCCACCCTCACTATCGTCTACTATTTCTATATCCAATGGGGCTACGCGCTCTGCAGTCATGGCTTGTACAGACAAATCCGTATCTATGCGGCTACGTAAATGTTGATGCAGTCGATAAGTGAGGGGTTGTGCGAGTAGACGATAATAGCCATAGCTGCCATCATGATCTAAATGATGCACAGCCGTTATATACAAATGGCGATAACTTAAACCATTAGGCGTATCAAAGCTTAAGGTTAGAGGGCTACCGATTAAATGGGTAAATGGCGTAAAGGGCGGGTGATGGCGCTCATGAATATAGACCTGTAGCACATAAGTGTCAATACCATGCTGCTGGTATTGAAACGGACCATTGGGGTTCAAGCGTTCAATAATAACGGCTTCATTGGAGCCTTGGATGAGTGTGTCTTTCCATGCTTGATGCGCATTTATATCTTGCTGAGCACTTGGATAGGGCGCTTGAGTACTGCCTTCGCTGGCATAGAGCCTATCAGGATGCATGGGGAGGACGGTATTGGTCAAGCGTAACATAGTCAAGTCTCTATTTTTTGAGCCGTGGCATCATAAACAGCCGTGCCTATTTACTATTGTCGTTGTAAGCAATGGCATTATTCGGCAAGGGTAAATTCGATACGGCGGTTACGAGTGCGGCCCTCTTCATTGTCATTACTGGCGATAGGGTCAGCATCCCCTTTACCAGCCGTGCTAAGACGGGCGGCGTTGATATTACGACCGATAAGGTATTGTTTGACCGCTTCTGCCCGTTTATTTGACAGAGCTAAATTGGCCGTTGGATTGCCGACATTATCGGTATGACCTGTAATCAGAACGGGTTTATCACCGATGCGGCGCAGGGCGGCGGCCATATCGTCTAAGATGCCAAGACCTAAAGGCGTGAGATTGGTACTGCCAGATTCAAACTCGACGATGCGATTGCCTAACGTGTCATCTATAAGACGTTGCTCACCTTCTACTACGACCAACTGGTTTTCTAATTGATAAAGATCGGTCAGACGTGTATGAATACGATTTTGAATCGCTTGTTTTTGTTCAATGCTACCAACTTTGCCATGTAAGCTAATGGTCGTGCCATGAATGTCGATACGACCTTGGCGAATGTTGGAGATATCACTATCGATAATAGCCGTTGCCACCTGTTGCCAATTGGTGGGTAGACTGATGTTTGAGCGCACTTCAATCTCATCCCGAACTATTTGGTTGGGGTATTGTGCCTTAAGCTTTTCTAGCAGTTGCTGCTTATCTGAGCTGGTCGCGACCACGCCTTTAATAACGACAGGAACGTTTTGCGCGCCATTGGGCTCATTACCTTCATTATTAGCGGCAAGAACCACAGCGCTGATGGGCAGGGTCACAGCAGCGACTAGGAGTAAGTTTTTTGTGAGGCTGGCGTGCCTAGTTTTTGTCATTCTAGTTAGGACTTTCATTAAAGTACCTTTTTCATCTTGTTATGAGTGAGCAGTGACTAATAATTGAGCAGCGACTAAATGCAGCGATTAAATACATCGGTAAGGCATAGTAACGAACGAACTGACGAAGAAAGCTACTGTGCCAAAAAGGTTTTTTTAAACAATTGCCTAGCATCATACAGGTAAAGATTGTCTTGTAACAAGATTTGATTGAAACGAGTTAAGCCAATGTCTTCATCGATATAGCTTTTTGTCCAATCACTATTGGCGATAACGACCCAGTCTTCAGAATAATGCGCTTCATTTGTCGAGATTTGCTCCAGTATGCGTCCATCTGGTTTGCTAAAACTCAAGAGCAGACGATAGCTGTTAGCAATTCGATATATATAGGTATTTAGATAAAGCTGATGTGGCTGATAAAATCCACTGATAAGATCGTGCCAAAAAGTCGCCATATATATCGCACTTGCTCTATCAGAAGTAAGCGACCAGCAGATGGTTTTATTAAGACCGTGAAAGCCTTTGGCAAAAGTAGGCAAAAATAATAGACCTGTAGCAATAATTTGTTGAATCAGCTGCGATTTATCAATGTCCATTAAAATTGCGATATCGTGCAAAGTGGCGGTGTTGATAAAGTCATAATAATGAGTGCTAGCACTGGTATTGACGCTGAGCTGGCTATGATTGAGATATTCCATCACTTGAGTACTGTCAGCTTGTGACTTAGCTGCGCTCAGGGTTTCATAAGTATCATCCCAAAGATTGGATGACTTAACGGGCAGATAGTTCATCCAGTTTTTTGGTTTATCAAGGTGCTGCACCCCAAAACCTATTAGCGGATAGTTTCTATCACCACTATCGTGACTGGGAACCAAAACGCCAGTAATCACTTCATTAGATCTGGTGTCGACATGGCTGAAGTTTAAAAAGGTAAGACTATTGGTATCTTGCTTATCTATGAGACGCTCATTAAATATGTCATTTGAAATGGCAAGCGCTTGGCTGACCCATTCATCGATGGCATTGGTCACATCGATGTGAGCGCGCGCCCTTATAAAATCTCCGCGAGCAGGCAGTTTGCCAAAATATACTAAAGGTAAAGAGTCAGGAGTCATGGCGTTTGCTCCTCCTGCTCAGTTACCGCTAGGTTTTCATTATCGTCGGCAGAAGTGTTGGTTGAGGGGTTCGCTGGTGCAGGGCTGTCCTCAGTCGCATTAGCAGTGACATTCAATTGACCTGCTGGGGCTGCAGGTGCTGTATTGGCTGGCGTGCGGTTCGGCGCGACCGAGCTGGCTGCTGCACCAGTAGCAGCCGTGCTATTATTGGCTGTATTGTCATCAGCAATTGGCTTGGCTGTACGCGTGACCCCAAGCGCGATCACCTCATCTGGCAGTTTCATGCCCGTAAATGGATTGGTCGAGCGGCCTTGACTGGCGGTAGTGCTATTGCCACTGATGATTCTAAAGCGTACAGAGACAGTGACGCCGTCCCCTGTCCACGCCATCTCAAAGAGGTTGTCACCAATCTCAGTACGACGGGCGCTATTGATAAGGCGTTCTACCCCAAAGCTACCGGCTTCCTCAAAGATCGTAAAATCTTTACCATCATAATCCTTGGCTCTGATACTGGCCCCAGGCTGGCTGCTTGGATTTGGCCATACAAAGGTGGTCCATGCCTGCGTACCCATACGATAACGTAGCTGTTGACCATCGACCACAATCGTATACTCGGTCAAACCACTGACGGGTAACGGCATGATTTGGAAGGTCGTTTGATTGGATGCGCCATTACCATTTGCTGAACTGGACGAGCCTGCACTATTGCTGCCCGTATAGTTGACAAAGTAGCGACCAAAGTCAGCGACAAACTGCGGGTTTAGACCCAAACCTGCGCCATTCCAAATCTTACTTGAAATTTGATCGCCACGACGAATGATAAAGGGAGACAAGGTTTCATTAACGAAACGTGCCACATAACCATCTGGACCAAAGAATTGACCAATCTCTGCTGGCGTTGCTTCTAAGTTGGCATTGGCAGTAAAGGGATATTTCTTTTCTAAATTATCAAGGAAAGGCTTACGAACTTGTGCTTTCCAAACTTTGTTAATTTCTGCCTTCGTTGGCGTCAGCAGCATATTGAATGATCGAGTTAGTGGCTCACTCAATAAAGGACGAACGAGTTGCTTTATTTCAGAGTTGGCTTGACTCAATATCTGCTCATCTAATATCTGTAGAGACTTGGTCAACTCAGATCCTTCAGGGCTAAGCGTTTGTGAGGCAAATAATAAGGCATCAGGGCCAATATCGTCACTGCGCGCAATATTGTTAAAACGCGTACGAATGTCTCCCAAGCTGGCAATATAGTTGTCCAGTAAAGACAAGTCTTGGTTGTCTTCTCTTGGCGTCACCAAAGCATGTATAGAGGCGAACTCTTGTGAGATGACACCTGAGGCAGATGGCGTGGCAGGCGCGGCATTATTAGAGCCACTGCCGAGCGCCGCTTCTGCTTGACGCAGTTCAGCAGGACTTTGACGCAGTATGGTTTGTTTGAACCAATTAACAAATGAGCGCCGAGACTGACCACCGTTTTCTGAGGTTTGACTGGCAGCTTGGTTGTCCCACTGAGTTTGACGATCAACTGTCTCAAATAATGTTTTTAGCGGGGATTCTGTGGCATTAGATAGCTGGTTTAATAAGACAGCATGGTCACTAAATCCTTTACTATCACGAACATAAACTTGTGATAAAAAGCGTTTCCACTCACTGATATATTCTTGTTTATAGCGATTGACCAGATATTGGCGGATTTGTTCAGGACTACCTGTCAAGGTTAGATCGTCTTGGCTACTGGTCGCCAGCACCCAGTCATCTGCTACCACTCTTGTCGTGGCCGCTTTATCAATCTCATCACTAACAAAAGACTCCCAGGCTTGTTTGGTAAAAGTACCTGATATCACATAGCTGCCAAGTAGAGCTTCGTTAGCGGTATTTTGGGTAATCTGAGCCACTGTGACCGAAGGAAAGCGAGCCGAAGAACGCATTTTTATTTCGGAATAAACACGCTCACGAGCAGGTTGACCTTTACTCACTTTAGACAGATTGGTACGCGTTTTGTCGATCAGTGCCAAGTCGTTTTGGATCAATGGAAAGGCGGGGTCATCGACGTGCGCCAGTGTAAAGCTCAAGATGCGCTCGGCTTGGCGAATCATCTTGTCACGCGGCATATCAGCACGATTGGCTTCAAGCCAGTTACGCCAAAATCTTGTCATCTGATCACTCAAATGACTGGTCTCTAAATTGTCATGATTACCCAGCATGAGATAAGCTTTGAGCGCATTATATGCATCTTCAACGTCCGTAGGATCTGACTGAATATAGGCATCATTAGTAGCGGTGTCAGAGGCTTCATCGTCATTTGATGACTCTGTGCGTACCTCTAACTGAGTGGCGTTTGCGTTTACCTCCGTCAAAAATGATTCTATATTTTGCGTGGTTGGTGCTAACACAATGATGCTAACCCCGTTGTAATATTCTGCTAGCAGCTTTTGTTTGAGCTTGTCACCTTGATACAGACCGAAGCCTAAAGACAAGGGTTTGTCTTCCTCGTAACCTTCGAGTTGCTCAATTCTACTTTGTAAGATACTCAGTGATTCAAGTTGAGATTGCAGATCACCGTTAGCGTTTTTTTGCTGATCAGCGACTTGCTGTAAGTCAGCCACCACGCGTTCGGTAAGCTGTTTATTATTGGCGTATGACCATGTCCATAAGGCCGCAGCCGTGCACAGAGTTACCACAGCAGCTAAAGTCGCTAACGCACGATGACTGCGTTTATTACGGTTTTTGTGCTGCTTGACCAAATGCTTGTCTTTTAGGATAACCTTTGAAAACAAGTCTTGTAAGAAATAGGGTTTGTCTGCGCCTTCTTGCGGCGTGTTGAGCGATACGGCAGGCGGGCGCAAGTCATAGTTTTGCACCATTTGTAGCGTCATTTGACTGCTAACTTGCCCATCTTGCAAGGCACTAGTGAAGTAAAATCCACGCAGTATGGGCTTAAATTGGAACGGGTTGTCTTCAAATAAGGCATGCATGAGCGTGCGTATCATGGGGCGCAATGACTGAAATTCTATAGGAAACGTCATGAGACTTGGAGACACCGTGCGTTGATGACGCAGGGACAACTTGGTTGTGCTCAAATCTTTTAGACCGTTGACCAAGGTACCAAAATGCTCTTCAAACACATCGGTAATATTGATATTTTCAGGGTCTTCAGGGTAGGGAATGGTTGCGCCCCATACTTGACTGCGCTCTTCTTGTTCATAGTCATTAAAAAAGTCACGGAAGCCTGAAACCAAATCCATTTTGGTAAAGACAACATAAACGGGAGCGTAGACTTCTAACTGTTCGGTTAAATCTTGCACTCGGCTACGTAAATTTTTGGCCAAATCCAGCGCATAGCTTGGATCGTTTTTGGTAAGCTCAGCGATACTGACCGCGATGATAATGCCATTGATGGGCGCTTTAGGGCGATTTTTTTTGAGCAGGTTTAAGAATGATAGCCATTCTGAACGATCTTCTTCGTAGACCGAGTAGCGTCCTGCGGTATCAAGCAAAATGCCTTCGGTTGAAAAAAACCAGTCACAGTTACGCGTACCGCCAACACCTTTGACCGATAGCTTGTTGGTCTTCTCCATAAACGGAAACTTTAAGCCTGAGTGTAGTACCGCTGAGCTTTTGCCAGCCGCTGGATTACCAATCACCATATACCAAGGTAGTTCATACAATGCCGCTTTGCCCGTTTGATCACCAATCTTTGATTTACGAATGGTTTTGATGGCATCTTGCATTTGTTGACGCAGCGCTTGCACTTCTTGGGTATTTTCATCTTTTGCTACTTGAGATGCTTCATCGTCGCTCGTATTGTCCTTGTCTTCGACCAAGTTACTCAGCTCATCTGAAGCAAGCTTGCGCTTTTTCCACACATAATAAGCAATCCCGCCCAACACCGTAACGGTGATCAGGATACCAACGATGATGAAAAAGGTTTTAATGGCCACATAGTCATATAACAGGACTAGGGCGACTATGATTCCCAAAATTAACAACACTCTTGGGTTATAGATAAGATGAAAAAACCTTGAAAACATGAGTGCTACCTAGTGTGATCTTAAGACAATAAAATGAGTGTTTACAATGATAAAGCGTGCCCAAGAGCTATGAATCAGATGTTTGAGAAAAATCAGCCAGCCACAGCATAGCGCATTGCTTATGTTGGGTAATCAAAAATAGTTTTTCTGACTCTTGTTGGTTTGTTTCTGCTAAATCCACGCATAACGACAAGCTGATGAATGGCTTTAACCAATTATTCAATGGCATATAATGCCCTAAATGATGCTCATTTACTAGAGCACCTTTTGCTATAAATGCGTCAACAAAGCTCAAATATACTGATATGTCATAAGGCTGTATTGATGGATTAATGTCTGATAGAGCGACTATACTGGTATCTTCTATTTGAACATTAGTCTTTTCGTTAATATTCTTGTTGATGTCAGATGATTTTGAGATGGGTTTTTTTGTCAGCGCTTCGTCAGGATTTGGTGCGGATGTATGGGTCGGTGATAAAGATAAATCATTATGCAGTAACAGATTTTTTATGGTCGTTAAATGGTTAAGATAGCGACGTTTATTACTCTCATTATTTTCATCATGAGGCGTACAAATCTCAGTCAATAACATACTGGTGCTGATCGTGGTATCGGGATCAAGCAGCGCCTGCGCCGCTTTATTCATAAATAGCAGCAGTGTACCGGCCTCGGTAGGAACAACGTTAGCGGTGTAGTGGGAGGATCGATAGCTATCTAACCATTCTTCATCAATCTGTGTATCAGCAATTATCATTAAGCAAAGCTCAGGCAAAGCTGACTGCGACAATGATAGGAGATGCTCATTGATAAATTGAGTTGGGTCGTAAGGGACGGTACTGTCTGCTGAGTTGGCTTCTGTATAAACATCAATATCAGTATCAGTCACTATAGAGGTCACGCGAAGCAATGTTTCGGGAATACCATAGGTCGCTAATTGCTCTTTTACCGCTGCGATCAAAAAGTCAGAATCAGCGCGGGCGGGTAAGCATAAATAAATAGCTAGCGCGGAGAGTGAGACATCAGAGGTAGTAGGCAGAATGTCTTCACTGCTTGCGTCGTTTGCACTCACCAAATAATGCTGTTGCCATTCAGGATGAACATGAATCGCTGAATTGGATTGGATCTCATCTGATGTATGCTGCTGGAAATATTCGGCGAGGTTGGATAGGAGGTCATCGCTCAAAGCAAGTTGCTCGTGGATCAATGAATATAGGCGTAAAGTTGTCGTATTGAGTGCTGCTAGACGCTCTGCATACTTGTCGTCTTGGTCAAACATGTCATTATCGTAATGGTTATTGGCATCATCACTATCGTCGTCATTTAAAACGGAATTTGCGATATTCGCATCAGTCATATATACGCTGGGTAGAGAAGTCGCGTCAGTGAGCCTTGTAATTGGCTTAATCAGTATTGGCAATCCATCGAAATCTACCAAGTCCTCACTTAATACGGTCAAGTCTTCGTCATTCTCAATCACCTCAGACCAATGGTCGCCTTCTGGCAGACAGACACGACTATGTATAAATAACTGATAAGTATCAGGTGTCTCAACGTCTTCATGCTTGCTAGAATCTCCAGACATCACATCTGATCCATCGTTTTCTTGCTTATCTCGTTTTTTTTGCCACCACAAAATTGCTCCTATAGAGCTGAGTAATAACAGCGGAATCAATACAAACCATAAGAACAAGCCAGATGACGTTAGATGTCGCGCATTGTCTTTAAAATACATCCAAACCAAAATGAGATACACCACTAACAAGATCATCAAAGCATAGCGGCTGTATGACAGTATTTTTTTTACGCGCACTTATCAAAACTCCTTATTTGTCGAGTTATTACTCTATTATAATGAGACAATAAAAGTCGTGAGGACTTATTTTATGGCATACGCCTGTATCTTTCTACCAAATTGAAAGACTTTATTTTACTTGTATGATAGCGGATTTTAAAAACAGTTTTGTCTTTAAACCGCCATTTTGACTAAAATTTACAATAGTTTCGAGTATTAACAAGGATTATAGAGAAGGTTTGTCTATTTTGGTTTTTACAAAGACCATCGAGAAAAGAGTAAAAATAAATAATTAGTATAATTAAGTCAGCTTTATTTTAACTGAATAGAATTTGCCTATATAATGCTGGTTAAATGAGAAGATAGACGCCTGTTTATTTATTTTTACTCTTGTTACTTTAACTGCTGCTGCCTTTTATTTATGATCTATTTGACTGTTTCTGTCTTTGTTCTCGTCTCTATTGTCATAATTATCATGCTCTTTGATCGGCAGCTATGTGGGCGACTGTTTGATAAAGTAGGCAGACACTCACAGCGTTTTCGTACCTTAAAAGCCAATCGATTAGTCATAAAATCGCCAACCAAATTTTTTCGTTCATCTGTTAAGCGCTTCAATCGTCTTGTTCAGCGTACAGATGTCTCTCGCATCCCAGTGGTAATAGCGCTATCACTCTTAATTGTTATGACGACAGCGGGCTTGTGTTACGCCTTGATTACCAATAATTCGTTAAAGGTCTATCACGCTCAAGATACAACGCTTAGTAACACGAACTCGCAAATCAGCCAATTACTGATGGGTGAGCGCTTGCGACCACCAGCGCCACCATCAGAGGAGCTGTTTGCAGAGCTCGATGCGGAGATTGCAAGTTACCAAGCTAGTAAGACAGAAGAGGGATACTGGCCAGACGCTCAGACTGAGACGTCTCAAGACGATAGACCACTCATGCTACCTGAGCCTGATTTGTCTAACTTGGATGCACAAGATCATACCACTGGCTATTCAGGCGATATGCTGGCCTCACACATACATGATGGTCATATCAATATCAAAAACGCCGACCGTAATTGGAAGAAGATGAACTCGGAATTTGTTCAACGACTGTTGACCGTATATAAGGTAATGAGTGATCAGTATGGCTACGACATGGTGCTTTTAGAAGGGTATCGCAGTCCTGAGAGGCAGGCACGATTGCTTAAAAAAGGCAGTCATGTGACTAAGGCGGGGTCTTATAAGAGCTATCATCAGTTCGGTCTAGCGGCAGACACTGCTTTTATTAGGAATGGCAAAATTGTGATCAGTGAAAAGGATCCTTGGGCCATGCGAGGTTATAAATTATATGGTAAAGTAGCCAAATCTGCTGGACTTGTGTGGGGTGGCGACTGGCGTATGATGGATCTTGGACACGTAGAGCTACGCAAAAAAGGAGTGCTTGGTCGCCCAGAAATGGCGGAACTCTTGACCAGTCAATAATGATAATAATATTTCAAGGTAAATGAAAATATGGACAGAAGTAAGATATTGCCGATGACATTAATCGTCACCAGTTGTTTACTGAGCAGCTTGTTAACAGGATGTAGCACTGGTGGAGGAAGTCAGTCAAATACCAAGGGCTCTGCAACTATTGATCAATCTTCTGGCAGTGCCACAGGTTCTGATGATTTTAGTCGTCTAAAAGCTCAGTTGGAACAACAACAGCAGCAGCTTGAAACGATGAGTGCCGAGCAGCAGTCATTGCAGGAACAACTCAAGCGGCAACAGCTTACGTTGACCATTAGACCTACCGTCAATGCCAATGCAGGACACGCCGCGCAAGGAACCGCCAGCACTGCGTATATTGCGTTTTTGGAAGAAGAAAGTCAGTTCACCGATATTGAGGCGTTAGCGGCAAAAGAGGTCAGCGTCATTCCTAATCGTGAGGCGAGTGTGACATTAGCCGTTCCGCAACAAGCGCAATTTATAGCGGTCAAAGTGGGACTAAGATATACCAAAAAACGCTCACAGTTTCTGGTTCCGCTTGCCAGTCTCATCGCAGATACCCCGCTTGTGCTTAATATAGGCGCCTGTGATGTAAATATTGCTGAGGGTATCAGTCCAGAGCAGGTAACCACCTTTACCACCAAACTTAAATATTATCAGCAGCCGCTAGTCAGCTGCTCGTAGGAGATTGTCTTGAGCAAACACAGAGTATTATGGGGCGAGGGGCTGTTTTTACGACCTCAGCACTTTCAAATTCAAGACACCTATCATAATGCGCAGCGGGCATTGAGCATGAAGCTGATGCATCCGTATGCTTATGGCGTCTCTGATGTTCAGATTGATAATCAGCTGTTAGAAAGCAACTTATTGAGTTTTCTAAGTATTGATGCGGTATTACCAGACGGTACCATTTATCAAGCGCCGCGTACCGATGCCTTACCAAAAGCCATGAATTTAAACAATCAAGACAATGGCGATGAGGTGTTTATATTTTTGAGCTTAGAGATTTTTCATAGTGGCGGCAATAATATACAAACCGACCGCAGTGACAATCCAGCGCGCTTTGTTAGAGACACGATTGAGGCTCAAGATTTATTCAGTCAAGCGGCGGAAGCGGTCATCGACGTTATCAAACTGTCGCCAAGCTTGCAGTTCAGTCATTCTGCTCAAGCACCGAGTCAGGACACCGTGTCTTTGTTGGTTGGTAAGCTGGTACGCACCACTCAAGGTTTCTACCAAGTGGATGACGATTACATCGTACCGAGCGTTCATATCACGAGTAATCCTGCGCTCATTGGTCAAGTCTATCGTTTGATGACTATGATTAATACCAAGTCTACGTCATTGTACGATCATCATCGTCAATCTAATAACGACTTACTAGAATTTCGCTCGTCAGATATTGCCTCTTTTTGGCTATTGCATACCCTTAATACGGCTTATTCTCAGTTAAGCCATTTATATAACAATGCCAAGTTGCATCCAGAACGTCTTTATGAGGCGCTGTTAAATGTGGCCAGTCAGTTGGCAACTTTTAGCTCATTATACAAAGTGGGCGATTTACCTGCCTATCATCACGACAACGCCAATGAGTCGTTTAACAGCATTATCTCGATCATTCGTGAGTTGCTCAACACCGTGATTGCCAGTAACTTTATATCGATTCCATTGCGTCAGAATAAACCATCTTACTATGTAGGCGAGTTGAGTAGTGACAAGATCACGCGTGGCTCACAGCTTTATCTGTCTGTCAGCTCATCGTTACCGATGCATGAGTTGATTGATATCGTACCACGGCGCTTTAAGGTGGCAACGCCTGACTCCGTAGAGAAACGAGTATTGTCAGCACTGCCGGGCTCACCTGTCTCGCATGTGACGCAAGTACCGAGCGCCATACCTGTGAGACCAGGCTTTAGCTATTTTACTATTGAGCCAGTTGGCGAGCTCTACGATGAGATGATGAAGTCTGAGTCTATCTGTATCTATGTACCAAACGGCTTTGATGACTTAAAAATTGAGCTGATGGCTATTGTTCAGTAGTATTTGTAAAACCCTATAAAGGCAGATTGATTAGAGCGTCTTATTTGTAGTTGATATCATGCTCACTGTCTGCTAAAGCCATTTTTGGCACCCTTATTCAGCTGTATTTAAAATAATTCGCATTAGGAATACTCATGTCAGGGAACAACTCAGGGGGCGCTGCGCCCTCATTATTAGATTCAGGTGAGGTGGCCTCAAAGGTCTCAGCGAGCGGTCTTGATAAACGTATCAGTAGCCAGTCGCTGGTTGATATGATGTACGACGGTTTTTATTTGGTATTTTTATTACGTAATCATTATTTCAGTACCGAGCCGCATAAATTTCGCCAAAAAATATATGACTTTTTAGATAAGTTTGAGATCAATGCCCGCAAAAGAGGCTTTTTGTCAGAGGACATTCATGAAGCCAAGTACGCTTATTGCGCATTGATTGATGAGACCATCATGACGTCGCAGGAGCCGGCGTTTCAAACGCTAAAAGATGCGTGGGAGCTCAATCCTTTACAACTGGATTTGTTTGGTTCACAGATTGCTGGCAATGAGTTTTTTGAGCGCTTAGACGGTTTGCGTGAGCAAGGAGAAAAGCGTCTGCCAGCGCTAGAGATTTATCACTATGCTATGCTGCTAGGCTTTCAAGGAAAGTATCGCTTAGAGGCACCAGAAAAGATCCGTTATCTGATCTCACGCTTGGGCGATGAGATTGAGCACCTGCGCGGCAATAAAAATGAGTTTTCACCGTTTTGGGCAATCCCTGATCAAATCAAGCATACGCTCACCAGTGAGACACCGCTGTGGGTGATTCTTGCGGTCATTGCCGTATTATTAACGGCGATATTTGCGACCATGTGGCAATTGACCAATCATTTCTCTGACAATCAGCTATCCGCCTATGATCATGTGATTCAAGAAAACAAAGAACAAGCGCATATCTCAATATTTTTACCGTAGTGCATCTTCAAGCATAAAAAAACCCTCATCAAAGTGATGAGGGTTTTGGCAAATGCCATAATTGAATCTAAGATGACTCAAGAAATTTACTACTAGAATATGGCTCTCCAACCTGGGCTCGAACCAGGGACACACGGATTAACAGTCCGTTGCTCTACCAACTGAGCTATTGGAGAATAAGTTGTAAGAAGTTAAACGCTTACAATAAGCTTAACAGTCTCTAATGAGTTCTTGCTAAGTGGGGCGTATTCTAGCAAAGATAAAAAATACGTCAAGCATTTTTTTGCATAATTGATAAAAATCGTCATTTTAATGATGTGGTGGATAGTTTTCTTCAAAAAAAAGTAAAAGCGTTCAAAAAAAGCCGCCACATACTTGCTATGTGGCGGCTTTATCTATAAAGGTAGAGTTAAGATCAATGCTTGTTAAAAACTACTCAGCAACGTCTAAATCGGCAACGGCTTTTTCGATACGAGACAAGGCGTCTTTTAAGGTCGCCTCATCGGTTGCATAAGAGATGCGCATGTAGCCACCAAGTCCAAAGGCATCGCCCGGTACGACCGCAACGCCTACTTTATCTAATAACCATTCTGAGAACTCGGTACAAGAGGAGAGACCAGCGGCTTTGATAAGAGGCTTGATTTCTGGATAAACGTAGAAAGCGCCATCAGGACGCAAGCAAGTGATACCTTTAATGGCATTCAAACCATCAACCACAAGATCACAGCGCTGCTCAAAAGCTTCGACCATCGGCTCTAGGACGCTTTGATCACCACTGATAGCAGCTTCTGCCGCGACTTGGCTGATAGAGGTTGGGCAAGACGTTGACTGTGACTGCACTTTCTTCATGGCGCCAATCAGTTTGGCAGGGCCACCCGCATAACCAATACGCCAGCCTGTCATCGCATACGCTTTAGACACGCCGTTTAAGATAATCGCACGATCTTTCAGCTCGGGCGCTGCATTCAAGATATTGTAGAACTTATCACCTGTCCAGCGAATGTGCTCGTACATATCGTCTGAAACCACATAGACGTTTGGATGTTTTTTCAATACTTCAGCGATGGCTTTTAGCTCATCTAGCGTATAGATCATACCCGTTGGGTTAGATGGGCTGTTCAATACCAGCATTTTGGTTTTGTCAGTGATGGCCTCTTCTAACTGCTCAGCGGTGATTTTAAAGTTTTGTTCAGCAGGGCATTTAACGATGACAGGCACGCCTTCTGCAATGAGTACCATATCAGGATAGCTGACCCAGTATGGCGCTGGAATGATGACTTCATCACCCGGATTGATAAACGCTTGCGCAAGGTTAAAAAATGATTGCTTGCCACCAACCGATACAAGGATTTCATTTGGCTCATAGCTGATGTCATTGTCACGTTTGAACTTCTCAATGATGGCCTTTTTTAGCTCTGGCGTGCCGTCAACCGCGGTGTACTTGGTAAAGCCGTTATTGATTGCCTCAATCGCCGCCTGTTTAATATGGTTTGGGGTATCAAAGTCAGGTTCACCAGCGCCTAGACCGATAATATCTTTGCCAGCCGTTTTTAGCTCTTTGGCTTTATTAGTAATCGCTAGAGTCGGTGAAGGCTTGATGCTATTAACGCGGTCAGACAGTTGTAATTCGCTCATGAGAGATCCTTTTCATAGTGGAGTGGATAAAATTCTATTGTTAAGAGTAGCGTTTTTTAGGGGTCGATGGCTCATGAGATGACCAATAAAAAAACCATCATGTTGACTGGTTTTGGGTCATTTATACTCAGTGTCCATCAATAAAAATAGGCAACAAATACAGTCGCTTTTAATTATCGCATTATCGATTGTAGCATGCTGTCATGGCAGTGTCTTATATTGGCAGTAACAGAAGATGACGAATATATGAGTAGGAACGTGCAAATGATGGTAGCTGGAGCAATAAGGTAAAAAACGAGGGCAGAACGTGATTTCGAAACCACAACAATAAACTCGTTCCCTTACGCTATCATTATTTAGAATAATTAAATAAAATGAATGATTACTTAAATAATATTTGATCAACATTCTCAGTTCAGTCGCCAATAATAATGATTAAAAAAATCTAGTATTGACGTGGTTTGGTTGACGACTATGAAAGGGGCTTTTTACGAGGCGCGTATTGGTCATCTATTGGCTGATGAGCCAAATATGATCGCCGCTGGCGTGTTTTATATGTTTTACATATTGGCACTTTGCCTTTTGGTTTTATATCCACAAATCAAAGCAGGGGCGTCAGTCGGTCACATCTTCCTACTCGGTGGTCTGATGGCTTACGGAACGTATGATTTCACCAACTTAGCACTGTATAAAGGTTATACATTGGATACCGCCTTGGTTGACTTTGTTTGAGGTGGATTTTTGACTGGTTCAGTCAGCGGCATTGTTGCTTGGCTTGCCTATCGTTTCCACTGGTTAAGCTAGCAATTGGCTCCATTGTCAAAATAAGAGGTTACACAACTTAGACCATTTGTCGACAGGTGAGCGTTTGTGCTGTGCGGCTTGCTACGGTATAAATGACACTTAGAATAAACAGACGCGTAGAATAGATAGACACTTAGAATAAATAATTGTTAGACAATCGCAAGGAATGTTATGCCGCAATACAATACCAGCTCGACTGCCAAAAAAGCCCCGTTAAATCATGAGCTATATATGTCGATACTTATGACACCGGATATGGCAAATTTTATCGGCAATGTCCATGGTGGTGACTTACTTAAAATGCTTGATCAGGTCGCTTATGCGTGTGCCAGTCGCTATAGTGGTAGCTATGTAGTGACCTTATCTGTTGACCAAGTGATGTTCCGCGAGCCAATTTATGTTGGCGAACTGGTAACCTTTGCGGCCAGTGTCAATTATGTTGGCAATACCTCGATGGAGATTGGTATTCGGGTCGAGGCAGAAGATGTACGCGCCCGTACTGTACGCCATACCAACAGTTGCTATTTTACGATGGTTGCTATCGATGATAATGGCAAACCAACACCAGTACCACCACTCGTTATCAAAAATAAGATGCAGCAGTGCCGTGCCGATGCAGCGCTAGAGCGAAAAAACCTGCGTATGGAAAGCTCGCATCGTCCAAGCTGTGACATAGAAAATATGGTGGGAGAGCTGGCTGGCAATCGTGAAGATCAGCCCGAATAAAAGCTCAATTAACTAGGCGTGTCCTCGTTTTAGCCCATTTAGGTGCATATTGATTGAATTGAGGACACGCCCTAGCTTGCGCTAAGTTTTTGTAAGACCCATCATCTAAATGAGCTGTTAATTATTAAAAGTACGGATACTTTGAGTAGGAGTAGGCTGCCTTTTATACTCACTATTGAGCCACCTTAAGCCAATTTTACTAAAAATAAGATCACTTATAAAATTGTGGTCAACCGTTTGTTATTTTATTGAGACCGTTATGAATGTAAGGCCACCAAACCGCCCTCTAGACTCTTCCAATTCTGTTCAGTCAGTGCCGCAAAGCAGTCGCGCTCGCGGTACTGGTAGACCAAATCCCAACTCCGAATATACTGCTGATAAGGCAACAGAGGGGGGCGAAGCACACTCTGGCTCCTTAATAACCGTATTGATTGCCGTTGGTGCAAACGTTATTATTGCTATTGCAAAAACAATCGCTGCATTCATGACAGGCTCTGCCTCTATGATCGCGGAATCCGCGCATTCGTGGGCGGACGCAGGTAACGGTACTTTATTAATTGTTGCCGAAAAAAAGGCCATCAAACCTGCTGATGAGAGTCATCCATTGGGTTACGGTAAGGAGTCGTATGTTTGGTCAATGATCGCCGCTTTTGGTGTCTTTATGGCAGGCTCTATTGTCTCTATTTATACAGGCATTACCGAATGGAACGCGGCGGAGAGTGAGACCAACTATACCATTGGCTTTATTGTGTTGGCAGTGGCTTTTTTACTAGAAGGATTCTCGCTAGTACAAGCGTATCTACAAAGTAAAAAACACGGTCAAGCCATGAATGTTAGTGCCATTGGTTATGTGGTCAATACCTCAAACCCAACGCTACGCGGTGTGTTTTTTGAGGATTTGGCCGCGGTAACTGGTTTGGTTATTGCAGCAGCAGCAATGGGTATGCATGCGTATACAGGCGAGCCATTTTGGGATGCGCTGGGTTCTATTATTGTCGGCTTGTTATTAGGCGCCGTTGCTATCTTTTTAATCAGTCGTAACCGAGATTTTTTGGTGGGGTATAAAGTATCAGAAAAAATACACGGTTATGCTTTGAGCGAGTTGCTCAATCATCCTGACATCGATAGTGTCTCGTATCTACATCTGGAGTGGGTAGGTCCTAGAAAGATATTTATGGTGGCGGCAGTAGACATTGCTGGTAATCAAAAAGAGCAAGAGCTTGCACAAAAATTTGAAGACATAGAAAATCAATTCCGTAGTAACCCGCTGTTTCAAGAAGCCATTTTGACCTTGTCAGTGCCCAATGCAGAAGTTTTGACGTTAGAAAAACAGGCATTGGGTCAGTAATCTATCACCACTTATAACTAGTAACTAGGTAATAATCCTATGACATCATTAATAAAAAATGCCGCCTTTGCCATGACATTGAGTGTTAGCGCTATAACCGCAATGGCCATCCCAACGCTATCTGCACAAGCGGCTGTACCAACAGATACTTCTTTAATGAAGTTAATCGAAGTCACAAAGGTCGTAGAGACGATGAACGATATGTCCAACGATAGTGAGGTGACAGAGCAGATCATGCAAACCATGCTCGCATCGATGCCTAATAATGAATTAAATACCGCTCAGCGCAAACGTTTCAATGAAATTGTACTCAAGTACAGTAAAGAGATGATGAACCAAGACAATACAGAGAGTCTTAATAAAAAGATAATTGATGCCTATGTTCAGTCTGCCAAACAACACTTTACTCAACAAGAAGTTGATGCACAGATTAATTTTTATAGCACTCAAGTTGGGCAAAATATCATCGATAAACAACCTGCAATGATGAAAGAGTATATGGCGCAGATTATGCCTATCGTCATGGAGTCAACCATGAAAAAAATGCAGGAAGTTATGCCAAAGATGGCAGCAGAACTCCAAGCGCTTAAGCACGAAGATTAATTCTTTGGCTGATGTTTTTAGTCAGCACTTAATTATAAATATCTATTCCATAGTTGATCCTAAATGAATGGATAGAAGAAACGATAGAGTGAGACTGGAACCCATTTTTCTTGCTTGCTGTGCCTTCGCAGGCAAGGGCATCAAAAAATGAGTCCCATTCTCGCAGTGCCTTTTTTATATTGGATTGAACTATATTGCCGTTATTATTCATAGCAGCATTGCCCTAATCTGATATTAATAATTGAGGGAATGGAAAAAATAAGAAAGCGGTAAAATCGCGAATAAAAAAAGGTCGCTCTATAGAGCGACCTTTTTACTATTTTTTAATTTTATTGTTTTCTAACTTTGCTATTTTCTAAATAGTTATACCAATCATTAACTTAACCATTTAAAAATTTAGTTTTTTGGGGCATTTGCACCGATGAACCATGCATCTTTATCGATAATACGGCTAGCTTCTGTCAATAGGTCAGCGGTGTCTTCATCACCCCCATCACCTGCCGTATCGATAGATTTACGTAGTGTCTCAGCAACCGTTTTATAGCGCTTAGTAATTTCACGAACATGTTGATCTACTTCAGTGATATCCGTTGGATAATCATCTAAAACAGAATCTTTGGCAACGCGACTTGCTAGACCGTTTGGTTGACCACCTAAGATGACAATACGCTCAGCAATCATATCTGATACCTCACGGATACGATCGGCAGTATCATCTAATAACTGATGCACACCAATGAATCCAGTACCTTGTAGATTCCAATGGCACTGTTTGCCATCTAAGGTCAAATCAATAACGTTTGCTAAATTTGCGTTTAGCAAATCTATCATTTTTTGGGCGGTATCGTCTGAAATGCCACTTGCGAAACGTTCTCTCATAATTTACTCCGTTGTTTTAGTTTTGATAAATTCTAATTTATGAATTAATAGTTTGTTATTAAAATTATACTTAATAATTGCTACTAGAATGACTGCTTGTTAATTCATGATCAATAATAGCAGCTTATGTCAAGAAACAAACCCCCAAGCGTTATGCTTTGTGAAGTGGTCGTGTAATGGCTTTGTTAACCATGAAAATCTTTGTAAATATAGCCTAGGGTCTGTGCGTTTTTTATAACTGTTTCTTGTCATTTATTCTAAATAAGATTAATAGTAGCGGCTTGAGGTAGAGAATATAGTCAGTCTTCAATAAAAAAGATATGCATATGATCATTTGATACTGGCAACCATTTTCCTCGCTTGCTATGCCGCTGCTGACAGAGGCGGCGCAAACTGTACGCCAGTAATGTACGCCAGCATTGCTGTATTTCTTTTATAGTGGATCGACTATAGAGAGCTTAGCATGGTGGTTGTGAGCACTGAATAAAGCCGAAAGGTATGGTTTAAAAAGCCTTGTTTCGACCCCATATTGTTATAAACTTTAATAAGAAGAAAGCCATTATGCGAATGCCTGAACCGCGCTCGTCGCGTCAGTTAAACCAATTGGCCACTCAGCTTCAAGGCGAAGCTGAAATTAGTGGTGTCAATGCGTCAGGGACGCAAATATCTAGCCGTGCTTTTGAGATGGTCACAGACTTTGAGCCAGCAGGCGATCAGCCTCAAGCGATTGAAAAGCTTGTTAGCGGCATCAATTCTGGTATGGATGAGCAGTTATTGCTTGGTGTGACAGGCTCCGGTAAAACTTATACCATGGCCAAGGTCATCTCCGAATGTCAACGTCCAACCATTATCATGGCGCACAACAAGACCCTTGCTGCCCAGTTATATGGTGAATTTAAGTCGTTTTTTCCAAACAACGCGGTTGAATATTTCGTCAGCTATTATGACTATTATCAGCCTGAAGCGTATGTGGCGGCCAGTGATACCTTTATCGAAAAAGACAGTGCCATTAATGATCACATCGATCAGATGCGTTTATCAGCCACGCGTGCGCTGTTAGAACGCCGCGATGCAATTATCGTCGCGTCGGTGTCGTGTATCTATGGTTTGGGCGATCCAGAAAGCTATTTAAAAATGCTATTGCACGTCGTCGTTGGCGATCAGATAGATCGTACCGCGACGATCAAGCGGTTGGTTGAAATGCAGTATACGCGTAATGAGCTGGATTTTGGTCGTGGTACGTATCGCTTGCGTGGTGAGCTGCTTGATATTTATCCTGCTGAATCTGAGCAGCTGGCAGTGCGCGTGCATCTATTTGATAATGAAGTAGAAAAGATCACTTGGTTTGATCCGCTAACAGGCAAAACGGTACGTAGCGTGCCGCGTATTACCATTTATCCCAAATCGCATTACGTGACCCCGCGCAACAAACTAGAGGCGGCAAGCCATACCATTCGTGAGGAGCTAGAGCCGCGTTTGGAGTATTTCCGCGATAACAATAAGCTGGTTGAAGCGCAGCGCCTTAAAGAGCGTACGCAATATGATCTTGAGATGATTCAGCAGCTTGGCTACTGTAACGGTATCGAAAACTACTCGCAGCATCTATCTGGTCGCCCATCAGGGGAAGCGCCGCCGACCTTGTTTGATTATATTCCAGAAGATGCGTTGTTGTTCCTTGATGAATCCCATGTGACCGTCTCGCAGATTGGCGCAATGTATAAAGGCGATAGATCACGCAAAGAAAACTTGGTGAATTATGGCTTTCGTCTGCCAAGTGCGATGAATAACCGCCCGATGAAGTTTGAAGAGTGGGAGCGCATCAAGCCTAAGACCATTTATGTGAGTGCGACACCAGCATTGTATGAGCTTGAGCATAGCGAGCAAGTGGTTGAGCAAGTTGTGCGTCCAACAGGTTTGATTGATCCTGAAATTGAGATACGTCCTGTATTGACGCAAGTTGATGATGTGTTGTCAGAGATTACCAAACGCCGCGAAAAAGATGAGCGTGTCTTGATTACAACATTGACCAAGCGCATGTCAGAGGATTTGACCAGTTATCTCAAAGAGTACGATGTCAAAGTTGCTTATTTGCATTCTGATATTGACACCGTCGAGCGTATGCAGATTATTCATGAGCTACGTACTGGCGTGCACGATGTGTTGGTCGGTATTAACCTGTTACGTGAAGGTTTGGATATGCCAGAGGTGTCATTGGTTGCCATATTTGACGCCGATAAAGAAGGATTTTTGCGTTCTGAGCGCTCGCTGATTCAGACCATTGGTCGAGCGGCACGTCACTTAAATGGTAAAGCCATTCTCTATGCCGATCGCATCACGCCAAGTATGCAAAAAGCGATAGATGAAACGGATCGACGCCGTGATAAGCAGATTGCCTTTAACTTGGAGCATAACATCACGCCAAAAGGCGCGCGCCGTAGTATCACCGATAAGATTGATACGGGCGAGAGCTTGGATGCCAACGACAATCAAGCCATTCCAGTGAAAAGTAATCTGCCTGACGTGGATATTAATATCTTACGTAGTCCGGATTTGCTGGCCAAAGAAATTAAGCGTCTTGAGAAGCAAATGCAGCAGATGTCGCGTGATTTGAAATTTGAAGAAGCCGCAAAAACTCGTGATAGAGTGCTTGAGCTAAAGGCGCATTTAATCTAATCGTTTAGTATAGTTTGGATGTGATCGATCTATTTTAGACGGACTAACACTATAAGTGGTAAAAGTGAGTTGCAGGATTTGCGGCTCACTTTTTTTATGGTCGCAATATAATATCTGATTTTTTATGATCGTAATATAGTACCTAGAAAAATGTGAGAAGGGTGAATCTGATTGAGAATAACCTTAAATATCTTTTAATATCGTCGAGAATAGCCCTGTATTTTTACTAACATCAAACGCAGTTTTACATATCGCACCTTAAAATGTGTCCCCATATCTTATAGGATGTAGTAATAAAGTATGACCTGTGAAGCATATGGATAAATGCTCAGCATTGATTATTCAACAGTGATTATAAAGTCAGGCGTGCTCACACATTATATAAATTTTAAGTTAGGGAATTGTTCATGTTCGATATCAAGTCATTTTTTAAGCGCGAAGTAGAGAAGAAGCTCATTGATGTAGATGATTATATATTTATGCCTGAGCGGGTAGAGATGGAATTAGAAGGCGGATTATTAAATTGTGTGCTCAATAGCGATGGTCGAGTTGATATTTTTTATAGTAAACATGGCATCACGGAAGTGGGCTCTGCATCGCGTAAGCATCCTTTTACGGCATTCGAAACTGAGCTTTATCATGGTGTCTACGATGATGTGATTGATGACTTGGTTAAAGAAGTAGAGAAGATTATCGATGGCTCTTCTAAATATTTCCGTCGAAACAAAGTATTACCCTCTACCACGGCTTTAACGTCAAAGCCTTTTGATCAAAATTAATCTAAGCGTTTTCTCTCTCATCAAAAGGTCAGAAAATCTGATAATAAAAAAGGGACATCACATATGATGTCCCTTTTTTATGTTTATACTTTTATTATCTAACTTTGATACTAACTTAGCTATGATTCAGCATTTACTACTTATTTAGTAAAACTGGCATAACAGCTTTGGATGGACTTTGCGACCACTTTTGTGACTAGCTGTGTACGATATTGACTATCGATAGCCGCGTTGCCAAGCTCTACAATGCTTACTTGCTGCGGGGCTTGTTCACTAACGCAGCCACAAACATTACTCTTTACCGTCTCTTGCTGAGTGTCCGTCATCGCAACGCTAGCAATGCGCCAAGCATTTTGTTTTTCGATTTGGCTACGGCACTGAGTATCGATGGCTGATCTAAAGATATTCATACCAATCTCATTTGCTGTACCAATGGCATTACCTGCATTGTTATTAGCACCATCTGTCGTCGCACATCCTGCAAGAGCGAAAGTAGCAAGTAGAAGCGTTGACGCAAAGCGTTTTTTCATGGATCAGTCCTTTAAGGTTTTTGATTGTAATGGTTGTGTTTAATGCAAATTGACATTTACTGGTTAAAACGCATTTTTTCAGTGGGTCATATAGTAGCAGCAAAACCTATCGATGACATCATCAACTATAACCTTGCCTCTGACTAATATGGTTTTTATAAATGTTTATGGAGCTATTAGATTTATAAATAATCCAAATGACCAACTAATGACGAATTATTTTTTGATTACATCGGATGATGCTATCTTATTCTGTAATTTTAGGTATGATCAAGAATACATGGCTGCCGTTGGTACTCTTATGTTATTACGTCTATCCACTTTATGTATGCTCTCTATAAGTACAAGCTTATGTACTCATGCCGCTGACATCGTATTGCCAAAGTCAGTGATTGTTGATTTGATAGATCAGCATTGTGCTTTTCCAAAGCCAGATCCTAAGGCAAGTCTTAGCCTTGAATATGAGTGTGCAGATAAGGATGACGATGTAGACGATGCTGATCAAAGTATGAATTATGAGCTGCGCCTATTGCCTTTGGTTGCGCAAGATTTTAATCAGGATGGGATTAAAGATGTCGCATTAGAAGTTGAGTCCTCGGGCCCTATGGGCGGCAGTGCAACGACCAATAGTGCCATACATTATCTGATATTAGATAAGAACAGCCGAATTACTGATGATCATGAGTTGCTACTATACGCGCCGTTTAGCGAAAATATCGTTGAATATGAAGTAAAGGGTAATCGTATACATTATATAGCCGCGCCTAACTACCGCTCACATCCTGAGGCTTACGACAATGATGAGTTGATAGAGCCGACTATAGCGTTCGATATTAACTGGGTAAAAGGCATTCCGATAAGCACTTATTTTCGGGACAACTGTCAATTGTCCAAAGAGCCTGATAAACGGTTATTTACTAAGGTACGCGGTGTGAAGCGCAATGCCACTATTGATATTCATAACTATACAAAGGTCGTCAAAGAAGAATTGCAGATAAATAATATGCAAGTGTCTGCCGAATTGAATGGTTGTGATGCTAAAAATGTGACCTTTTTTATTGAGCCGAGCGCAGGAAATAATTTGCCAGTGTTGGCAGATATCTTAAAGTCTTTGATTCCAATAACTTCTCAGCATGAGCCACTTAGAGAATTATTAAAACTTGATCAACAATCGAAAATTGCGTTTGGCGAGGTAGTGAATCTGTCAAATAATTGGTCAGCGCAAGTTCATATAGAACGTGATTTTGACAATGCCAGTGTGATCATTAATCTATCTTAGTAGAGGTTAGAAGTTTTATGAACGCTAAGTTACTTATTTTTTTTATTTTGATTGCCTTGATTCCTAGCTTATTTTTCATAAGGAGTGTGTATGTGTTGTCTGATCATCACATAAAGCAGTGTCACTGGAAAGGTTTTGGATCAGACGTTATGGGAGATGGGTTTAGTTTTGAAAACAATGTTCAGCTTGGAGATGGATTAATTCGTATAGATAATCAACCAACTGCACAAATAGTGCTTAGAAAGTATCGTCCTTATGCAGATAATATTATTGCAGTCAGCAATGTAAAGTCTTTGGAATTGGGAATGTATTACGAAAAAGGCTGTTCTTAGGAAGCAAAGTCAACACTATATCTCTGTTGCTAAGTTGAGACATAAAAAGCCAGCTACGACCTATTGTCCTAGCTGGTTAAATTTTTTCAGAAGAGTGGGCTAATTTAACTAATAGTTTTAGACATTTTTGCCATGTTGTTTTTGTTGAATGTCTTTGGCCAGTTTATAGCAATCATTGATATGATCGTTTGCGATTTTCTTAAAGATGGTATAGCCCATAGTCGCCGCAACCAGTTGTCCGCCAAGTGGAATAAACTTTGTTACTTGCTTAGCGGCAATACGACCACCAAAGCCTTGGATAGTCTTTTTGACGATACCGCGTGTTGCCATAAGGCCAGCAAAATCGACAGTACGGTCTTTAAGCGCGCTCCAATGAACTTCTCTCGATTGTAAATCAATGGCTGATTTGCGGTCTTCGATTAGGCCAAAACGCTCACTGATTTCGGGTACAAGCTGAGTCAGCATACCAGCATCAACAGCCACATCAAAAAATGGAACGGGTACAATGGCCACGCCAGCAGATACGCGAGCGCGTTTTTTTACCAATTTTTGACACTCTTTTTTAATTTTATCTAAGTCTAGGTTTGGGTCAATGGTATTTGGTAGTTTTTCAGCAAGTGGTGTCGTTTTCATAGGATGTCCTTATAAAAGTAATTAAAATTGATAACAAATGCATCAGGTAGTCACTATTTTAGGGGTTTATGAGTGGCATACAATCATTGCTTTGTAGCAAAATGCAGATAATTACTATGACTGTGCACCGTTTTTGTAAATACAATAGCGTTAGAAGCCGTAATAAATAATCTTCTGCACGTTTCTTTAGGGTAAGCATGAAACAGATTTATTTTAAATAATTTTATAAAACCATAGATCTTGGACTGAACCGCTCAAAATTGTCATTGTGAGCCCTTAGTAAAGCCAGTAGAATATGCCCATGCTAAATTTAACCCCCCGTTATATCAATACTCGCATCGACGAGTTACCTTCCGCGTTGCAACCGCTTGCTGCCCAATCATTTACCCTGGCTCGGCTATACGCTGGTCGCGGTATCACTGAGCCCACTGAGCTTGATACCTCATTGTCTGGCCTGTTACCTGCTGAAGGGTTGCACGGTGTCACAGAAGCCGTACGTCTATTAGATAATGCGATTGATGAGCGTCAGCGTATCTTGATTGTGGGCGACTTTGATTGTGATGGAGCAACCAGCACGGCGCTGATGATGCGCGCGCTTACCAAGATGGGGACTGAGGTTGATTTTTTAGTGCCGGATCGCTTCAAGTATGGTTATGGTCTGACGCCCGAGATTGTCGAGTTGGGTATTGAAACCTTTCAACCAGACATGATAGTGACGGTCGATAATGGTATCTCCAGCCATGAAGGCGTGGCACGAGCACAGGCAGATGGTATTACGGTTATTATCACCGACCATCATCTGACGACTAAAGAAACACCGCCTGCCGAGGCAGTGGTCAATCCCAATCAACTCGACTGCGACTTTACCAGTAAGGCGTTGGTCGGGGTGGGCGTGGCTTTTTATGTGCTTGGGCGATTGGCGAAACTGCGCCGCGAGGCCGGCAAGTCTACGGTGCAAGTCAGCCAATATTTGGATCTGGTGGCGCTCGGTACGATTGCTGACGTCGGTGTGCTGGATAAAAACAACCGTATCTTGGTGCATCATGGACTGGCAGCTATTCGTCAGGGACGGTGTTGTTTAGGCATTTTAGCGTTATTAGAGCAAGCAGGTCGCGATCCCAAGCAATTACAGGCACAAGATTTTGGTTTTGTTTTAGGGCCACGTATTAACGCGGCTGGTCGTATGGATAATATGCGGATTGGTATCGAATGTCTATTGACTGAGGATTGGGGCACTGCCCAACGTTTGGCGCAGGAGCTTGAGCAGCTCAATCGCACTCGTCGTCAGGTAGAAGGGGAGATGCGAGCACAGGCGGATAATATTGTTCAGGTATTGGCCAATAGTAATGATGCTAGTGATAATAACGGGACCGATACCGATAACTATATTGATAGCGATGAACACGGCGATATGATTGCTCAGCATACGCCTGATAAAAAAACCGCTGATAATCATAAACGTAGTACTAACAAACGCAGTATCGTCTTATATCAAGACGACTGGCATCAAGGCGTGATTGGTATTGTCGCTGGCCGTTTAAAAGAAAGTCACTATCTGCCCAGTATTGTGTTTGCCCCAGCAGATACAGAGCGTACGGGCGATGATGATGCGATTAAAGGCTCGGCGCGTTCTATTGCTGGCGTGCATATTCGCGATGCCATTGAACAAGTTGCTGAACGTCATCCCGATCTTATCAGCCATTTTGGTGGTCATGCGATGGCAGCAGGTTTGACCCTGAAACGTCGTAATTTTGATGCCTTTGTCGCCGCCTTCAATGAGGTCATGGCACAAATGGATGATGAGGTGTTTGCTGAGCAAAAATTCAGTGATGGACCGTTACAAGCAAGCGATTTTAGCCTGTGGTTTGCCGAGCATTTGGCAGATGCCAGCATTTGGGGTCATGGCTTTGCCCCGCCGATATTTGATGGGGTGTTTGAGGTATTGAGTTTTAAAGTCTTAAAAGACAAGCATCTCAAACTGTCATTACGCTATCCTGACGTGCAGTATCCGATTGACGCTATTTATTTCAATTACGATAATAGTGTTTGGGACTATCGCGCCAAACAGGTACACGTGTTGTTTCAGCTGGATATTAATGAGTGGAATGGCAAACAAAGCTTACAGTTAATGGTCAGAGATTTGGCAGTGGTAGAAACGAGTTAAGCCATGTAATAGCGCTAACTATTTAATAGGTCTAAAATCAAGTGTCTTTAATACTTCCAATCAAGCGTCGGGAATTGCCAATCATAGCGTATGGCCAGCATGCGTAACGTAAAAATCGTACTCATCGTGGCAATGTCTGTAATCCATGCAGCCACGCCAAGGTTATGTAGAGCAAAGTAGAGAATACCGCCAGCCAACGCCGCTGTGATATAAATCTCTTGCTGTAGCACCAGCGGAATCTCGTTGCAAATCATATCGCGGATGATACCACCGACCACAATGGTGATAACACCTAATAGTAATGCCACAGGCACGTTTGCGTCCATACTGTCAGCGACCTTGATACCGATCAAGGTAAAAGCAGACAGCCCAATGGTATCTGAGAGCTTAAGGAATTTATTGACCCGCTTTGAGTTGGGATGAAAAAATATTTGCATCACCAGTGAGGATATGGTGATAACGGTCAGGTAACTCATGTCCACCATCCAAAACAACGGATGACGATTCAAAATGACATCTCGTACTGTGCCGCCGCCAATAGCCGTCACAATTGAAACCAGCAAACAGCCAAACACATCGAAGTTTTTGTGCTTGGCCAGTATCGTGCCCGAAATACTACAAGCCACAATGCCGATCATATCAAACAAATAGATCAAGGAGCGCGGGTCAAAAGTGGTGATCAGCACGGTAGGATCTAAGGCGATAGCCAACATAAGCAAGCCTCACTGGTTAATAATGTTTATCAGTACTAATTTTATATTAGGAAACTTCTGCTAAATTCTGTTAAGTAACGAGGCGAATAGAGGGCAGGTGCCAGTCGAATCTAAGCGCTAGCATGCGCACCGCAAAAATGACAAACAACATAATGAACTCATTGATACCAGTGCTGACACCGAAGTACTGCAACAGTAAATAGGTGAAAGACCCTGCGATGCTGGCAGTGATATAAATCTCACGCTGTAGCACAAGAGGAATCTCATTACAGATGATATCGCGTAGTAATCCACCAAGAATCGCTGTCCAAACGCCCATCATTACCGCGATAAGAGGAGACATATCTTGGACCAAAGCGACTTTAAAACCAATCACGCTAAAAGCCGCCAGACCGATGGCGTCAAAGAGCTTTAGCGCATTATCGATCTTATGATATAGATGAAAAAATATTTGTAGAATAAGAGAGGTAATGGTAATAACGATCACATAGTTGAGATCTGTCATCCAAAACAGCGGATGACGATCTAGTGCCATATCACGTAACGTGCCGCCGCCAATCGCATTGACCATCGCTACCAAAATACAGCCCGCAACATCAAAGCCTTTGTGCTGAGCCAGCAGCGTACCTGCTATCGCGCACGCAATTACGCCAACCATATCTAATAAATATAATAAAATATCGGGAAAAATTAACGCATTGACCATGGTTATGTTGCCAAATCTCGATCATCAAAAATGATTGGGTTTTTTTGAATGAGTGTTTTTTGAATAGATGTATTGTTGACGCGCCAAACGCAATCAGTCTGGGATATATTCCAGTTCTGGGTCGCGGTTTAACCATCTTTTGCAAACAATATCAGCCCTATAATAATCAGCACAATACCGAACAAACCCATGGCTGACGGCAGCGGATTACCCAGCAAGATCATTCCACCGATCAAGGCAAAAATAATTTCACTGGCTTGGGTGGAGTCAACGCCTGCGACTTCGCTTGACGTTACCGCTTGCTCACGGGCATATAAAAACAGACTGGTCGCTGCCACGCCTGATAACAAAGCAACCAACAGCGTATTAAATATCTGCGCGCTACCCGGTAGTTCAGGGCGCACAAAAATACCTAAAACCAGCCAAAATGGCAAACTGCCCACCGTCATTAACCACACTTTGTTAAAGGCGTTTTGCAACAGATCCGTCTCGATAATAGGAATACGCCCGATCAGAGTCTGTAGAGTAGAAGCAGGAGCAGTGGTGGTGACATGTTCATCAGCGGTACTATCGTGAGCACTGGCCAGTAGTGCCGTCTCAGCGCGCATAGGCTGCGACTGATTGTCTTGATATTCGGCACCGTGCTGCTCAGCCTGAGATTGTTTGGCTTTGTGTTGTTTAGAATTATAAGACGCCTGCCAGACCAATTGATTGCCAATCGGATAGCTAAACGCGGCAATTAAAGCCGGCAACGCGCCGTACAACAACATTTGTGTTAGCGGAATGGTATTGGCATCACTCGGTGCATGTAGACCTTCACTGATATTGACCAGTACCACACCAACGAAAACGATCAGAGCGTAGACGATGAATTTTTTGTCAAAACGCTGTCCGAACGCCAGCAACACTAGCAAACTGGTTACCACTGTAAACATGAAGGTTGCCGCGACCACCCAGCCACTGGCATGGTCTCCTGCATAACAGATCCCCGTATAAAACACACCAAAGCCAATACTACCGGTGATGCACCAAAACCCGATATGCTGCCGAAAAATATGCCAAAGCTCACCGATGCGTCCAACGCCATGCTGAATAGCAATCATCGCCGTCAGTAGCAGCAGCATAAATACATAACGCAAACTGGCTGACCAAAACCAATGCCCACCAGCCGCACTCATCAGCTCATTTAACACAAACGTTGAGCTAAAAAATGCCCCTGAAAGTAGCCCTAGTAAGATCAGTCGTATCATGTTTACTCCCTAAAAATATATACCCGTATGCTGATTTGTATTTATTGTCTTAAATGCACGCTATAACGATGATTAACGTATTATTTGCCTTTGGCATCTGCCCAAATAATTTTGTGCAATTGTAGCTGAAAGCGTACGGGGAGAGCGTCAGCCAATATCCATTCTGCAAGCTCGCGTGCCAATACAGGCACCTCAGGGCTGAGATCCTCATCGATATCATCTGCGACATTGAACATCGGCGAAAACCATACCGTACCGACCAATTCGTTTAACTGATGCTCAATTAGTGTGTCTTTTGCCCAGTCGTAATCTTGACGATTCATGATGACAAACTTAATCTGATCATGTTGGGTAAGATAATCGAGGTTTGACCATAGGTTTTTATCGACTTCACCTGAACTGGGTGTTTTGAGATCCATCACTTTACTGACGGCTGGCGGGACGTTCTCTACCGTGAGCGCGCCTGCGGTCTCAAGAGAAATCTCATAACCATCGCTAAGCAGACGCTTCATCAGCTCAATGGCATTAGGCTGGGCTAAAGGTTCACCGCCTGTCAAACAAATACGCTTACAAGGATGGCTTTTAATCGTCGCGATAATGGCTTCTAGTGACTGACGCTCGCCGCCCGTAAAGGCGTATTCGGTATCACAATAAACGCAGCGTAGCGGACAACCTGTTAAGCGCACAAATATCGTAGGCAAGCCTGAGGTAAGGGCTTCGCCTTGCAAAGAGTAAAAAATTTCCGTTAAACGTAGACCCGCTTCAGGGTCAGTGACAGGAATGGTGGCATTACGTAAAATTGACATAGAAAGACACAGTATAGGAGTAAGAATAAAAATTTAAGAATGAGGGAATAGGATTGTATCCGCCATTTTTGGAGCCGTCATTATACGCTAATAGTCAGCAGTAAGCCTTATTTTGCAAAGAGTAACATATTTTAGGTATTCAAATCAGGATTGTCCCAATCAGCATGGGGACGAATCAACCAATCAAGTCCGGCGCGCCGCTCTGAGACGACACTTTCGATCATAGCGTTTGGTATTTCTTGTTGATTGATGCGGGCATTCACACAAGCCCAGTGGTATCGATAAATAAGATCTGCTTCATCTAGCACCGTTTCTAAATCACGTAAATTGGCAGACTGCATAAAATCTTCAAAAGCCTCGCACCGAGCCACTACATTTATCGCATAGTCACAATCTACGGTATCGTTTGGAAAATCCAACCTTTCGACCAAACCCAGTGCCCACAATAATGACCAATATGCTTCATATTTCCAAATCATATTAATGACGTCTTGTTCATCGCCTTCATTATTGAGTATTTTAACCTCAAAAGGAGTGAGCGCTTGTCCCAATTCAAACTGCTGAATTAAGCCCAAACACCACTGCGCGCTTTCAGGCGTATAACGGTCATTATTTCGATCACAAGCCGCTTGAATGCTGATCAGACAAGCGATGGCTCTTTTAGCGATGGCTTCTTTGGATTTATAGACTGCCTGATCGGCCGACTCAATGGGTGGTAGCCAGTCGATGTAAGGGATATTATGTTGTTTTAATTTGATGATGGATTCAGCTTTGCGTTGTTCGGCTGTTTTCATCTTTATTCTCAATTTTGTAGGGTATATGACAGAGTATAATATTATTTTAATGTCCAGATTAAAATTAAAAATGACAGACAACATAAAGGTGCTTAGAAAAATCTAAGCACCTTTTAGTAAACGCAGAACCAAGAACGGTATAAAGGCGACAATTAGTCTAAACGTAATAGCTCATTGACCGCCGTTTTTGCACGTGTTTGGGCATCAACTTTTTTCACGATAATAGCAGCGTACAAGCTGTGCGTGCCATCTTCTGAAGGTAAGCTGCCTGGTACGACAACTGAACCTGCTGGTACGCGACCACGATGGATCTCACCTGTTTCACGATCATAAATGCGCGTAGATTGGCCGATATAAACGCCCATAGAGATAACCGCGCCTTCTTCAACGATCACGCCTTCCACGATTTCAGAGCGTGCACCGATAAAACAATTGTCTTCAATGATGGTTGGATTGGCTTGTAATGGCTCTAACACGCCGCCGATACCAACGCCGCCTGATAAGTGAACGTTTTTACCGATTTGAGCACACGAACCAACGGTCGCCCAAGTATCTACCATCGCACCTTGATCGACGTAAGCGCCGATATTGACGTATGAAGGCATGAGTACCGCACCGGCTGCGATGTATGAGCCTTTGCGGGCTATGGCTGGCGGTACGACGCGGACGCCAGCTTCTTTAAACTGGGCTTCGGTCCAATCAGCAAACTTAGTTGGAACTTTGTCATAGAACTGTACGTGTTCGCCCGCTGGCATGACGTAATTGTCGTTTAGACGGAATGAGAGTAGGACCGCTTTTTTTGCCCACTGGTTGACGACCCATTCGCCATCCTTTTTTTCTGCAACGCGCAAGCTACCATCATCTAGCTGCGCAAGCACTTGCTCGACCGCATCACGCACGTCTTGTGGCATGGTGCTTGGGCTGTATTCGTTGCGCTTTTCAAACGCTTGTTCGATGGTTTGTTGTAATGACATAAACATTCCTAAATGGGTGAAGGGAAAAACTGAATTTTATCGTTAACAGCCTATTATAACTTGTAATAACTTGGCCTAAAAAGGTGCTTGCCATATTGTCGCTAATTTGGCGACTTTTAGCAAACCGGATAAGCGTAAACCTTAACCTTAGCGCCCGTTTTATTTCTGTTTTACTTCTCGGGCGTATGGCTCTCTAGCCATTCTAAAATATCTTGATAGACAAGCTGATTGTCTGTTTCGTGCAGGGGCTCATGACGCATATTGGGATACAGCTGAATCTCAACATTACTAAAATTCTGTTTGTTTAGACGAGTGGCAACCTTGCGAATCCCTTTGCTTTTATCACCAATCGGATCGTCTTCGCCGCTGACAAAAAGCATGGGAAAGTGTTTGGCAATGGTCGTAGACCAGCGTTTATTCAACCCTGTATCCATCAGCGAAAATAAAGTCATAAAGCCATTGTTGGTAAAGTCAAAACCACACAGTGGATCGGCTTCATAAGCTTCAATGTTGGCAGTATTTTCACTGAGCCAAGCGAACTGTGAAGAGGCATTATCATCGTCAATTTGAGCATTGAGTATTTTGTTCATGACGGTTGCCAGCACAGTGTTTGGCTGCCTAGGAGCAACTTTCGCCAAGACTTTATTGACAGGCACAAGGACTTTGGTCAGTGGATTGGCATTGGCGCTTCCCATTAAAATGGCACCTGTAAAATTGTGCGCGTGATGCTTAAGCACATTGCGTACAATAAAAGAACCCATCGAATGACCCATTACAAAATGCGGGACATTCGGATGACGCGTTTTTAAGCTGTCTGCCATGACAATGACGTCTTTTAGTAGGGACTGTACGGGATGCTCATCACCAAAAAACCCTAAGTCTGCTTCTGTTTTGACGGTCTGACCGTGACCAAGCTGATCGTAAGTTGCCACCGCAATGCCGTTATCTGCCAAAAATTGTGCAAAATCTGCATAACGACCGCTATGTTCTGCCATACCATGTACAATCAATAAAGTGGCGGTGATGGCAGTGTCTTTAGCGCTTGGCTCAAAAAAATGATGATGCAAGTAGTGGATGTTATCAGATGAAAGAATGTGGTCATGACTGGTATCAACGTGGCTATTCATATCAGATTCCTTGAAATGTTCTAATGACTTGTTATTTTAATGGACACGCGCTAATAAGATATTTTAGAGCGGTGTTAAGACCTGCGTATTATACGTCTCATTCCACGTAATGGTAGTAGATGCTGGTAATCGTTTCGCTTACTACGCAATTTAGCGACAAAGCGGGACAGGGTCAATGCCATTTGACATGCAGCTTGTCGTTTTGGGTATTTATATGAGCGGCAGTGGGTCAATAGCAATCAAAAACCACCTTATATTTACTTAAATGGGGATAAAGGTTTACAACATATTCAAAGTTTGCTTAAATGGTTTAACTAATGAAACAATGTTTCGCATAGCAGAACACTGCTTTTAGCATTTACCCATATAGTAACCGTCTTTTTTATCTAAATAGTCTATTTTTCACGCGTTAGGGATAACCGATAAATTGACTATAGTTTATTTATTAAAAGGATTGCTATACTATTACACGCCTGTAATGCATCAATGATGTCATTAGCTTTATTAAATCGATTATTTCAAGGATGAATTCAATGATTAATTCTCTCAAGTCTCCATTACTTTTATCAGCCACGTTAAGTGCCATTTTAGGCCTGACCGCATGCTCATCTCCAAGCTCAGAAAGCACTGACAATACAGCGGCAGACAGTACGACTGCTGATGCCGCGGACGCCAACAAGCTTGATACGAAGTTTCTTACCATTGCTACAGGCGGCGCGTCTGGTCCTTACAATATCATCGGTACATCACTATCAGAAGTATATGTCAAAACCTTTGGGGTGAACTCAAAAACGCAAACCACAGGGGCTTCTGTCGAAAACGTCAATTTGTTGACCCAAGGCAAAGTCGATATGGTATTGGCGCTCAGTGATGTGGTTACCGATGCGGTAGAAGGCAAAAACAACTTTGAACAACCAATCACTAATATTCAACAACTGGCGGTCTTGTATCCTAACGTTGTGCAAATCGTCACGACCAAAAATTCTGGCATCAAAAATATAGAAGACCTCAGAGGCAAGCGCATCGCAGTAGGCGATCAGGGCTCTGGAACAGAAGTCAATGCACGAACCTTACTAGAAGGTTTTGGCATTACTTATGATGATGTGACGGTTGACTATTTAGGTTTTGCGGAAGCGGCTGACGGCATGAAAGCGGGCAAAATCGAAGCCGCCTTCTTTAGTAGTGGTTTACCAAACTCGTCGCTCATGGAGCTTGAGCAAGGCTTAGATTTACAATTGATCAGCATCGATCAAAACAAACTCAAAGAGATCATTGCCACCAAGCCTTACTTCAAAACCTTTGAGATTCCAGCGGGAACTTATGGTAATGAAGCGGCTATTCCAACCGCGGCGATTATGAATGCTTTATTGGTCAGCTCTGATTTGTCTGAAGCGGATGGTTATAAATTAACCAAAGCATTATTTGATAATCTAGACGGTTTAAAAACCGCGCACCAAGCGGCCAACGATATCAGCCTAGAAACCGCTCGTGAGGGCATGGTTGCTCCTATCCACCCAGGCGCGAAAAAGTACTATGATGAGCAAGGTGCCAAGTAAGCGGCTTTGGTTTGTCACAGGCGCGGTGCTTATTGTTTCATTGTTAGGTTTGACTTTGGGGAATCTGGTTGTCCGCCAACCTGTGGTTGAAGTTCGCGTGAAGAGCGTTGATGATGCAAGTGATAAGGTTTGTTATTTTGACCAACCCAACTTTCAATTGCGCTGGATACACTCTGTAGAAAAACAATGGTGGGAGGAGCAATACCAACGTCAAGACGATGGACTGCTCTTGACCACCACTTATTTCGAAGCTTTTGGTGCTGGTACCCCTTCCACTGAAACGCTGGCTCCCGTACAAAAACCTGGCTATTTAGGTTATCAAATCAATGAGAAGCTGCCCAATCTTAATTGGGTGGTCTCAAGGCTTACCAAAGGTGAGATTGATTATGGTAACCACCGATTTCTCATACACCAGTGGGTGCCAGACTATTCTGAAGTCGTGATCATGCCAAAAGCGTATGGTTTCATTGATAGATTTAAAAAGGACTTGTGTCATGAACTCCCAAGTGACGGATCATAATAATGATTTACCCATACACTCCAACACCGACTCTGAAACTAATGTTGACGCTGAACTTGAGGTGCAAGCCCATAATAAAGCCATATTAGAAAAATACGATCGAGAGTCGATCACGCGGCATATTACCCAAGGACCCGTCAAATATATTATTGCTGGTCTTTGTATCATATATTCGCTCTTTCATTTATATATTACTTTTAATCCGATGCCAGCGTTGTTGCAGCGCTCTGTACACGTGGGCATTGGTTTTGCCTTGATTTTTTTGATTTTCCCAGCTGGTAAGAAGAGTAGCCGTAAGCAAGTTGCTTGGTACGACTGGGCGTGGTTCGCTTTTTCCTTATCGGGTATGGCCTATCTGATCTACGAATACCAAGACATTGTGACGTCACGTGGTGGTATGGCAAATCAGATGGATGTGATTTTTTCACTGATTACCGTGGTTTGTGTATTAGAAGGCAGTCGCCGTATCACAGGCTGGATCTTGCCGATATTGGCAGGTATATTTTTGGCTTATCCATTTGTCAGTCATATGGATTTTATGCCAGACAGACTATTGACGCGTCCTTATGATATGGGCGATATTTTTGGTCAATTGTTTTTGAAAACCGAAGGCTTGTATTCGGTTGCGATTGGCGCGTCGGTGACGTTTATCTTCTTATTCATTCTCTTTGGTGCGTTTTTGGCACGCTCGGGCATGGGTCAGTTGTTTAATGACTTGGCGCTGGCCATTGCCGGTCATAAAAAAGGGGGACCGGCAAAAGTGGCGGTCATTTCCAGTGGATTTATGGGCAGTATTAACGGCTCTGCTTTATCCAACGTTGTGAGTACGGGTGCTTTTACCATTCCCCTGATGAAAAAGGTCGGTTATCACAAAGACTTTGCGGGCGCGGTTGAGGCCAGTGCTTCTGTCGGTGGCCAAATACTGCCACCAATTATGGGCGCTAGTGCGTTCATCATGGCAGAAACGACAGGTCTGCCGTATAGTACGATTGCCTTGGCGGCCTTATTACCCGCCATATTATATTATTTGGGCGTCATCGCGCAGGTGCATTTTCGTGCTGGCCGCCGTGATCTAAAAGGGATTGCCAAAGAAAGCTTACCTGCGGTAAAAGAGGTATTAAAAGCGCGCGGCCATATGTTATTACCGATCGTGTTTTTGATTTTCTTATTAATCAGAAACGTGCCAGTAGGTTATGCGGCAGCCTATACCATTGGTTTTACCGTTGTGATTAGTATGCTGCGAGCTGAGACTCGTATGAGCTTTGCTGATATTTTGGGCGCCCTAGAAGATGGTGCGCGTCAATCACTCGCGGTCATGGCAGCGTGTGCGGTCGTCGGGATTATCATTGGGGTGGTGAGTTTGACCAGCTTTGGTACGGTCATGACGTCATCCATTGTTACGCTAGGCGCAGGCTCGCTATTCTTTACGCTGATCTTAACCATGCTAGCGTCAATGGTCTTGGGTATGGGGCTGCCGTCTATTCCGGCCTATATCATTACGGCAACGATGGCAGCTCCGGCATTGGCAGGATTTGATATTCCGATTTTATCGGCGCACATGTTCGTCTTTTACTTTGGTATCTTTGCTAATATTACCCCGCCTGTGTGTTTAGCGGCTTTTGCTGGGGCAGGTATTTCTGGCGGCGATCCGATGAAGACGGGATTCTTGTCCCTCAAGCTGGCGTTGGCAGGATTCATCGTGCCGTTTATGTTTATCTATAACCCAACGATGCTGATGATCGATCCCACAGGTCTTGCCGTCACGGCCAAAGATTTCCCGCTACCGCCTATTATTGATATTATCACGGTGGTTGTCACATCGGTCACTGGCGTCATCGCGCTCAGCTCAGCATTGGAAGGATATTTTAAAGGTGACATGAATCCATTGACTCGCGCAATATTGGCTGTTGGAGCGTTGTTATTGATTTATCCTGAGATTACCACAGGTATTGCGGGTGGCATCATCGTTCTAGGTATTGCTGTATTTAATATTAAGACAAGTAAGACGCCAACACCGACGGTGACTGTTTAACGGTTAAAGATAGGCAAATACCAAATAAGAAGGATGCTAAATGCTGATGAAAGACTGATACAAATTTTCTTTGCTTGCTGCGACATTGCCGACAGAGGCTACAAAAAATTTATACCAGTCTTGCTCTATCGTTTTTATACCGAACTCACTATATTGGTTTATCTGTAGCCATATTCTTTTTTCAAAGACATAAAAAAAGGGTGAATAACAATAATTGTTATTCACCCTTTTTATTTTCTTAGCTGATACTTTATGACTAATAATTAATCCATCAATTAACAGCCAAGTTTGCCTTCTGCTTCCAAGGCCTTTTTACTACGGATTGGCGCTGGACAATCTTCGCCATAATACTGACGGTCTGCAAAGTAGCTTGAGCGTACCATGGGCCCTGCCCAAATGCTAAAGAAGCCGATCTTTTTACCATAGTCCATATAACGCTGGAACTCATCTGGATGGACGTAGCGATCAACAGGCGCATGATTCTTACTTGGTTGCAGATACTGACCAATCGTAATCATATCGACGTCGTGTGCTTTTAGATCATCAAGCAAGGCATAAATCTCTTCTTCCGTCTCACCAAGACCGACCATAAAGCCGCATTTGGTGGCGATATCAGGACGACGCGCTTTATAGAGCTTAAGCAAATCAAGTGAGTGCTGATAGTCAGAGCCTGGACGGAATGCTTTGTACAAACGTGGCACGGTTTCGATGTTATGGTTGAACACATCGGGCGCGGTCTCTGTCAATAAGTCCAGTGCGATGTCCATACGACCACGGAAATCAGGCACCAATATCTCAATCAAACAGTTTGGACTCAGCGCTCTTGATTCATTAAGCACTTCTACAAAATGTCCTGCGCCGCCATCTTTTAGATCATCACGGTCAACAGACGTAATGACCGCATACTTGAGCTGTAGACCTTGAATAGTTTCAGCCGTATGACGTGGCTCGTCCGCATCTAGGGCATTTGGACGACCATGACCGACATCACAGAACGGACAACGACGCGTACAGATATCGCCCATAATCATAAAGGTTGCCGTACCATCCGCAAAACACTGTGGCAGGTTAGGGCAGGCCGCTTCTTCACAGACGGTATAAAGCTTTTGCTCACGTAAGGTGGCTTTGATGCGCGCCACTTCAGCTGGCGACGACATTTTTACCCGAATCCAATCTGGCTTTTTCTTAGCTTCAACGGTCGGGATTACTTTAATTGGGATACGCGCAACTTTATCGTAACCGCGCAATTTTTCGCCTTGTATGGCTTTTTTAGGTTTTGCCTTGACAGCAGGTACATGGGTTTGAACGGCAGTTGTCATAATAAGTTTATCTCTTAACCCTTTATAGTATAAGGGTTTATGGAATTATTAGCATGTGTTCTGAGTGAAGGTATTATAGCAGAAATTTAAAAACAGATTTTTAATCAATATGAGTAAGATGACTCATAGGTTATTAAATAAGGTTACTACGCTACTACTTGTTAGCATAGTTTTAAATATCAATATCGATATTCAACTCATTCAGGATTTCTATGGCAGCGCGAAAGGCTTCTTGCGTGGCAGGTGCGCCGCAATATGGCAAACTGTGCATCAATACTTCTCGAATCTCAGCGACGCTCGCCCCATTATTGATCGCTCCTCTGATATGTCCTTTTAACTCATTCGGACTCTTTTGAGCCACCAAAAAAGCAATGGTGATTAAAGAGCGATATTTGCGCGGCAATATGGCGTCATCCTGCCACGTACTGCCCCAAGCATGTTCAATAATCCAATCTTGTAAGGGCTGGGTAAAACCCGTGGCCGCATCCAGCGAGCGCTTGACGTGATCTTCACCCATGACCTCGGTGCGAACTTTTAAACCGTTTTTATAATGAGAGTCAGTATTTTGATTGCTGTCCATATTGTCGCTCACTTTGTCCTCATTTAAATTATTGTTCAAATTGTCGCTCATTTTATCCTCCTTGATGGTTGCTAAATGCATTTGTGTTGTCGCTGTATGTGCCGCATTTATCATGGATTAACTGTATGGTATTTGCTTGAATATAAATCAAGCAGCAGCCCAACAAAACAATAAGACAAATATTGATTATAAAATGAAGTTAATCATATGGTTGATGGCACTATTTTTATAATAAATGTCCAATATGGCCTTATTATAAGCCTTTTCAGAGCTCAGCCATTAACATTTAGAGCGTTTTAAGCTATGATTGCACACATAATTATTCTATCTAGTACAGGTCGCAGGCTGTCATGTTGACTACCCACGTAATGTACTAAACTCCCAACTGACGAGGACGACTATTGTGTTAGAAGCTTATCGTAAACATGTCGAAGAACGTGCTGAGCTAGGAACCGTACCACTACCACTTAATGAAAAACAAGTAGCAGAATTGGTTGAACTATTAAAAAATCCACCAGCAGGCGAAGATGCTTTCTTAATGGATTTGCTAGAAAACCGTATTCCTGCTGGTGTTGACCAAGCAGCGTATGTTAAAGCGGCGTTCTTGGCAGCGATCTTAAAAGGTGAAGCTGAGTCTCCATTGATTAGCAAGCAAAAAGCGGTTCAAATCTTAGGAACGATGCAAGGTGGTTACAACGTGCAGCCATTGGTTGCTGCCTTGGATGATAGCGACGTTGCTCAAGACGCAGCAGACGCTTTGAAAAAGACATTGCTGGTATTTGATGCGTTCAATGACGTCACTGAAAAAGCAGAAGCGGGCAATGAGATTGCAAAAAGCGTTGTTCAATCTTGGGCGGATGCTGAGTGGTTCTTGAACCGTGATGCCGTACCAGAAAAAACCACGTATACCACGTTTAAAGTGACAGGTGAGACCAACACGGATGACTTGTCACCGGCGCAAGACGCGTGGAGCCGTCCTGACATCCCATTGCATTCATTGGCGATGCACAAAAACTCTCGCGACGGCATCAATGCTGACGAAGAGGGCGTAGTCGGTCCGATGAAGCAGATCGAAGCGCTAAAAGAAAAAGGCCATCCATTAGCCTATGTGGGTGATGTTGTAGGTACAGGTTCTAGCCGTAAGTCTGCGACCAACTCAGTATTGTGGTTGATGGGCGAAGACATTCCTAACGTGCCAAACAAACGTGGTGGCGGTCTAGTATTGGGTAACAACATCGCTCCTATCTTCTTTAACACCATGGAAGATTCTGGCGCATTGCCAATCGAAAAAGTCGCGGTTGATAACCTAAACATGGGTGATGTGTTTGACATCTATCCGTACGAAGGCAAGATCACTAAGCATGATTCTGACGAAGTACTGTCTACTTTCAACTTGAGCTCGCCAACCTTGCTTGACGAAGTGCGTGCGGGTGGCCGTATTCCATTGATCGTTGGTCGTGGTTTGACCAATCGTGCTCGTGAATATATGGGTCTTGGTCATTCAGACGTATTCGCTAAGCCAGAAGAGCCAGCTGATACGGGTAAAGGCTTTACCCTTGCGCAAAAAATGGTTGGTAAAGCATGTGGCCTGACAGGCGTACGTCCGGGCATGTACTGTGAGCCAAAAATGACGACGGTCGGCTCTCAGGATACGACAGGCCCAATGACGCGTGATGAGCTAAAAGACTTGGCATGTTTGGGTTTCCAAGCGGATCTTGTCATGCAGTCATTCTGTCACACAGCGGCTTATCCAAAGCCAGTTGACGTTGAAACTCAGCACACACTACCTGACTTCATCATGAACCGCGGCGGCGTCAGCTTGCGCCCAGGTGATGGTATTATTCACTCATGGTTGAACCGTATGCTACTTCCAGATACCGTTGGTACTGGTGGTGACTCGCATACCCGTTTCCCAATGGGTATCTCGTTCCCAGCGGGTTCTGGCTTGGTTGCGTTTGCTGCAGCAACTGGTGTGATGCCACTTGATATGCCTGAGTCTGTTCGTGTTCGTTTCGTCGGTGAGCGCCAAGCGGGTATCACGCTACGTGACTTGGTACACGCGATTCCTTATCAAGCGATCAAAGAAGGCTACTTGACGGTTGATAAGAAAGGTAAAATCAACGAGTTTAACGGTCGTATCCTTGAGATTGAAGGGTTGGAAGACTTGACCGCTGAGCAAGCGTTTGAATTATCTGATGCATCAGCCGAGCGTAGTGCCGCTGGCTGTACCATCACGCTATCAGAAGCGTCAGTAACTGAATACCTAAACTCAAACATCACGCTGCTTAAGTGGATGATTTCTGAAGGCTATGGAGATGCGCGTACCATTAGCCGCCGCGTTGAGCAAATGCAAGAGTGGTTGGCCAATCCAAGCCTCATGCGTGCTGATGATGATGCGGAATATGCAATCGACATCACTATCGATATGTCAGACATCAAAGAGCCTATCCTTTGCTGCCCGAACGATCCAGATGATGCAAAAACCCTAGCTGACGTGGCTGGTGATACCATTGATGAAGTATTCATTGGTTCATGTATGACCAACATCGGTCATTTCCGTGCCGCTGGTAAACTGCTACAAGACGTGCCAGCAGGAAGCCTCAAGACTCGTCTATGGATTGCACCACCTACTAAGATGGATGCCCGCCAGTTGATGGAAGAAGGCTACTACAACATCTATGCACAAGCTGGCGCTCGTACTGAGATGCCTGGTTGTTCACTATGTATGGGTAACCAAGCACGTATCGCACCGAAGTCTACTGCGGTATCGACCTCGACTCGTAACTTCCCGAACCGTCTAGGTCAAGGCGCGAATGTTTACCTAGCGTCAGCCGAGCTTGCCGCAGTCGCCGCCGTACTTGGTAAACTGCCAACCAACGACGAATATCAGCAGTATGCTGGCATGCTAAACAGCATGGGTGATGAAGTCTATCAATACATGAACTTCGACCGTATGGAAGACTATACAGAAGAAGCAGACAAGATCAATGTCGCTCAGTTGACCTAATTTTGGTTAGAAATTGAGTTAGACGTTTTTAGATAAAGAAAACCCCGTATCGTGATGATGTGGGGTTTTTTCAATTTATTGATATGACATTGTTTATTAGTAAGTCCGTACAAGATTTTAGAGACTAATATAGTTTTGCAATAAAATATTCTCAAATAATATGTTTATAGACTTTCAATATGGTGCGACATAGATTGACGTATAGCATTTCCTCTCATTTGCTTCCAAAAATAATTTAGATTATATTGATGGAGAATCAGAGTACATATACAAAAGTTCTAATTACAAACAAAAAGAGTAAATCATATGAACGGAATTATAGCTATACTGCAGATACTATCTTTACTAGGTATTGCGAGCTTATTTATATTTAGGAAATATTTATTCTCTTATTCTTCTGAAAAAGGAAAAAACCTTGCTACAAGAGAAGACATAGAGGAAATAACTAGAAAAATAGAAAATGTAAAGTCTGAATATTTAATTGAACTTGAAACAGTTAGAGTTGAACTTTCAAAGTCGTTACATCAAAAGAATGAAGTTTGGATAATGAAAAGGAATGCTTGTTTAAAGGCTCTTAATCTAGCAAATGCCGTTTTAAGTAATTATGAATACACTAATATATCTGAAGGTGATATGACTCCTCAGCGAGAAAGCATTGAATCTGCACGTTCATGTTTTAATGAACTAGCCTGTACTTGTGAGGGTTCAGAAGTAATTCAACAATTAAAAAAAATAATGTTTGAGAATGGTACTCTTGATTCGATAGTAGATCTAAGAAATGCAGTTCGTAAAGAGCTTGGATTTGAAACAGAGTCAATCGACTTAGATAGAGATTGTGCATTTATTGGTAAAATAAACTGTGATATTGATAGAAGTTAATTATAGTAAACTCATATCAAATTGATGTGGGGTTTTTGCATTGTAAATGGATTGGCTGATTTTCTAAGCTATCTTATGTATAATACAAGTGCATGCAGAAACCGTAGCTTTGCAATATTTTTATTTTTCTCACTCGGGACGGACCGAACTTTGATAGGCACTTTTTTTAAATGCAGGTGCTTTGGAGTCTTGGTTGATTACGTTATCACCGCTCAAACGTCGTATCGTCTATGTGACTCTGTTTGAGATTATCGCAATTATCTCTTCCACTTTTGTACTGATGAAGCTAAGCAATAGCGATGCGTCAGAATCTTTGCCTGTCGCCATGATGGTATCGCTGGCTGCGATCATTTGGAACTTCTTATATAACACTGCTTTTGAGGCGTGGGAGCGGCGCAAGCAAATAGCGCAGCGTACGTTATTGATTCGCAGTGGCCATGCACTGGTCTTCGAGATTGGTTTGGTGTTGATTTGCTTGCCAATATATATGATTTGGTACGGTGTTGGTTTGATACAAGCGTTCGTGATGGAAGCCGCACTGTTGCTATTCTTCTTGATTTATAATTTCGTATTTACTTTTATCTTCGATAAGATATTTACCTTGCCTTATGAATATAACTCGCTGTCTTCTTAGCAACGTCTTATCCAAACATATTGATCATAAAAAAAGGCTGCCAATTGGTAGCCTTTTTAGTGTAACTGTTTATTTAGTATGAATACCTAATAGGGTTATTTACCTTGATAAACTGGTTTGCGCTTTTCTATAAAGGCACTAACGCCTTCTATAAAGTCATCGGTTTTTGCCATTATAGTCTGTTGTTCAATTTCCGTGTTCAGCGCCTCTTCCAAACCAGCAAAAGCGTGCACATTGAAGCTCTCTTTCATAGAGGCCAACGCCTTACCTGGCAACTGGCTCAACCGTAGCGCCAATGCTTGTACGGTGGCGTCCAGATCATCAGCGCTAACGACGTTATTCACTAAATTTAAGCGAGCCATATCTTCTGCTTTAAGCTTATCACCCAACATCACAAGCTCAGTGGCTTTTGCTGCACCAACCAATTGATTCAATAGATAAATACCGCCGGCATCGGGAATCAAACCGATATTGACAAACGCTTGGACGAATTTGGCATTATCAGCGGCAATACGAAAATCGCAGGTCAGCGCCAAGTTCATACCAGCCCCAGCGACCGCGCCTTCTAATTTGGCAATGATCGGTTTATGGATGTGACGTAACTTTAAGCTGACTTCTCCTGCGCCTTCTACCATACCTTTTAATTTATTTGAAATTGTGTCCTTATCTAATCCTTCAGATAACATCTCTTTAATATCGCCGCCACTTGAAAAATTACTACCAGCCCCTTGTAGAATAATCACGCGTACCTGATCATCTGCTGCTGCTTGATCCAGCGCTGTTATGACGTTATTTTTTAACGGCGTTCCAAAAGCATTTAAGCTTTTTGGGTCGTTAAAAGTAATGGTAGCAATGTGATTTTCAACTTGATATCCGACTATAGGCTGTGACATCTTGGATTTCCTTATTTTTAATGATTATTTATGCTGCTGTATAAAAATTGACGGTAATAAATCACTCAATATTTATTCATAACGCTGGTTACTATAGCAGCTTACTAAGATTATAAAAGTAGGTTTTGTAGGCGCTAAAGACACATCGAAACGCTGGTCAAGCACTCCAAACTCCCGTACAAGTCGCTGTAATTATGCGCGCGCAAACAGAGGAGTCATAAAAATTACGTCACGTACTGCGTTAATGGATTATGCTAATATTTCAAGGTGAGCGCAAAAAATCATACGATGTGACGTTCAAACTTTAATCAAACAAGGATGTGATGATGCCAAGGATAAAAATTAACGATGTCGATATTTATTTTGAGGACAGTGCCCCAAATGACACGCAAAAACCTGTGATCGTGTTTGCTCATGGGCTACTGTGGAGCTCGCAGATGTATGACAAGCAAGTGGCGTATTTTCAAACAGAGTATCGCTGTATTGCTTTTGACTTTCGTGGACAAGGTCAATCACAAATCACCAAGTCAGGCTATGATATGGAGACGTTGACTGAGGATACGATAGGATTGCTCGATGCGCTCGGCATTGATAAATGTCATTTTGTTGGCTTGTCTATGGGCGGCTTTGTGGCACAGCGTATTGCTATCAATTATCCTGAACGACTGCTGTCGCTTATCTTACTGGAAACGTCCGCTGATCCTGAAGCAGCGGAAAATATTCCTAAATATCAGAAGCTGGTAAAAGCCATTCGCTGGATAGGCATGAAGCGTGTTTCTAAAAAAATAATGCCCATTATGTTTGGCAGCACCTTTTTGACCGACAAATCCCGCAAGAAAGAACATAAAGAATGGCTTGCGAATTTAAACAGCAATCGTAAGGTTGGCTCAACCAGAGCAACCATGGGTGTGATCGAGCGCAAGGGCATTTATGAGCGCCTAGGAGAGATCGATATACCAACGTTGATTGTGGTAGGCGATGAAGATGTGGCCACGCCTTATTCAAAGTCTGAGCGCATGCATTTTGCCATTAAAGGCTCAAAGCTTGCCGTTGTCAAAGGCGCGGGGCATACCGCAACCGTAGAAGCGCCTGAGCAGGTCAATCAAATGATGAAGCAGTTTTTGGAAAGTTGTGTTTAAAGCGTCACAACTTTATAGTGCCCTTTACAGATTGTGATCTTTACATTAAATAAAAAGACCGCTATCGATATTTGATAGCGGTCTTTTTTGTACAGTCTGGCATTTACACAATCTATAGTCAGTCCTAAATAAAATGATGAGAAGTATTGCAATGCGCTACTAAGATAATTTTTCCTTGCTTGCTGTGCCCGCGCAGACAGAGGCTGCGCAAAATTTATCTCAGTAGCGCTGTATTTATTTCATAGTAGACCGACTATAGCAAATAAATACTTAACGGCTATAATCCGGCGCTGTAGTCGATACTACCGTCATCCACTTTGCCAAACACTTCAGCGCGGTTCACAATTTCAGTGGCCCACGCGCGATGGGTGGCAGGCTCTAGCATGGTGTTGTTGTATTTAAAGACGGCTTTGGCCTCGCTATGTAGTATCGCTTGTGCCTCATCCAAGATGCTCGATGGTACGCGATACGCTTGCTGTACCAAAGCGATTTGGCTTGGGTGAATGACCGTTTTGCCAACCAATCCCAAGCTGACATCGTGAGTCAGCTCTTGCATAAATAAGGTGGGCTGATCCAAGTATTCAAAAACGGGCGCTGTCAGATAAAAGCCATGCGGTACAAAGCAGCCAAGCAACTGATAGGCAAGCGTGCCAATAGGCGTGTCATAAACGATGCTGTTTTTGGGTCGGCGCAAACGTAGCGTCGCAAACAAGTCATTACCGCCAATACGCAGCGCAAAGACGGGCTGATTAAAGGCTTCTTTAAATCCAATGGCAAGCTCTTGGTTGTGATGCGGGTTGAAAAGTGCAGCGGTCTCAAGGGTTGGCATGAGCAGCTGGTCGGCACTCAAATTCTGACAAGCCATACGCCAATTGGACAGACTGCACATATCCACTTTTGGCATGACAAAACCATCGATAAGGTCGATATGAGCATAGTCCGCCAGCTGTTGTAACATCAGCGGATTGCGCGGACGTATAAATACTAATGGACGAGTCGGATGATCCGTTTGCGCTTTTGACTGAAAACCTGCTTGTTTTGAGGGATCATGAATACTGTCGATATGCGTCGCCCATGTATGCAGCAGCGCTTTTAAGCGTTCCAATGCCAGCTCAACGTCATTATGACTGACGGCATCTTCTAAACAAATAATAATACTATTAATCGTCGGTAGTTTTTCACGCGTGATGACTTGCCAGATATCTTGGCGCGTTGCTGGCATATAAAGGCTGGCACCAAGCTGATAAGGGTGATGGGTGTGTGGCCTAATCATGGCATGACGCTCAGTAATCAGATGCGCGTAAGACTGAGTATAACTATAAATGTTTGATTCATGGTTTAACGTTTTTGACATAATCGGCATCGTAAGTAGTGAGTGGGCGTAAAGGTAGGTAATATGATCAATTGGCAGGCTTTTTTAGATCGTCAATTGAGTTCTACAAAATGATCGACATGGCAATGATTAGTAGGTTAATGCTCTTGATTGCGCTGCTTAATAAGTGTAATGGCTTGGTACGGTAGTATTTTATCACCTAATACACTAATCAAGATGTTTCGCTGGGTACATAAATGTCGCAGTAATTCGGTGTCAGGATGTTCGGCGGTTGCCAGTAGGATACGCTCTGGGTCGCGGCGCAATATGGCCCGCGTCGCCTCTGCAATCGTCGGCTTGATACGGTTGCGATTGCCAATCTCATAATCTGCTGCCAGCTGATTGATTAAGTCAGCAGTCTGGTAGCGTGGTTGTTTAAAGGTTGGCAGCGAGCAAGGCGCTTTGGATAAATGACGCCGTGCCTTATTGACGCAATCAATAAAGCCTAAGCTATGATCAATCGTCACCAAGTTATCATAAAACACACTGCGATGTAGTCCTAATTGCGGTTCGGTATACAAGCTGCGAGATATGAGTCCTGATACCGTGCTGTTTAAGAGTCCTGATGGAATTAACCAATCCTCTTCGCTTGCCGCTAACCAAGCGACGCCCGCTGGATCAGCCAAAGTCAGTAATGGAATGACATTTGCGCCTTGATGAAAGATATTGGCAAAATTGGGATGACTCGAATCGCTAAATGGCTCTAAACTGCGGGTCAACTCTTGATAAATCGCCCCTTTACCGGTCCAGCCATCGACGAACACGATAGGACTGTTTGGATAGGCGTCTAATAGCAGTTGTAAGGCAAGTGGATCAAGGCCGCGGTCACGAATAATACTGATACCATAATGCGTACTTGGTAGCGCATAACGGCTTTGCGTATCCGCCAATGCTCTTTGTAGCAACACCCCAATGGGCAAACCTGCCCGCACCAAACTGACCAAAACTAATGGGTGCTCATCGCTCACTTGCGACTGAAAAATACCATGTAAGGTATGTGCCAAGTTAGCAACATCCGTCGCCGTTCTCGCTGTTCCTTGTGCTAGGGCCTGACTATATAGCTGCTCATGCATGGCACTTGGTGCATCTTCTAGTGTCAGCATGTCTGAATAATGACGTTGACCACTTTGAATGAGCGCTTCTTTTTGACTGACAGGCACATCGGCAACAGCGTCTTTATCCACAATATCGAGCAGCACGGTCACATCGCGGGCAAGATAGCTACCCGAGCCGTAACTTTTTAAACTTGCTCTTTTTGTCGTGATATTATTTTCGGGCATAGAGTGTGAGCACTTGTTTGGGTGGTAGTAAGATATGGTGAGATTACGCCTGGATTACTCAGTATAGCGCTGCTCGTGCAGCTGACCGCGATTGGGCATACCGTACCAGTCCAGCAGCTGCAAAAAGGGTAGATCTGCCAGACTGTCACCAAAACCAAAGCTTGGGCGCAGGCTGTCTAAATGATATTGCAATAAGAACTGCACAGCATGACGTTTATGAACTGCATGCGGCAATATCGCAAGGTTATTTGCATTCACATGGACATAAAAGTGGGCATCAAAATCCGGTATCAGTGTCGGCAATTGCTTCGCCAAGTCGGCCAGTGCCTGATGGTCTTTTTGGGCATGTTTAATCGCTAGATAAATGGTCAACTGCGTATCATTAGCGCTCTTATCAGAGCTGGTACAAAAGTGATCAGTATGCAACGTCATCACTAAATTATTAAGAGCGGAGCCGGTTGTTTCAGAGTAATCATTAATGAGTGCCGTGATCTGATGTAACTTGTCTTGCATAGGTTGCAGCGTGTCATATATGTATTGTTGCCAATCGCTGAGCATTTCTCCTTCAGGCGTTAAAATAACGGCGCCATGGGTCAATACTTTCCAACTGTGAAAGGGCAGTTTTACACGTTTGATTTCGCTGCGATCACGAGCGGTTACTACGATTAAGTCAGTATTAATAAGTAGCCAATTAAAAAAAGCAGCTTGGCGTTGGCTCATAAAGCTTAATGGCTGACCTTTTTTATTGACCGTTGCACAAACCAAATGTTCGGGTTCAGCAGTGGGTAACTTCCATGTATCAATTTTACGCTGGGTTTGGAATAAAGTATCGTCCAAGTCCATTAGTGCGTAGGGCTTAATGAGAGTTGAATCGGACTGAAAAAATGGTGTGGTCATGGGTTATTTGTGCCTTGATTGTTTTTGAATAATTCGCTTTGATACAAAAAACCATCGATAACATCTTTTGTTTTTAAATACGCTCTTACGGCATAAAATTTAATGAGCAAATAAATCTCTAATATAAAAATCGGCGTCATAGAGAGATAAAACAATATACTGCTTTTAAGTAATAGGAGAAACAAAGCCGCCATGATGCCTATCCAAAACAGGCAGCCCATAACAACAAGAGCCATGAATTTCTTAGCATTATTAATCCAATAATTTGTTAGCCTATTAGAGCACTTGATGTATCTTCCGTTTTCAAACCTTATGATGCGACCCGATTTTAAATCGCTAAGATCATATAAGTTAATTTCTAAGCGACGCTGAGACATCAGGAACTCTATTTCTTCAACCTTATATTCTTTGAGTAGATAAAAGCGTCTATAAAAAAGTTGCTTAATTAAAAATGGTTGATTGTTCAACCGTTCAACGAAGCTATTGTCATCGATGATTTTGTACAGTACCTCAAATTGCTTATCGTCTTTGGCATCGACACGATTAACGATATAGTGAAAGCATCTTATAATGACAAAAATGACTGCAAAAACAAGAGCGAGGATGGCTAGATTATTGTCACTGAGTCCTAAAGCTATTTTAATGTTGGATAGAAACTCAGTTAAGTTCACTATCAGCACCCACTACAAGTACGTTATCTAAGCCTTTCCACAACTCATCGACGCTATCTACCGCCGTCTCCACACACAAAACGATCAAATCCCAGTCGTTTGGATTAACATTATAAACAAAATTGGTCATGCCAAGCCCGTAGTTATCATTAAAGCTCAGCATAGTGGTGATAGCGCCGCCAAGCGCAATCGGTGAGCGTGTCAAAGCACTAAATTTAACCGTAGACTTAGCGTCCATTTCTGTCTTTTTAGTTTGCGCCTCAAGCCACTCTGCCAATAAAAATGGCAGCCAAACAAATTCATTACTTCCTAACACCAACACCTTTTTTGGTAACGTCAGCTCATTGATATTCGTACTTGCTTGACTACGAAACGTTTTAAAAGCCGATTGAAAATGAGCCAAATAGTTGGCAAAGCCCTTGGTACTGTCAAGCGTTGGAAATCGTCCCCAGTTGCCTGTATTACCCAGCGCCTGACTGCCAGCTTCGGTGGTATCAACCGACGGCATAATAATTGGTTCAGGATTAGGAGCGTCTGTCCACTGCCAAGCACCAGATAGTAGGTAATGCCGATGAAAGTTAATACCAGTCAAACGATCAGCCATGCGCTCAGGTAACGCGCCATTTTCGGTTTTGTCCGTATTTTCTGGATCTAACGACCAATCAACGAGCGTGGTAAGATGCACCGATTCTAATTGTGTGAGTCCTGCCTGACGCAGCGCTGTCACGACATTGATGCAGGTATTGCCTGTCGACGCTTCATCATCGACCATGATTAAGGTTTTGCTCGCAAGTACTTGCTTTTGAATATCTCTATTAGAGCTTTGGTAAATCAAGTGCTGGCTGGCGTGACTGTGATCTTCATTAAAAGTGGTCAGTAACGTCTCAGTATTATCATCATTGTTATTGTCGCTATGCTGCGCGTGACGAGTAGAGTTTAATAATAACGCGTTTGGATAGCGCGTTTTTAGCGCTTGATGGACACCAGCTGATAAGCCAACTGCCGTCTCTGCCATACCAATGACTAAGATTGGCTCAGGCAAATCATTAGGCATCAAGTTTGCCAAGTCAGTAAAGGCGTGGCGCATTGTATGGGGGGCAACTGGTATATGCCGCCCCAGCACTTTTGAGACGAATAAAAAGGCCCGTTTTGGATTGATACGCTGTGCAAATCCAAGCAGGTCTTCGAGTTCATAGCTGTCGCTTTTTTCCAAGTCATTTTTAGCCGTTGCTGAATTGGTTTGATAGGTTAGATCAAGTGTGCCGCGAGGGAGGGTAATGCTGCGCTCATAAGTTTTATTAGGTGTTATATTTTGATTTGTAGCATTCATTATTTCTTATTGTCCTATGTGTTTCTATATTTTTTACTGTTTCTTAGCCTTGACAGCCAACCAGCCATAACGCACTGCGACTTTGCTTACTTAACTGCGGCGTGGTCAAAGGTGTAGCGTTTGCTGTATAAGCCACGCTCTCCAAGCTGACACCTGTACTCGCGAGTAAGGCAGATAATAACTGAAATTTCACCGCATAGTTCATATTTTGTGCATGTTCATGGACGAGACTGGCCGTCACCATGCCGATGTCCTCACCAGTTGGCAGCAATAAAGGACTACCACTAGAGCCAGGTTGAATGGGCGCTGTAAATTGCAGATAACGGATATCATCGTTTAGACCGGTCAGTCCTGAAATACAGCCTTGGGTGACTTGTAGTTGACTGCTCAGACCTGATAGGGGGAATCCCAGCGTTGTAATGGTTTCGCCCAACATATCGGTACATTGCTGTGCCAAGGGAAGATAGCTAGGTAGAGGGTCGCTGACTCTTATAATGGCTGAATCGCTACCGATATCGCTGAGCACGACTTGTGCCTCGCGATCAGGCTGACCTTGCTGACGTATACCAATCATTTGAGCTGACTCAATTACATGATAGCAGGTAAGCAAATGATAGCTATCAATGGCAAATGCCGTGCCTGTCCAAGTCTCACCTACGGGTACTTGGCGAGGAGGGCGTGCCTCATTGTGAGGGCGGGCTTGCTGCTGCTGTGCTTCTTGAATGAGCGCATGCGTATCGGGCGGGCGCACATCGAGACTGATTTGTGCACGATGCTCAAGACTGGCCAAACCTTGCGTTGAGGCCTCGCCGAGGGCGCGACATTTGAGCTGTCCATTACGTTGGTATATTTCTAATATAATGGCGGCTTTGATATGGCGTTCGCGCGCTATGAAGTCATAACGAAGCGCACCATTATTGAGTGTCAGACAAACATCGCTTAGCTCAACCGCTGGTAGGTTTAAGCTTGGTTCGTAGTAAGTATAAGCGATAAGCTGTAAAAAACTAACGCCTTGTTGAGCAAATAATTTGGGTAGATCAAGCTGCCATTTGCTTGGGTTATTTGTATCATCTATCGTCGCCCAGTCTTTAGGCTCATGTAGATAAGCGGGGCTACAAACCGCCTTGCGATTTGCATCTAAAGGCAACCATAGTAGCCCAAGCTGTTGCCCAAATCTAAGCGGACTGGTAGCAGTAAATGCGATTGAACAGCTCGCTTCTGCGATCACAGTATTGGCGCCTAACACAAGGGTGGTCTGTACGGTCATCGTCTACCTCTCATTGACGCTCACTGAATATGTGCTCAGCCATCAGCCGTTATTTATATTATCTACTTTGCTTACTCAGCAGACCCTTCAATTTTGACACTGGTCATAATAGAACGTACTTGGCACGGCGTTATTTGTTTCACAATATCTGCAAGTTTTGGTTTGTCGGTTAAACCAAGCCAATAGGCAAAACCAATTTGCGTCAAATCCACACCACTATGGGCGGTGTAACCAATGCCACCAGAGGGGCGACTATTGATTTCAAGCACGCGATGCTGACCGTGATCATCCGCTTTGGTCTGTACACTGACAATACCGTCACAGCCAAATGCCTTGATCAATGGAATGACGACATCCATGACCGCTTGCTCGTAGCCGAGATGTTGGATTTTGCCTGTTTTATAGCGAGTGACGGCAGCCAATACTTCACCAGATTCACAGACCACATCGATGGAATACTCCTGTCCAGACAAATAAGGCATGAGTAGCATGGGAATGGGTCGTTCATGCACCATTAGACTGTGTGCATAGGCATTGATAAACTGGGCGGTGTTGATCCTCTTGTCTTCGGTAAAGTATAAGTGCTCAAAACTATCGTATTGCTGATCCGACTCTTTTTCTGAATCCAGCTGCCAAAACCCTTGTGCAAAAATACCCGTGACAGGCTTAACGCACAAAGGCTGATGCCCGTGTGTGTCAAGTAAGTCCTCAAGCACTGAGAGATTATCAAAGCGCCAAGCATCTGCGACAGGGATGTTGTGCTGGTGGCACTGCTGCATAAAGGCGAATTTATCATCGATTGATTTTAACGCATCGACGCTGGTTGCGCCCGTTAATAAGCGAATACCAGCGACATCAAAATACTCACGGTTGTTTTCGTAGTTGATGCTATTACGTCCCGTCAGCAATACTTTAACGTTGTTTTGTATGGCTTGTTCTAACACAAATTGCCAGCGTGGCAGCACTGATTCATCAACGGCTTGCTCCTCGCTGTCTACTGCGATTGCCATTGGCTCATAATAGCTGCGATCGGCAAACTCAAAAATCTCAGGTCGGTTGTGGCGATGTGAAGCGATAATAGTAAATGGTGTCACAGATTGGGCTTTTAGCGCCTGTAGACTGAATAACATATCGCGCTGGCTGGCTTGACCTTCAGCCAACCAAACGGCAAACGACGGTATATGATGACTATTATTAGCAAGGTTATCCATAGTTCTCTCGGGTTATATACGTTATCTATCATTGGATAACTCAGTGTCATGATCGCAGCACTATCAGCAATAGGATAAACCAAGCAGGTCAACTAACGTTAAAAAAGACCCCGTCTTACACAATTGATAGCAGCCTACATTATATACAAATGCTAAGAGTTATAAATACTCTTAATAAGATACCATTCAGTACTTTTTTAGCTTTTTTAATAAGTTATAGGGTAGAGCGTACCAATTAACGTAGGAAGATATCCGTACTACTAATATTCGTACTACTATAGAATGATAGCTGGCATAATAAACACTACAAATAATAAATCATTTAAAGGACATAGAATGAGCCAAAGCCAATCTCAACAATTAATCGCTGGGGCCAATGCGCCACTACCGACTGACGCTATTAGTATTCGCATTTTAAGCCAAAGTGCCATCGATTGTGCCGCTTATCGTTTGACTGCCGATGGCAAAGTGCGCGGCGATGGGGACATGATATTTTATGGACAGACGCGTAGCGATGATGGCAGTGTGAGCTTTCGTGGTCATGACAGTGATGGGTTCTTTGATATTAACCTGCCTGCTCAGCCAGCCAGTATTGAGAAAATAGCGCTTGCCTTTTCTAGTCCCCAAACACTGGCGCAAGTTGGAGACGTGGACATTCAAGTCATGCAAGGCAGCCAAGTGCTCATGACGTGTCAACTAAGCGCCGCTGGACGCAATGAAAAAGCGATAATTTTGGCTGAATGCTACCGCAGACAAGGCAGTTGGAAGTTCCGTTTTATTGCACAGGGATTTGAGGGTGGTCTAAAGCCCTTATCCGAGCATTTCGGTGTCGAGATTGCAGATGAAGCGCCCAATCAGCCGCCTATTCAAAGCCAGTCACAGAGTCAATCGCAGGGCCAGTCACAAAACGTACCGCCGCCGATCAATACACAGCGCCCAATCAATACGCAAAAAGCAGGCAGTGCCTCGCCAACCAACGCTCCACAAACCAGTACACCGCCGCCAAGACCAGCAAGTCCGTCGATTAATTTGAGCAAAATCACTTTAACCAAAAACCAATCTAGCATCAATCTTAAAAAACGCGACAACTTTGGTAAAATTTCCGTCAATCTAAACTGGAATCAGCGTCCAAACGCGGACAAGCAAGCCCCTAAGAAAGGCATATTAGGCGATCTTTTCAAGCAGCACAAAGCCGGCGGTATCGATCTTGATGTTGGGGCGATGATTCATCTTAAAAACGGTGAAAAAACGCTCATTCAAGCATTGGGTAACCGATTTGGTAGTTTGCCATCAGCGCCCTATGTCTGCTTGCGTGCCGATGATAGAACAGGACAGGTCAGCGGTGGCGAGTGGCTTGATATCAATGGCCAGCAGTGGTCACAGATTGAAGAAGTATTCATTTTTGCTTTTATTTATGAAGGCGCACCAAACTGGGCGCAGACAGATGGGGTAGTGACCATTCATGTACCGGAGCAACCACCGATTGAGACGCGCTTGACAGAAGGCGCAGGCAATTTACCGATGTGTGCCATTGCGCGTTTGGTGAATCAGCAAGGCAGCATCAACGTCGAGCGCATCAACCAATATTTTCAGGGTCACCAAGAAATGGACAAAGCCTTTAATTGGGGATTTAGCTGGAAACGTGGAAGTAAGTAAAATTTATCTCAGTAGCGCGTTATAGGGTGTTTTTTGTATTTAGAACTGGCTATACAAGCAATCAGCCCCTCTACCACAGGTAAAGGGGCTGATTGCTTGTATAGCTATGCCATGCTTTTACTAAAATCGTTTAAGCATGAGGAGTGATAGCAGGCATCAAGTCATGGAAAGTGCGACCAGAAGCCGTTTCACCAATGGCATGCATTTTCCACTCATTATTGTGGCGATAGACTTTTGCCATAATCATGGCCGTATGGCTGCCTTGTGACGATAAGTTATAACGGGCAACCTCGCTGTTGTTATTGGCATTAACGATACGACAAAACGCGTTTTCTACCGTCTCAAACGTTTGACCAGTAAAGCTATTAACCGTAAATACCAGCGATACAACGTTGGCAGGCACGCGTGATAGGTCAACGTTGATGACTTCATCATCACCGTCGCCGTCACCTGTCCGGTTATCACCCGTATGCACGATACTGCCGTCTTTTGATTGTAGTTGACTGAACCAAATCGCATCGACCGCTTGTTTGTTGGCATCAAACATAATACAGGAGGCATCTAGATCGATCGAGTCGCCGCCGCTACCGCCGCCGAACAACTTCCCTAAAAAGCCTCCCTTTTTGTCTTGAGGTCTTTGGGCGACATCCCAACCCAATCCCAGTTTTACCTGTGTAAGATCGCCACCAGCTTCTTTACTGAGTGATATTTTTTGACCTTTTTGCAAGCTAATTGCCATGAGAACGTCCTTATAATAATGGTTAATAACGTCTTGGATAAAATGTATGTTTAAAATTTTCTAAAGACTTGGTTCTAAAAACTTGGTTCTAAAAACTCTTTCTAAAGACTTGGTTTTAAAAACCTTGCGATACTGGTAATAAGCGTCTTATTATAAAATGTTATCTAAAAAACCACCGCCACCACCGCGTCCCCCTGAGCTTGTGCCCAATATGCTTTGTAACCAGCCTTGATAACTGTCACGATTGCGTGAGCAAATAATGACCTTACCCGCGCCTGAAAAGTTCAATACCATGCCTTCGCCACTAGTGACAGAATTAATAATATTACTCATAATACCTTTTTTCTTACTGGTTGACACAGACAGTTTATAGTCAAGACTTGAGTCCCAACATACCACATGTCCATTATCGATGATGACATCTTTATCTGGCGTCACCTCAATCTCAAATAGAGAACCAAAACCTGATACCACCACTTGGCCTTGACCCTGAGTCTGCATGACCATAAAACCGCCTGTGTCACCAAACACCGCGCCGCCTAAATTGCGCTGAATATTGGCTCTGATATCGACACCAGTCTGAGCGGCAACAAAAGCCCCATCACTCAAGGTATACTGTCGTGATCCGACCTCAATGATCTGCATGTCACCATCTAGCGTTGGCGCAAGTAAGCAGTCACCTTCACCATGTACCGCTTCAATCTGCTGTTGAAACAACGACTCATCGTTTGCAAATCGGCGCATCAATGATTGCATAAGGCCACCTTGCAGCTTACCTTTAAGCTCAAGGTTTGACTCCATCATCACCATTGCATTGGCTTCACAATAGATTGAATCGCCTTTTTTTAAATTGCAATGCAAAAAAGGCTCAATAGTCCCAATTAAGCTGAATGTTGCGGCCATAGATTTTAGATCCTTATTCTCATTCTCTAAAGTAAGCTTTTATCGTCAATCAATTAAAACAAAAGCCATCAAACGCTTAAAAAAGGGCACTTGATAGCTTATGGTTTGCGCAACCAATATCTGATTGCGCTATTTAAACGGGTAAACGGTAAATACGGTAATGACTAAACAATGATTAGACATTGACGCCATAAGACGATGCTAATGGTCCAAGACCACCGCTAAAGCCTTGACCCACAGCACGGAATTTCCAGTCACCGTTGTGACGGTATAACTCACCAAAGATCATGGCAGTCTCAGTGCTACCATCTTCTGATAAGTCATAACGGGCAATCTCAGACGCGCCCGTGTCATTAACGACACGAATATAAGCATCGCCCACTTGACCAAAGTTTTGATTGCGCGCTTGACCTTCATAAATGATGGCACATATTGCTATTTTACTTATGTCAGCTGGGATGTTTGCCAAATTGATTTTGATTTTTTCATCATCACCATCGCCTTCACCAGTACGGTTATCACCTGTATGTTCAACCGCGCCATTGTCTGACTTTAGATTGTTAAAGAAAATAAAGTCTTGATCGTTACGGACTTTACCCGCTTCGTTGACCAAAAATCCAATCGCATCCAAATCAAACTCTTGACCGTCAGTGGCACGGGGATCCCAGCCAAGACCGACAGTAATATTGGTTAAACCTGGGGCTTCTTTTGATAAGTTTACGTTGCCGCCTTTTGTTAAGCTAATAGCCATATAAATATCCTTTAGATTAATAATTGAGTGGATGTAATGACAGAAAAATGAATTAAAAATATTGTAATGGTTAGTGGCAGAGGCGACTCGTAAATGAACATGACGGTAGACCGCGCCCTGCTTGTCATTACGTTTTACTATACTAAGCGATTAGCGACTAAGCAAGACGTATTTTGTGCGCTTACGATATGCTTACCAAGAGACATAATTATTCGATATCTCTGATGTTTTTTAACACTTTCTTTATATTGGTTAAGGTTGCACGAGCAGAAAATACTTGGCTCAAACATGGTTAATCAGAAAAAACCGACCAGCCCGTTTTTTCTACCAGCCGCTCTAGTGCCTTTAATCCAAGTTTTGAATTTCCTATATGATCAAGGCCGGGTGACCATACCGCGATTGAGCCTTTGCCAGGTGCTATGGTTAAAATACCGCCGCCAACGCCGCTTTTACCGGGCAAACCGACCTGATAAGCAAACTCACCAGAGCCGTCATAATGCCCGCACATCATCATGAGGGAGTTGATCCGCCGTGACCGCTGTGAGCTGATGACGCGTGCATTGGTGTGTTGATTCACACCATTAGATACCAGAAACAGACCAGCGCGGGCAAGCTGTTCGCAATTCATCGCAATTGAGCACTGATGAAAATACACCCCCAATACTTTATCTACTTCATGTTTTAGGCGACCAAAGGATTTCATAAAATGGGCAAGCGAGGCGTTTCGGTCTTTGTGTGCCATCTCAGACGCGGCCACTTTATGATCAAAACGGATGGAATCATCGTCTGCAATAAAGTGAACAAACTGTAGAATCTCCGCCAATGTTTCTTTAGGTTCGTGTCCCATCATAATGGCATCCACCACCGCAATCGCACCTGCATTGATAAAAGGGTTACGCGGTCGTCCAGATTCATGCTCGAGCATCATAATTGAGTTGAACGGATCGCCGGATGGCTCACGACCAACGTGTGTCCAAAGTGCATTACCCAATGTGCCAAGACCAATAGTCAATGTGAATACCTTAGAGATACTTTGAATAGAGAACAGCGTGTCTGCGTCGCCTGCTGAATATAATTGGCCATCAGGCGTTGCTACGGCAATACCAAACTGGTTTGGATCTACATGAGCCAATTGCGGAATATAATCCGCCACTTTCCCACGATCAATCTCCTGTGCCATCTCTGCGGCAATATCATCAAGAATTTGTTGCATATAAGTTGTTCGGCCGTATTTCTATTGGATTATTGGAAAGCGGTGATTTTAACTGAATAAAGGGCAATAAGGAGGAAAAAATTGTATGTTGTCTAGCAGTAACCTGAGCCTCTCAGTGCTTTATCATAATATAAAAAAACAGACCATACCTGATGATATGATCTGCTTAGAAACACAGTGTTATAGGGCTGTCTATCATAGAACCTAGTGTAGACGAGCTTCCTCAGCTTTTTCAGCTTTGCGATATTGGAGTGAGGCTATCAACGCCCAACCAATAAAGGCAATACCGATAAGACCGGTGATAATCTCAGGTACGTGGAATTTCACCGATAACAACATGATGAGTGCCAAAGCCCCAATCGCATAATGCGCGCCATGCTCAAGATAAATAAACTCATCAAGTGTGCCTTTATCAACCAAAAAGATGGTCATCGAACGCACAAACATAGCACCGATTGCTAGACCGAGCATAATAACAATCACATCATTGGTAATGGCAAATGCGCCAATCACACCATCGAAACTGAACGAGGCATCAAGTACTTCTAGGTATAAGAAACCAATGATACCGCCTTTCATAATAGCGCTGGTCGCCGCTGCGCCTGAGCCATTTTCGGCGTTTTCCAAGTCTTCTTCAAGGTCGCCCTCGAGCATGCCAGAGACCACCTGAACACCAAGATAGACTAAGATACCCCAAACACCAGCGATCAAGACGGCCGCTGCCTGATTGTCATTGGCCCAAGAGACGGCGACCATCAAGACGATAAGGGCAACGAATACACTCATGGCATCGACTTTGCCCAGTTTTGCTAAACGGCTCTCAAGCCAGTCGAACCAATGCACTTCTTTATCATCAAATATGAAATTTAAGAAAACCAGTAGTAAGAAAATGCCGCCAAATGCTGAGATTTCAGCGTGATGCGCCATGAGTCTCGCTGAATACTCGTCTGGACTGTATAGCGCAAGATTGATTACTTCCATCATGCCAAGATCGGCCGTCACTGCAACAATAACGATAGGGAAGACCAAGCGCATACCGAACACAGCGATCAAAATACCAACCGTTAAGAAAATCTTTTTCCAAAACTCATTCCAGCCTTTGAGGACTGAAGCATTGACGACCGCATTGTCGAATGACAATGAAATCTCCATAACAGCCAAAATAGCAGTAATAGATAGAGTCGCCAATAAGCCACTCATACCGCCATGTGAATATCCCCACCATGCCGCAATCGCTAAAGCGATGGTGGTGAAGATAAAGTCTAAATAAAAATGTCTCATGACACATCCTGTCTGGTTGCATAAGGCTAAGGTCAGTCTATTATAGACACACCATAAAAAAGTGGCTATTGCTAACCACTTCTTATATATAATTTTAGATGAAACATAAAGTATTATTGACTATTTGGCTATCAATAATTGTGATTATTTTGCAACGAGACATGTTTTGTCTTTCAAAACAAGTTATTCGCTTAAATATCAACACCATACTGCTGGCACATGGCTTGCAAACCACCTGAATACCCTTGACCAACTGCGCGGAATTTCCACTCACCATTATGGCGATACACTTCACCAAATACCATGGCCGTCTCAACAGAGTAGTCTTCTGCTAAATCAAAACGTACCACTTCAGTACCTGTGTCTTCATTCACAACACGAATAAAAGCGTTGGCTACTTGACCAAAGTTTTGACTGCGAGCCGCCGCGTCATGAATGGTCACAGTCACCACAATTTTATCGACATCAGCAGGCACCTGGGTTAGGTTTACTTTGATGACTTCATCATCTCCGTCGCCTTCACCCGTACGGTTATCGCCTGTGTGCTCAACCGCACCATTATCAGACTTTAACTGGTTATAAAAAATGAAGTCATGGTCGCCGCGTACTTTGCCTGCATTACTCAGCAAAAAAACGCTGGCATCAAGATCGAACTCAGCGCCAGAGGTCGCGCGCTCGTCCCAACCGAGACCGATAAGTAGCTTGGTTAGATTTGGATCGGTTTTTGTTAGCGATAAATTACCGCCTTTATTAAGGGATAAAGCCATGGGATTGTCCTTATTATTAGATTTGGTTAGAGGTTTGAATATACTTATAATCATAAAAAAACGATGTTGAGCCAAAAATGGCGTAAGACCATCGTTTAATGACGCTCTATCATAACAACAAAAAATGACCCAATCAAAGCTGATTAGGTCATTGTTATGTTTCATATAGACAAGACAAACTGCTAATTGATCAGCACAGATTTATAGACTCTGACGATGACGAATCTCAAAGCTTTGATGAATGGGTTTTTTGATATTAAAATCAAAACCAATCGTTTTTTGAGTGATGTCGACGATGTCATAACGCTCAGTCAACTGCTCATCCAATTCAAAACGTGTAAAGTTGTTAGAGAAGTACAAGACGCCATCAGAGGTTAAACGGTTCATCGCGCGGTTGATAAGCGCCGCATGATCGCGTTGCACATCAAATGTCCCTTGGAACTTTTTGGAATTCGAAAAAGTCGGTGGATCAATAAAGATAATATCAAACTGTTCCGTATTGTCCTTGATCCATTCAAAGATATCGGCGGCCACAAACTGATACTTGTTGCGACTGACATCCAGACCGTTTAGCACAAAGTTCTGTTTGCCCCAATCTAAATAATTCTGCGACAAATCGACACTGGTGACTTTTTTAGCGCCTGTCAATGCCGCATGTACGCTCGCTGTACACGTATAAGCGAAGAGGTTTAACACCGATTTACCGCGACTGTTGTCTTTAATACGCGCCCGCATGTTACGGTGGTCAATGAACAAACCAGTATCTAGGTAATCAGTGAAATTAACGTAGAAATAAGCACCGTCTTCACGTGCCACATAAAACTTACCACGCTTTTCGGTGTTGCCTTGTTTGCTATATTGATCATTACCAGACTGCCGCGCGCGTGTTTTGATAAAGACCTGCTCGCGGTTAATATCGAACACTTCTCGAATGCCCATCAACGCTAGGTTAAAGCGTTTTTTTGCGGTCTCTGGTGGAATGGTTTTGGGCGGCGCATATTCTTGTACATGGGCATAATCACCATACAGATCGATCGCAACCTTAAAGTCAGGCAGGTCAGCATCGTATACACGAATATTACTGACGTTGTCTTTTTTGGCCAGTTTTTTGAGCTTAACCAGATTTTTTTGCAAGCGATTGATAAAGTCTTGCCCATCTTCCACGTCAATCTCATGCTTCTCAAAGCGGCTCACAAGGTTGCCTGTTTGCCCAGCAATCAAGGTGCCATAACGGAAGTAAACCGTGATAGCGCCGTTGTGACAGCGCAAGGTTTTTGGTTCTTTGATGGGCAAAATATCGACTTGTTCGACACGAGATGCCAGTATGCCGAGCATCGGATTAATACCACTACCAGCAAAGCTGTCTTGCAGGATAAGTCCAATCGCTTGATATAACGGCTTAATCATCTCTTCATCGCCCAAACGCTCACCATAAGGCGGGTTGGTAATAACGAGCGGGTTACTCAATCTACCATCATCAACCAATGGTTTTAGGACGGTGCTGAGTTGATCTAGTGCGCGTGTTTCAATGTCGAGTAGGGGCAATATGTCTTGTAAACCTGCGGCGATTAGGTTTTTTTCGGTGGCTACAATCGCGCCACTATCTGCATCGAATCCCAAAATTAGAGGTAGCGTATCGGGCTGCTCATTGGCAATTTCTAATGCTTCGCGAAAACGCGTCTGCGCATCATCAATCATCTGTTGCCACAATGCGTCATCATGATGCTGCCATTGATAAAACCCAAATTGATTGGCTGCTTTATCGATACCCACGGCATAATCGCAATGCATGAGTAGGGCTTCGATAATGAATGTCCCAGAGCCACACATCGGATCGATGAGCGCATTATAAAAAGGCGCGTTGCCAGCTTCATTTTTCTTGTGCCAGCCTGCACTATAAAGTAAAGCGGCTGCCAAGTTTTCTTTCAATGGTGCTTCGGTCATTGCCACGCGGTAGCCACGACGATGCAAACTGGTGCCGGACAAATCTAAATATAGCTCAGCTTGCTTATCGTTTACGGTCGCAAAGATTGAGAAATCTGGGTTTTTGCTATCGACGTTGGGACGGCTGTCATAAACTTCATTGAATGTGTCGGCAATCGCATCTTTGATACGTAGCATGGCAAACTGCTGGCTGACTGCCACGCGTTTGTCCACTGACAAGCGAATCGCAAAAGTTTGCTCCAAATTGAACTGTTCTGTCCAATCAACAGATTTTGCCAGACCATAAATTTGCTCAGCCACATCGTATTCTGCGTTGATGTTTCTGCGTTTGATTAGCATCAATACCCGAGAGGCCACGCGTGACCAAAGACAGATGGTATATAAGTCGCGTAGCGTACCGGTGACCGCAAGACGGCCCGTACTTTTAATATCGCTTGTGATACCAAAGCTTGTCAGCTCAGTTTGTAGCGGCGCTTCAAGACCATCGGCACAGGTGACAATAAGATCAAGCGACAACGCTGATGAAGAAGCGGCTGAAGCGGCGGGCGCGGTGGTTACGGTCATACGGATACCTGTGGGCTAAATGGACAAAAAATGCAAATAATAAAATACGCGGTTTAACCGATAATTTTACCATAATTCAAGGGTGGATGGTTCAAAGTGGTGATGTTTAGCAGACCCTAATGTCGTTATTTATCGTTCTTGGTTAATGGTAAAGGCTCTGAAACCACCTGTGTCGTGGTCGCAAAGGGTTTGGTCGCGATAGGATACTCCACATCCTTTGGCATGAGCAAGCGCATGTGCGGGTAGGGAGTGGAGATGTCAGCAGCATCAAAAGCACGCTTGATGTCCTCTCTTAAGCTTTCTTTGATTTTGGGCATACGGGCAACGGCGGCAGGCTTTACCCAAAAACGGACGATAAAGAACACGCCGTATTCACCGATTTCTGCCACAGTGGCTGAATGTTCAGGACGGCTGAGCACCACTTCGGTATCGGTGAGTACTTGTAAAATCTCTTTGCGTGCCGTATCGATGTCATCTTCAAAAGCAATACGAACCCGAATATCAAAGCGGATAAAGTTTTTTGAGGTCAGATTGATGACCTCAGACGAGGCGACGTTGGAGTTTGGGATAATAACGGTGATATTGTCACGAGTCAAAATATGGGTGGTGCGTAAGGCGATAAGCACGACGCGACCTTCATTGTCATTGATATGAATCCAGTCGCCCACTTGAAAAGATTGCTCAAGCAAAATAGTAATACCAGCGATAAAGTTGGCAAGCGTTGATTGAGCGGCAAAACCAACTGCCAAACCCACAATGCCCAAACCGGCAACGAGCGAGACAATATCAAAGCCAAACTGTGCCATGACGCTGGCAAGCCCGAGTACTAGTAGTAGCACAGATAAGATATTTTGAAGGAGCTGCTCGATTGAGGCATTGAGACCGTAATGCTGCAAGACTCTGTGGATAATCTGTCCAGATGAGGTCCAAAGAACGTAATAAATGCCCGCCCACGTACTGGCTTTAGCAGTGGCCTTTACGGTCTCAGGTTCAAAGTTAAGCTGACTCATAATGGCAATCAAGCTCGCCACAATCCAAATATAACGTAGTGCTGAGCGTACAATCTTAGTACGGCGCTCATTTAGCCGAATTTTTGCTCGGCTTTGTTTAACGATATAAATGCTGAGCCAATAAAAAAATCCCAATACAGCAAGCAGTATTAGGATTTTTATGCCAGTACTGACCAGCTCTACCGCTTTAGATGACCAATCAAGCCTATCTTCTTCTATAGAACCGCCAAGTGCCAGATAAAGACTCGTATGGAGATCACGAATAATCTCTTCAAAAAAATCAGTAATACTGGCAAATGGCATTGGTTAGTCCATGCAAAGTTTTAAATGGAATTGCCTCAAGTTAAAATTGTTAAGACATAACTTGAGGGTGATTGGCACTGATGATTAGTACTAAGCATATCGGTTCTACAGCTTTAGACAAGCGACAATTAAAAGTTATCTTCTTGAGTATCATGGAATTGATACGGGATTTCCATTTTGTCTTGTACGTCACGTAGTGCCGTCCGTAGACCTTCTAATATAGTAGGATGATAAAAAGGCGTGTCTAGCATTTCTTTGACGCTCAAATCATTGGTGATCGCGGTCGCTAGAATGTGCCCAATGTATTCAGCATCAGGCCCTACCATGCTGGCACCGAGCACTCTGTCGGTTTTTTTACAGCCATAAATATGCAAGAGACCACAGTTAACGCCCATGACACGGCTGCGACCTTGGTTATCAAAGCTGACGCTACCGATGACATATTCTAATTCTGGGTCTTGTTGAATCTCTGGGAGAGATTTACCAACATTGACGATTTGCGGTGAGCAAAACACGATAGAAAAAGGAATGGCTGGCGGGCGAATATAGGCGTCATCAGTATTTTTACACACCATACTTCCTGCACTATAGCCCTCGTCACTCGCCACATGTAATAGTGGAATGTTGGCATTGGCATCGCCGACAATATAGACGTTCAAATCACCGATCTGACCAGTCTTTTTACTGAGATTTTTTGGTCGGTTTTTATCATCAAGCTCAACGCCTAGATTCTCAACCCCTAACTGCTTTATATTATTACGGCGACCTGTGGCGACCAGTACATATTCACCTTGCCACTGGCGTGACTCTCCAGCACTGTCTTCGTAATCAATAAATGCTGTCTCATCTTCGGCCGAGCGGGTGCCCACATCTTTAATAGTGCTACCCAAATGCATGGTCAACTCATTGTTCAAACAGGCGATGGCTTTATCATTAATATCGTCATCTGCCAGCCCAGCAACACGTTTTTCCCGATTAAATAAGGTGACTGTTACGCCCAAACGCTTGAACGCTTGTGCCAGCTCAAGTCCGATTGAGCCTGCCCCAATGACAGCGAGTGACTTTGGCAAATCTGGCATCTCAAAAATCGTATCAGAGGTTAGCATGGTGTCCCCAAGCTTATCTGCCCAACCATCTGGAATAGAAGGTGAGCTACCCGTTGCAACGATGATCTGAGCGGCTTCAATCACCTCATCATTAACTTCAATCAATCCTTGCTCATTAATATGGGCATGACCGGCAATTTTTTTGTGCTCAGGCCAGCTGTTTACTTGTTTTTCGATGTAGCTGGCAAAGTGACTGCGCTCATCACGAACGCGCTGCATGACTTGTTTGCCATCTATTTGGGTGGTGGCGTGAATACCAAATTCTGCTGAATGATTGGCATCATGGGCGCGCTCAGCCGCTGCAATCAATAGCTTACTTGGCATACAGCCTACAGCGATACAGGTCGTTGTCCAAAACCCTTCATTAATAATGACAGTATCATCATAGATTTTACTGGCTTGCCGAAAGGCGTTTTGACCCGCTGTTCCGGCACCAATAATGGCAACAGACACTTTACGAGTCACGGTGGCCGCTGTGTTGTCAGCAGAAGAGTCAGACTGTTTATTCATATTTCTCTCAAAGAATGATGGGCTATTATTAGATTTTTATCATAACGCTTACACGTGAGCTGTTGATGACGTTTTTTTATGAATTATGGTGTTAATTTGGTGATTAATTTGCCAATATCTCAAGTAACCGATCAGTATAACCTTTAGCACGTAAGTTGCGCTGAGCATGAGTCAGGTTACCGTCTGCATCAAACACAAATGCTGAACGCACAAGCCCCAACGTGATATTGCCATACATGTTTTTTTCTTTAATGACGTCAAAATATTGACACAGTTTTTCATCGGTATCACTGATAAGCGCGATGTGTAAATTGTGTTTGGTGATGAATTTTTCGTGTGACTCAACGCTGTCACGCGAGACACCAATAATGTCGTAGCCTAAATCAGCAAACTCGTTAAGGTGAGAGGTGAACTCGGTTGCTTGCGTGGTACAGCCAGGTGTATTGTCTTTTGGATAAAAATAAAGAATCAGCCCTTTATTGGTATTGGCAAGCATCTCTTTTAGATTGATTTCATCGTGAATAAAATGCTTATCCAACTCTCGTACCATAGTCACTGGGAAAGCGGGTAAGGTGAGGTTCTCTGTGGTTGGCTTTGCCATTGTAAAGTCCTTATTGGTTTTGATTATTTTGAGGTTTTGGCTATTTTGATTATATAGAGTTGCTATTTTTAATAGTTTTATTCTAATGATCGTATTCTTTTTAATGATCTTATTCTAACAGTCTTATTATAGGCAGATTTGTAGAGATTAATAATGCGTTTTACACTTTGTGTCTTCATTGATAACAAAAAAGACTGGCAATAGCCAGTCTTTTATATATTGAGCGAATTATCTATTAAGCAGGTTTTTGTGGCTCTTTTAAGTCTAGACCCACGGTGCACTGCTGCAAGTCTTTTTGCATTTTTTTCACGTAAGGGAGGTTTGAAGGGTCTTTTTTGTCTTGCGCGTAGCTTTCAATTTCCCACATCTGACCGATGGTCATATTGCTTCGTACACCAATAGTGCAACTACATAGCTTGGTTGCATTGCTTTTGTCAGCAACTTTGTATTTGACCGCACCATTGACACAAGTATTGATATTGCTTTGCTTAATATCAGCAGCGTTTGCTTGTGGTAACGTAAAAATGGCCGCTAGGGCTAGGGGTAATATTGGCAAAAACTTCATAAACGTCCTCTCAGGGGTGGTGTCAATTTCCTAGATCTTGTACTCGGCTATAAATTTGTCATTAACGACCAATCAATCGAATTTGACTGATTTAAGGGTTAACTGGTTTAAGGTTTAACTAATCTATAGCGGAGACTACCTTCTTTGATGTAGATAAGCGCTCATACCATAGCAAGTATGGAGATTAAAATACAACGTCAGCTTGCTGTGTTAATGCAAGCAAATGTTTCTCTAATGTTGAGAGACAACCATTGCTTGCAAAATGCATTACTGTTGATAATGAGTGGGATCAGCAACGCCCGCTTGTGCAAATCCTTGACGGCGTAGCGTACAGCTGTCACAAACGCCGCAAGCAAGACCATTTGAGTCTGCGCGGTAACAAGAAATCGTTTGCCCATAATCGACACCCAATGACAGTCCCAGCTCAATGGTTTTGGCCTTGGAGAGCTGCTGTAATGGTGTTTGAATAGACAGGTGATGACCGGTTACGCCCGCTTTGGTCGCAAGGTTTGCCATGTGCTCGAAGGCGGCAATATATTCTGGACGGCAGTCAGGATAGCCAGAGTAATCGACTGAGCTGACGCCAATAACGATATGATTGGCATCAGTGACTTCAGCAACGGCCAGCGCATAAGATAAGAATATGGTATTGCGGGCAGGCACATACGTATTGGGTATGGCGTCGTTATCAATCTCATCATGTTTTTTGTTGGGGAACGTATCGGTATCACCGTCAGGAACGATCATACTGTGATCGGTCAGCGAGGAGCCGCCCAGTTGAGCGATATCGATATCGATAATTCTATGATTGACACCAGCGGTCTCTGCGATGGTTTTGGCAGCGACAAGCTCACTATTGTGACGTTGACCATAGTTAAAACTGACCGCCGTCACAGAAGCATAGCGCATCTTAGCCCAATATAAACAAGTAACCGAATCAAGTCCGCCTGATAGTAGCACGACTGCATTTTGATCTTTATGAAGTGCCGATACGTCGGCATCAGAGACTGGATTGGTAGGAGTGTTTTGCGGGGTAACGTTTGTCATAGTGGTATCTATTATTGGTTTACGAAAAACGGTTATTTTAGCAAAAATACGGCCATTACAGAACCACGAGTCTCATGTAACCTTGATAAAAGTGCGATTTGATTTTAACAAACGGTCTATTTAATAAAAATAGTATTTAACGTCATCATTTAATGTCATATTTTCAAACTGTTAGCAATATTTGTTATAATCTCGGCCTTTAACGCATCCGAGCTAATACCTGTTGCTGGCGGCTTTTTATAGCGCTTTCTTTATGGCAATTGGCTTTTTAGCAAAATCACCTTCGTAAAGATATTGAGTAATTTATGACCACAGCGACCTTATTTACGCCAAAAATCACCTCTGAGTTTGATGATAAGCCTGCTGATGCTGAATACAATCATGCGCTAAAAACTGACACTGATCTTATGAAATATGATGGTGTCGCTGAGAATAGGGATGACGAAAACCTCAATGAAGAAAACCGTGATGCAGAACAGTCTATACCTTCTGAGTCTGCTGAATTTCGCAAGCTACAAAAAAAGCTGCGTAGACAAGTCTCTTGGGCAATTCGTGATTTTAATATGATCGAAGATGGCGATGTGGTCATGGTGTGCGTCTCAGGCGGCAAAGACAGCTATACTTTGCTAGATATTTTGCTGCTTCTAAAGCGCATCGCACCGATTAGCTTTGATATTGTCGCGGTTAACCTTGATCAAAAGCAGCCCGGTTATCCTGAGGATATTTTACCCGCGTATTTAAACGAGCAGGGCATTGCTCATTATATTTTAGAAAAAGACACGTATAGCATTGTCAAAAGTGTGGTGCCAGAAGGCAAGACTTATTGCTCTGCGTGTTCGCGTTTGCGCCGTGGCTCATTATATGGCTTTGCCAAACAAATTGGCGCAACCAAAATCGCGTTGGGTCATCATCGCGACGACATGTTGGCCACATTTTTCTTAAATCTGTTTCATGGTGGCACCCTTAAATCAATGCCACCTAAACTGCTCAGCGACGACAAACAAAACTTACTTATTCGCCCGCTTGCGTATGTCGAAGAAAAAGACATCATCGAGTATGCGCGTTTAAAAGAGTTTCCTATCATTCCATGTAACTTATGCGGCAGCCAAACCAATTTACAACGTGCCATCATCAACGACATGCTTCGAGAATGGGACGATGCCCATCCGCAGCGTTTGGCCTCTATTTTCAAAGCCATGCAAAACGTGGCGCCGTCGCAATTGGCCGACCGCGAGTTGTTTGATTTTGAACAGTTAAGTCTTGATCGTGATGATAACGAGCGCATCTTTGAAGGCGATAATATTCAAGCAGGGCAGACAGACAGTCTTGCCGAAATTGGGTTGCCCGTGTCGCCAAAAACGCAGACTTTTAATCCCAAGTTTGCAAGTGACAGGTTTGCAAGCGACAAGACGCATTCGATAAACGCAGGTAAAGCAGCAGAAAATAATCGCACAGCTCAAAAAATACCAACGATTAATCCTGTTATTTAAGCTTTAAAGATTGATACCAATTGTACGGTATTGAGTTATGAGAAAATATAAAAAACCAGCACACTATGAATTAATGCGCTGGTTTTTTTACGTATGTAGAAGTTACTATTTAATAAAATTAGCTGTTTGCAAACACAGGTAACGGATTGAAAGTAACGGCTGAGCGCGGCAGTTTTGCCACATCTTGCATGCGCCAATCATCTTGACCGTCATTGCTCACTTGTAAGTAATACTTGGCTTTTACAGGATCGATATCTACTTGGGCGCTGTACTTGTTGCCCTCGACATGCTGCAATGTCACATCACGGTCTTTTTTGATGTCGGTTGCATGCGAGATAGAGAGAGCCAGCTTATCAGGATAAGTCAACGGCTTACCGTCTAAGAGTTTACCCGATTGCAAGCTCTGCTCTGGATAATTCAAGTAAAACAAAATTCCTCCATCATCCGCAAACTGCATTTCGCCATGCAAATCCAAGTCATAAGTCAGCTTATCACGCGATACATCTTGATAAAGGGTTTTACCATCCATGTACCAGTCGTCACGTACCACACTGTCACGAATCTGATAAGAGTAGTAAACAAACCAGAGGCAAGCGATGACCACAAAGGTTGGCATACCAATAACAAAGATGACCACCATATAGTTTTTGTACCATGGCTGAGTATCTTGATGCTTGAAGTTCGGTGCTGGGGTAGACATAAAATACCTATTAACTGTACCAATGGATAATCTGATGGATGAGGGTCATCAGGTTAATAAATCAGTCATTCATTGATTCTGGACTAATGAATGACTTATAAAAAATGCCGCAATTGTTTTTCTAAAATACTACTGTATCTGACCTTGAGTGGTAAAAACGTTTTGCTTACTCACTTTGTATTTACCATCTTCACTGGCGACATTGAGCGTCACAGGTGTCTGACCAAACTCGATAACGTCAGGGTCGCCATAAATACTCACAGGCATATTAAAGCTTTCACCAGCCTCTAGTGGCACATCATTGAAGCGCAACTCTAAGCTCAAGCCGTCTTGCGGGGCGAGCGTTATCTTGTAGTTATGAGCGTTCTGCGTTTTGTTGGTTAATTTGACGATATAGCTGTTTTCAATCATGCCTTGAGCGTTCACAGAGGACAACTGATTGCGATCACGGCGAATGTCAATCTCTAGTGGCACGCGATCAGTCAACGCATAAACCACGCCTCCACATAATAGCGTTAATAACGCCAAATAGGCAAACAGTCGTGGACGCAAGACGCGACTCGGTTCTTTTTCTGCCAATTGACGTTCTGTTGTATAACGAATCAGCCCACGTGAGTAGCCAACTTTGTCCATGATCTCATTACAAGCATCGATACAAGCAGCGCACTGAATACAACCAACCTGCAAACCATCTCGAATATCAATACCCGTTGGGCAGACCTGAACGCACATTTGACATTCAATACAATCACCTAGATTGTCAGGATGAGTGCCTTTTTTACGAGCACCGCGAGGCTCTCCGCGTTCGTAGTCATAAGACACCACCAAGGTATCTTTGTCAAACATCACACTTTGGAAGCGACCGTAAGGACAAATTTGAATACACATTTGCTCACGCATGTAACCTGCATTGGCATAGGTTGCAAACGTAAAGATAAACATCGATACCCATATCCATGTCGGCCATTCAGGGACTGGCACAAAACCGATGGTTTGCCAGCTTTGGTACAAATAATCGGTACCAGCCACATAGCTGACAAAGGTCGCGGCGGTAATGACTGACAAGACAAACCAAATAAAATACACCAAAGTACGTTTGAAAGCTTTTTTGGCATTCATTGGCTCTTTATCAAACTTAATGCGCTTATTGCGATCACCAATCACCCACTTTTCAACGTATTGATAAAGGTGTGTCCAAATCGTTTGGGGACAAGCGTAGCCACACCATACGCGGCCTGCATAAACCGTCACGACAAACAAAGTAAAGGCGGCAATAATGGCAAATACGGCAATAAAATAAAAATCTTGCGTCAAAAAGGTCATGCCGAAGATATAGTAATGCTGTGAGGGAACATCAAACCATATTGCTTGTCTGTCATTGTAACGTAGCCATGGCAAAAGCAAAAACGCCGCCAAAAGCGCATACATCGTAATGACTCGAATATTTTGATAAAAACCTTTAACGAATCTAGGATGGACGCGATGCTTGGTCGCATCAAGATCCACTTGGTGTACAGGAATTTTATTGGATGGTTGTGCTGACATAAACGTGCCTCTTTTAAAAAAGAATCAGTTTGCTGGCATGATGAACAAACACCTGTATGAATCAGATGTGTAAATGTGTGGTGTTATCAATGTCAGTAAGTAGCGGAGGAGCTTTGGATAAGGAATATCTCTTTACCTATAGATCCACTACAAAAGGTCGACTGCAAATAAATAGCATCATAAAAATCAATAGTAGTGTGCCAAATCAGCCACTGACAATTCACTTTTGAATGCTCTTATTTTAACATTCTCCCTACTTTAAATGGGGTAATAATCTTAAAAAGCAATCCATAAATGACAATAACTGGTTAATAGGCAGTCATGTATTACGTGTCTATTGATAGTCGATAAATACTTGAATATGAGCATGTAAAAAGGGAGGGCCGCCGTAACAGTCCTCCCTTTGTTCAATCTTATCCATTTGTATTTGCGTCAGAAACCGACTCAAATCATCAATTAACCGTTGCTTCTACCGTTGCCGCTGCTGGCTGAGAACCAGCAGTAGAAGTAGCAGTAGGAGTAGCAGCTACTGGTTGAGCCGTAGTAGTTGAGGCATTAGCAGCAGACGGAGTCTTATGATCTGATAATGAGTAAACATAAGCAGCAAGTAGCATAATACGTTCATTACCTAGCTTCGTTTGCCACTCAGGCATGACACCAGCACGGCCATAACGTAACGTCTCACGAATAGTCTCACGATCACCACCATATAACCAAATCTCATCAGTTAAGTTCGGTGCGCCAGTTGAATGCATACCTTTCGCATCTTTACCATGACAAAGCACGCAATTGGTCGGCTGATTAAAGATTGCTTCACCTTGAGCGACTTTTGTCTGATCAAGCTCATAACCGTTTTGGTTGCCAGATATAGACAGGACATACTCAGCTGCCGCACGGACACCATCTTCACCGATCTGATCACGCCATGCCGCCATGCCGCCAACTCGACCATTATGCAGCGTGGTCAAGATATTTTCAGGTGCGCCACCATACAACCAATCGTTATCAGTCAGATTGGGGAAGCCAACGGCACCTTTAGCATTCGAGCCATGACATACCGAACAGTTCTGCAAGAATAAGCGGCTACCCACTTTTAAAGCATTTGGGTTTTCAGACAATTTCTCAACGTAAGGCGCAAGTTCTGCTACCTTTCCATCAATGTTTGCCTGCAAATCTGCCGGTGGGTTTTCGCTATGACGTCTGGTTGATTGTAGCTCAACCAGTTCCGCCAAAGTCGATGTAGCACCGCTCGCATCCGCTTGCGCTAGAATATTCTTTTCAAAGTTATCGGTAAATACTTTGTTGTTACTTTCAAGATCACTATAAAGCTCATTCTTGGAAGTCCACGCTACAGTTTCGCCATCGACTTCGACGGTGGCAAGACCATCCCAGCTTTTTGGAAACATAGCAGGGAAAAATACCCAGTACGCAACACCCCAAATGATGGAGCCAAAAAATATCACCAACCACCATTTAGGCAATGGCTTATCGTATTCTTGAATACCGTCATAGGTATGGCCTGTGGTGCCATCCTCTTCTAGTTTTGGTTTGTACTTCAGTACCATTATCAAGACGCCAAGAATTGCCGCCCAACACATGAAACTTAGTATGGTAATCCAAGAACTCCAAAAAAATGTCATCATTTATCCTTATTGCGCTGCTCTTCAGACAAAGATTCGATATCTTCATCATCAAGCGCAAGTTGTGCATCTTCTTCGAAGCGTTTTTTGTTTTTTGGCGAATACGCCCACCATGCAACACCTACGAAGGCAACAAAGGCAGAAACGGTCGCAATTGTTTGTAATTCACCAATACCCATTAGCGCTGTCCTTCCATCGCGGTACCTAACTGCTGTAAATAGGCAACCAAAGCATCAAGCTCAGTGGCACCAAGAACCGCATCAGGTGCTCCTTCGATGTCTTCTTCAGTATAAGGCACACCAAAGCGATCACGGAATAGACGCATTTTAGTTTGAACGTTCGTACCATTCACTTCATTAGTAGCAAGCCATGGGAAACCTGGCATGACGGATTCAGGTACTAATGAACGGGGGTCAATTAAGTGCTGTTTTTGCCAATCTTCAGAGTAGCGTCCACCAACACGTGCCAGGTCAGGTCCAGTACGTTTTGAACCCCATAAGAATGGGTGATCCCACGTTGATTCAGCGGCACGTGAGTAAGGTCCATAACGTTCAACTTCGGCACGTAGCGGACGAATCATTTGGGTGTGACAAACATGACAACCCTCACGGATATAGATATCACGGCCTTCGAACTCTAGTGCAGTCCATGGCTCCATTGAGGGAAGAGGGGTGTTGACCCCACCTTCTTCAGGGGACTTGTTGTCATATATCAACGGCACGATTTCAACTAGCGTTGCAAAGCTAATAGCAATAACGATACCGATGACCAACAAGCCTGTATTTTTTTCAATAATCTCATGCGGTGTACCAGCCATGATCGCTCCTTATACGTTAGCTGTCGAAGGCTTTTCGACACTAGGTTCATGATCAGTTGGATCGGCAACATCTACAGGCTTACCTTCTGGCATCTTGATTGTCTTATAGCAGTTGTAAGCCATAACAAACATACCCGATACATACAGTAGACCACCAAAAGCACGACCCATATATGGGAAATGCGAGAATTCAACAGTATCAACGAAGCTGTATACTAAAGTACCGTCTGGGTTGGTAGCAAGCCACATCATGCCTTGACCAATACCTGAAATCCACATAGAGACGATATAGAAAATAGTACCCGCAGTCGCCAACCAGAAATGCGTGGTAATCAAGCTGATAGAATACATTTTTGGCTTGTTATAGATACGTGGTAATAGTACGTATAGCGAACCAATCGTAATCATACCAACCCAGCCAAGTGCGCCCGAGTGAACGTGACCAATGGTCCAATCTGTATTATGTGATAACGCGTTGACCGTTTTGATCGACATCATTGGGCCTTCGAACGTCGACATGGCATAAAACGACAAGGCGACAATCATAAAGCGAATGATAGGGTCAGTACGCAGCTTATCCCAACTACCGGATAGTGTTAATACACCATTAATCATACCGCCCCAAGAAGGTGCGAATAGGATAATAGAGAACACCATCGCTAGTGACTGTGTCCAATCTGGTAATGCTGAATAATGCAAATGGTGACCACCTGCCCACATATAAGCGGCAATCAACGCCCAAAAGTGAACGATAGACAAACGGTAAGAATAAATAGGACGACCAATCTGTACAGGAACAAAGTAATACATCATACCGAGGAAGGCCGCCGTTAGATAAAAGCCAACCGCGTTATGGCCGTACCACCATTGCACCATCGCATCAGTTGCACCGCTAAAGATCGAATAAGATTTAAATGCACTGACAGGAATCGCCATACTATTGACGATATGCAATAGAGCAATCGTAATAATAAAAGCGGCAAAGAACCAGTTCGCCACATAAATGTGTGAGGTTTTACGTTTGATAAGCGTACCGAAGAAAACAATGGCATAAGAGATCCATACCAAAGCAATCAAGATATCGATTGGCCACTCAAGCTCAGCGTATTCTTTGGCGGAGGTCAAACCCAAAGGCAAGGTAATAACTGCCGATACGATAACGGCCTGCCAGCCCCAAAAGGTAAACCAAGCAAGATAAGGGGCAAACAATCTGGTCTTACAAGTACGTTGAACAATATAGTAAGATGTTGCGAACAGGGCAGAGCCGCCGAACGCAAAAATAACCGCGTTGGTATGTAGCGGTCTTAAACGACTGAAAGTCAGCCATGGGATATCAAAGTTAAGTGCTGGCCATACTAACTGCGACGCAATGAACACCCCAATACTCATGCCGACAATGCCCCATACTACGGCCATTGTCGTAAAAAATCTTATGACAGTAATTTCGTACTCACGGTCCACTGGGGCGACTGCTGTGTTTTGTAAACTCATTGGATGATTCCTTTACAGCCCGAATTATCAACAGAATTAACTAACGCTCCGCGTCATCCTTATCATAAAAAGTAAAGATCTGATGGTGACGACGGTACATACTGTTTTTAACTAGCTTATCATTCTAATACTATTAACTATCAATCTTAGCCTTCTTATCCTATTAACTGGTTATAGATAAAAAGGAGCGCTTGGAATGTGCTGCGCTCTTGGCTAGCTGATAGTAGGATTGTTAATAAATGGTTAGAGTAAATAAGACGATGCGCCGTTTTTGAGCATCAAACATCTAATGGGGCTAAGTATTTATCTTAATTATTACCAAAAATTGTACCAATGAAGATAGATACCAATATCCATAAAAAATGTATTGCCATAAGACGTGTGCTAGCGGCGGCTGACAAAAAACAGATGTAAGTAATGTTTAGTTAAAACTCCTGACTCTGTTTAAGGGTATTGTAACGCAATCTTAATGAAATATCATCAGAACTATGCGGCAAAATACAAACTCTTTAGTAAAAATATTAGCGAACCACTTATTACAACTTAATTCTGTGTTTATTTTATACCCAATTGTGTCAGTATTCTAGGGATATGTTTGGTCGGTAAACAAACAGAAATCTATAAGAAAAGGGCTTAATAAAGGAAGAATTTTTGTAACAATCGTGCTCAAAGCGGTACAAATAAGTTTTACTTATTATCGGCTCGACCCTTATAATGAGGCTAAATCAGATTGATGCCAGCATTTTTTATAAGGCTGTTATCAGTCCTATTTTATAATTCGACACCCAGTCGGGCAAGATCGAAGCACCTTAGCCTACGATAATATTAATTAAGGATAATAACATGGCAGTATTTTTGACAGATGAATGGTTTGAACAAGTAGAGAAGATGGGTCATGAAGCGGGTGAGCTTAACTTACCACCTGCACTTGCCAATATGATCGTCAATCTAAAAGTGTCTGATCCCAATCAAGACATCGAAGCCAATTTCGCTAATGGTTTGTTACACCGTGGTCTAAACGACGCAGCCACCACTACTTTATTGCTTGACCGTGATATCTTGCAATCTATCATCACAGACTTTGATACCAATCAAATTATGGGTGCATTTATGAGTGGCAAGATTCGCGTCGAAGGCGATATGTCACAGTTAATGGCAGTACAAACCGCTCGCCCAAGTACTGAGCAAAAAGAGCTGTATACCCGTATCAAGTCAATGACGACGATGGCATAGTTCTATATTTTTTAGCTATATTCAAAACCATAGCAATAAAAAAGCCCCTAACAAATAATTAGGGGCTTTTTTTTGAGTTCAGTACAAGAATACTTTTCTCATTGAATCAACTGGCTTTTGATTGTGATACTTCACCTTGCTGGTTTTCTTTGTAAATAGCCGCTTGTAGCCAAACGTTTGCTTGTACGTAATCATTTACCTCAATAGACGCTGTTTCTGGCGTGTTGAGTGCGCCAATACGTACCACGAACGGAGCGGCGTCTTGTTCACGTAGTACCACCACATCGAATAAGATAATAGATTTGTCATTAAACACGGTGTTTTGCTTACCGAGCACCTGACCTTGGCACCAGGCTTCATCTTCTTGACCTAGGGTGTCGCCAAATAAATAGGCACACATGTGACCCAAGTTGATCTCTACAGGTGCCATTTGCGCTTCGGTCTCAGGTTTCCAGTCATCGATTTGGGCTTGTAGGTCGTCCGGAATTTGTCCATCATTGGCCGCCACAATGTCATTAAACGCGCGATGATAGCGAATAGATTCTTGATCCTCTACCATTACCACTTCGTTTTGCTCACTTAATTTGATTTCGTGTGCCCAAGCACTCAAGTTTACAAAGTAAGACGCATCGCGCTGATACAGATAGCGATTGGCGGTATACAACTGATCAAAAGCATAAATAATACTGCCGTCAGCGGTGCGCAAGCGTAATACCGCATCATGTGAGTTATCGTTAGCAATGACGCGCTCAATTTTACAATTGAGTCCATAAGGGCTATCGACGCAAGGGAAGGCATTGATAAAGCGTTCAGGCTTACCATCTTTCATTGCCAATACTTGATTGATGTGACACGGCTGGTTTTCAGATAACAACAAGCAGCTGTCTTGCGCACTTATATTGCTATTTAAGCCTTTAGGCATCGCCGCTTGTTCAATCATCTTCTGTAGCCATTCTGGCACGTCATGACTCATGTCGTCGGTTAAGATGCGCCAATGATCAGCATGGCCTGCAGATTGCTCATCGGTTAAAGTGATTTTGGTCGGTGTTTGGATATTTTTATATTGATAATTAATAGTCATGAAAATACTCAAAATTAAGTCAGCGTGAAGTTTGGGCCCCAAACGGCGGTTGTTTACCTATTATTCAATAATGCTCATATTGGTTGATAATAGTGAACAACGTTGCTATCGGTGCAGCTACTGATATAGGGCGACAAACAGCAATGAATGGTTAATGACAATTGTCTTTAGCATATAATATATAGGTATTGACGCCAGCAATAGCAAGCCCCTCATAAAAAATAGTAACAAAACCCAAATTTTTAGCAGAAAATAGAGCCATTTTTTGCTAATGACTGGCACATATCAGCCAAATTGTGTCAAACTACCTCCCTTTTGACAGCTGTCTTTGGCTTGTCATAAACCCTGTTTTTGTGTTCGATTTATATGTGAGTATGGCAAGTATATGATGCATCTTTGGCACCGCTCATTTTACAGCATATATAAAGTCGTACATAGATAAGATAAAGAGTTTGAATATGTTTCGTCCTTTAGCGTTATTTATCGGCTTAAGATACACCCGAGCAGAGCGTAGTAATGGTTTTATCTCATTCATATCGCTCATCTCGATGATCGGTCTGACTCTTGGGGTTGCCGTATTGATTACGGTACTATCGGTCATGAATGGGTTCGATCGTGAACTAAAAACCCGTATCTTAGGCATGGTGCCACAAGCAACGGTCGTTTCAACTGAAATCATCGGTGATTGGAAGCAGTTGGCGGATAAAATTAAAGAAGATCCAGAAGTGGCTGCTGTAGCGCCCTTTATCCAGCTGCAAGGTATGTTGACCTCAAATGGCCAAGTTGCAGGGATTATGGTCACAGGTATCGACCCTGAGTATGAGAAAAAGGTTTCTATCATCAATGATCATATGGTTGAGGGTAGTATTGATACCTTACAAAGTGGCGACTTTAGCATTGTACTTGGTCAAGATATGGTGCAGTCGTTGGGCTTGCAGATAGGGGACAAAGTCACTTTAGTGTTGCCTGAAGCTTCGCCTTCACCTGCAGGTGTGATACCGCGCTTTAAACGTTTTACCTTGACGGGTATTTTTACCATTAGCCCAGAAGTAGACAGTCTCATGGCATTTATTCCTATGAATGATGCCGCAAAACTGTTGCGTCTGCCTGATGGCGCTCAAGGCGTACGCATGAAGCTTAACGATATTTTCACTGCGCCCATTGCCTCAGAAAAAGCGGCCGCAATAGCCCCTGAGCAGTTATATCCTAATAACTGGACACAAACCCACGGCAATCTATTTGGTGCGATTCAGATGGAAAAAGCCATGGTCGGATTATTGCTATTTTTAATCATTTTGGTCGCTGCCTTCAATATCGTGTCTAGCCTTGTGATGCTCGTCACAGATAAAAAGGCAGACATTGCGATTTTGAAAACCTTTGGTGCCTCTCCTCGTTTGATTACCCAAGTCTTTATGGTACAAGGCGTTGTCATCGGTGTGATTGGTACAATCGCGGGCACCATATTGGGTATTATATTTGCCCTCACTGTCAGTGATATTTTAGGGTATATCAACCAAGTCTTTGGGTTGAACCTATTCGATGCTTATTTTGTTAACTATTTACCATCACAGCTACGTTTGTTAGATGTCGTATTGATTACTGGAGCGTCATTTATCTTGAGCTTCTTGGCAACCATTTATCCGGCGCGCCGAGCGGCAAAAATTCAGCCAGCGCAAACGCTGCGTTATGAGTAACGATTTAAAAGTCGTTTGTGGCTTAAGAAAAGCTCAACATCATATACAGTTAACAACATTTAACTGAGCATCAACCTCAGTATGAATAGAATAAAGGAAGCGTCATGTCTGCCATTTTAGAGGCAAAAGATATCAATAAGATCTATGATGAAGGCGCGGTTAGTACGCAAGTATTAACAGGGCTGGATTTGAGTGTTAACGCCGGTGAGCGTATCGCGATCGTCGGCACCAGCGGCTCAGGTAAAAGTACCTTGCTGCATTTACTTGGTGGTCTTGATACACCAACCAGTGGTGAGGTTTGGCTACATGGTCAGCTATTAAATAGCATGAATGAGACTGAACGTGGGGCGATGCGTAATAAGCATTTAGGCTTTATTTATCAGTTTCACCATTTGTTGGCTGAATTTACGGCGGTCGAGAACGTTGCTATGCCTTTATTAATGCGCCCAAAAGTATCGATAAACGAAGCGCGTCAACAGGCGATTGATATCTTAGAAAGCGTGGGTCTTGAGCATCGTTTGGCGCACAGACCAGGTGAGTTGTCGGGCGGTGAACGTCAGCGTGTGGCCATTGCCCGTGCGCTTGTGACCAAGCCATCGCTCATCTTAGCCGACGAGCCGACAGGTAACTTAGACTACGATAACGCTCAAAGCGTTTTTGGACTGTTGACAGAGTTGCAAAATACCATGAAAACGGCATTATTGATGGTGACTCACGATCGCAATTTGGCGGCCCTTGCTGATCGTCAGCTGATGCTACGTAATGGTCATTGGGCACAGTACTAAATGATTAAACACGGCCAACTAGGCTATGAGGTCATAGCCTGACGCTGCGCAAAAACTGGTGTGAAAACTGAGCCTGTTTTTAAAACAGGCTATTGCTAAACTAAACTTTTGATACAAAAAACTCAGTGAAAAAGACACCATAAGCAAATTTAAACGAGGTTGCTTATAAGCAATCTTATCCCATGTTATGAGGCAGATATCATGAATAAAAATGAAGACCCAATCGACGCTTTTGGCAGTGCTGAAGAAGGCAATGAGCCACTAAAACCTTATATGGATCCGACGCTATTTGATACGTTTGATAAACAAGCGCAAGTCGAGATTTTAACGCCCGTTTTTGATGCCATTACCTTGGCTGGGGTTGATTACAACCTAAAAGCTCAAGACAGCGCGACAGGTAAGCGTTATACGTTACTCAAAGGCGAAAAAGTCGTAGAGGTTTTTACCATGGACACAAATCTTGCTGACAATGTGCAGGTAGCCATTGAGAAAAGTGCAAAGGAAGAAGAATAGTACGGGTGTCATCGACAAGTACTATTTGTGATTTTAGCTTATAAGCCAGCATTGACTTGCTTGATAGCAGCCTAGTGATACTCAGTAGACTGTTTTGATATTTGAGCTTAAGGTTTAGGCGGTTTGTTAGAAGGTTGTTGTTGGCGTTTTTGCCAGCTAATAACGGTTTTGTAACGCCACACTGCTTTAAATGCCAATCCGCAAATGATACTGGTGATAATGGCTAAAATCGTCAGACCTATACAAAAAGCGGTAAGCGATACGGTGCCACGATAAGTAATAAATGGATTGGCACCGTTTGCCAGTAACCATAAGCTAAAGTCTGCAATCATGCGACCGATGAGTCGAAAGCTAATCATCGGTACGTCAATAATCTTAGCCCCTACATAATAACTTGCATAAAAAATAGGCAAAGTTGTAAGCGGGTTGGTAATCCAAGTCAAACCAAGTGCCATGGGTACGTTGGCACGAAAAACCAGCGAGCCGATTAACGCCAATAGCATCTGTCCAGGCAGTGGAAAAAAAGCACTGAGCACGCCAATGTAGACCGCTTTATTTAGGCTATGACGATTAAAATGCCATAATCTTGGATCAGCCAAATGCGGTGCGAACAATTTTAGGGTACGACTTTCTAGGATTTTCTCAGGCGTAGGAAGCAGGGCTTTTAGACGTTTTTGGGGCACAGGATCGCCTTAAATCATTAGCTACAGTCCGCTCAATTTTATTGATGAACCGGTATAAAGTAATGTCATTAATGAAAAGTATGGGTGAGAATAGATGGAATGATAATGCCAGCGTATTATTATCGCAATAGTTTTAATCAGTATAGGGTAATCTAAATATAAATGCCATTGTAGGACGTATCCGTTGTGACGGGTTTAGATATAAGTTGGCATTTGGCGTCCCTCTATAACTGTAGTAAGATCGCTATAAGAAAGAATCAGCATGGCTGGGATAAATGTTTTGCCGCCTTTATCAGCAACGCCGCCGCTAGCAAGAAAAATTTGTACCAGCCACACCTTATGATGTCATGTATCGGTTTTATTAAGTAGCGACTATATAAATTGCTATAGCTAGCCACACTTTAGTATCCATATCAAAAAGCAAGGAGCATGAGTGTACTGGTTAATTGGCAGCTTGGTTATCGTCGTTATGATGGGGGTGTTGGCAGTTGCAGACAGTATGGCAATGTCAATCGACCCATTTTTATTAGATGTCGCTGGTACACCTAATTTGTTTATATTGCTAGTGATGTTTGCCATCATGCTAATGGTTATCGCTCAATACAATGTACCTGTAGATCATTTCAATAATAATGCTGTATCAAACTCTTCTAGTCATTCCTCTTCTGATCGTAAAACGCCTTTTCGTATTATTACTTATATTTTGGTTGCTATTGTCGCAACTGCCCTTATCTTTGGCAGCGTTCTGCAAGCAATCATTAGCCAGCAACAAGCAAAAGATGCGGCAATAGCAGATCCGATGCGTGTAAAAGCTTTGGTGACGGTCGAAGGCATAAGTGATAGTGTTTATGACCCCTCAACAGAAAATGGCTACCGTCAAGTCGTCACGATCAGTCAGATATCACCCTTAGTGGCTGAGCTGACGGATCAAGATTTGGATAATAGAGCGGATAGTGGTTTAACCTCCCATAAAAATAGCCTAAGTAAAATATCTACAAATGATAATGGCTTGGGTAAAAATCATAACGACACCTATCGCGTGTTGCTCAGTGCTTATCCCAAAAGCTATTCAAAATCATCATCTAATAAACCTTCCAATGATGAGCAGTTAACAGGTTTAAATCACTTGCGGCCAGGTGATCAACGATACATGAGCTTGACTCTGACACCGCTTTCTGTTTCTGGGCAACACGCTGACAATCCATCAGGTTTCGACAGCTATCGCTGGCTACGGGGTCGCCACATTGATGGGACAGCGACTGTATTGGCGACTGGTCGCACAAATATCACCAATACCCAACTAACGACATCGAAGCCCTCTGACTCCTACCTTCAGAGGTTTCGTACTTATATTGATCAAGGGCGCTGGCAGTTACGCCAATATTTCTATGAAGGCTGGGCGGGATATAGCCCTCAAGAGCAGCAAGCGAAAGCGGTCACGTTGAGTTTGCTGACTGGTGATCGAAGCTTAATCAGCCGAGATATCAAGGATCTCTATCAACTGGCTGGTATCTCGCATTTGCTTGCGATATCAGGTACACATATTTTATTTTTGACGATTATGTTGTCGGGCGGCGTCGTGCTATTACTGGATCGATTTTGCCCTTTGATTTATCGTTCTGTTCCGCGCTGGCAGGTGCGCTGGGGAGTGATGGTTGCTGCCGCTTTTATTTATGCATTATTTACAGGCTTTGACGTACCAGCTGCCCGTACGGCGTGGATGTTATTGGCGGTAGGGTTGGCGCGTTTAACGTTATTGCCCATTGGCACCATACGAGTGTTGTTTGCACTGGCCGTGTTAATGGCTTGGTATGACCCTTATGTACTCTGGCAAGCAGGCTATTGGTTGTCTTTTATTGCGGTAGCATTGCTCCTTAAGTATGAAGATAAATCCTATCAGTATGCGCAAGCTGAGGCGACTCATAAAAACCGTGGAAAAGAGTTTTTTAAGCGGATTGGGCTTATAAGTAAGCGCTTATTTAAGTTACAGTTTTGGTTGTTTCTCACTTTATTACCCATCACCTTGTTATTGTTTGGCAAAGTCTCGCTATGGGGACTGGTAATCAATTTATTTGCGATTGGTCTGTTCGGCTGGGTAATTGTGCCGCTCAATTTGTTGGCAGGACTTTGTTATCTCATATCACCGACCATCGCCGATGGCGTTTGGTCACTTGTTATTGCTATTGTAGGTGCTCTACATAAACTGATTGTAGCTCTTACATCACTACCAGTATTGTCAAAAGCATGGTTATACACCCCAGTAAATATGGCGATGATACTCATGGTATTACTGAGCCTACTGCCTTGGTTATTACCACGAGGTTTTATTAGTCGCTGGCTGACCATACCGCCGCTTACGTTGCTGATGATGACGGTATATGCCAATCAGCAATCATTGGCAACGATACCCACGCTATATATCCTACCAACTGGCGACCGTTATCTAAGTGCGGCCTTGTTACAGTATCCTGTGGCAAATAATGACAGTAATATCGAGAATAAAAATACCAGTTGGCTGGTTTTAGCGGATCATAGATCGACAACGACCCGAACGCTACCCAGTAGACTGACGGCAGATAAGCTATCGGCAATATTGGCGCAGCAGTTGGGGAGTTTGTCCGTTAATAAATTAGACGGTATCATAGTGCAGAGTAGTGCGGCCGGATTGACAACGACGTTGACGACTGACAATAAGTCTACCGCATCGAGCACTGACACCTCGCTACTACTTCCAAAGACCGTTGCACAGTTAAGTGAGTACCTTCCCATTAGTCAGTACTGGCAAGCAGGACGCTCTGATCGTTGGTCAGGGGTTCAGCGCGCGTATAAAGAAATACGCCGCTCTGATGGTCGCTCAGAGATGAGTGCACAGGGCTGTGAGCAGGGTAAGACATGGAAAAGTGCAACGGGCGACCTATCTATACAAGCGCTCACTGGCTGGAGTCAGATAGACGATGCTAGTGTTTGGGACTGTACCGTGGCTATTGATACTAGCTTGCCCATACGAGTGCTAACATACAATGCCGCTGATCCACTCCGCTCATTACCGGTGACGGCGCAATCAATTGCGTTGAACAATCCATTGACTGCTCAGCAAACAGATAGCTTGCCTTCGCGCCTTATTTTAAATGCGGACACGCACCAGCGCGTCTGGCAGATGTGGTCATTGTTGTGTCCACCTGAATTCCTTAATAACAAGCGACCTAATAATAAACTGTCTGTTGATAAGACAATATTCAGCCATACGACATGGCTTGGGCATAGTGATTCTCATATCACGACCGATGTTATGACGTTTCAACACATCAATGATATCGTAACCTATGATGATAAAGGATTAGAGGCGGCATTGCCTTTGTATAAAAAAGTCGATACCGCACCCTAAAAACAATACTTAAGTGATAGGGTTTATAATATCGTGATATTTCACAGTTATACTATTGAACCCTGAATAAAATACCACCATACTTAGCAGCCTATCAATATAGATAACTGCAACCGTTTAAAAGTAGATAGAGTACGAACATTTTCTTATCCTATCTACGTTTTATCCCCTTTTTTTATTGTTTTAGATTGTTTTGACTTAGGAAGTTATATGCCCAACTGGCCACCAGACCCAAATAAACGTCCTGATAATTCAGCAAACCAACCCGTATCAATGCAGCAGCCAAGCCCGCCGAGTGGACAAGAATGGCGAGTGATTGAGAACACATTAATGGCAAGTGTGGTTGAGCAGCGCCGCGCTCGTCGTTGGAGTATCTTTTTTAAGCTATTGACCTTCGGCTATCTATTAATGTTATTTTTGATACTCGGTCGTGGTTGCACCAGTAAGGCACCAACGGGTCTGGATGGCGTTGATACCAGTCAGCCGCATCTGGCCGTGGTTGAACTACAAGGCGTTATCAGTAATGACGATGTTGCCAATGCGTACGATGTCAATGAAGCCTTGACGCGGGCTTTTGAAAACCCTAACTCAAAAGCGGTGGCGTTAGATGTTAACTCACCAGGTGGGTCACCCGTACAGTCAGATGAAATCTGGCAAACCATGATGGACTTGCGTCAAGAGTATCCTGACAAAAAACTCTATGCGGTGATTGGTGATATCGGTGCCTCAGGTGCTTATTATATTGCGTCAGCAGCGGATGAGATTTATGTCAATCCATCAAGTTTGGTGGGTTCTATTGGCGTCATTATGCCAAGCTATAATGTCGAAGGGTTGATGGATAAGGTTGGGGTAGAAGACCGCACCATTACGGCTGGCGAATATAAAGACATCTTAAGTTTAACACGCCCATTGACAGATTATGAAGAAGCTCATGTCAAAAACGTATTGGCTAATACGCATCAGCACTTTATTAATGCGGTCAAAGAAGGTCGCGGGGATCGTCTAAAAAATCCTGAGCAAAACAAACTGTTTTCAGGGTTGTTCTGGACAGGCGAGCAGTCTATTGAGCTGGGTTTGGCCGACAAAAAAGGTAGTATTGCAAGCTTAGAGAAACAACTAGAGCTTGACGATATCGTGAATTACAGCCCAAGAGATCCGTTCCAATCATTGATGGATCGCTTTGCCATTAAATTGGGTGCAGGCATTGGCTCTAGTGTCAGTCTGGATATATTACCAGAAGAAGAGGGTAATGCAAAAATGCGTTAAGCATTTTATCTTTTAAACTTAATGTGTATGATTGTTAAGGCTGAGCATGGTGACATGCTCAGCCTTAATTGTAGGTCATACCAAATATAACAATGCGATAAGCATGCCTGCCGCTGCGGTCACGGCATAAAACGCCATTATAATAAAAGGTGTATAACCTATTCATAATAATCTAATGAGAGCCTGTTATGAGTAATGACATGAATTTGCAGCATTTTGCTGCCCTGCCTGTATCTAAGATCACACAAAAACCCGTCATCCATTTTGCTCATGCTAATGGCATGCCAAGCGCGGTTTATGAATCTTTTTTTGAGCCTTTGGCAAAATTTTTTACGATTGAATATATTGTCCTGCTGGGAGCCACGCCTGACTATCCGGTGGATGACCATTGGCGCAGTCTCACGCAGCAGATTATCGATAGTGTGAATAAAACATGTGAAAAACATGGGATAACACAAGTGGTGGGTGTGGGTCATTCGCTTGGGGCTATGTGTACGTTGCAAGCCTTGTATCGAGCACCGCAGCGCTTCAACCAAGCAGTCTTGATGGATCCGCCTTGGATTTATGGTAAGGTCAGCTTACTATGGCATGTGGCGAAAACCGCTGATAGATTGCCTTTGATGAACAACCGCTTAATGGATAAGCTGTCACCCGCTGGCGTGTCTAAGCACCGCCGTGATGTTTGGGATAGTCGCACAGAGGCGTATGAGCAGCTACGGCACAAAAGCTTTTTTAAAGATTTTGATGAGCGCAGCTTTCAAGGATATATCGAGCATGGTTTGCATGAGCGTGCAGACGGTAAGGTGACGCTCGCTATTCCTAAAGAGGTTGAGGTGGCCGTATTTCGTACCAATCCGTCTTGGTATTGGCTCACGCCTAATCGCGCGCCCAAATTGCCTGTTACTTTGATTATTGGTGAGAAGAGTCTGTTCTTGAAACGTCATTTTCCGCAGCAAGTCAAATCACGCCTGGGGATTCCTTATAAAACCCATGCTGGTGGTCACATGTTTCCGCTTGAACATCCAGAATCAGTGGCACAGCAAGTACTGACATTGATTCAGCAGCAATTGACAGACTAATTGGCGTCATATTGATGTCAGACAGATTGACAGAATATTTTTTGAGCAACCATTTTATGCAAACAAACGCCACTGGTTCAAACCCGTTCGCTGCATCGCCTAAGCGTGATCCTTTATTTTCACGTTTGGGCGTGTTTTTACTGACGATAGGCATAGTGATTGCTTTTTTCATCAGTCAGTTGCTTGGCGTGTATGTCACAGGCAAGTTGTTGTTGCCCTCTACTAAAAACACCACAGCCGCAGATGTATTCTTTTTCGGTAGTAATAATGGCACGGTGGTCAGTTGCTCCGTCATCATTAGCTGTGTGTTACTCGTAGCAATTAGCGTTGCGATCATTCGCTTAAGAGGGGGCCGTAGTCGTCAATATCTGGCACTCAAACCGTTTTCTTGGGCAGTCAGTATAAGAATGCTTGGGCTGCTTTTGATATTTATGATTGTGAGTCAAGTGTTGACGTATTTTCTTGATGAGACACCATTGGCGTTTGTCGATCCGTTATATCAATCTGTCAGCTCGGTGTGGCTACTGGTCTTGGCAATGGTGATTGTCGCACCCTTGTATGAGGAGTTGGTCTTTCGCGGTGTTCTATGGTCTGCGATTACAGAGCAGTTTACTGACTCGTCTGTGAGGTATCATGGAGAGCTTGTAGCCAGCGTAGTGACTAGCCTGATATTTGCTGTGATCCATTTGCAATATGGTCTCTATGAAATCAGCACCATTGTGATACTGGCGCTGATCTTTTGTTATGCGCGTTTTCGATCCGGCTCATTACTATTGCCAATGTTATTGCATGTTGTCAATAATGGGGTGGCAATGTGGCAATATCTGGCACAGAGCGTTTAAGTCAGCAAATTATCCAGCGTGCTATAGCAAGTCAGTCAACCGTTATGCAGCCATACAGTATCTGGCTAAATAGTAGCTGGCTAAATTAGTAGCTGGCTAAATCTTATTTATGCCTCAGGATTCAATAATAAAACCTCATCTGCTGCTTGTTTGATCTCTTCAATCGTTAGTTGAGGCTTACCACTCAACGCTTGTCGCCATCTGCGCGCGCCAGCTAAGCCCTGAAACAATCCTAAGTAGTGCCGAGTCATGGTCGGTAGTGCTTCGCCTTTGTTGATCTGCTCTTCTAGGTACGGATACAATTGCGCTAAAATATCCGAGCGCTTAGGGATAGGCTCACCCCATAAGCTATTAGCCTCCGCCAATAAATAAGGGTTGTGGTAAAACGCTCTACCAATCATAACGCCATCGATATGCTGTAAGTGCATTTGGATGTCATCAACCGTTTCAATGCCACCATTGATTTCGATATCGAGTGCAGGAAAATCTTGCTTTAAACGATAAACATCATCGTAACGTAGCGGCGGTATCTCGCGGTTTTGTTTGGGACTGAGTCCTTGTAGCCAAGCAGTACGTGCATGGACGATAAAACGTGTACAACCAGCCTCAGCGACTTTTTGAACAAAATCTGCCATAAATTCATAACTGTCAAAATCATCAATACCAATACGATGTTTGACTGTCACCGGTATATCAACAGCTGCTTGCATATGCTTTACTAAGCTTGCAACCGTTTCAGGCTCTGCCATCAAGCACGCCCCGATTTTATTGTGCTGTACACGATCCGAGGGACAGCCCACATTGATATTGACTTCATCATAGCCATTTTGCTGAGCAAACTCTGCGCACTGAGTCATCTCTATAATGTCGGCACCGCCAAGTTGTAGCACAATGGGATGCTCAAGCGTATCAAAACGCAAGTGACGCGCACGATTGCCATGTATCAACGCACCAGTACTGATCATTTCAGTATAGAGATAAACGTGGGGGTTAAAAAGTCGCGCAAAGTAACGGTAGTCGGTCGTTGTCCAATCAATCATAGGGGCAACGGAAAGCCGTTTGTTGGTCATATCAACCATGGTTGTTGAGCCTTAATATGGGAATGTTTGAGTCTGAGAGTTGAGGTGTTAGCAGCCACACATTATAACGTTGTGTCTCTATATAGGTGCGTATTGATTGAATTAAAGGCACACCCTAGATGACCTCATCAATCTTTTTGAATTCAGGTAAGTTATAAAAGTAAATACCCATTATGATGCCGATAAAACCGATAAACGCGATATAGAGGGCGGGTGAAAAACTGACATAGGAAGTGGCGTAGCTAAGTCCGAAAGGCACCAGTACACCGACAATACCGTAGGCCATATTATAACAAAAGGCCATTCCGGTTAGCCGTACATTGGTGGGAAATAACTGCACAAGAATGGCAGGAACCATGCCAACAATGCCCGCAAAAAAACCTAAGAGAGAGTACATGATTAGGATGTAGTCACCACTTGACTGCAAATGGTAGAAGAATAAAAACATCTGAATGATCAGTAGCGAAGAACCAATTGCCAAAATTTTGCCAAAGTTTTGATGATTTGAGATTATTCCATAAAAGATACAACCCAAAATCATAAAGACAATACCAAGACTGTGTGAGAACCCAAATAAATCGTCATCTAGCGTAAAGCGTAGTTCAATCAAATCGGGTAGCAAAAGTACAATCACAGTGGTAATACTCGAAATAAGCATGGTAAGAACCATACCGATAAATGTTGAATGTTTGCAATGTTTAAAAAGAAGACGGAACGGTTTAGCAACATAATCAGTCGGTTTTGAGGCTTTCATTTCAATAAAAAAGGGCGATTCATCTATCCATCGCCATGCCAATAGTGGCAAGAAACTCAAAACAGCACCAGTCATAAATGGTATACGCCATCCGTAATCGACCAATTGTCCAGGCGTCATGCTGTTCGTCAACCAAAGAAAAAAAGCATTAGAGAATAACACGCCTATATAAAAACTGGCAGTAACGTAGCTACAAGCCACTGATAGATAGAGGCGAGGCACGTGTTCTGCTACGAAAACCCAAGAAAGGGGCGTATAAAGCCCAAATGCCATGCCTTGTATAAAGCGTAAGGTGATAAATAAAGCTGGCGCCAGCAATCCCCATTCAGCATAAGTAGGTAACAATGCCATCGCCAGTAAAGTGACGACCGTCACTAACATGCTGGTCAATAGGACAGGCTTTCGGCCTTTAATATCACCATAACGCCCGAAGAGAATGCCGCCAAGTGGACGAGCCAAATAACCAATAACAAAAAGTCCAAGCCCTTGCATTTTGGTCACAGCAGGATCGATATTAGCAGGAAAAAAAGCGGCCGCTACAATGTCTGAGAGATACAAATAAATCAAAAAATCAAAAAACGCGACTGCGCTACTAAAGCATATAAACAGTATTATATTCTTGTCTTTAGACGACATGAGGGCATATTGAGAACGAGAAGGCATAATCAGTCGCGTATCCAAATAAAAAATGGCTTGTTAAGACAGTTATTCTTTCAATAACTACCTATAATAAAAAACGACAAATCAGTATAAACGAATAATGATTTGTCGAAAAAATAAGGGGTTCTAATTTAGCAGACAATCGAAAAACAAGTAGTTTGATTAAAAGCGTGTCAATTGGAAATGATTGATACAAGCGCTGTGGTGTTTGAAAAATTTATCAATACTTAACTGTTAATCGATGTGTTGTTCAAGTTTTTTAATTATTATAGAGTCGATTTTAAATAAAACAGATACGTTATTTTGTGACACGCCCTAATATAAATTTTTCTGGCTTGCTATCCCTTCGCAGGCAAGGGTCGCAAAAAGTTCATATTCGTTCTGCTGTATCGTTTTTATACCGAGCTTACTATAGTAACCAGTCAATCGGTAGCCATGACATGATAGTTAGCCAAATATGGTCACTCACATCGACGCGTGGCTCTGAATCGTAAACCACTTTTTTATCATTTTCCATGGTAATCCATTGCAGTTTGCCATTATCTAGTAACTTGACTTCATAAGCTTGAGTCAATAAATTGTCGCTAAGTGCCCCATGCAATTGGGTCGCCAGTTGATCGTCATTGATAATCACGCCCATTTCAGTATTGATGTTGGCAGAGCGAGGATCGACATTATAAGAGCCGATAAAAACTTGATAATCATCAACGGCAAAGGTTTTGGCATGTAAGCTGGTGGAGGATTGGCTACGGGCTCTCCAGAGTTTGTTCTCGCGCTTTTCTTCAGAAGCCGTTGATTTTAACTCGTAGATCTTAACGCCTGCTCGCAGCAGACTTGGTCGCCATTGAATATAACCAGAATGAACGGCGGTCACGTCAGTGGCATCAAATGAGTTGGTCAAAATTTTGATATCGATACCCGCCTCAGCCAATTCGATCAAAGTATCGACACCGTCTTTGGTGGGAACAAAGTAAGAGGAGATAATGGTCAGCTGTTTAGTTGGGCTGCCCAATAAGGTACGCAATTGATGCACCAAATTGGTCTCAGAGGACACACTTTTGGTCAATTTGCCCACATCATCACTCAAAAATTGCATGTCTGTCCAGCGAAAAGGCACTTGCTTATTGAGTAAATCTTTGTCTATTGTCGACTCTTCAATAGCGTTTCTATAAACCGTCAAACCCTCGCTATCTTCGCTTTTTTCTTCTTTATCAAGCTTGTCGAGTCCCTCTAAAAAATCTGAGGGTGCGGTACGGTCAGGCTTAACCAGCGTTTCTATATCGAACGATAAGGGTGATGACCAATAACTAGCAAAACTGTTATCAATGTCTGCGACTACTTTCCCAATAAGTAAAACGTCCAAGTCGGCAAATTGGCTGCTTTGGTCATTGCTTAAATACTCATTGCCGATATTGCGTCCACCAATAATGGTGATTTGCTTATCGAAAGTCATGCTTTTATTGTGCATGCGGCGATTGATACGTGGCAAACCTGTGACATAGTTTAAGGTTTGAAACTTGCGATGAACCATGGGATTGATGATACGTACCGCAATGTTTGGATGACTAGAAAAGCGCAACAGATGCTGGTCTAATTCAGCATTATTATTAAAATCGTCCAATAATAAGCGAACAATGACACCGCGCTCAGCGGCTCTCCATAAATCTCTCAACAGTAGCTGACCGGCTTGATCGTCGTGCCAGATATAATACTGCGCATCAATATTGCGTGTGGCCATATCAGTCAAAATACTGCGAGAAGCAAAAGCATTGGCACCCGTCACGATAGGATGATAGCCGGATAACTCAGGATGAATATCGTTCTGCTCGCTAATAGCGCCAACCAAATCGGTATTGTTGATTCCAGTAGTATCGATTGCATTAGTATCGTCTTTTTGACTACTGTCTTGCTGATATAACGCTTCGACACGTTCTGATAAGGCTAAGCTATCAGGTAGATGGGGCTGCTTTGGTAAGCTTTGGCAGCCACTAAGACCTAAGCTAAGTCCAAGTGTTAGGCTCAACGATAAGTTACTAGGTTCTATACTGAACATCGACATAAATGAATGACCTTAGGGAGCCTTTATCTAATGAATAGTTATTAAAAACGCGTAGGTAGTTACGGCTTGTTTTTACAGATGATAGCACTGATTACGGGGCGTATGATAATATCGCCTAAGGCAAAATTCAAATCGCCGCTAAGCTTAGCAGTTGTTGCTACCTCTTCCTATTATAAATACGTTATTTTTAAAAAATTTCGCTTCTATTTTGCCAATTTTTTAAAGTCCGTTGATTAGAGCGCGTTCTTAATTCAATTTATCTTATTTTTGTTACCATTTCTAAAATGAGGACGCGCCCTAAAATAAGTTGCCATGATATGATAACGCTAGCGTATTCGTTTTATAATTAGAAAAATAAGCAATGCTTTTAACAGCAGTCACATTAATACCAATCAAAGCAATGGAATATTTATGAGCCAGTCGCAAACGCATGATGAGAATCATTCAAACCCATTAGATCCAAACTGGCGCAACGATGCCTTAGATTTAGGGCTTGATTATGGTATGCAGACCATCGCCGTACGGGCAGGTCAGCATCGCACGGATGAGGGCGAACATTCAGAACCTATTTTTACCACCAGCTCTTATGTCTATCAGTCAGCCGCCGATGCCGCGGCACATTTTGATGGCACCAAGACAGGAAACGTCTACTCACGCCATACCAATCCTAGTGTGCGCACTTTTGAGCGTCGCTTAGCTGCGCTTGAGAACGGTGAGCGTGCCGTAGCCACCGCCTCTGGCATGGGCGCAATTTTGACTATGTGCTTGGCATATCTAAAAGCTGGCGATCATCTACTGGCGGCCAATCAACTGTTTGGCTCCTCTATTGGTTTGTTTAACAATTATATGGTCAAGTATGGCGTTGAGGTCAGCTATGTCGATTGTTTTGACAATGACGCTTGGGCCAATGCCGTTCAGCCAAATACCAAAGTGATTTATTGTGAAAGTCCAAGCAACCCGCTGGCTCAAATTTGTGATATCGATTACTTAAGTGAGTTATGTAAGGCCAATGACATATTATTGGTCGTGGACAACTGCTTTGCCACGCCAGCGCTGCAACGTCCCCTAGATTTGGGCGCGGATGTTGTCATTCACTCTGCGACTAAATACTTAGATGGACAGGGGCGTGTACTTGGTGGGGCGTTGGTGGGTAGTGATAAATTGATGCAAGAGGCGTTTACAGTGGTACGCTCAGGTGGTATCAGCATGAGCCCCTTTAACGCTTGGGTGTTTACCAAAGGGCTTGAGACGCTCAAACTGCGTATGCAAGCGCATTGTCATAATGCCAATCAAGTGGCTACGTTTTTGGTTAATCATCCCAATGTCAGCACGGTGCATTTTTCAGGTTTGAGCGATCATGCCGCGCATGAGCTTGCCACCCGTCAACACCATATGAAAGAAGGCTATGGTGCTATCATGGGTTTTGAAGTAAAGGCAACTGATGACCGCGATGAAAAAGCCGCTGCTTGGCATGTGATTGATTCAACGCAAATGGTCTCTATCACCAACAATTTAGGCGATGCCAAAACCACGATCACGCATCCTGCGACCACCACTCACTTTCGCCTAACGGCTGAGGCGCGAGCAGAGGCTGGTGTCAACGAGGGCTTAATTCGTCTGTCCGTAGGTTTGGAAGACGTGGAAGATATTATCAAAGATTTGGCGCGCGGTTTAGACAGTTTGTAAAGATAACGGTATAATCACCGTCAACGGATTCACTTTACGTTATAGTCAACACTAAACAAAATAAATACCGAGCATGATAGTGCGTGACTGCGACAAATTTTTTTTGCTTGCTGTGTCTTCGCTGACAGAGGCTACAAAAAATTTGTTCTAGTCCCGCTGTATTTTTTTATATTGAGCTGACTGTATCAGTAATTACCTAATCAATAATTACTTAATCAATAACTATCTAATCAATAATTACTCATTACTATAAAGACAAAGAGGCAACTATGAATATTCAAGCATTAATGCAACAAGCTCAAACCATGCAAAAGAAAGTAGAAGCAAACGTGGAAAATGCCAAAAAAGAGCTGGCAAATAAAGAAGTACAAGCAGAAGCGGGCAGTGGTCTGGTAAAGGTCACCATGACCGGTCGTCATGTGGTCAAGCGTTTGACCATTGACCCAAGCTTGCTAGAAGATGAGCCAGATATGATCGAAGATCTGATCGCTGCTGCCATCAACGATGCGGTTCGCCAAGCGGACGAGTTATACGAAGAAACCATGGCGGGCGCGACCTCAGGTATGGGTCTGCCACCAGGTATGCAAGGCATGTTTTAAGCACTAAATACTTTATGCTAAAGACAGAATGGGGTTGTTATCGACACGATACGACCCCATTTTTATAGCTACGGTTTACAAATAAAGGATGTAACTTTGCTGACAGCCAAATTTGATCAGCTGGTCAAACAGCTGCGTGTCTTGCCGGGTGTGGGTCAAAAAAGCGCCCAACGTATGGCGCTGCATTTGCTCACCAAAAAACGCCCACAAGGCATTGCACTCGCTCAAGCACTTGACGAGGCGATGCGTGATATTGTTGAATGCCAGCGTTGTCATAGCTTCAGTGATGAAGAGGTATGTCCACTATGCCAAGATCCAAGACGTGATGATGGTCTATTGTGCGTGGTTGAAACGGCAGCCGATGTCATGGCGATTGAGCAAACCGCGGGCTACCGTGGTCGCTATTTTGTGTTGGGCGGTCATTTATCCCCCATTGATGGCATCAGCGCCGATGACTTAAACATCGATCAGCTGGTTTGGCGCGTCAAGCAAGAACCTGTCGAGGAGCTAATCCTCGCCACAGGCACCACAGTTGAAGGACAAACAACCGCGCATTTCATCAGTGAAGCAGTGGGTCGCCATGTCAATAAAATCACGCGCTTAGCGCAGGGCGTACCGATGGGCGGCGAGCTTGAATACCTTGATAGTATGACACTTGGTCAAGCCTTACAGAACCGCTCCTTTTTATAAAACCAACGTTGGGCTTAATTTATGGCAAACTATGGTTATAATGGCATTATTGTTTTTATCCCATTTTATTAAGATGCTATTTCGTGTTTTATTTTCTTTTATTTATGCAGGTATCTGCCCGTGTCCAATCGTGCTCTCAACGCTTCAAACCTTAAAAAAGACTCCTCTGATGTTACTGGGGAGGCCATAACTGATCAATCCGTTCAATCAGGCCAAACCTCTTCAGGTATAGACATTGATGCCTTATTAAATGCTGCAAGTGAGGTGGTCGTAACTTGGGTGCGAGAGCAGCACCAGTTGGATGAGGTGATTGAAGCGTTGGCCACTTGTGGTCGCGTGGCATTGGATACAGAGTTTATTAAGCGCGATACCTATTATCCGCGTTTGGCATTGGTGCAATTAAACACTGGCGATCATATCTATTTGTTGGATGCGCCGCAGCTACAATTGGCTGAGCTTTGGCAGGCGTTAAGTCAGGTTGACGTTGCTATTTGGCATGCGTGCGGTGAAGACTTGGGGATTTTTTATCTGTTGTCAGGTTGTCCGCCACTCACCAATATTTTTGATACGCAGATTGCGCTGTCTTATCTGACGGGTCAATTACAAATGGGCTATCAGCAAGCGCTTGCCGATCAGTTGGAGACACACATTGATAAGGAGCAAAGCCAGTCTGATTGGTTGCAGCGGCCGTTATCAGATGAGCAAGAGCGATATGCCATTGATGATGTACGGTTTTTGCCAGCTTTGTATTTACAGTTAGAGGCCAAGCTAAAAGCACAAGGTCTTTATGATTATGTGTGGGCAGATTGTCAGCTCTATGCCAGTGATTTGTATGAGGCTCAGCATGTCGAGGATGACGCCATGTATCTGACAATGGCAGATTATCGCTATACCTCACAGCAAATGGCTATTTTAAAAGCGATTGCCACTTGGCGGGAAGGGCTGGCGCGTGCCACCAATCAGCCGCGTACTTTCATTATCAAAAAACAAGCGGTGCGTGAGATTATCACAGAAAAACCGAGCAGTATGCGCGAGCTGGCGCACAAAACCACAATACACCGTAGCATGCTGCGATTGTACGGTGAAGAGTTGCTCAAAGTGATTAGAGAAGCTAAAAGCTTACCACCTACTGAACATCCAGCTTGTCTCTTGCCACCTTATCGCTCAAAAAATAAAATCCTGTCAAAAGCGGTGCAACACGCTATTGATGAGCACGCCAAGATGCTTGGCATACCTGCCAATGTGTTGATGCGTAAAAAGTGGCTCAGTCAATTGTATGAAGTGATTGCCTTTGACCAAGATATTAGCCATTTGCCGCAAGGGTTGAAGGGCTGGCGTCATGAATGGGTCATGCACACGTTAATCCCCGTCATCGAAAAACATAAGATTGAGCTGCAACAAGGCATGGGTATCAGAGTTTAACGAGTTGCCGTACGTTTATTAATCAGGTATTTCATGTTTGAATTGCCCGTGTGCTAAAAAATAGCAGGTCTGCTCGGCGACTTGTTTATTGACCAACATACCAGTATGCGAAACGGGCAGAACGATATGATCTGTTGCTGACTCAATTTTGGTTTCTTCTACGTAAACCGTCCCGTCATGGGCAAGCTGATGCTCTAATAAAGGTTCATCCGCCTTACGCCGTTTGCGATTGTGATACTGCAAAAAAAACTGTCCCAAACCGTAAGGGTAGTTACCAGCAATGACGCCAAGCGTGATGTTATCCGGTAATGGCGCTACGGTACCATCTAATGCATCAACATATGAGCGTCCTACCACGATGGGTGTCAATCGCCAAATATAATCGGCACACACGCTACCCATATGTGGCGTCCCAAGCGTAACGCAGCGCCCAATGTGCCACTTGGGATATCGAGTCACAAAGTCTCGAATAATTAATCCTCCCAAACTATGTCCAACCAAGTCTATTGGCGCATCTGGGTCGTGGTTTTGTGTTAGCCAGTCATTAAGACGTGCGCTGTTTATGTTAATACCATCACGCATACTACGATAACCATATTGATAAGTATCAGACCCTGCTGACTGCAAACGTCTGGCGAGTTTTTTCATAATCCAAGGCGTTTGATGTAGACCATGTACCAGAATGACGCGGTTTTTTTGTGACATGACGTCTTCCATATTAAATGAGTGCGTATTTTTATTATATTGGACTTTAATAGGTTATTTAAATACTAAGGATGTTACTTCCCTAGTAAACAGAAAAAATTTGCACAAAACAAAACCTCCAAGTCAGCGGCTGACTTGGAGGTTTTTATCGTATAAATTATCGTTTGTTTATAGTCAGTCCAAAACAAAAGGACACTATCAAAATCGTACGCTACTGGTATCAATTTTTCACGCTTGCTGTGTGCTTTACACGCCAGAGGCTTCAAAAAATTCATCCCAGCCGCGTTGCCTTCTTATTAAAGTAAATCGACTGTATCTAAAACGGTAATTACATATAGTTTTCGATACTTGGGCAAGAACACATGAGGTTCTTATCACCATAAGCGTCATCAACGCGTGCCACACTTGGCCAGAACTTATTTGCACGGATGTAAGGCAGCGGGAACGCTGCGGTATCACGGCTATACGGGTGCGTCCATTCTTCACTGGTAATCATCGCCGCAGTATGCGGTGCATTCACCAATGGGTTGTCTTCTAGCGTCCAGCCGTCTTCCCCAGCCTTGGCTTTCAAGGCTTCTGCTTTGATCGCTTGGAGCGCACTGATAAAGCGATCTAATTCTTCTTTAGACTCAGACTCGGTTGGCTCAATCATCAAAGTACCTGCGACGGGGAAACTCATCGTTGGTGAGTGGAAACCATAATCCATCAAGCGCTTAGCGATATCGCTTTCAGTGATGCCAGTCTCTTCTTTTAACGGGCGAATATCGATAATACATTCGTGAGCCACGCGGCCGTTTTTACCTGTATATAAGACAGGATAATGATCTTTGAGCTGAGCGGCGACATAGTTGGCATTTAATAGGGCAAGTTCAGTGGCTTTTAGCAAACCGTCACTACCCATCATGGTGATGTACATCCATGAAATAGGTAAGATGCTAGCTGAACCATAAGGCGCGGCCGATACTGCTGAGCAGTCTTTTTGGGCGTTATGCACAGGGCTCAGCGTATGGTTTGCCATAAAGGGTGCCAAATGCGCTTTCATACCGATAGGACCCATACCTGGACCACCACCGCCGTGCGGGATACAGAAGGTTTTGTGCAAGTTCATATGCAGGACATCGGCACCAACATCCGCAGGCTGCATCATGCCAACCTGTGCATTCATGTTGGCACCATCCATATAAACTTGGCCGCCGTGCTTATGAATAAGATCACAAATATGACGGATGCCTTCTTCAAACACACCATGCGTTGATGGATAAGTAATCATCAATGCGCCCAAACGCTCACTATGCTCTTCACATTTAGCCGTTAGATCATCAATGTCAACGTTACCATTGTCATCGGTTTTGACCACGATCACTTGCATGCCCATCATCATCGCAGTGGCAGGGTTGGTACCGTGTGCTGATTGAGGGATCAAGCAGACATCGCGATTGGTTTCGCCAAGCGACTCATGATAGCGGCGGATAGCGAGCAGACCTGCGTACTCACCTGACGCGCCAGAGTTTGGCTGCATAGACACATCGTCAAATCCAGTGATGGCTTTTAATTGATCTTGTAAGCTATCAATCATGGCAATGTAGCCGGTGACTTGGCTGCGCGGGGCAAATGGATGCACATTGGCAAATTCAGGCCATGTGATTGGCAGCATCTCACTGGTCGCATTCAGCTTCATAGTACAGCTACCAAGTGAAATCATGCTACGGTTCATCGCCAAATCTTTGTCTTCAAGCGACTTCAAGTAGCGGAGCATTTCGTGCTCGGTATGGTGCAAGTTAAACACAGGATGCGTCAAGATATCATCCGTACGCAGATGAGCGCTATCGAGTGATACGCTGGCCGTTTCAGGTAGGTCATGGGTTTTATTAACGAACAATTGGGTCAATACTTTAAAGTCTTGCTGATCACTGGTTTCACTAAAGGCAACGGCCAATTTTTGCTCGCCAAGACGCCATAAGTTATAGCCAAGATTGTCTGCGTTTTCAAATATTTGGGTTGCTAGTTTATCTGAGCCACAATCAATGACAACCGTATCAAAGAACTGATCGTGTACCACGTTTAGATTGCTATCGTTGGCTTCTTTAACAACCTTGGCAAAGGCAGTGGCAAACGCATGAATACGGGTAGCAATGCGCTTAACGCCATTTGGACCATGATAAACGGCATACATACCGGCCAGATTGGCGAGCAATACTTGCGAGGTGCAGATGTTTGAGTTGGCTTTTTCGCGGCGAATATGCTGCTCACGAGTTTGTAGTGCCATACGTAGCGCGGTATTGCCTTGCGCGTCTTTTGAGACACCAATGATACGACCAGGTGCTGAGCGCTTGGCTTTATCAGAAAATGCAAAATAAGCGGCGTGTGGACCACCAAAGCCCATTGGAATACCAAAACGCTGAGTGCTGCCTAATGCCACGTCTGCACCCATGTCCGCTGGTGACTTTAATAGGACCAAGCTCATGATGTCGCTGACGACACTGACGTAGGTTTTGTTTTCTTTTACCGCTGCGATGACATCGGTTAAGTCTTTAACATCACCTTCAACACCGACGTATTGAAACAAGGCACCGAAATAATCGCCTGATTTTGCGGTTTCAAAATCACCAACCACGACTTCCCAGCCGAAATATTTGGCACGAGTATTGATGACATCTAGCGTCTGTGGATATACGCGGTCATCGACAAAGAATTGCATGGATTTGCTTTTGCTCACACGCTTTGACATTGCCATGGCTTCTGCCGCAGCCGTGGCTTCATCTAGTAATGAGGCACCCGCCAGCTCCAGACCAGTCAAATCAATACACACTTGCTGGAAGTTCAGTAGCGCTTCTAGGCGACCTTGAGCGATTTCTGCTTGATAAGGTGTGTAAGCAGTGTACCAACCTGGGTTTTCAAGTACGTTGCGCTGAATGACCGCAGGCATACGGACAGGGGAGTAGCCTTGACCGATATAGCTTTTATTGACCGTAATGTCATCTGCCATGGTACGTAGTTTGGCAAGTGCGGCATGCTCACTCATGGCTACTGGCAAGTCCAACGCTTTGTGTAAACGTACTGGCTCAGGTACGGTGTCATTGATGAAGCTTTCCATATCTTGATAGCCAACAGCGCTTAGCAAATCAGCTTGTTTGGTGTCATTGGAGCCGAGGTGGCGATAAACAAATTCAGCTTCGTTAAATAAGCCTTGAAAAGTATCAAACGTTGGGTTTTGGGAGATAGTCATGACAGTCCTTGGTTAAGGGAGTAATAAAGGAATTAACTGAAATAATGACCTATACGTAATGCACGAATTGGTCTTGGTCAAAACGAAATTGTGTGTTGTAAATGCCATTATCAGCGCGCTCGCCCGCACCAAGCATCATAATAATGTGGTGGTCGTCACCTAAACCTAATAGTCGCTTCATGGCAGGCTCATCAAAGCCGCCCATGGCACAGCTATCAAAGCCATGTGCGCGCAGTGCCAGTATTAAGTTTTGAGCGGCAAGCGCGGTGTTATTGGTCGCCCAGTTTTTGACATCTTCAAAGGTATAATAAGGCGATTTGATCGGCCCTTTGACGCGTCTGACTACCTGTGTTGCGCCCCATTTTGCGGCAGATACCACATTAGCTGGACCACGCAAAAAATCCATGGCAACGACTTTGGTGTAGTAGTCTTTGACTTTTTTAGGCACCGGCTTATCCGGATATTCGCGCAAAATTTGTTCCGCATGATCGTGCCAAATATCGGTACGAGCAACGATGGCAATGAGGCGAGCTGAGGTTTTTGCGGCATTTTGATTCATGCAGTTTTTTACCGCTTGCTTGCGACTGTCTGTACTATCAATGACATAAAACTCCCACGGCTGTAAATTGCTAGAGTTTGGCGCTAGCATGGCCAGACGCAGACAGTCTGCCAATACGTCATCAGGAATAGGAGTGTCCGTAAAACGGCGTACGGAACGGCGCGATTCTACTATTTCCTGAAACGCTTGCAATTGCGGTGTATGAGCAGGCGTTGCCATACTGTTTTTATTATCGATGTCAGCGTTCATATTAGGATCCATACTGGGAATTGAATGATCCACTTGAGTCACTATCGCTTGCATCTCTGCAATAATATAGTCTGACAAGTGAGTAATACGAATAAAGTAGATAGCAGCCGAGCGTAAGCAATTAGGCAATACTCATTTTAAATAAGAGAGGATAGATACCAGCTGATGCTAGTATCCATCATAGTGAGACATTAACAAGATAAGGTTTCGATTGAACAAACAGCGATATTACAGCTCGTTTTCGTACTCATCAGCGGTCATCAGCGCTTCATAATCAGCGATGTTGTCAGGCTTGATGCGGAAGAACCAACCTGCGCCGTACGGGTCAGAGTTGATGATTTCAGGATCGTCTTCTAATGCTTCGTTGATCTCAACCACTTCGCCTGAAATGGGTGCATAAACGTCAGAAGCGGCTTTAACCGATTCAACAACTGAGACTTCATCATCAACAGCGATCACGTCACCGACGTCTGGTAATTCAACGAACACCACATCGCCCAACAGGTCTTGTGCATGGTCAGTGATACCAACGGTGATAGTGCCGTCGTCTTCTAAACGTAGCCACTCGTGGCTGGCGATGTACTTTAGTTCTGCTGGGATGTTGCTCATGGTTTCTCTCCGAAATGATAGAGGTGATTTAACAAAATAGTAAACACTAACGAATGCAGGCTAATAATAGAGTTTATAATGCTTGTGAGTCAAATTGCTGTTTGCCATTACGAACGAACGGTAGCTTCAGCACGCGTACATCAACGAACTTACCTTTACCGCGCAGATCGACTTGCACGCTGTCATCCTCTGAGACGCTGGCAGGTACGCGAGCAATAGCAATTGAGTTTTTTAGGCTAGGGGAGAAGGTGCCACTGGTAATGATACCCGTTTGCTCATTGTCTGAGCCTTGGTTGATGGTGACGGTCATGCCTTCACGCAAGACGCCGCGAGATGTCAAGAGAAGACCGACCTGTTTCATCGCTGTGTTGTCATCTTTTGACTGCTGGCGTTTGCTGACTAAGGCGTCACGACCCACAAAGTCGCGATCATCTTTTAGGGCAAGCGTCCAGCCCATGTTGCACTCATAAGGACTGATGGTTTCATCCATGTCATGACCGTATAGGTTCATGCCAGCTTCCATACGTAAGGTATCTCGTGCGCCAAGACCAGCAGTTTTGATACCGTTGGCTTTTAATTGCTCAAAGAAGGCTGGGGCGTCATCACCGTGCATAATGACTTCGACGCCATCTTCACCAGTATAGCCAGTACGCGCCACGAACCAATCAGTGCCTTCGATGTCAGTCAAGTCAGCACCAACAAAAGGTTTCAGTCCTGATAATGTATCGGCCCAGCTTGGCTTAGCTTGCGCCAATTTTTCGATAGCATTTGGCCCTTGAACCGCCAGCATAGCAAGTTCTGGACGTTCAGTGATGGTGATATCAAAGCTTTCGGCAACCTTATGAAATTGTGCCATGTCTTTATCGCGGGTAGCAGCGTTTGAGACGATACGGTACTCAGTGGCATCATCATTCATTAAGTAGACGATCAAATCATCAATAACGCCGCCTTCTTCATTCAACATGCCAGAATAAAGCGCTTTGCCCGTGGTTTTTAATTTATCAACGTCATTGGCCAGCAGCTTTTGTAGCCATGCTTTGGTATCACTACCTTTGATATCGGTGACCACCATGTGTGACACATCGAACATGCCAGCATCAGTACGCACGGCGTCATGCTCTTCAATTTGTGAGCCATAATGGATTGGCAATTCCCAACCAGAAAAATCCACCATTTTGCCTTCACTATCGACGTGAGACTGATAAAGAGGCGTACGTTGCGGAGTTTGGTGTTGCGTGTTTTGAGAATTGGTGTCTTGAATATCAGTCATAACAAATCCTTATGTGTACATCAGTCGCACTTGCTTATAAGTACAAGGCTGATGTGCATGATCATAGTCGTGAGAGGCAACATGGCAGGGTGCAATGTCACATCAAAGGGTGGTACAGAAAATACATATAAAGCCGTCAGCCAAACAGACGCTGAACGTCAGTTTAAGCAAAAGCCCTATCTGTCCTGTGACCTGAGATTTTCAACACGAATCATCAACGTTTTTTAGCATAAGCGTTAAAAGCTTAGACTTTAAAAGCGCAAACTTTAGCAATTGCTAAAGCGGATGATAGCGTATTTTTTCCCCTTCGGTGGGTAAGACGTCGTCCGTACTTACCGCTCTCCAGATTTGTTATGCCTTTTGTTTGTCAGTGATGCGCGAATAATGGCAGCACATTAAACAAGAATGACATGTGTTTTTCAGTCCTTTTACCTGAGCGATTGGCAGGGTGGATGCGCCTTCGGTGGTTATGTGGTCAGTCGATCGTACAACCAATGCGGTTTGATACGATGTGTTTTTACAGTATTACTTGATAGTATCACTGTCCCACAAACTCTCTCCTGAAAAACGCTTTTATTATGAAAGGTTCAAAGCGCTTTTACAAGTCATCAGTCGCATTAAAATCGATAATTTTGCTCAACGCCATTTTTTGTAAGGATAAGACGTCATTGTATCGAGGCATCAAACGAATAATTTTTATTGTTGTATGGTAGCCATTTCAACGTGTTTGACCATTATAAAACGCAAAGCAACTACTGATGATTGTCCAAAACATGCTAACCTATAGCCATAGTTACTGATAGGTTATTTTTATGCATTGCGATATTTATAAATTTCCCAAACATGCTGACATGTATGTCTATATTGCACGTCCGGATTATCCTGATGATACCGATGAAATCAAAGACTGGTTGGGTGTGCTGCCAAAAGACTTTCGTGCCAGCTTAGGCCGTAGCCAATTTGTCATGCATTTGGATTTGGCGACCACACCATCGCTTGCCCGCGTTGATAAGGAAGAGGTGCTGACCAAGCTACAGTCGCAAGGGTATTTTGTGCAAATGCCACCGCAAGACGTCATGCGTCGTCAAGCCGAACTGCGCGCACGCGAAGCGCAAGACAATATTTACGATTAGTAGGCAAATATAAAGTAGTAGGTAGGCTTAAAGCACTGACGCTATTGGCTATCATAAGGTTTTAACGGTTTCTTTAAAAATCTGTGACCAAAGTATCTACGAAACACTTGGTCACATGTATTTTGATAGACAGTCGTGATAAACTAACGCCTTAATAAGTGTGGGCGTTGTGAGGTAGGTGGTCTTACTGATTGTAGCGTATGACAAAACCTTTCACTCACTGCTAAATGTACCAACGTGTCACACCCCTTATAAATGCAGGTAATGAAACGCGCATGGACTGGTTAAAAAATATTGTAAACCTTTTACCGTTAGAAACCATTAGTGATATTCTCGGCGAAATCGCTATTTGGTGGGGACAAATGGTAAAAGACGTGCCACCCGCAGACTTACCAATGTATGCGTATCTTGGCGGTGTCATCATCGTACTGGTATTGTGGTTGCTGGTCGCTCGTGTGCTACCGCGTCCGCTTGGTGGAATGAGCTGGATGCTACTGTTTGCAGTCTTATTGGCGCCCGGTACGGCGCTTGGCGATCCTAGTGTGATTGCTCCAGCCAGTATTGGCGTGGTCTATGCCATTATGATGAAAGACACAGCGGGCGCAATTACTCATATGCTGCCTATATTGGTGGTGTTGGTGGTCGGTTTATTTGTTGGTTTTATTTGGCAGGTCATACGCGGTGCTTTTGAGTTAAGCTTGGACAAAGCGCGTCGCCGTACGGCAGAAGACACGCAAGCGACCATGCAGCTGACCACAGGCAATTATTTGGCAGACAATGGGGTGTTAGAAGAACCGTCTGAGATTGCTCAGCCGAATACCACACCATTAGCGGCTGATTCCGAAACAGCCGTCAGTTTAAAAAAAGATAGCCAAGTAGACAAAAACCCCAATACGCCCTAAAGTCAATGAGCGCTCTAAATAAAAAAAAGACACCATGCGTGTCTTTTTTTGTGCGTCAGTGTTGGCGGATAACCACATAGTTAATCCAACATTCAAAAATGGGCATATGGGCATATGGGCATATGGGCATATTATTCGACTGGTAACCATTTTTCTCATCAAATAATCGCAAGTGTTACAGAGGTTCTAAAACCTTTACCCCAGTAAAACCGTCCTCTTTTTAAAGTGGTTCAGCTATGCAGCAACTGCGAACGCATGAGTATTTTGGCAATGAACAAGGCTGTGCTACTCTAAATAGTTATTGATCCTTTATAAAATGCCTCCAAATTTTACTGTATAACAATAAATGAGACCGGAATATGACGACGACTGATAACACCAAAAAGAGCTTCACAGGTACGCAGAGCTATATTGCGACCGATGATTTGCAATTAGCCGTAAACGCAGCAATGACACTACAAAAGCCATTATTGATTAAAGGTGAGCCGGGCACAGGTAAGACGTTATTGGCAGAAGAGGTGGCTGAAAGTTTAGGCATGCCGCTCATTACTTGGCACGTCAAATCAACAACCAAGGCCGAACAAGGACTGTACGAGTACGACGCCGTATCGCGTTTGCGTGATTCGCAACTGGGTGATGACAAGGTTTATGAGATTGGTAATTATATCAAGCCGGGTAAACTGTGGGATGCCTTTACCAGTCAAGAACGTAGTGTGCTATTGATTGATGAGATTGATAAAGCAGATATCGAGTTCCCAAATGACTTACTACATGAGCTGGATAAGATGTCGTTTTATGTTTATGAGACGGGTGAGACCATTACCGCTGAACAGCGTCCTGTCGTCATTATCACCTCAAACAATGAAAAAGAGCTGCCCGATGCCTTTTTGCGCCGCTGTTTTTTCCACTACATCGACTTCCCTGAAGAAGAAACCATGCGCCAAATCATCGAGGTGCATTTTCCCAATATTCAAGAAAAACTGGTCAATGATGCGCTTGATGTTTTTTATAAATTGCGCAATATCCAAGGGCTTAAAAAACCACCTTCAACCTCAGAGCTGGTCGATTGGTTAACATTATTACTGGCAGATGATATGGCACAAGCGGAGTTAGAAGAAAATCTACGCGGCGAAAAATCCATTCCGCCATTGTATGGGGCGCTGCTCAAGAACGAAGCGGATGTCAGCTTATTGCAGCGTTTTGCCAATATGATGCGCCGTTAAGCATCTATAGACCTTTGATCCGTAACAATATAGTCGGTAAATATAAAAGAGATACAGCGGGACTAGAACAAATTTTTTGTCGCCTCTGTCAGCAGCGACACAGCAAGCAAGAAAAATTTGTAGCAGTTACGCATCATAATGCTATGTATTTATTTTATTTAGTATCGACCATATCAGCCAATAAGTGATGCGACTCTTATGTTTATCAAACTCTTCTATACCCTACGTACTTATGGTGTGCCAGTCAGCACGCGTGAGCTGCTCGACCTCAATGCGGCACTCGATCAAGGGCTGATGATGCAGCCGCATCTTGAAAATCCAGAATTGTCCACTTTTGCTAGTCGTGACGATATGTATCGACTGATACGTCTGTGTATGGTCAAAGACGAGCGCCATTTCGATAAATTTGATCGCGCCATGGCAGATTATTTTGAAGGGGTGGATAGCCTTGATATGGATGAGCTGCTGGCTAAGCTGACAGACATTCCCAAAGAATGGCTTGATCTAAAGCTCGATCCAAAAAATTTGACTGAGGAGCAGCGCCGATTGTTAAAAAAATACGGCTCGCTCGAAGAATTAATGAAAGCATTGGAGGAGCGGTTAAAAGAACAAAAAGAGCGCCATCAAGGCGGTAATAAATGGGTTGGAACAGGTGGAACCTCACCATTTGGTGCGTATGGTGATCATCCAGAAGGCGTGCGTGTCGGCGGTGAATCTCGCAAACGTAGTGCAGCAAAAGTGTGGGAGCAACGTAAATACCGCAATCTCGATGATGACAATCAACTGGGTACGCGTCAAATTCAGATGGCACTGCGTAACCTGCGTCAGTTTGCGCGCACAGGCAGCGCGGATGAACTTGATATTCATGAAACCATCAAGCGCACTGCCAAAAAGGGCGTGCTTGATATTCACATGCAGGCTGAGCGTCGTAACCGCGTCAAGGTGCTGATGCTGTTTGATGTGGGCGGTAGCATGGATATTCATGTTGAAGCGCTGGAAAAGCTGTTTTCTGCTGCAAAGAATGAGTTTAAAACCCTAGAGTTCTTTTATTTTCATAACTGTCTGTATGACTACGTGTGGAAAGACAACAACCGCCGCCACAGCGCTCCGATGTCGACGTTTGATTTACTCAACACATATGGCCGAGAGTATCGGGTGATTTTTGTTGGTGATGCCTCGATGTCCCCTTATGAGCTAATGACCGTGGGCGGTAGCGTTGAGTATATGAACAATGAAGCAGGGGTTGTGTGGCTAAAGCGGGTGCGTGATCACTTTGATAAAGTAGCTTGGCTCAATCCTGAAACGCCCGCGTACTGGCAATACACCCAAACCATCGTTGAGATCAAAAAGCTGTTCGATAATAAAATGTATCCCATGACGCTACATGGCGTGGAGGAGATGACCAATTATATGGCGCGCTAATCTTACTGCACAGACAATACTACTTAAAAAATCGTACCCGCAAAACAAAAAGCCCTTCACATGAATCAGTCATGCTAAGGGCTTTTTATGATATTCAACCGTATTACTTTTTTTGCTCAATCACGCCAATCATCACGCCCATCTCTTTTTTGTCTTGTTTATCGATACTGGGCGCATACAATGCTGAGGCAATTCCGCCATCTAAAAATAGTGCATTGGGGCAGTGTAGCTCGTCTTTAAATAACACCGCAAACTGATAAAACGTCACTGGCATCTCGCTGGTGACAAGTTGAATGCTGCCATCACTACAAACCCCTGCGCCATTACGAATTTTGAGGGACGTGCTATCAGGGTTAAATTGTGGATGTATCTCATCGTTGATGACCAGCATTGGGCCAGACTGGGTTGCGTACCAAGGCTGCGCTGCATCGTTTTTACGTTGCTTATCGAAGGCATTGCTTTCTGTAATTTGCACCTTACCAGACTGATCCCACCACATTACGCCATTGGGTAGTAGGTGGAAATTGCCGCCGCCTTCTTTGAGATTCAAGGCGCGCTTTTCTTCGCCTTTGATAACGGTATAGCCGATAGGGGCGTAGTTTTCGTTATACATGCCTGCATTCATCGCAAAGCTGAGGGTTTGGTCGGCAGGTAGGGTCGCCAATAACGCATCAAAAGTAAGTAGTGGCTGCGCGCTATCAGGTTGTTGCCAAAACAGCTGCAAAGCGTAGCGCTCGCTCGTTAATGCGTCAGCTTGAATATGGCAGGCACTATAGGCAAAAGGCGATTGTTGTGACTGACATGACCAGTTTTTGGTATCGCTATTAGAAGCATCTGTACTTGTAGGCTGGCAAGCATTGATGCCAAATGAGAGTAGAGCAATTGCCCATAAAGACAAATTAGGGGTAAAACTTGGCATCAATCACTGGTCTTTTATAATAAGGGATGAGATCGGGTCGATTCTAAATAAAAAAGGCACAACCATTATAACCGTACGGCTAGAATAGTGTTTTCTTGCTTGCTGTGCCGTTACTGACAGAAGCTAAGAATGTTTATTCTAGCAGTACTGTGTGCGTTTAAAAGTGGATTTACTATGGAAATACGCTTAGCTTCAGTGCTGGCAGCTTACGTATTGTTAGTCATTGCTAGGTGGAAAGTCGCGAAAAGTGTTATTGACGTTGCCAATTAACATACCACCATCGATGTTGCTCTCGAAGCTTCCGGTTCCAAGGCTCTGCTCTGTTGGTGCGCTGGTTTCTTTGCCTTTATCGCGCGAGTCTTTGTTATAAGCAATGAGCGCGTCGTTATTGGCCAAAAAGCTATCTGGGTTTGCCATGACCCACATCTGGTTAAACACATCTGCACGCGCGCTTTGGTCAAGTAAGGCGTTTTTATCGGTAAAATAAAAGAACTTCGATAATAACTTAATCTGTCCATCATCTAGGCGGCGGGCAATATGATAAGGTTGCAGCTGGCTTGGATGTTGTAGGCCAACAGCACCAACGATACTGGCGAGTGATTTTAGCGTATTTTTATGAAAACTTGCAACGCGCTCAGCTTTGCTTGGGACATCTAGGGCTTTTTGACGATAAGGGTCTTGAGTGGCCACGCCTGTTGGGCAAGTATTGGTATGGCAAGAGCGCGATTGAATACAGCCAACCGCAAACATAAAGCCGCGCGCTGAATTACACCAGTCCGCACCCAAGGCAATCATACGTGCGATATCAAACCCTGAGACAATTTTGCCGCTGACGCCAAGCTTGATTTTGTCACGAATGCCTGCGCCAACCAAGGTATTGTGTACCAATAAAAATCCTTCAACCATGGGCATACCAACGTTGTCCATAAACTCAACGGGAGCTGCGCCCGTACCCCCTTCCGCGCCATCAATGACAATAAAATCAGGATAGTTTTGGGTCTCAATCATGGCTTTGACAATTGCCATAAACTGCCAAGGTTGACCGACACACAGTTTAAAACCAACTGGCTTGCCACCTGATAACTCGCGGAGCTGCTGCCAAAAGGCGACCAATTCGCGAGGCGTACTAAATGCCGTATGGGAGGAGGGTGAGACGCAATCTTGACCCGTCGGTACTTGGCGTGTGTCAGCGATTTCCTGAGTGATTTTCTCTGAGGGTAGCACGCCGCCTTTGCCCGGTTTTGCGCCCTGTGACAGTTTGATTTCGATCATCTTGACTTGTGGATCGGCCGCTTTTTCAGCAAAAGACTGAGGGTCGAAGTTACCATTATCATCACGACAACCAAAATAACCTGTACCCAGCTCCCAAGTCAAATCACCACCGAACTTGCGGTGATAAGGACTGATTGCGCCCTCGCCTGTATCGTGGGTAAAGCCGCCCATTTTTGCGCCTTGATTGAGCGCCATAATGGCGTTGGCAGACAAGCTTCCAAAACTCATCGCTGAGATGTTGAACACCGACATGTCATGGGGCTGTTGGCAACGTTCTCCGCCCACCATGATACGAAAGTCTTTGTTTTCTAACGGCTGACTAATCGCCGATTGTAAAAACCATTCTTTACCGTTGGCATATAGATTGTCCAACGTACCAAAGGCATTGGTATCACTCACGTTTTTGGCGCGTTGATAGACAAGCGCGCGCTGCTGGCGTGAAAATGGTACTTGCTCTTTGTCATTTTCTAACAAATACTGGCGAATCTCAGGACGGAAGTCTTCGAGCACATAACGAATATGCCCAGCAACAGGATAGTTGGTCAAAACAGAGTGCTTGGACTGAACCAAGTCATAAATACCAAGTGCAACCCCGAATCCACCAATCACGATCAGCCACCAATTCGTCAGTAACAGACCAGCTAATAGGATCAATATTGCCGCACCAAAAGTGCTATAGCGCAACAATAGACCCAGTAAGTAAGGAGAGCTGGTCTTGGGTTCAGGATTTAGATTGGTACGGGATTGGGGCATAAAAACACTCAATAGTCATGGCATCAATAGTAAAAAAGACAAAAACGATTCAAAAAAATAGGCCAAAATAGCCTTGTCTGTATCATCGTGATTGAACGCAAATAAAGCATGCAAATTTATCGCCTTTATCATACACGGATGGTGTCGCGATACCGCAGTAATTGAGTAACAGTGTGCGAAGCTGGCTTGTAAGTAATGATCGTTTTAAGCATTAATTTTGACCAATGTTTTCTCGTTATCAATAGTATCAAATATAATCTGAACAGGTAAAAACTGCTCAATGAGCCACGCTTGCGTTTCGGTATGACCACTAATCATACGCGAGCTAAACTCACCGCCACCAGACGAGGCGAGTGGCAAGAGCAGCTGATCGGTTAAGTATTCATCAACTAGCGCATGGGTGTTGAACAAATAACGCTTAACCAATCCTGCTAAGCGGCTGCCCATGTTTTCTGCTGAGCTGCGTTTTTCTCCAAGCAAGGTAAACATCTCTTGATGCGGCTTTTGAGTACCCGTTTTATGAGTAGGTGGCTCGTCAACTGTGTGCGTAACTTGCGCATAACAGGTATTACCTTCGCCGATGCCATGCAATTTATGACTTTGAGTAGTAATCAGCGCCTTATCAATGCCCGATTCGATCAACGCTGCTTGTGCGCTGGCAAGCTCCCGTTTGCAAATGTCGTATTCCAAATTAAGCACGCTTGCGACCAAATTGATATTAACCAACTCGCCACGTTCGGTAAGTTTAAATGGTGGCGTATTCGCACGGCGTAAAAACGGCGCTATGGTCGCTTTAATCGATCCACCACCGATGGGCGCAAATCCTGCTTGCTGCAAATCGATATTCACTTGCATGCCCAATTTCGCAAGTGCCGGAACAAAAACCCCCGTTAAAAAATCCGTGGTCGGCGCGAGTGGATTGTGCGTACCGCCTTTGATTGTGACGGTTGATTTTGTGCGTTCATCAGTATTGGCAAAAAGTAGGGCAGGCAATAGCGTTTGCAGCACCAGACTGGTACTGCCTGCCGATCCAATATCAAAGGTATAATCACCTGATTTAATGGTGCTTGGGCTAAAACTAAACGCCGTACTACCCAAATGCGCGCCCGTCACCGCCGCGTCCGATATTACTTGCGAAGCTTGCAGACAAACCAAATGCTGGCGCATCAATCCGGGTTTGGCACGTCCTGCGCGGATATTGATTATTTCAATTGGCATACCAGTCAGCATCGATAAGGACAGCGCCGTACGGATGATCTGGCCGCCGCCTTCGCCTGTGCTGCCGTCGATTTTTAAGAGTTTTTGTATTGGTGCTGGCATGATAAATGTCTTTATGGTTTGGGGTTATTGTGCCGTGATGTTCTTAATAAGGAGACAATAAAATGCGACCCGAAAAGTATCGAGGCACATGAATAATAAGATTGAAACCGACTGTCAGTGTCTGGTGGTAAGGTCTAAATGGTGCATTGTGTCAAGTGACGGGTACGGGGCATAAGTTGTGATAAAAGCGTTTGCCCGCAACGCGTAGCAGCCACTACAGTATGTTTTCAACCCCCTGCTGTGGCGGTTTGGGGTCTGACACTCGCCCAGTCGGTTCCAAAAGGGGAGTCTGCCAGCCTAATGTAAACTGGCAGAAAATTCTAAAACTGTGATTTAAAAATAATTATTCAACAAGGTCAATCTGCCAGTTATTGGCTTGAATGACAAGGTTAATCTTGCGCAGTTTCATCGCGATATCGTCGGCTTGTTTTTGTAAGCCTGCGACCGAGACCATGACATGCCACTTAATCTCGCGTGGGCTATAACGATCAACCTCGGTGTCGGTGGCTTCAATCGCTTCAATCAATAACTTGTGACGCATCTCTAACGTATCACGCTCGATCAATAGTGTCAGCATCGATTGACCGTCATTGGTCTGAGCGATGGCATTAGTGCGGTGAATACGCTCAATCAACACGCTCAATTCGGTAATGATTTGGCTGGCATCGATCATCATTGCATTTGGGTCTTCGTTTGGCGTATCACCTTCTTGGACTTTGACATTGCTGCGAATGCGTCCTTTGATCTGTGCCAGCTTTTTTTGCATATCGCTACGGATCAGTAGGGCTTCTGCGAGTTTCATGTTTTTGTCCTTATAGTCCTAATTTACTTCAGATATTTCTATATATATTTAACATCAGGAAAAATAATTATTTATCAGTAATGCACTTACTTTTTATTTGATGTTATGACAGTTTTTCAGAGTATTGAGTTTCGCTATCTGTAGAATAAAGAAACTTGCCATTCTTTATATTAACAAACGCGACTCCTTTAACTATATATCCCCAATTTGTATCACTTAGTTTAAAGTTATAGAGAGCAAGTTCATCAATATCTATACTTGGATTATTATGTAAGATCAGCTTGGCTAACTTATGAATATAGTGACTAACTGCAGCTAATCCTATTGAGCTAGTTGTCTTATTACCGCTTATAGAATAGCCACTATTGATTGACATGTAAGAATTTCCACTAGGTAGTTTGATAGCTGAGTTTGCTTTCTTTTTCCTCAATAAATCTAAATCTGTATCTGAAACAGAACTGGAAACATCCATAATATTAATTAAACCATGACTAATCGAGTTGGGTGCATGGTTTTCAAGTTTCTCTATCAGATTTTGTTTTGTCCAATCCCCATGTTTACCAATGGCAATAATATAAGCATTTTCTTCATAAAATCTTATAAATACTAACTCTTTAGTTCGTTCAATATATTTTCCTGTATTATCTAGTTGGCTACCAAGATGAAAATGAAGTATTCCCCAGTCATTAAACATAGCATCATTATTTCCTCTGAAAATACCTTTGCTCATGTATTTGTCAATATCCTTTCCATTAGTAAGAGCTTTTTTAAGGTTTTCATAACCAGTCTTTAGGTCGGGAGGGTATTCTAGGTTCGGAAGCTCTACGCACTGCCAAGATTTATCTTTAATGCTCAATATGTCTATAAAATCTAAATACTTAACTAGACTTAATTCGTAGGTATTGGGTAACGTAGAGCTCCAGCCTTTAGATAATAAAAAGTTATTGCAAGCTGTCTTTATTTTCGACTCTAAATGACTTTCAATCTCTTTTACGGCATTAGTCATGATTAATTACCTTGTTTTTAATGTGGATGATTTTATTTTAAATTTATATTATGAAATGTGGAATCAACTTTTGAGGTTATATATTTTCTAAATATCTCATGTTTATCCTTTAACACAAACCACCTGCCGCAAGGTATGCACCACTTCTACCAAGTCGCTTTGCGCTTTCATCACATCATCAATATTCTTATAAGCCGCTGGAATCTCATCAATCACATCGCTGTCTTTGCGGCATTCTACGCCCTCAGTTTGCGCGATTTGATCAGCAACCGTAAATTCCTGTTTTGCCTGAGTACGTGACATCACGCGACCTGCGCCATGCGAGCAAGAGCAAAACGATTCCTCGTTGCCTTTACCGCGCACAATAAAGGATTTCGCACCCATTGATCCCGGAATGATACCGTATTCACCAACGCGAGCACGTACCGCGCCTTTACGCGTAACAAATACTTCCTCGCCGTAGTGCTCTTCTTTGTCCACATAATTATGATGACAGTTCACCGCTTTCACTTTAGCATCAAACGGCTTCGTCACAATTTGGCGAAGTGCTTTGATTGCTTTTTCCATCATGATTTCACGGTTTTTAAAGGCGAAACGCTGCGCCCAGCCGACCGCAAACCAGTAATCATCAAAGTGTTCTGTCCCTTCAGTAAAGTACGCCAAATCCTTATCAGGCAAGTTGATAAACCACTTACGCATGTCCTCACGCGCCAACTCAATAAAGTAGCGACCGATGGCATTACCCACGCCGCGCGAGCCTGAATGTAGCATGATCCACACTTGATTGGTCTCATCCAAGCACACTTCTACAAAATGGTTGCCCGTACCAAGCGTACCTAGGTGCGTTAGATTATTGGTGTTTTTAAGTTTAGGATGCTTTTGAGTCAGATAATTAAAATCATCGACCAACGTACCCCAGCCATCTTTGACGGTGTTATCAGGATTTGTCCAAGCGCCCACATCACGACGAGAACCGCGTCCACGAGTTTTGCTACGACCGTGTGGAATAGCCTTTTCAAGCTCGGTACGCAGACCGCGCAAGTTATCAGGCAAGTCATCAGCGGTCAGCGTCGTTTGTACCGCCATCATGCCGCAGCCAATATCGACACCGACAGCCGCAGGGATAATCGCTTCTTTGGTTGGCAGGACTGTACCGATGGTCGCACCAATCCCAACATGTACGTCAGGCATTACTGCCAGCCACTTATAGATAAAAGGCATTTGCGAGGCTTTGATAAGCTGGTCGTGTGCTTTTGGATCGACAGGAACGCCCTTTGTCCAAAGTCTGATCGGTGTACCACCGTCTTGAATAACATTATGATTCGTTGGTTGCATGAGTAATTCCTTAACTTTTTAAATATTGGCTTTCAAAAATAATTTATTTTCCTATATCTTATAATGCGAAGAGTGTGCCAATAATTATCTGTATAGGATGTTATATATTAAGCATATGATATTATTATTAAAAATATTATTATCTAAATTTTTAGAAAATAAACATTAAAATTATATGAAAAGTAGTTTATAAAATATTCTACTTTTATAGTATTTATTATATAAAATAAAATTTAGCAATACCGTCTACTATCATTAAAACGTTATTAGCCAAAATATTGGAACGCACTTAAACCTTATTGCTAAACTCCTCTAGAATTTATCACTCAGCATTCGTGTTATTGGACAATCAGAATATGAATAAACGCATTAGTTTAGAAAGACGGACCTTATGCCGTCATGTACTGTTTACAATAATGGCAACGCTGTTGTCTGGCGCTATGATGAATACATGTATCGCTGGCAAGCCTACGCTGGCATCATTGCACAATCATTATCAGACGACAGTAAAAGCTGAACCTATGATTCAAATGCCATTGCCTGTGCCGCCGCCACGATTGTTTGAGGCGGTACAGTACGATAGTGACGCGATGAGCTTAGCGGCTTTTGTCACGCCTGATCCCGCTGATGAGAAAAAGCATCCTGCCATCGTCTGGCTGACGGGCGGCGAGTCCAATACACTGGCAGATTTTTGGCGTAAAGGGGCTAAGAGTAACGATCAAACCGCGAGTCCGTATCGTGATGCTGGTGTCGTTATGATGTTTCCAACCCTACGAGGTGGCAATGATAATGCGGGTCATATCGAAGTGAACTACGGTGAGGTCAACGATGTTATTGCCGCTGCACAGTATCTGGCGACATTGTCATATGTGGATAGTAATCGGATTTATCTAGGCGGGCACAGCACGGGCGGTACATTGGCGCTGTTGGTCAGTGAGGTGGCGAGCAGCACTCATCCTAATTTATTTAAAGAAGTGATCAGCTTTGGGGCGACTCAAGAGACGATGTTTCTTCAAGACGTGAATTTTGATAAAGGGGATAAACAGCGAGAGGTTGAGTTACGGGCGCCTACGCGCTGGATTCAAGATATCAAAGTGCCAACATGGATCATTGAGGGCAAAAGTCTTAGTAGCAACTACAGAGACCTAAAACCGATGTGTCATAAAAACCCGATGTTGCACTGCGCCTTTATTCCCAATCACGATCACTTTAGTGTGCTGTATCCTATCAATCGCCATATTGCCCAGCAGATTATGGCGGATCAACCTATCAGCATCAATGTTGATGATAAGACGACGGCGTTTTAAGGCGCTACTCTTAATTACAGCGAATGAGAGATAATAGCCATTAGAAAAAAGCCTTTTGAATGAGACAAATATGATGGGTAACAAAACTGCCGTTATCGGCTTCCTCGGCACCACATTAGACAATGGTTTTAATGAAAACCGCTGGCAACGCTGGCGTCCAACCGTGAGTCTCGGTCTACACGATGAGTTACTCGTCGATGAGCTGCATATCTTATATAGCAAACGCGACAAACGCCTGTTTAAGATAATCGTCGATGACATGGCGCAAGTCAGTCCGTATACCAATGTGATCGGTCATCATGTGGCGCTATCGAGTCCGTGGGATTTTGCCGAGGTTTATGCTGAGCTATATGACTTTGTAGCAGCGTTTGATTTTCAGGACAGTACGGACTATTTGCTGCATCTAACAACGGGCACGCACGTGGCGCAGATTTGCTGGTTTCTACTGGTAGAAGCAGGTTTTATCCCAGCAGATTTGATTCAAACTTCGCCTTGTCCAAGACCTGATCAAGCCGATCCACAAGGTCGCTATCAAGTGATTGACTTGGATGTCTCGCGCTATGATGGCTTGCGCGAACGTTTTGAGGCCGAAAAACAGCAGCATTGGCAAACACTGCAAGCCAATCTAGTCACCCAAAACGCCGCTTATCAAAAGCTAATATCTGATATCGAAAAGGTTGCGACGCGCTCGACCGCGCCAATACTCCTGATGGGCGCGACGGGAGCAGGTAAGTCGCAACTGGCAGGCCAAATTTATACACTAAAAAAAGCCAAAGCCAGCAGTAGTGGCCAAGGTAAATCCTCGCTTGATAAATTTATTGAAGTCAATTGCGCGACTTTGCGCGGTGATACGGCCATGAGTGTATTATTCGGTCATGTGAAGGGCGCATTCACGGGCGCAGCATCGAGTCGGGAAGGTTTACTAAAATCAGCCGATGGTGGTTTGTTATTCCTAGATGAGATTGGCGAGTTGGGTCTGGATGAACAAGCGATGTTACTCACTGCATTAGAGGAGCAGCGCTTTTATCCGCTCGGTAGTGATACGTCGATTACTGTCTCGTTTCAGTTGATGGCGGGCACCAATAAGGACCTGAGACAAGCCGTTGCTGATGGTACATTTCGCGCTGATTTGTTTGCACGCTTGAACACGTGGACGTTCTTTTTACCGTCATTAAAAGACAGGCTGGAGGATTTACCTGCCAATATCGACTATGAGCTGGCACGTTTGGGTAGTGAGCAACAGCAGCAGTATCGTTTTGCACCAGAGGCGAGAGAACTTTATGAAAATTTTGCCACAAGTTCTGAGGCGACATGGCAAGGGAATTTTCGTGATTTAACCGCCAGTATGGTTCGTCTGACCACATTGGCTGAGAGCAAAGTAATACGAGTAGATGACGTACAGGCGGAGATCGACCGCTTAACGTATCTTTGGGGCTTATCCAATAACTTAGGTGTCACAAACCATTTTAATAATGAGATAAAAAATAGCCTAAGTAATAATAAATTTAAAATCGATTTAGACACTAAGACCATCGAGCAGGGTAGCGGCAATATTTTGAGCCAATACCTTGATGAAGAAACCTTGACGACAATTGATCCTTTTGAGGCAGTGCAATTAGCATATGTGATTGAAGTGTGTATTAATCATAAGAACCAAGCGGCGGCAGGGCGTTATCTGTATGCCAACTCACGCGATAAGCTTAAAAACCCCAATGATAGTGACCGCTTGCGTAAGTATTTAATGAAGTTTGGGCTTAAGTTTGATGAGTTGGGGTAGTTGATAGTAGCTTTCCCATAACCTTACTGCTGACATTAACTACGGTATCAAGGAAATTTATATGAACTCTTTCAAGTCAATCTCTCTTGTTATTCTAGTGGTATCGTTGACGGCTTGTCATTCAGCATCTCAATCAGAGCAAATGATTAACCCAATCGTAGATAATTCGACTGTGATGACAGACATTACTAAGCAGACTGCATTCGAATTGTTGCTCATTGCTTTAAAGAAGCATCGAGTCGCAGATCTTGACTGTTTAAAGTTTCGTCTTGAGGGTAATAAAGCGAGTGATATAGCTGAGGATACCATAGCAGCAGTTTGGGATTTTGCTGCTATTGAGATTCACGATGAAACCTGTGGTGGCGACCCTGAGATCACTCATGTACGTGACCGCTACCAGATTAGTTCAGATGGTTCAGTAATGGTCTACGACGTCAAAAATGCTCACTATCAACCGCTTTAAACCCCACTACCAATCCGTTCAGCCAACGCCTGCAATTTTGGCACAATCATCGCTCTATATTCAGCTGCATCCCAGTTCGCTCGTGGCACACTGGCATTTAAAGAGTATGTATACTGTCCAGTTGCGACATCAAAGACCCCAACCGCTACCGCCAATATATCATGAGAAAACTCACCGTCGGAGAGCGTATAGCCATGTTCTTTATAGTGTTTAACTGCTTCATTTAAAGCAGCTTGCGCGCGGTGGTAACCTTCTTCTGAGGCATTTTCTTGTAAATTATTGCGAATGACAGCTTGTCTCGCGGGTGAGCTTACGGCATAAAAAGCCCGTCCAATCGCCGTATAGGCAACGGGTACTGCTGAGCCAGCTTGCAAATTGACTGAGAGGCGGGCAGGACTACGGCAACAAGCGTGATAGCGCATCTCCCCTTCGACTTCCATTGCCAAATTCACTGACACTTCATTTTCGCTAGCGAATTGCCGTAATAAGGGTTCAGCGGAGGTGACCATATCATGACGGCTCCATGCGGTGGCGCTCAGTCTGACCGCACTACTGCCCAGTTGGTACTGTCCGTGTTCTGTGGTGCGTAAAAACCCAAGCATCACCAAGGTATGAATAAGACGGGTAATGGTTGCTTTGGGTAGTTTGGTCATCTGACATAACTGCTGATGACTGAGCGCATGATGATGCTCAAAAGCGGCAAGTAGCATTAATCCGCGTCCAAGGGCGGTCACAAATTGCCGATCATTACCATCTTTGCTGTCGTTAAGAAGGCTATCCATTCGATCCAGTAACGGCAAAGGTGTTGAGGAAGATTGTGTCATGTGATTCCTATCTTTTTTCAATAAAGGTTTACAGAGAGAATGAATTTTGTTTAAATAGTAATTATTGTGAAACTAAGTTTCGCACAGCGGAATTAGAAAGTCAATATTCTCTTAACGCTGTCTATCGTATTTATCATCAGTCAGGAAGACTGATATCAAGGAGAGACACATGGCTACATCAACCAGCCCACGTTTTGATTGGGAAGATCCTTTTTTATTGCGCAATCAGCTAACCGACGAAGAGCGTATGGTGGCCGAAAGTGCCCATCAGTTTTTTCAAAAAGAGCTAATGCCAGGCATTGTTGATGCCAACCGTCGTGAAAATTTTGATCGCAATATCATGCGCCAAATGGGAGAAATGGGTCTGCTTGGCGTGACGATTGATGGCTATGGCTGTGCAGGCTTGTCAAGTGTGGCTTATGGTCTGATTGCCAAGGAAGTGGAAGCGGTCGATTCCGGTTATCGATCAGCGATGAGCGTGCAGTCGAGCCTAGTGATGCATCCGATCTGGGCGTATGGCACCGAAGAACAAAGAGAGAAGTATTTGCCAAAACTTGCCACGGGTGAATATGTCGGCTGCTTTGGTTTGACCGAGCCGGATTCAGGTTCAGACCCCTCATCGATGTCGACGCGTGCGCGTGCTGTGGACGGCGGCTATGAGCTGACGGGTAATAAGATGTGGATTACCAACAGTCCTATCGCGGATGTGTTTGTGGTGTGGGCAAAAGACGATGCGGACGATATTCGCGGTTTTGTGTTAGAAAAAGGCATGAAAGGATTGTCCGCACCGAAGATCGAAGGCAAATTCTCATTGCGTGCGTCAGTCACCGGTGAGATCGTGATGGACAAAGTATTCGTTCCTGAAGCCAATGCTTTCCCAGATATTCGCGGATTAAAAGGGCCGTTTGGCTGTTTAAACAAAGCCCGCTATGGCATTGCGTGGGGCTCAATGGGTGCGGCAGAATTCTGCTGGAAAGCCGCTCGTCAGTACACGTTAGATCGTAAACAGTTTGGTCGTCCGCTAGCAGCGACGCAGCTGGTACAGTTAAAGCTTGCCAATATGCAAACAGAGATTGCGCTTGGTTTACAAGCCGCGCTACGTGTCGGCCGTTTGATGGATGAAGACAACGCCGCTCCTGAGATGATCTCACTCATTAAACGCAATAACTGTGGCAAGGCGCTGGATATCGCTCGTATCGCTCGTGATATGCATGGCGGTAATGGTATCTCTGATGAGTTCCACATCATCCGTCACGTCCTAAATTTAGAAGCCGTCAATACCTACGAAGGCACGCACGATATTCATGCACTTATCTTAGGACGCGCACAAACGGGCATTCAAGCGTTTTATTAATAAGGCTACTTGACTGTCTTGCTTGATTTTACTTGGTTGTCTTACGGGACTGATGAGTATTAGCCAATCACAAAACAGACAGTTTTACATGAAGACGTACGTGACTGCGTGGCTTTTTATAAAGCATTAACAGGCAGTTTCGTACGTTTTTTCACAATTACTCGCTGCTTATTTATCCTTATTGATACTTTCAGGTGTATTGATGTTTTAAAGATAAAGGACGCAGAGTAAGTTTACGTTGAAGCAGTACAGAAAAAGCGACACGCTAAGGGAATGTTATGACGGTCGATACGATTGACCCATTATTAATTGCAGCCACGGCTGATATTGCTAATAAGGGCGCGGCGCAAAGCGCATTGCAGGGTATCAAAGTGCTGGATCTATCAAGAGTATTGGCAGGGCCTTCTTGTACCCAAGTATTGGCTGATCTGGGCGCTGACGTTATCAAGGTTGAGCGCCCGCGTGTTGGTGATGAAACTCGCCACTGGGCACCGCCGACATTTAGCGATGATACCTCCGCTTATTACGCCACGATCAATCGCAATAAAAAATCTCTCACCGTCGACATTACCACGCCAGCAGGTCAAACGATTATTAAGCAGCTTATTGCCGATAGCGACATCGTGGTGGAGAATTTTAAAGTGGGCGGTCTAAAAAAATACGGCTTAGATTACGACAGCTTAAAACAAGACCATCCGCGCCTGATTTATGCCTCATTAACGGGATTTGGGCAGACAGGGCCAGATGCGGCACGCCCTGGCTATGATTATATTATCCAAGGCTTGTCAGGGCTGATGAGTATCACTGGCCCAAGCGATGGTGAACCACATAAGGTGGGCGTAGCCGTCGTTGATTTGTTTGCAGGCTTGCAGCTGACGATTGGTATTCAAGCAGCGCTCTTGGCGCGCCACCATACGGGACTTGGACAACAGGTCGATGTGGCACTTTTAGACAGTGCGCTGGCAATGTTGGCCAATGTCGGCATGAATCATCTGGCATCAGACAACGTACCACCGCGCTTGGGCAATGAGCATCCCAATATTGTGCCTTATCAAGTGTTTGCGGCTGAAGGTCAGGCGCACTTTATCTTGGCTTGCGGCAACGATCAGCAGTTTGCCAAATTGTGCGATGTACTTGGTGTCGATTGGCATACGGACAGCCGCTTTATGACCAATCCTGCCCGTGTGGCGCATCGCAGCATACTGTGCGATGCCCTTACCAAACAGTTTGCCCAGCAACCACGCGCGTACTGGTTGGAAGTGTTGGATCGGGCAGGTATACCTTGCGGTGCCATCCATAATGTCGCTGAAGCGTTGGCGATGCCACAAGCAAAAGCACGGGAGATGATTGTTGATTTTAAAGCGATTGGCAGTCCTGTCAGAGCGCTCGGTAGTCCTATTAAATTATCGGAATCGCCTGTCACTTACCGGATGCCGCCACCGCGCTTGAGCGAGCATACCGAGAGCACGCTGACTGATTTGGGCTATGATAGTGACACGATTGCCAAGCTTAAAGCCGATGGTATTGTTTGATGTTTTCTTAAAACCGATTCATCTCTGATTGCATTATATGGGTCATGAACGACACGACCCATATAGTGACATTATCACATCACTTCGCCTCGTTAGAGCAAAACCCCAAACGTTGCTCCATTTGTTCAGCCAACCCAATCAGAGCGGCACTGACCTCAGCGCGCTTGGCATCATACTCCCCCTGCAAAAAACTGACAGCCATGCCAGCAATCGCATTGCCCGATGCGTTCAAAATATACGTGCCTAAGCAGTACATTCCTTCCCGCAATTGTCCATCATCGAGAGAGATTCGACTGTCTCTGATGGCGTCAAGCTCAACGGATAAACCATCAAAATTATCGACGCCGCGCGGTGTCATGGGTGCAGGAAAACCTGCCGCATACATGGACTTTATATTTTCCATAGATAGCGTTGATAGCATGGCTTTACCCGTTGCCGAAAACACGGCGGGCACGCGTACACCTGCGCGAAAGGTAAACCCAAGCGGCGCTGGCGTTTCATGACAGGCCAAAAACACGACTTCTCCCAAATCCAGTTTAGACAAGGTAACCGTATGCTGTAGCAAGATAGGATATTGCACAATAAGCTCTTTGAATAACTGTATAACGCCTTGCTGCTGCTCGTATTTTCCAGCCCAATACATCAAATAAGACCCTAAATGAAAGCGGTTTTCCGCATCTTTATAAATCACATGCTTGGCCAATAAGCTCTGCAAAATATTGTGAGTTGAGCTACGGGGGAGTTTTAATTCTTTGGCAATATAAGCCGCCGTCAAAGGCTGTAAGCTGTCGGTAATCAAATCTAGAATCTGAAACGTTTTGTCTAGTGCAGGAACGGCAGTCAAGCTCATAAGTAACCTATAAAAGTGAATAAAATAAAGAAGATATGAATAAAAAATAAGAAATAATAACAGAAATGATATTAGGGGTTGCAAATATAAGACGTTCATTCTTATAATGATGTCTCATATATAGAATTTATGTTCAGTATATTGAACAAATTACGTATTATCAATCGTTATTTTAGCCCCAACTTTTTATTTATCGCTGTGTTTTTAACTTGATAAATACCCCACACTTAAAAAACAAGGAGCGTTCAGATGTCACAACCTACGCTACAGTTATCAAAACAGTTATCAAATCCAGACCTACTTAAACAGCAGTGCTTCATCAAAGACGGTTGGTACAACGCCAATGACCAGACCAATATTGATGTGAGCAATCCTTTTAATGGCGATATCATTGGTACCGTACCAAGTCTGACGACAGAAGACGTCAATGATGCCGTCGCTTACGCTCATGACGTACAAGTCACTTGGGCAGCCAAAACCGCCAAAGAGCGGGCAGAGCTCATGCAGAAATGGGCAGATCTCATTGACGCCAATAAAGAAGATCTTGCTATCATCATGACCGCCGAACAAGGCAAGCCTTTGACCGAATCACGCGGCGAAGTGGGCTATGCCAATAGCTTTATTCGCTGGTTTGCAGAGGAAGGCAAACGCGTTTATGGTGATGTCATTCCTGCCAATCAAACACAACTGCGCCATGTCATCTTAAAACAGCCCGTCGGTGTGTGTGCCGCGATTACGCCTTGGAACTTTCCTGCGGCGATGATCACTCGTAAAGTGGCACCCGCACTAGCGGCAGGCTGTACGATTATCGTGAAACCTGCAACCGAAACCCCATTCTCTGCCTTGGCATTAGGGGTGTTGGCCGAACAAGCAGGTATCCCAGCGGGCGTTATCCAAGTGGTTACTGGCAAATCATCCACCATTGGCGATATCTTAACGGGTGATGCACGCATTCATAAACTGTCATTTACAGGTTCTACTGAAGTGGGTCGTACCTTGATGGCTCAGTGTGCGCCAACCATCAAAAAACTCTCGTTGGAGCTTGGCGGCAACGCGCCATTTATCGTCTTTGATGATGCTGATCTCGAAAAAGCGGCTGAAGGCTTAATTGCTTCTAAATATCGCAACGCGGGTCAAACCTGTGTTTGTGCTAACCGTGTCTACGTCCAAGACAGCATTAAAGATAAATTCCTAGACGTATTTGTCAAAAAAGTGGCTGAGCTGAAGGTCGGTAATGGCATGGATGAGGGCGTTGATATTGGGCCATTGATTAATAAAAAAGCCCTAGAAAAAGTCCAAGCCTTGCTAAAAGATGCGCTAGACAAAGGAGCGACGTTGGTCACAGGTGGTAGCACAAACGATGCTTCAGAACTGGCTTACAATCCAACGGTGATTACTGACATCAATAGTGATATGGACATTGCCTCTGAGGAGATTTTTGGGCCTATCGCAACGATCTTTACCTTTAAAGAGGAAGAGGAAGTCATCCGTGCCGCTAATGACACCATCTATGGTTTGGCCGCTTACTTCTATAGTGGGGGTTATGCTCGCTCATGGCGCGTAACCGAAGCACTCGAATACGGCATTGTTGGTCACAACACGGGTCTGATTTCTACAGAAGTGGCCCCTTTTGGTGGTGTGAAGCAGTCTGGCTTTGGCCGTGAAGGCTCAAAATATGGCATTGAAGACTACGTGGTGACCAAATACTGGTGTTCTGATATCAGTTAATAAGCCTGATATTCGTTAGCCAAATAGCTGGCTGGTTCAATACTTAGCAAAACATTTTGGGTATTTGTGGTGTTTTGTCTCACACAGACACCGCAACTATCTATTAAGTATCAAATAAAACGCCAATTACTCTAAATGGCACTTATGTTACCTATAAACAGAAGGACATTCCCATGACGACTACCAATCAATCATTACTTGAGCGCCGCAAAGCTGTGTTACCAACAGGACTAGGGGTTGCTTTTCCTATCTTTGCAGAAAAAGCAAAGAATTCAGAAGTTTGGGATGTTGAAGGCAATCGCTATATCGATTTTGTCGGTGGTATCTCAGTATTAAACACCGGTCATAGCCATCCAAAAATTACTCAGCGTGTGCATGAGCAATTGGACAAATTCACGCACACCGCCGCGCAAATGATCAGTTATGAGTGCTACGTGGATTTGGCTGAAAAGCTGTGTGAAAAAGCGCCTATCACGGGTCCTAAAAAAGCCGTCTTTTTGACCACGGGCGCAGAAGCAGTCGAAAACTGTATCAAAATTGCGCGTGCTAAAACAGGTCGTCCAGGTGTCATCTCTTTCGTTGGGGGCTGGCATGGCCGTACTTTAATGTGCATGAGCTTGACAGGTAAAGTGCTGCCATACAAAAAGAACTTTGGCCCGATGCCAGGCCCTGTATTTCACGCGCTTTTCCCTGCCGAAGAGTTGAACGTGACAGAGGCGCAAGCACTGCACAGCCTTGAGATGATATTCCAAGCGGATATTGATCCTAGTGAAGTGGCAGCGATGATCGTTGAGCCAATACAAGGTGAAGGCGGTTTTCATCAAGTAACCCCATCATTTGCCAAAGCGCTACGCGAGATCTGTGATGAGCATGGCATTGTTCTTATTTTTGACGAAGTACAGTGTGGTTTTGCGCGTACAGGTACGTTGTTTGCGAGTGAGCAGTTGGGCGTTGAGCCTGATCTAATGACCAGTGCCAAGAGTTTGGCAGGGGGTTATCCTATCTCTGCGGTCATCGGCCGTGCTGATATTATGGATGCGCCGCAAGTTGGTGGTTTGGGTGGTACGTACTCTGGCAATCCACTGGCTTGTGTGGCTGCGCTTGCTGTCATCGAAGTTATTGAAGAAGAGAACTTGCTTGAGCGTAGTGTTGAGATTGGTGACAAGATCGAGTCGTTCTTAAAAGGTCTTAATCTAAGCAGCATTGGTAATATTCGTCATAAAGGTGCGATGTTGGCGTTTGACTTGGTTGATAGTGATGGCAAACCTGATACTGAGGCAACGGCCAATCTAAAAGCCAAATCATTTGAGCAAGGCTTGCTATTAGCGTCTTGCGGCATGTATGGCAACGCTATTCGTGTGATGGTTCCATTGACGGTAGAAGATGAAGTACTACAAGAAGGCCTTGATATTATCAAAGGCATCTTAACGGCCTAATAATTACAAAGTGTCATTTGTTTTAGCGATGGATCGCTTTTAATCAAACATCGATTTTGGTTAAAAATTGTATTGAAGATAACGGCAAGGCAGCCCTCGTGGCACTCATGTAGAGTGTGTTTCTGAACGGCGCCTTGCAAATCAAGACGCCGTTTTTTTTATTTGAGAGTCAAATAAATAGCGAATAACCGTTTTTACAAAAAACGGCATACATAGTAAATACGATGGTGCTATCGCATTAAACAGAAATAGTGTAACTGTCAAAGGTTCACACGGATTACACACAGACAAGGAGTGGGTTATGTCTGAATTAAAAAAATCGTTAGGTGTGTTTGATATCATTGCGTTGGCATTTGGGGCGATGGTTGGTTGGGGCTGGGTCGTACTGGCGGGTAGCTGGATTATCTCGGCAGGTATATGGGGCGCTATTAGTGCCTTTTTGATTGGCGGTCTTGTGGTGGTCTTAATTGGTGTGACCTACGCTGAGCTGGCCGCATCCATGCCGATTACAGGGGGTGAGCACACTTATACGCACCGGGCATTGGGGGTGAATGTCTCCTTCATCTGTTCGTGGAGTATTTTGTTTGGTTATTTTTCTGTCGTCGCGTTTGAGGCGGTGGCACTGCCTACCGTGGTCGAATATATCATTCCCAATTATAGCCAAGGTTATCTTTGGAATATTGCTGGCTGGGACGTCTATGCCACATGGGTCGCGGTCGGGATGCTGGGCTCAGTGATTGTCACATGGCTTAATATACGTGGTATGGAAGTCAGCGCTTGGTTCCAAAAACTGGCGGTCGTGGGTATTTTTCTCGTTGGTATATTACTGTTCGTTGGCGCGTTACTATTTAACCCTGAAACCTCGAATTCGGTACAAGCGCCTAACTTTATTGGTGGTATGGGCGGCATCATGACCGTGATGGTAATGGTACCGTTCTTATTCGTCGGCTTCGACGTGATTCCGCAAGCGGCAGAAGAAATTAATCTGACCCGCCCAAATATTGGTAAGTTTCTGATTATCTCTATTATTATCGCTGTGCTTTGGTATGTGGCGGTCGCTTGGAGTGTGGGCAAGACGTTACCACTGTTACAAGCGCAAGATTCAACATTGGCAACGGCGGATGCCATGACCAATGCTTGGAATGGTCAATGGGCAGGTACCTTACTGGTTATTGGCGGTGTGCTCGGTATTTTATCGAGCTGGAATGCCTTTTTGATTGGTGGTAGCCGCTTACTATATGCGATGGGTAAAACGCATATGTTGCCACAGTTCTTGTGCAAGCTGCATCCTAAATACAATACCCCAGTCAATGCCATCTTATTGATTGGTGGCCTTGCGACACTAGCACCGCTATTTGGTCGCAAAATGCTGGTCTGGATTGTTGACGCAGGCGGGTTTGGTATTGTCATCGCTTATACCTGCGTAGCGCTATCGTTTTTAGCCTTGCGTTATCGTGAGCCTGAGATGGTCCGTCCGTTTAAAGTGCCAGCAGGTAAATTGGTCGGTGTCATTACCATTATTCTCAGTCTTGGCATGTTGGCCCTTTATTTACCGGGTATGCCATCAGCACTCGTCGCTATTGAGTGGTGGATCTTCCTTGGTTGGACAGTACTTGGTGGGGTATTGTACGGTTATGCAACAATGAAAAATCCTGGTAAGAGTAAAGAGATCATGGATCATGAGCTGCATGAATTAAAAATCGCTAATCAGCAATGGTTGAAAGAAAATCCTTATAAGAAATAAATCCTTTTTATAAAACACTGTCCTCTAACAAAAAAGCCTAACGTTAAACGTTGGGCTTTTTTGTTATTTTTAAATGCAACTAACGAGACTCACTTTTTTTGTTAAAGGCCAGCGGTAGTTTCGTTTTCTACCATAATATGAATTTAGGCTTGAAACGAGGTAGTATCTACTTTTCGTGTTAGTTATAGAGTAGAAAATTGAGTGTTATAAAACAATTATTCGCTACTTTTATGAAATGCTTACCATTTCTATCTCTTGTTAATTAAATAGTTAATTACGTTATACTTTTGTAATTATTATAATAAGACTATATTCATTTATTGACATTTGCAAGTATAGAAGTAGAATTGACGACGCTTGTTTACTTTTATAAGGTCACGGAGGACAAATGTATGATTAGAAGTGGAGATAAGTTGAAATGCACTTGTGGCAATGATTTTTTTTTGGAAGGTTGTGTTTATACTGTTGGCAGCATTATAAACGATAAATTTTTCCAAATAAACGTTGGTTCGAACGATGAGTGCTGGTACGCGACAAAAGATAATGAAGGGATATACGTCCGTTTTAATGCAGAAAATCATCCAGTCAATGATGCATGGTTCTCTTTAATATAATATCCATACTAGCTTTTTATTAATAAAGACTTAAAACTTAATTCTGCATTTAAGATTTAGATAAAGAGACCGATTATAGGTTGTATATCGATTTTATCTTTACCCGTCATGTTTTGATTTTATCGATTACATAGGGTCAGTCATAGATTTTTAATGCTGAATAAGAAGTGTGATGCGATCTGTTACCTTGTTTTTTCTTTCTATTGTTAGAGATGGAAATAACGTTTTTTTTAAAGTAGCGTCTGATGAGTTATTAACTGCTCAGTGATTTGTCCTAGGCTTACAATGTATTATGGTCTGGCGCAGCTTTTGAACCTTCAATCATCTTTGATGTATCATCTTTTTTCGGCACTTGTTTGAGCAGTTGTACTTTAGTGTCTCTATCAGCAGGCTCAAGCGTTAGAGTATCGACCAACGTTTCGTTGTTGGCAGGTTTATGGTCAGAATCAGGGGTAAAAGAAGGCGTTTTTTTAAGACTTTTTTAATTCTTCTGACAGCAGCGGCCTCAATGGCCGCCTGTTATTCTACTAATGCCATGTCATGAAGCCCTTGATAAACCGCAAGGGTTTCTTCAATCATCTCACGCATGGTGAATTTGTTGGTCATTTCAGGGCGCGTGACACTCTCAAGCTGATTTCTAACCGCTTTGCATAGCGCTTTGGCATTGTATTTTTTTACCAGTCCTTGCGGATAGAGAGGCTGTAAAATCTCGCTAAAAGCCGCTTGATCCCAACCAATCACAGGCGTTCCCAAGTGAATGGCTTGTAATGCATTAATGCCAATCGATTCAGGTTCGTTAGCAAGTGCCATCACGATGTTGGCCGCTGAAAGCCACTCGCGCATGTCATTCCGTTTGCTGCCCACATAAGTAATGCGATCAGCCAACCCCAATGCATTGGTACGCTGACGAAAATCCTGATGAGCGACATCGTTGTCCCTATAGTCATCATCCATGATAATGGCGTGGATGTTGGGGAATTGCTCCTGTAAATTGCCCAAGATATCAATCAGCCACTCTTGACCGTACTCATTACCGATGACGGTGGGAAATACCAGCCACTTCTTATGCTCAAGCTCAGGGTATTCAGCAAAGGTATGCCGGAGCCAGTATACAGAAGGGTTGTGTCGATACGGATAGCGGCGCGTATCGACACCGCGGTAAATTCGTTTGATGGTTTTAGGATCAGCGTCTTCGAGACGAAGGCCTTTTTTTAGATAATTGGTGACACTATCGGACACCGTAATAATGGTATCAACATTGAGCAGGGCTTGTGAGTACTTATTGATCGGATAAAAGCCATACATGGTCGATACTAGCTTGGGCACGCGTTTAACACGGGCGCGGCGCATTGCCAAATGTAGTATCCACGCTGGGGTACGCGAATGTACATGAATGACATCAGGGTCGTATTTTTCGATTAAGTGGCGCAGAGCATTGACTTGCAACAATGACAGCCAAGATTTTTTGTTGATGTGCAACTGATGATACTCATTACCATCACGCTTTAGACGTCTGACCAAGTCATTGTCTTCATCCGCACTTGAGATAATGATGGAGCTGTGTCCATTTTTGACCAATGCGCGTCCAAGATGAAAAATACCGCGCTCGGATTCATCATGTTTTAAAGACGACAGTAAGCGCATAACTTTCATAATGGCATAATCACAGGGTCACGGGTTAAAGATATCGAGCTGCTATTGTCAATTAAAAGCGATGAAAACTCAACCTTCAAGATAAAAAGATAACGTCACATAAATGGCCATCTATGTGAATTTAAAATAAAAGTAGCGTATATGACCATCATGTTCTATTGGTATAAATTTTCCTTGCTAGCGGTTCGGGGCGTGACAGATGCTTCGCAAAATTTTTCCCAGTATAACCGGACGTTTTTTAAAGTGGATCAATTATTCAAAGCAAGACAACGTTTTCAATAATATCGTGCCTTTGAATAGTGCCACCATTTTGAATGACAAAGTTAAAACGTTTAGCGACGTTTTTGTAGATGTTCAGCATTGGGCAATACCTGTTTTTCACTCAAGTATTTCCAGTAGCGCTGGGGCAAGTATTGCTTGTGCAACCGTGCGTTTTTACGCTCTTTGATATTGACGTTGGTAAAATAGCCTTGCCAAAATTTTTGATAACGCTGCTCGTCATCGCTATGGATACTGGCAGGATTACGTAGAACTGCATCATCAAGTTCAGTGATGGTCTGCAAGGCAGCAGGTCGTGAAGGCGTACTTTGGCTTTTATCATAATAAATACCATAGCCGCGAACCAGATCATAAATGGCCCAGTGCTGATCTTGGTAACGCTGGCGAAAATGCTCGCCAATCAAGGGTAAAACATTAAAGTCAGGGGCGACACGCGCAAAATAAATATCCTCCGTTGTATGCTCAAAACGCACAAACGCCTCCATTCGGTGTTTTTCACGCCCGACAGACTTTACGGTTTGTACCAACTCGAGCACTTCTAAATGCCCCAAGTCTTGCATCACCTGACGATTAGGGTAGTCGATGGCGTACTTAATCACCTGAAATAAGATTGTGCCGATATTGTCTTTTTCGGATAAAAATCCCCATAAGATATTGCGCATGCCCGAGCGCCCTAACAGCTTATTCAGTCTCACCAATACGCGCTCCGCATTGTCTTCATTGTTATCCACGCTAACTACTTGAGCAATCAATGACGGCACATAACAATCTTGCGCACACAGTTGTAAGGCTGGCTCGTTTTGCAATTTGTGCTCATAAACATAAAACACCGCGCTAAGCCAGCCTTCAAAACTTGGCTCATAAAGCACAATACTGGGCGTTAATTGACCGACCGGATAAGTGGCGTTTAGAGCAAGTTGTGACATTTTTTATCCTAAAATGACGGTAGGAATATTATGGTGCATTTTGAAATGTAAGGTATGGTCTTAAGTGTTACTGGCAACCATTTTCCTTGATTGCTGTGCCGTTGCTGACAGAGGCGGCGCAAAATGGTCGCCAGTATTGCTGTATTTACTCTATAGTGGATCGACTATATATTTAAAACAATGCCAGCTGCCCACTGCGCTGATCTTTGAACTTGGTTTGCGTTTGTGCCAGCACATATTGACGAAAGTTATCACGCGTTAAGTGCGCTAAATGCTCGTTTTTACCCGTTGTGGCGATAAAGTATTTTGCCCGATTGACCGCCGCGCCCATCTTTTTTAGATGATACAAAGTCAGCTGATTAAACTTACGGGCTTTGAGGATTTTTTTGGCCGTTTTCGTGCCAATACCAGGAATACGTACGATCATCTCATAAGTCGCGGTTTGAATATTGACAGGGAAGTGCTCACGATGACGGATGGCCCATGCCAGTTTTGGATCACAGTCCAAGTCTAAAAAAGGCGACTCAGGCTCTACAATTTCATGCGCGCCAAAGCCATAAAAACGCATTAACCAATCTGCTTGATACAGGCGGTTTTCACGCACCATTGGCACGGGTGTTCCAATCGCTGGCAGACGATTATCAGACAGCATGGGCACATAGCCTGAGTAGTAGACGCGCTTGAGGTCATAGGTTTTATAAAAGTGACTTGAGAGCTGAATAACTTGTAAGTCTGTCTCATTACTGGCACCAACGATCATCTGACTGGTTTGACCTGCGGGTGTGAATTTGGGCGTTTTCTTATGGGTTTTGCGGCTTTCACGAATAGTAATAATCTCTTCTTTGACCGTCTCCATCGGGGCTTTTAGTTGCTCATGTGACTTCTCTGGTGCGAGCAGGGCAAGGCCTGATTTGGTTGGAATTTCAATATTCACACTCAGACGATCGGCATAGAGTCCGGCTTCTAACAACAACTCCTTTGATGCACCGGGAATGGTTTTTAGGTGAATATAACCATTAAAACGCTCGCGGGTGCGCAATATCTTGGCCACTTCGACCAACCGCTCCATTGTATAATCGCCGCTTTTAAAAATCCCTGAGCTTAAAAACAATCCTTCAATGTAATTACGACGATAAAACTGCATGGTCAAATCAACCACTTCTTCCACACTAAAAGCGGCGCGTGGCGTGTCATTGCTCTTTCTAGAGGTACAATAAGCACAATCATAAATACAGTGATTGGTCAAAAGGATCTTTAGCAAGCTGACACAGCGGCCATCTTCGGTATAGCTGTGGCAAATTCCTGTTGCTGAAGCATCACCAAGACCACCGCCTTGGTTTTTGCGGGTGCCAGCAGAGGAGGAACAAGAAACATCGTATTTAGCAGCGTCTGCTAAAATATTGAGTTTGCCCTGTAGTCTTTCGTAATTGATAGCTGCCATAAGTGGATACTTACCAATGTATTAATGAAAGACTATTTTAGCAAAATAGGCGTTAAGTTATTGTATTTATAAGTGAAATCATAGAATCATACGACAGATAGTGTCGCACTCTAAAAGTCGTTTATAGCCAATAAAAGTAACGCTGTAAAAAATAAAAAGCAGCAACTACTAAGAGTTAGCATCCGTTGTTAAAGACCAAAAAAAGGCCTTGTCAACTATCAATCTAGCGGACAAGACCTTTTGAAAGATTAAGACGGTTTCATACTTACTATCTTAAAACAGACGTTTTATTAAACTTTTATTGAACTTTGGCACGGATAACCACGGTTTGAGCAGCATTAGGGTCGAGATTTACCAAGTTCCATTTAAGACCCGAGTAGTTCTCTTGAATGACAGTGGTATTGCCCACTTGTTGAATGGTTTGATAGCTGTCACCACCCATGGTTGCAAGTGTTGGTAGCGGGCTATTCAACGATACCAGTCTTACGTTAGTCGGTAGAGACACCATGGCGTTGATATCGTTGACAGGCTGGGCGGTGGTATTGGTGTAAGTAGTATGATATTCGATAATATCACCAGGTGCTATGTGGTTGGCCGGAACTGCGACATCACGTCCAGCGCTGTTCTTTAATATTTTCATGACCTTGGTTTGCGCATTGACAAGATCGGGCGTACTAAACGTTGGGGTCAATTGTAACGCGTCCAAAGAAGTCGTTGTGGTGATTTGACTAGTCATTGGCGACTGAGTCACTGGCAACTGAGTCACTGCGACTGGCGTGACTTGGGTTACCGTATTAACGGGTGTGGTGACTACGTTGACTTGATTGACAGCATTGGTGACTTGATTCGTCACAGGTACGCTGGTGACAGTGGTGCGACCTTGAGTCACGATTGTATTGTTATTACCTTGGCTGACGACATAGCGCGGGGTCGTGGTCACTTGGGTCACAGCATAAGGCATACCATCTTGCATGGTCACACCGTTTGGCGTTGCCGTAATGGTTGCTGTTTTGCCATCAGAATATTGCTCAACGACAGTGGTACTACCGCCAATAGGTGAGCTAATGGCGATTTCAGGCGCCGCATGTGCTGAGGATACAGCTAATACCGTGCCCGCTATCATGGCTGATACTGCCACCGATATTGAGGTATCAAGGTTCATGTCCATAAAAGATTCCTTTAAGATAACAAAAAATAAAGCCGCTAAAAATTATGAGTAGACAAGAAAAACCCCTGCTAAATGACACAACTGAGTATGCCAAATAACAAGGGAATCGGTACTGATGATAGCTAGCCTTCACTATCAACATCATTACTTTTATTAGATATCATACCAAATGACTTAACCATCGCAGCCATACAGATATTGGTACTCAATTGATTCTCTATATTCAGAGAATTATGCGCCAAAACGAATTGAGTAGAAAAGCAGCATTGTGTAACTGCTGGTGCATAAATACTGATATTTCGAGCTAAATAATGAGGTTTTGAGCGATTTTTTCGTTCATTGTCTCAATCAAACGACTTTATTTATTCTAAAGTATAGCGGTTATCAAAAGATTTTTAGGATAAAACCTTTACTGGAATACTTAAGATTAATCGTATATGACCTTCATTACTTCATATTCGACCACGCCTTTTGGGGTTTCGATACGTACTTCGTCGCCTTCAAATTTACCGATAAGACCACGAGCAATCGGTGAGTTGACTGAGATTTTGCCTGCTTTGAAGTCAGCCTCATCGTCACCGACGATTTTGTACTGCTTTTCTTCCTCAGTGTCCATGTTTTCGATTATGACGCTAACGCCAAAGACGACACGACCTTCTTTTGGTAGCGTGGCTGGATCAATGACTTGCGCGCCGCCAAGTTTGGCTTCGATGTCACGGATACGCGCTTCACAAAAACCTTGTTGCTCACGGGCTGCGTGATATTCAGCATTTTCTTTTAGATCGCCGTGTTCGCGAGCTTCAGCAATAGAAGCGGTGATGCGTGGACGGTCGACACTTTTTAACTGTTTTAATTCGGCTTCTAAAGCCGCGTGTCCTTGCGGAGTCATGGGATAACGTTGCATGTTTTTTCCTTAAACCAATAACACCACACCATCTCATAAGGAGATGGTGTCAATGTGATTGCAATGAGTATGAAATATAAAAAGAGTGAGGTTCTAACAGCGCCATCAATAAACGGGCTGTCAATCAGCGTGTTCACTTCTCGTCTTAAGCACACCGAACCTTACGTAATAAAAAGCATAGTCGCAGTTCAGCCACTATGCTTTTGTAGGTTTGTCTCTTTAAAGAGATTGTTTTTTTAAAGCACGATTGTTATATAAAAAACTAATAACAAGTCTTGGCTAAGCTCCATACGAGCTTAGCGGATATGCTTAATCTACTGAAATTATTCAGCCACGTCAATAGTCTTTGCTTGTTCGTGCAAATCTTGCAGCTTATAGACTTCAAATGGCAAGTCAATCGCATAAGATTTACAGATGGCATCTGCCGCCCCTAATGTGGTGACATAAAATACTTTACCTTGTAGCGCGCTACGGCGGATAGAGAACGAGTCCTCTTGCGCTTGCTTGCCTTCGGTTGTATTAATAATAAGGTCGATCTTGCCATTTTTCAAGGCGTCAACGATATGTGGGCGGCCTTCAGTGACTTTGTTGATTTGTTTGGACTCAATACCCGCATCACTCAGTACTTTTTGCGTGCCTGTGGTTGAGACAATGCTAAAACCGTAGTCTGCGAGCTGACGGGCGATAGGAGCGATTTGCGCTTTATCGCTATCACGAACTGAAATAAAGACCGTTTTGGTCTCACCTTCAGTAGGCAGACCTGGCAGACGCTCATTACTACCGATAATGGCTTTATAAAACGCTTCGCCAAAGGTTTTGCCGACGCCCATGACTTCACCTGTTGACTTCATCTCAGGACTCAAGATGGGATCAACTCCTGGGAACTTGGCAAATGGGAATACTGCTTCTTTGACCGCAAAAAACGAAGGCACGATTTCGGTGGTAAAGCCTTGGTCTTTTAAGGATGTGCCAGCCATACAGCGCGCCGCGACTTGCGCCAATGACGTACCAATGCACTTAGAAACAAATGGTACGGTACGGGCAGCACGTGGGTTCACTTCTAGGATATAAACCGTTTCGCCTTTAACCGCGAACTGGACGTTCATAAGACCGACCACACCAAGCTCTTTCGCCATAGCAATCGTTTGGGCGCGCATCACGTCACATAGCTCATCTGATAGCGAGTAGGGTGGTAGTGAGCAAGCCGAATCACCAGAGTGAACGCCTGCTTGTTCGATATGTTGCATGATACCGCCGATGACAACATCTGTACCGTCACAAACACAGTCTACATCGACTTCGATGGCATCATCTAAAAAGCGATCCAGCAGGACAGGCGCTTCGTTTGATGCTTGAACCGCCGTACGTAGGTAATGTCTTAGCTCATCTTCGTTATAAACGATTTCCATGGCGCGGCCACCAAGGACATATGATGGACGTACCACCAATGGATAACCGACGTCTTTTGCTTTGACCAAACCGTCTTCTAAGCTGGTCGCTAGTGCGTTCGATGGTTGTACTAGGTTTAACTGCTGAATCATATGCTGGAAGCGCTCACGGTCTTCAGCGCGGTCAATTGCGTCAGGGCTGGTACCGATGATTTTAACGCCAGCTGATTCTAACGCGCGCGCAAGCTTCAATGGTGTTTGACCACCGAACTGGACGATCACGCCGTCAGGATTTTCGATACGGACAATCTCAAGCACATCTTCTAATGTGATTGGCTCAAAATATAAGCGGTCGGATGTATCATAATCGGTTGAAACCGTTTCTGGGTTACAGTTAACCATGATGGTTTCGTAACCATCCTCACGCATGGCAAGTGCGGCGTGGACACAGCAGTAATCAAACTCGATACCTTGACCGATACGGTTTGGGCCGCCACCGATGACCATGATTTTCTTTTTGTCAGTTGGGTTGGCTTCACATTCGCTATCGTATGTTGAGTACATATAAGCGGTGCTGGTGGCAAACTCTGCCGCACAGGTATCGACACGTTTATAAACGGGATAGACGTTCAAGTCCCAACGCTTTTTGCGTAGCTGTTTTTGTGACACGCCAAGCAATTTCGCCAAACGCAAATCTGATAGACCTTTACGCTTAAAGCTGCGTAAGTTTTTCTCATTCAATCCACCAAAACCAAGCGATTTAACCGTGGTTTCTGTTTTCACGATGTCTTCAATTTGCACCAAGAACCATGGATCAATCTTGGTAAAATTAAACACGTCATCGACACTCATGCCAACACGGAACGCATCAGCGATATAAAAAATACGATCAGGCGTTGGAATCGTTAAGCGATTGATGATTTCAGAACGGGCTTTGTCAGTGCTCACTTTTGATAAGTCGATTTGCTCATCAAATCCGTCCGCGCCTGTTTCCATACCACGTAATGCTTTTTGCATCGATTCTTGGAAGTTACGACCAATCGCCATGACTTCGCCAACCGATTTCATCTGCGTTGACAAGATATCATCTGCTTGCGGGAATTTTTCAAAGTTAAAACGAGGTATCTTAGTGACGACATAATCAAGCGCAGGCTCAAAGCTCGCTGGCGTTTTGCCGCCAGTGATGTCATTTTGCAATTCATCTAATGTATAACCAATCGCCAGTTTGGCAGCGATTTTGGCAATTGGAAAACCAGTGGCTTTTGATGCCAATGCTGATGAGCGCGAGACGCGAGGGTTCATCTCGATGACGACCATACGACCTGTGTCAGGGTTGATACCGAACTGGACGTTTGAACCGCCAGTCTCCACGCCAATCTCACGCAGTACTGCTAATGAAGCATTACGCATGATTTGGTATTCTTTGTCAGTCAAGGTTTGTGCTGGCGCAACCGTGATTGAATCGCCTGTGTGCACACCCATTGGATCAAAGTTTTCGATGGCACAGATGATAATGCAGTTGTCGTTTTTATCACGAACCACTTCCATCTCGTATTCTTTCCAACCGATCAATGACTCATCGATCAGCAGCTGATGGTTTGGTGATAAGTCAAACCCACGCTCACAAATCTCGATAAACTCGTCACGGTTGTATGCGATACCGCCGCCCGAACCGCCCATGGTAAATGAAGGACGAATAATACAGGGATAGCCCATTTTTTCTTGAGTGGCAAACGCTTCTTCCATGGTCTCAGCAGTTTCGGCGCGCGGACATTCAAGGCCGATACGCTTCATGGCTTTATCAAACAAGTTGCGATCTTCTGCCATCTCAATCGAGTCTTTGGTTGCGCCAATCAACTCGCAATTGTACTTGGTCAAGACGCCGTGCTTGTCTAAATCTAGCGCACAGTTTAACGCTGTCTGTCCGCCCATCGTTGGCAAAATGGCATCAGGACGCTCTTTGGCAATAATTTGCTCAACCGTCTGCCACGTGATCGGCTCGATATAAGTCGCATCAGCCATGACAGGATCCGTCATGATGGTCGCAGGGTTTGAGTTGACCAAGATGACGCGGTAGCCTTCTTCTTTTAGTGCTTTACACGCTTGTGCGCCTGAGTAGTCAAACTCGCATGCTTGACCGATGACGATGGGGCCTGCGCCAATGATAAGAATGCTTTTTATGTCGGTACGTTTTGGCATAATGTTTTTAAGTCCTATTTTGGCGGTTTGGGATTTTTAAAATATTTAAAGAAAATTTAGAGAAATATCATTTTTCATATAGCGGTAGCTTAGTCATATTCACTAGGGGAAAATCCTATCGAATTTTAGAGACTATCTTCCTAAAACCACTTCTTAGTTGAACAGGTAGACGCTTTGCATAATTATATATTTAGCTAAATTATTGGCAATTCTCAAAGTGATGCTCCACTACTATTGCTAATTAATCCGTTCATTCATAATTCCTTTAGTCAGATATCCGCAAGTCATATAATTAGCATATATAAATAAAGGCATCACAGGCTCACCACTTCTTTTTCCAACTTCTAGATTGGTCAATTCTTTAATTTCTTTATAATCTGCTGAGTTGAGGAAATCTTCATAGGCGTCTTCAAGGCCTTGCTGCTTTAATTTATAATTAAAATCACTATCTAAGTCGTTGGTATCACCTGTTTGAGATGCCATTGCAAGATCATCTATAAAAAAGTGGTTCAGCATTGCTATACCATCTTGCACCTCTTCAATAGAGTGATCATCAACATATTCGTAGGCAAAATACTGAGCGAATCTTTTATATCTTAAAGGTTGATTTGTATAAGTTAGGCACTGAGCAATTGTTTTTTCTTCGTCTTTAAGGTTTCCAGTATTTAAAGCCTGACTATAAGTAGTGTATTGTTGAGTTATTCCAGCGACGTCTTGATCGAAGGCATAGTTGTAAAAAGCGATAGGGTATAAATTGTAAACACGATCGAGTATAGACTCAGCCAGTTGTACTTCATCAAAACTTAAATCTGGCAATGAAAACTCTCTATACATTTCGGCATCAAGATCATCGCCATATTTTTCAACGAATTGATTGTATTTACTATTATCCGACAAGGTGGTAACTGTATTAATCTGCGCCTGAACTGGTGATGTCGCTATGACTAACACTAAAGGTAGGCGAAAGAGTTGAATTTTAATTGAAATGCTTTTTATCATTTTATTATCCATCATCTTTCAACCTTTTTAACTAGTGAATAGCAGTATTAAAACTAAGGTGTAACTTTCCTAAATAACTCATCTTTAAATTAATACTCAATCAGACGATTGGTCATCTCACCGTATATGTATTTCCTCTGACTCAATCACGACAGGAAAGTTGATGAAATAATAGACTTTTAGACATAACGGTATAGTGAGTGATGGTGCCATAGAATTGTTTAATGGCTTCATCAAACTTAGTACTATTATAGGCTCCATAATAGTTTGAACTCTCAGCCACAGATTTATAATTTGTTGCTAAGTCGGCATCAATCGCTGTACATGAATCCACTACTGCAGCTTGAGTAGCAGCAATTGATAAGGCAAAGGTAATAACAGTATAGTTTAAAAAACGAAATCGTAATTTACTGTTATTACTCTTCATCGTTTATACCTTCACTATTTAGCCTTTTCCATCATCTCCGCAAACTTATCAAACAATGGCGCGCAGTCATGCGGGCCTGGGCTGGCTTCTGGGTGACCTTGGAAGCTAAATACTGGCTTATTGGTTAGCTCGATACCTTGGTTGGTACCGTCAAATAATGAGCGATGCGTGGATTTTACGTTGTCAGGTAGCGTGTCTTCATCAACCGCAAAACCATGGTTCTGACTGGTAATCATGACCGTGCCAGTTGCTAGATCTTGTACGGGATGGTTAGCACCATGATGACCGGTTTTCATTTTGATGGTATTGGCACCGCTAGCAAGACCGATGAGCTGATGACCTAAGCAAATGCCAAAAGTAGGAACATTGGTTTCTTCAATGATGTGACGTACGGCATCAATAGCGTAATCACAAGCCGCAGGGTCGCCTGGGCCATTTGATAAGAAGATACCATCTGGATTCATCGCTAGCACGTCTGCAATCGGCGTTTGTGCTGGCACGACGGTCACATGACAACCACGGTCTACCAGCATACGCAAGATATTGGTTTTGCTACCAAAGTCATAAGCGACAACGTTGTATTTTGAATCGACATGGGTGCCAAGTTGCTTAAAGAAGCCGCCCGTACCACTGTCATGGCTTCCCACTACATCACGGTTGAGTAGGGTGTCTGATAGATCCCACGTACCTGCCGTCCACTCGAAGCTGTCTTTGGTGCAGCATTCTTTTGCTAAGTCCATACCCTCGAGACCAGCAAATGCTTGTGCCAATTTAATGGCTTGTTGCTCATCATCGGCTGTGATCGTTTCACCGTTTGAAGCCGTAAAGATGCAGCCGTTTTGAGCGCCTTTATCACGCAGTAGACGCGTCAATTGGCGTGTGTCAATTTCAGCGATAGCGACTGTATTATTGCGCTGTAGATAATCAGCGAGCGATTCAGAGTTACGGAAGTTTGAGGTCACCATAGTTGCGTCACGAATGATAAGACCATCGGCCCATACTTGATGACCGTTACCAGATTCGGTGTCTTCCGCGTTGGTGCCTGTGTTGCCGATATGCGGATAGGTAAGGGTCACCAACTGACGGGCGTAACTTGGGTCAGTTAAGATTTCTTGATACCCTGTCATGGCTGTATTAAATACCACCTCACCGACACGATGACCAAGGCTACCGATACTAATACCGCGAAAGATCGTACCGTCTGCTAATGCCAAAATTGCTTGTATTTCTGTCGATGAATTCAAGGGTTGCCTCCGCTGTTATTTGTGAGTGCCATGACTATTTGTGTTCAAAACTCTGAAGAAATTGGCTTTTTACATTTAACTAACTGCGGCTAAATAGACTTAAAAAAGCGTTAAACCCAAATTTTTTCCACAAAAAAGCGAGAAGACATTAAAGATGAAAACTACAAAACTCACTAGATAGTGAATAGGTAACTTGCATCATGTCCGCTCGCTTAGGCACAGATTTTGCGCATTATATACAATACGAGCGAAAATAGCCAGCCGATTTTCTAAGTTGATGGATTCAGTTCTATTGTTCACGAAAATTTGTATTAAAAAAGCGACTCATATTAAAAATAGCCTAAGCAAATAATAGCCCATTTACTTTTTGTGACTACAGCAACCATTAAGCCTACATTAATAGGACTGGATTTTAAGAGAGTGCTTTGCCACAATAGACGGCATTCTCTACGACTAATCGTCATCAATCTTGTGATTAGCTGACTGGTAGAATAAATAAAATTTGTCACTTCTTTTTATTACTTCTTAGGGTGACAATGACAATAAATATAACAAGGAGTCGTTATGATTTATCAATATTTAGACAAAGTGCCTGAATTTGCCGTGCCATTCAACGGCTGGGTGGCAGACTCAGCTCAGGTCATGGGCGATGTGTATTTGGGTCATCAAGCCAGTATTTGGTTTGGCGCAGTGATTCGCGGAGACGTCGGTCACATTCGTATCGGTAATTATAGTAATGTCCAAGAAAACAGTGTGCTTCATACCGATGCCGGTATCGAAATCAAGATTGGCGATTATGTGACCATTGGCCATTTAGCCATGCTGCATGGTTGCGAGATAGGTGACAACAGTTTGATTGGTATCGGCGCTGTGATATTAAACAACGCCAAGGTTGGTAAAAACTGCCTAATCGGGGCCAATGCGTTAGTGACAGAAGGACAAGAAATTCCCGATAACTCGTTGGTGATGGGCGCACCTGCAAAAGTGGTCAAAACTTTGTCAGATGAGCAAGCGGCAATGCTCAAATTATCCGCGTTGCACTATGCCGAGCATTGTCAGAGTTTTAAAAAAGGCTTAACAGAAATTGCCATGCCAGACTAAGTGGTCGTATTAAATATAGTTGATCCTAAATAAAATGGATACAAGAAATGATAGAGTGAGACTGGAACCAATTTTTCTTGCTTGCTGTGCCTTTTTTGTATTGGGTTGACTATAGCCTATAAATCAGTAGACGCTACGCCATCAGCATCATGACCAGCCAAATAATGGCGAAAATGGCGATGCCAATTACCAATCCGCGAAAAATACTGTGACGGGTAGAGTGGTCATTAAGGTAGGGGTTATTATTACCCGCCTCGTCGATGTTTAACGCATTGACGCTTTCTGCCCCAGCGGATTTACCAACGATAAAACCCATTAAAGCCCCAAGTAAAAACAAAAACGGCGTAAATAACCAAAAAATCTCGCCATTGCCCAAATCGAAGATGGAGCGAATGACCACAATGGTTAGATCCAGCAGTAAGCCGCCAATACCATAGAGCAAACCGTTCAACAGCGCGTATATCATACGCGAGAAGAGTGATTGCTCATCGTTATCCGACGGGCGCTGCCGGATGGCTCTAATTGAGCGTGTAGGACGGCGTGGTCTGTTGGACGGGTTGGGTTTATGGTTCGATGCATTCATAACGTTCTCAAAAGTGATTGATCACATTTTTTATTCATAAAATATATATGTATTCAGTATTAACAGCATTAAAAATTAATGACAACAGCTATTTTATAAAAACTTATATTCTTAAACCAACGATAACAAGGTCTTATTATGCAGGCGAGTCACACACAAAAGGTTCAAAAAGAATTGGCATTATTTGATCTAGACCATACGTTGCTCGACGTCGATAGCGATTATTTGTGGGGCGAGTATATCGTCAAGCACAATCTCGTCGATGAAGCTGAATATCGCACAGCCAATCAGAAGTTCTATCAGGATTATATCGAAGGCACGCTTGATGCGACTGAATACAATGAATTTGTCGCTCAGTTTTTGAGTAGTCTACCGATGGCAAGACTTCATGAGCTGCGTGAAGATTATATTAAAAGTGAAATTGAGCCGCACATTCGCCCAAAAGCCATGGAAGTGCTGTGTCAGCACGTGGAGCAAGGTCATGAAGTGGTGATTATTTCTGCGACCAATAATTTTGTGGTCTCGGCCATCGCCAAGCGTTTTGGTATTGAAGACGCCAATGTATTGTCGACACCACTTGAGATACAAGATGAGCGCTATACAGGCAAATTGACGGACAAACCAAATTTTCAAGAAGGCAAAATTTATCATCTGAATAAGTGGCTTGAGAAACAGCAAGCATCAGGTGTGACGTTTGCAAAAACCTATGCGTATTCAGATTCCAAAAATGACATTCCATTGCTTGAGTGGGCAGACGTGGCAGTCTGTGTGTCGCCTGACGAGGCGCTGCACGCGCGTGCTTTGGCGCATCGATGGGCAGTAGAAGATTGGTCGATTTAGTTTTTTAAGACAAGTGACCAATAATTAGCCAAACATTTGGTCTTAATCTTCTTTAAAATACAGTCGATTCAAAATAAAAGTGTGACCCAGAAACAGTATTATGCTGGTATAAATTTTTCTCGCTTGCTGTGGCGTTGCCAACAGAGGTGTCGAAAAATTCCTCCCAGCAACACGGTATTCTTTCTAAGTTGAATTGACTAGATTAGCATTCTACTGGTCATATATTTATTCACCATTATTATAAAAGACAGGAAACGTTATGGAAATCAATCCGTATCAAGAACAAATTAAAGATTTATCTGAGCGTGGACAGGACTTACGGAGGTATCTTTGACTTCGATGGTAAGCAAGAGCGCTTAGAAGAAGTCAATTTAGAATTAGAGAACCCTGAGCTTTGGAATGATCCAGAGCGTGCCACCAAAATTAACAAGGAAAAAAGCCATCTGGACGGCGTCATCGATGTGGTCGTATCGCTTGAAACCACATTAGAAGATGCGTCCGCGATGCTGGAGCTGGCAGTAGAAGAAGGGGATGAATCGCTGCTTGCTGATGTGCAAGCGGAACTTGATAATGCTGAGGCTCGGGTGGCTGATTTAGAGTTTCGCCGTATGTTCAGTGGTGAGATGGATCCAAACAATTGCTATTTGGATATTCAGTCGGGCAGTGGCGGTACAGAAGCACAAGATTGGGCAGAGATGCTGCTACGCATGTACACGCGCTGGGCAGAAGCACACGGCTTTAAGGTGGACGTAATCGAAGTATCGGCAGGCGGCGTGGCTGGGATTAAATCCGCGACGATTGAGATCAAAGGCGATTATGCCTTTGGTTGGCTTCGTACCGAGATTGGCGTGCATCGTCTCGTACGTAAGTCGCCATTTGATAGCAATAATGGCCGTCATACGTCGTTTGCAGCGGTATTTGTGTCCCCTGAAATCGATGACAATGTCGAGATTGATATCAATCCAGCGGATTTGCGCATCGATACCTATCGCTCATCGGGCGCTGGTGGTCAGCACGTCAACACCACTGACTCAGCTGTGCGTATCACCCATGAGCCAAGCGGCGTGGTAGTGACATGTCAGAATGAACGCAGCCAACATGGCAACAAAGCCACGGCCATGAAAATGCTACGTGCCAAGCTGTATGAGCTTGAAATGCAAAAACGCATGGAAAAACAGCAAGCGGTCGAAGACAACAAGTCTGACGTTGGTTGGGGCAGTCAGATTCGCTCCTACGTGCTCGATGATTCTCGTATTAAGGATTTGCGTACTGGCGTTGAAACCTTTAATACGGGTGCGGTGCTAGATGGTGATCTCGATCAGTTTATCGAGGCAAGTCTCAAAGCAGGTCTATAAAATATCAACTAACATATAATTAAGGATGAATGATGCCAAGCGTAAACAACTATTTTGATAATAAAGTAACTTCTATTGCCTTTCAAACAGCAACGCTGCCTGCGACTGTCGGCGTGATGGAAGTGGGTGAGTATGAATTTGGCACCAGTGAGTTTGAGACCATGAGTGTGGTGAGCGGTGCATTGACGGTCAAGCTGCCTGACAGTGATGAGTGGCAAACCTTTAAGGCGGGCGAGCAGTTCACAGTAGAAGCCAATAAAAAATTCAACGTCAAGGTTGAGGTAGAAACTGCTTATTTATGCACTTATGGTAAATAGTATTCTCTAAATTAAAATGGTATTCATAAAGAACGCTAAGTGTCTGACGCTTGGCGTTTTTTTTATTTTATCTTCAAGTTAATTCTATGTATCGTGGACTACCTTTAAAATCGATGCCCTGCGACTGGGATGAATTTTCTTTGCTTGCTGCTGGAACAGAGGCTACAGAAAATTCATCCCAGTCGCTCATAGCGATTAACATATCAATTTTGTTTTGAAATGGCTGTAAGCGCATGGCTAAAAATTATAATTTTGTACTATACTGAACCGTATCGGTCAAGTCTGCAAGCTTGTCATAAAGTGTACGCGCTGATGTGTTGCTTTCTTGAGTATGCCAATAGACACGGTTGCAGTTTTTTTGATTGGCAAAGTCGTACACATACTCAATCAACGCTCGCCCCACGCCTTGCCCGCGCACCGATTCACTAACGTACAAATCCTCTAGATAACAACACTCTGTGGTATTCCAAGTATTGGGATGCAGCACCACATGGCTGATGCCTATCAAAATATTATTTTTCCACGCGCCAAAGCCATAGATAGCCAAGTCTTTCTCTAGTAAGTTGCGCCACGTGTTTTCAGTTGTGCTAAGGGGTAATACAACGTCATAAAATGTCAGATAATGTTGCCACAAATCGAGCCAACGCTCGTAATCAGCTTTAGACAAGGGGGCTATGGTTATAGATGAATTTGTCATAATTTTTTCAACTTAAGTTTTGAATTTTGCTAGATTATGCCTCAAAAACTCATTGTTTAGAACCCTTACATCCACTTTGTTTTACACAGGATTACACTTTGTCCGTGGCAAATAAACAGCAAAAACAACCACATTTCATTATGCTAAAACGATTCATTATTCCTGTATCGAACGAGTATTTTTATGGCTAAAACAGAGCAGCAAACCACCACCAAAGATGTGCGCCACGATTATGAGCACCTCGCTCGCTTGGCGAATTTGCGTTATGTGAGCGACAATGAACCGGGCTATGGACGCAAACGTTGGGGAAAAGGTTTTACCTATCGTGATGCAACTGGCAAGACGGTCAAAGACAAAGCGCTGCGCCGCCGGTTTGATGCGTTGGTTATCCCGCCGATGTGGTCGGAGGTATGGATATGCCAAGATGAAAAAGGCCATCTGCAATCGACGGGCCGCGATGACAAAGCCCGCAAACAATACCTATATCATCCAGAATGGGATCGCGTGCGTGATCAAGCGAAGTTCGACGCTATGATAGGCTTTGCTGAAGCGCTACCAAATTTGCGTGCTCAAGTCGAAAAAGATTTGGAAGCGGCGCCGCTATCACGAGATAATGTTCTTGCGGCAGTGGTCAAATTGCTTGAAACCACCTTAATTCGTATCGGTAATAGTCGCTACGCCAAGCTCAATAAAAGCTACGGTTTGAGTACCTTAAGAAGTAAACATGTAAGCGAGACGGAAACAGGTCTGGCCTTTGATTTTGTGGGCAAAAGCGCAAAAGAGCATCACATCGAGCTACAAGACGAGCGCTTAATCGATATTATCCAAGCCTGTTCTGAACTCCCCGGTTATCAGATCTTTAAATATCTAGATGACAGTGGGCACAAACAAACAGTCGATAGCGCTGATATCAATGAGTATTTGCGTACACATACTTGCGTCAGTAACAACAGTGACAAGCTTTATAGTGCAAAGGATTTTCGCACATGGATGGCGAGTGTGCTTGCCGCCAATCATCTGTATGAAGCACTACAGACATCAGAGGGCGCAGCAATATTAGCCAGCGCTCCTAAGAGTGCTGAGCGTCAGCAGCTGGTCACGGATATGGTCAAGGCCGTTGCAGAAGCGCTTGGTAACACGCCTGCCGTTTGCCGTGCGTCTTATATCAATCCTAGCGTTATTGAACAGTTCTTAGCAGGACAATTCTTTGAGCCTTATAAGCAAGCGCGCCGTGGACGTACCAAACAATATCAAAGCTGTGAGGAAAAGGCATTGCTTGGCTTTTTACGTGCTGATGCTTAACTGGTAGTAAAGATTTTATATAGCTGGTGCAACTGTTTTACTTTCAGCTGACCATAACGATTTTTAAGTATTCACATATTTTTGAAAATGAATTCAGGACTGTTTTATAAGTCACTTTTATTAAATATAACCGAGTTACTCTAAAACCGATACAGTGCGACTGAGGTAAGTTTTTTGCAGCCTCTGTCACGGCTCCCAACAGGAATCAAGAAAAATTTACCCTGTAGCATGTTGCTATTTACGTATTGATTTTATTTTGAACTGTCTCTAGTAGGAATGAGAAAATAAAAATGATACGCCACGTATTGAAATAACAATAAAAATGCGCTAATAATAGAGTGTCTCCAATCAAGATTGGAATAGGAAACGGTCTATAGGATATGACCGTTTCGCTTTTTATATCAGTTATTTTACCAATTACTTGTTATTGCTAAAGGATTAGCTTATGAATACCTCCTCTTCCAATGCCTCATCTTTAGAAAACTCCTCAACACATTACAGCGATTATTATAATAATTTTGACATGAATGACTTGTTGAAGGAGATTTTTGGCGATCATGTAGACGATCGTTTGAACGCATATATGGCATGCTGTGGTCGTCATGTGCGTGACGGTCGCGGCGATAATATTGCATTGGTGCACGAAGACACCTCAGGCAGTGTGTCAAAAATGACCTTTGCTGAGCTTGATAATGCCAGTGCGCAAGTTGCCAATCTGTTGAAATCGTATGGCGTACAAGTAGGCGATCAAGTCGCGACCATGCTACCGCGTACGCCTGAGCTATTGACCATCGTTTTGGCGACGTGGCGAATTGGCGCGGTGTACCAGCCCTTATTTACTGCTTTTGGATATGATTCTATTAAGTATCGAATGGACAAGGCAGGTACCAAAGTCGTCTTCACCAATGTCGATAATCGCGGTAAGTTTGAAGACTTGGCTGAGCAAACCAAAATGGTGCTGGTTAGCCATAAAGCGAATGGTCAGGGCGATGGCGATCATAAAGAGAACCATAATAGCTGGGGCGATGATGAGTATGCTGCCTCAATACAAGCACAGCCGCAAACGATAGCACCAGTCATACTCGATACCGATGCGCCATTTTTGCAGATGTTTACCTCAGGCACTGTCGGTAAGTCGAAAGGGGTCAGCGTGCCATTGTCAGCGCTGCCTACTTTTTATCTGTATATGCGCTACGCCATTGATTTACGCGATGACGATAACTATTGGAATATGGCAGATCCGGGCTGGGCGTATGGACTGTATTATGCGATTACAGGCCCGCTGTTATTGGGCGTTACTACTCATTTTAACGAAGCTGGCTTTGATGCGACCAATACCCGTGACTTTATGATTCGTCATAATATTACCAATTTGGCATCCTCACCAACGGCGTTTCGAATGATGAAATCGAGCGGCGTTTTTGATAATGCGGATGATGACGCCAGTAATGACGTCAGTGACAACAGTAATAGCAGTAATAGCAGTAATAGCAGTGACAAATTATCGTTACGCTGCGCCAACTCCGCAGGTGAGACACTCAATACCGAAGTGGTCAACTGGGTCGAGACCTATCTGAATTGCCAAGTGAAAGATCAGTATGGGCAAACAGAAACGGGCATGACTTGTTGTGCGCATCATGCACTAGCACATGAGTCTCCAGTCGGCTCAATGGGGATGGCGCTACCTGGGCATACGCTCGTTGTATTAGACGAGGATATGAAGGTATTGCCTGATGGTGAACAAGGTCAGCTCGCCGTTGTGGTGAGTCAGTCACCCGCGTTTTATTTTCAGGGTTATAGCTGGAATGAGAAGCAAGCATTCGCTGATGATTACTACCTAACAGGCGATGTGGTTGAGCGGCATAGTGATGGCAGTTATTGGTTTTCTGGACGCGATGATGACATTATTATCACCGCAGGTTACCGCGTGGGACCAACCGATGTCGAAAATACCGTCCTAGAACATTCTGCGGTGGCAGAGTCTGCAGCGGTCGGTGTGCCAGATGAGGTGCGCGGTCATACTATCAAATCCTATGTGGTGCTCAAAGAAGGTGTCGAAGCCACGGACGAGATTGCCAAGCAAATTCAAGAGTTGGTACGCAAACGCCTGTCAACCCATGCCTATCCTCGTGAAGTTGAGTTTATAGACGCCTTACCAAAGACCCCAAGTGGCAAGATTCAGCGCTTCTTATTACGTAGTTTATCAGAGGCTTAAATACAGTCTGTTTCAAATACAGTTTGTTTCAAACATACTCTGCCTCAAACAACGTATTGGGATGGGATAAAGACATCTAAACAAAACAATGAATAAAAATAGAGATTAAGGGAATAATTATGCAAATTGAAAAGCACAGTTTTTTGGTCACAGGCGGCGCATCTGGGCTAGGCGAGGCTGTGGTTCGAGAGATTATTGCTAAAGGCGGCAATGTGGTTATCGCTGATTTGAACGAAGCGGTTGGGCAAGCATTGATCGATGAGCTGGGTGATAAAGCCCGTTTTGTACGTTGCGACATCACGAGTGGGGACGAGGTACAAGTAGCTATCGATATGGCAGAAAAGGCGTTCGGTGGTTTGCAAGGTTCCGTTAATTGTGCGGGCATCGCCGTGGTACAAAAACTATTGGATCGTGACAACAATCCAGCGGATTTAGAGGCCTTTAGTCGCGGGGTCAATATCAACCTTGTGGGTTCGTTCAACGTTGCGCGTTTGGTTGCAGCCAGTATTGTTAAGCGGGTGGCCAATGATAGCCACGCAACCACGACTGAAAACAATGCCGATCAAGGCGTCATTATTAATACTGCGTCTATCGCTGCATTCGATGGTCAAGTGGGGCAAGCCAGCTATGCATCGTCCAAAGCGGGCGTGGTTGGTTTGACCTTGCCGCTGGCACGCGAGCTTGCGCGTCATGGTATTCGCGTCATGACCATTGCTCCCGGCGTCTTTGCCACGCCAATGATGCAAAGTATTCCCGAAAAAGCGCGTGAGCAGCTAGAGGCAGGCGTTCCTTACCCTAAGCGCTTGGGCAATCCAAATGAATTTGCCAAGCTGGTCACTCACATTATCGACAATGCCTATTTAAATGGCGAAGTTATTCGCTTAGATGGGGCGATTCGTATGGTTTAGTCCACTTTATTTCCATCGCTTTTGCACAAAACTTGTCTACAAAATATGGCATGGTGCTTTGATACAGTGTTATTAATAAGAATGTCATTCATTGATGTTAAGGTTAATGATAAGGATCAAGTTCCATGTCATTTTTTTATAAAAAATCTCGTCGATATCCAAGCTGGCTATTCATAGTGGTAGGAGTGGGTTTGCTTATGATCGTCAGTGCAAGTGCCATCGCTTATATCAAAACCGCTTTAAAGCAGCCATCATCTTTTTCTGATACGGTCGTTATTGACAGAGTATTGGTTATCAAATCAGAGCGCGTGTTAAAACTATTGAGCGGTGACGACGTGATTAGCTCTTATCATATTGCGTTAGGGCCTGATCCTATCGGGCACAAAGAGCAAGAAGGCGATGGGCGTACACCAGTCGGACGTTACCTGTTGGACTACAAAAATGAAAACTCCATCGCCCATCGCGCCATCCACGTCAGCTATCCCAACGCTGCTGATAAAGCACGAGCACTATCCTTAGGCGTCGATGCGGGCGGCGATATCATGATTCATGGGCAAATGAATGGCTTTGGCCATCTGGCATGGCTCAATCAAAAACGTGATTGGACCGAAGGATGTATTGCCGTTACCAATGATGAGATGGATGAAATCATGGCAGCGGTAAATGTCGGCACCTTGATCGAAATTGTTGAGTAAGCGGCTTGAGTCTCTGATTATCACCCTAATTCATGATGCCATTTTTTGGATGATTTTTTCAAAATAAATATCATTATTTCTAGTAAGGTTTTATTGATCCACTATCTTGAAATAATTGCATATATACCTTATATAAATGACAGATAACAGCGGGCGCTAGCGTCTAGAGCGACCACTGATAATACCAATTATAAAAGGACACAATCATGAGATTTGAGAAATTTACGCAAAAACTGCAATCCGCGATTCAAGAAGCACAGAGCCTAGCGTTGGGACGCGATCATACTGGTATTGATCCTGTCCATTTGCTGGCGGTATTGCTACAAGATGAATCTAACTTGTCTATCTGCCAGCAAGCGGGTGCTTCTATCCCCGCTTTGAAGAATGGCGTGGCAAAAGCATTGGACAATCAAGCGACGATTGCAGAGCCGACAGGCGACGTTAATTTAAACCCAAGTTCCGTAAAAGTTTTAAACTTAGCCGATCGCCAAGCGCAAAAAGAAGGCGACGACTATATTGCAACGGAATGGGTGATGTTGGTACTCGCTGAGCAAGGCGAAACCAAAAAGATATTTGAAAGTGCAGGCGTGACCGCGAGTAAGTTAAAAACAGTCATTGAGCAGTTGCGCGGAAATGACACGGTCAACAACCAAAACGCGGAAGATCAGCGTGATGCGCTTAACAAATACACGATCAATCTGACTGAACAGGCAGAGCTTGGCAAACTTGATCCAGTCATTGGGCGTGACGAAGAGATTCGCCGTACCATTCAGGTGCTGTCACGTCGTACCAAAAATAACCCAGTACTCATCGGTGAGCCGGGCGTCGGTAAGACCGCAATTGTCGAAGGGTTGGCGCAAAAGATTATCAATGGTGATGTGCCAGAAGGGCTACGCCGTAAAGAGGTGTTGTCGTTAGACTTAGGCGCACTCATTGCCGGGGCAAAATTCCGCGGTGAGTTTGAAGAGCGCCTCAAAAGCGTATTGAGTGACTTAGCAAAGCAAGAAGGCAACGTTATCTTGTTTATCGATGAGCTGCATACCATGGTTGGTGCTGGTAAATCAGAAGGCGCGATGGATGCAGGTAATATGCTAAAACCTGCGCTTGCTCGCGGTGAGCTGCACTGTGTCGGCGCGACCACCTTGGATGAATATCGCCAGTATATCGAAAAAGACGCCGCCCTTGAGCGTCGATTCCAAAAAGTGCTGGTCGATGAGCCAACGGTCGAAGATACCATTGCCATCTTGCGTGGTCTCAAAGAGCGTTATGAGCTGCATCATGGGGTTGATATTCAGGACAGCGCCATCATTGCTGCGGCTCGCATGAGTCATCGCTATATTACTGATCGCAAATTACCCGACAAGGCGATTGACCTAATTGATGAGGCTGCCAGTCGTCTGCGTATGGAAATGGACAGCAAGCCTGAAGCCTTAGGCAAGCTTGATAGTCGTTTGATTCAGCTCAAAATGCAGCGTGAAGTGTTAAAGAACGAAGAAGACGCTGGTGCAAAAGCAGAACGCAAAGTGCTCGATGCTCAAATTGAAGAGCTGGAAAAAGAATATGCGGATCTCAACGAGGTATGGCAAGCAGAAAAAGCCTTGGTCAAAGGCAGCCAGCAGCTAAAAGACGAGCTGGATAAAGCACGTATCGCTTATGACAAAGCCAGTCGCGAAAGCGATTACGAAACCATGAGTAAGCTGCAATATGAAACCATTCCGCAGTTAGAGCGCCGTATTCATGAGTCTGACTTGGCTGAGCAAAAAGAGCAGACGGGTGAGGGTAGCGGTGTCAAACTACTACGTAATAAAGTCACAGACAATGAGATTGCTGAGGTGGTGGCGGCTGCGACGGGTATTCCAGTCAGTAAAATGATGCAAGGCGAGCGTGACAAAATGCTGGCGATGGAAGAGGCACTCCATGAGCGCGTCATCGGTCAAGATGAAGCAGTAGAAGCGGTGGCAAATGCCGTGCGTCGTAGTCGGGCAGGCTTGTCTGATCCGAACCGTCCTTCAGGCTCATTCTTATTCTTAGGGCCAACAGGTGTCGGTAAAACGGAGCTGACGAAATCACTGGCAAACTTTTTGTTCGATAGTGAAGAAGCAATCGTTCGTATCGATATGAGCGAATACATGGAGAAGCACAGCGTCAGTCGTTTGGTCGGCGCGCCCCCAGGATACGTCGGCTACGAAGAGGGCGGCACCTTAACGGAAGCGGTACGCCGTAAGCCTTATAGTGTGATCTTGTTTGACGAAGTTGAAAAAGCGCATCCCGATGTGTTCAATATCTTGTTGCAAGTATTGGATGATGGGCGTTTGACAGATTCACAAGGCCGCGTGGTGGACTTCAAAAACACCGTGATTATCATGACCAGTAATTTGGGTTCTCATAAGATCCAAGAGATGGTTGGCGAAAGCTATGAGGACATCAAAGCTGAGGTGATGGAGTCTGTGGGACAGCATTTCCGCCCTGAGTTTGTCAACCGTATTGATGAGATTGTGGTGTTCCATCCGCTTGGTATGTCGCAGATGGCAGGCATTGCCGATATCCAATTGGAGCGCTTACGCAAACGCTTGCACGATCGTGAGCTAGATGTTGAGCTATCAGCTGATGCAATGAATAAACTGGTGGCAGTCGGTTATGATCCGGTCTACGGTGCACGTCCGCTCAAACGCGCCATTCAGCAAGAGATCGAAAATCCATTGTCATTGAAACTACTGGCAGGCGATTTTGTCGCGGGCGACATCATCAAAGTCGATGTTGGCGCCGATGACAAGCTGGTTTTTGATAAACTAAGAATGAGTTAATAGTTAGCAACTAGCAACTAGCAACTAGCAACTAGCAACTAGCAACTAGCAACTAGCAACTAGCAACTAGCAACTAGCAACTAGCAACT
>NZ_JBDKWD010000001.1:0-90069 GCF_039680845.1 Psychrobacter halotolerans | reverse complement strand
CTAGCGATTAGCAACTAGTAGTTAGCTTTAAATGCTAAAGAGCATTATCGATAACAATCAACCCCTTATTTGCGATGGCAGATAAGGGGTTTTTCATATAATGGCATTATTTTACTTTTTTAACACATTTCCGGCGGTAAAAATAACTTAAGCTCTAATAACACAAACTTAACACGGATGGAGAGTACAACATGAGAGTGATAAACAAAAAATCTATCAGCACACCGCTTGCCCTACCGATTATTGTATCAGCGCTGCTGTTTAGTACCGCGGCTTGCTCCAATCAAACAGGACTCAGTACCAATTCAGACGCCAAAGAGATGAAAAACTCGTCTCATAAATCACCCGTCAGTACAGAAAAACCCGCCTTTACCACAAAAACCGTCGCGACCTTTGATGAGCCTTGGGCAATGACCGCGCTACCTACAATGAACAACAAAGCACCGAAACTGCTGGTCACCCAAAAAACGGGAGAGTTGTTTATCGTTGATACGGCCACAGGCACTAAGACCACGGTTATGGGCGTACCTGACGTTGCTTATGGCGGGCAGGGCGGACTTGGAGATATTATCATTGCGCCAGATTTTGCCACCTCTAATAACGTCTATATCAGCTACGCAGAAGCAGGCACCGGTAATGATAGCAATAAATTTGGTGCCAAAGTGATCAAAGCCAAATTGTCAGGGATGAATACCAGCACGCCAAGCTTACAAAACATCACGCCAGTCTGGCAACAAATACCAAAGATAGCAAGTCAAGCTCATTATAGCCATCGTCTGCTTTTTTCACCTGATGGACAGTATCTCTATATCAGCTCAGGAGAGCGTCAGGAAAAAGATCCGGCGCAAGACATGAGCATGAACCTAGGTAAAATTATTCGATTAAACGCTGATGGATCAGTACCAAAAGACAATCCATTTGTTAATAATAGCAATAAAATCGCCTCACAATTTTGGACAATGGGCAATCGCAATGTATTGGGCATGAGGTTCGACGAAAGTGGTCGCTTGTGGGTAAGCGAGATGGGGCCAAAAGGTGGCGATGAGTTTAATTTGATTGAAAAAGGAAAGAACTATGGTTGGCCAATTGTGTCTAATGGTAGCAACTATTCAGGTACGCCTATTCCCGATCATGATACTCGCCCCGAGTTCGAAGCACCTAAAATTACTTGGTCGCCTGTCATTTCACCCTCATCGATGAGCCTCTACACGGCTGGCACGCACAACGATTTCCCAGCATGGCAGGGAGACTTTCTAGTCGGTGGCTTATCTTCAAAAGCCTTGATTGTAGTGGATGTTGACGATGATAATACCGCTTCTGAGCGTTATCGCTATGATATGGGTGAGCGTATTCGTAGTGTGTTAACCGTAGATGGGCAAGTGTGGGTACTAGAGGACGAAAGTGATAGTAAGCTTTTACAACTATTGCCAAAATAGTCATTATTGTCTTTTACTTTGTCTATTTAAAAATTGTGAACAGTTATAAACCTCTAAATAAGCAAATTGGTATAGATAATACTATCCAATTTGCTTTATTTTTGTAGTACTATGATTAGTACATCTAAATAATTTTGAAGTGTTTCTATCAACGATAAAAATGTAAGTGTTTGAATTAGATTTGATAATTATCAGCGACCTTGTTAAGGTGACCCTTCTAAAAAATTGAGGCTAGCAAATAATGAATCATGTAAAGGTAGGGCGATTGGGTCCTTTCCCAAAAGTTAGTAAACCTGTGTTTGTTACTTCAGCGTTGCTTATTGTCGGGTTTATTATATTTGGTGCTTTTTTTACTGAAGCAGCAGGTGCGATATTTAGCTATTTACAGGGCTTTATTACCGATAAATTCGGCTGGATGTTCGTTATTTTAATGAACATGGCGCTGATATTCTGTATTTATCTTGCCGCGAGTCGCTACGGTGATATTCGTCTTGGTCAACAAACAGAGAAACCGCAGTACAGTCTATTTTCGTGGATCGGCATGCTGTTTTCAGCGGGTATCGGTATCGGTCTGGTATATTGGGGAACGGCTGAGCCTTTATACCATTTTATGGCACCACCACTTGCTGAGGCAGAGACCATAGAGTCGGCCAAACAAGCGATGAGCATCTCATTTTTACATTGGGGTCTACATGCTTGGGCAATTTATACCATCGTAGCGTTGGCTTTGGCTTATTTCCATTTTCGCCGTGGTCTGCCTTTATCCATTCGCTCGACTCTCTATCCCATTTTAGGTGAAAAAATATATGGCGGATGGGGTCATACGGTTGATATCTTGGCAGTGTTCGGTACGATGTTTGGGGTCGTCACATCGCTCGGCCTTGGGGTTATGCAAATTAACTCAGGTCTAGAAAACCTATTTGGTATTCCAAATTCGATAGGCGTACAGTTCGTTATTATCGCTTTTGTGACCTTGGTTGCCTGTGGCTCTTTGATGCTTGGTCTTGATAAGGGTATCAAGCGCTTGAGTGACATCAACATGGGTTTGACAGGTCTGCTGTTGGCCTTTATGGTCATTTTAGGACCAACGTTGTTTATTCTTAATAGCTTTATTGAGAATATCGGAAACTACATGATGGATCTGATCCCGCTGTCAACATGGGGTGAGGCTTATAGTAATACAGATTGGCAGAGCAGTTGGACGATGTTCTACTGGGCTTGGTGGGTAAGCTGGGCACCTTTTGTAGGCATATTTATTGCTCGTATCAGCCGTGGTCGTACGATTCGCGAGTTTGTATTGGGTGTGCTATTGATTCCAATGGTTATTTTATTCTTCTGGTTCACAACCTTTGGTGGCGTAGCAATCCACATGGAATTAATGGCGGGTCTTGATCCTGCGATTGCCAGTCCTGGATTGGTAGAAGCGGTACAAGCCGATTTGGGTAGCGCTATTTTCAAGCTGGTTGAGTACTATCCATTTGCAAAACCTATTACTCTACTTATCGTCGTTATGATTGTTTTGTGGTTTGTCACTTCATCAGATTCGGCAAGTTTTGTAATCGATATGCTGACCGCTGGTGGCGATACCAATCCACCCAAGATTCAACGTTTATTTTGGGCAACCATGGAAGGTTTGATTGCTGCGATACTATTAGCAGCAGGTGGCTTAGAAGCCTTACAAGCCGCTGCAATTGTTGCTGGACTACCATTTGCCATCGTTATATTCTTGATGATGTATGCGCTGCTTCGCGGTTTGGGTAGAGATCGATTGATATTATATCGCGCTCAGCAGTATTTCATTACAGAAGAGTCCGCTGATCACAACTCAGCCAATGAATTTGCTGACGAACACTTGCTAAAAGGTCCGCCTAAGATTGTAGACGGTGACTAAATAGCTAGCGGTAAGCTGAAAATCGTAATAAGTTGACAATCTTTTTTGGTTGTCAGCTTTAATTGTCATCAACACTAGCCTAATAGTTTGTCATAAAAAATCCTAAGATACCGCGGTGTCTTAGGATTTTTTTATGTCATGTGCCTTAGGCGGTTCCCAATAAAATCGATAGATGAACAACGACGTGCCGCTGGGATCAAGTCTTTTTACTTGCTACTCGCAAGCGTGACAGCAGCGACAAAAACTTGTACTAGCAGTACTGTGTCGGTTTTAAAGTAAATCGGCTATAAGAGCGGCATAATTTTCTATTCGTATAGCGTCCTAGTCCCACTGTAACGTGCTCAAAAAAAGGCAACTGTTTAAAATAAATAAACAGTTGCCGTTTTATAAATACAGTCAGCCATCTTTCATTGATGGGTTATTTGCATTCGCCTTTAACATAGCCTATGGCTTCTGGCGTACCACAAGCTGAACAAGCGTTACCCGCGGTACGATAGCTGATGACTGAGCCAACTTTAGTTTTTACGCACACTGGATCGTATTGCATGGTACATATGGTGTCTTTAGCATTGGCATTTGAAGGCGGGCATTGCGTGAAGCCTGCGGGTAGTTTGCTGGGGCTGGTCGCAGGCGAGGTCGGTGTGTTATCAGAAGTCGCTGCATTTGGTAAGTAGCTACAGCCTGCCAACGCCATGGTTAGGGTCAAGCCCAATAGTGAGGATTTTAGCAAAGACAGTTTTGTTTTAAACGGGTGGGTCATGATGATATGTCCTTATACATGCGCGTTGATATTTCCTATCAACGGGTAATTGGTTGTCTTATTTGTAGTCGCTTGTTTGTAATGGCTGACTGGTAGTCAGCCGCCTATATAATAGCGTTTTTATCACAAAGATATGTTATTAAAGTTAATGCACAATAAAAAAGACCCAAGCTCTGTATCAAGCTTGGGTCTTACTTAAGCATACTATAGTGGATCCAATACAAAATAAATACAGCGCTACTGAGTTAAATTTTGCGCCGCCTCTGTCTGCGACAGCACAGCAAGCAAGAAAAATTTGTGTCAGTAGCGCGTGATAATGGGTATGCCCTTTTTTATTTAGGATTGACGATACATAGATGGCATCGTACTACATAGCATCGTGATACATAGTACGTCCATCAACATCATGCTTTAATGCCGCAGAGGCATAATGACATTTTATTCAGCAGGTTTGTCGTCGTTATTGATCTGTATATATTTATCGAAGTTTTGCGCATAGTCAGTTAAGTTATCGCTTAACATTTGGCGATATTGTTTGACATAAAACTCAACGATATCGTCTTTTTCTTTGGCAAAATCATCGCCTTTAACAAAACCGATAGACGCAACTGAGGCACTATAACGAGCGGCTGCATACAATAAAGAAGCGCCCACTTGCCCTGAATGTGATTCTGGCCCTAACTGACTGTTTGCAACACCAATAATGGCATCGGCACGTTGATAAAATGCCTGCATTTCAGGGGTGATTTCAACGCTGGTATCCGCATTGTTGTCTTGAGTGTTGTTGTCTTGAATATTGTCTTGAGACATAAGCGACTCCTAATAAGTATCGAGAATTTTGAATGAATAAAAACGGGTTATAAGCAATAGATAATAATACGTTTATAAACCCGCATCTGCTTTTAAGATCTCAGCTTTGTCTGTCTTTTCCCATGTAAAAGCGGTTTCTGACCCGATGCGACCAAAATGACCAAAAGTGGCAGTTTGCTGGTACATTGGTTGTAGTAAATTTAGCATACGGGTAATGCCATAAGGGCGTAAATCAAAATGAGTACGGATGAGACGAATGATCTCATCGTTGCTTATTTTGTTTGTACCAAACGTATTAACAGAAATCGAAGTGGGTTCGGCAACACCAATGGCATAGCTAACCTGTATCTCACAGCGATCAGCAAGTCCTGCTGCGACGATGTTTTTTGCGACATAACGCACGGCATAAGCGGCGCTGCGATCCACTTTTGAAGGGTCTTTACCACTAAAGGCACCGCCGCCATGACGCGCCATACCGCCATAAGTATCGACGATGATTTTACGACCTGTCAATCCGGCATCACCAACTGGGCCGCCGATGACGAACTTGCCTGTTGGATTGATGTGATAGCGCGTGCCAGCATGCAGTAAGTCAGCTGGAAGTACCTGCTTGATGATAGATTCCATCACCGCTTCTTGCAGGTCGGTTTGCGAAATGCTTGGATCGTGCTGCGTCGATAATACAACAGCATCAATCGCAGCTGGTGTGTTGCCTTCATACTTTAGAGTGACTTGCGCTTTGGCGTCTGGACGTAACCAAGGCAACTCGCCTGAGCGGCGTAGTTCAGACTGACGCTCCATTAGGCGATGAGCAAATTCAACAGGGGCGGGCATCAACACGTCAGTCTCATTACTGGCATAGCCAAACATAAGGCCTTGATCGCCTGCACCTTGCTCTTCAGGGTCACGGCGATCAACTCCTTGGGCAATTTCAGGAGACTGCTTACCAAGCATGTTGATTACTGCACACGTCTCGCCATCAAAACCCAAGTCTGAATGATGGTAGCCAATGCCATTGACGGTATCACGAACAATACGCTCAACATCGATATTTGCCGTCGTGGTAACTTCACCTGCTAATATCACCGCACCTGTTTTGACCAAGGTTTCGCAGGCCACACGTGCATGCAAGTCTTCACGTAAAATAGCATCAAGGATAGCGTCTGATATTTGGTCGGCCATTTTATCAGGATGACCTTCACTCACAGATTCTGAGGTAAATAAGTTGTATTCACGCATAATAAGATCGCTTAATTGCAGGGACTGTAGTCTACAAACTCAGTCATTATTAAATGTATAAAAAAGTAAAAGACGAAAAGGAGTCAAAAAATTAGCATATTTTACCGTGTATCGAGGTAAAACTCTAGCGATGGATGGTGTTATGAGGTAACTGATGATGGATTAAGCGCGGTAAAAGTCATCAATATCACTATTTTCTTGCCAGCGATATTCAGTATGTTCAGCGATTTGCCGTGCTACGTCTACTCCCTGTCGGTCAGCGATAAAGCCAAGCGCCATGTCCATACCAGCGCTAACGCCTGAGGACGTATAAAATTTACCATCAACGACCCAGCGCGCTTGTTTTACCCAGTATACTTTATTAGATTGAGCAATGACCCATTGCCAAGCGCGTTTGTTAGACGTTGCCCGCTGGTTATCCAAAATACCGCTCTTAGCCAGCAACGCGCTGCCTGTACAGACGCTCAGCACCCAATCCGACTGCTCGGCAAGCGTTACCAGCATTTGCAAAAACGCATTATTATGGACTTGCTGCCTAGTACCTTGACCACCAACAATCAGCAAAATAGTCGTCTGATGCTCTAATTCTGTGACAGTAACCGTTTGCATGGCGACGCCATGCTTACTGCGAATAAGTCCACCAGTCATCGAGGCAAATTGAATGCGATACTGCTCAGGCAGACGACCAAACATCTCGATAGGGCCGAACAGGTCTAGGGTTTCAAAGTCGTCAAACACCAGTGCGGTAATCGTATGCATAGGGCTTCCTTAGTTTTAAAGGGGTTACAGCTCTAAAAACTTGGCTTTATCTTTAAACATGCATTCGTCATACACGGGGCAAGCGCCGCATTTTGGTGTACGGGCCTGACAGGTATAGCGCCCGTGCAAAATAAGATAATGGTGCGCATCAACGATGAAATCATCTGGGATACGCTCGACCAGTTTTTCTTCAACGATTAAGACGTTTTTACCCGTGGCAAGTCCAGTGCGATTGCCCACCCGAAAGATATGGGTATCGACTGCCATGGTTGGCTGACCAAAAGCCGTATTCAACACCACATTGGCGGTTTTGCGTCCCACGCCTGCCAGCGACTCTAAGTCTTTGCGGTTATCAGGAACCGTACTATCGAATTTTTCAATCAAGTCACGGCAGGTTTTGATGACGTTTTTGGCTTTGGCATTATATAAACCGATATTTTTGATATAAGCTTTGAGACCATCCTCACCAAGTGCCAATATGGCCTCAGGCGTATTCGCGACCGGATACAGCTGCTGGGTGGCAATATTGACGCTCACATCCGTTGCTTGTGCGGACAATATCACCGCAATCAATAACTCAAAATTACTGGCATAATTGAGTTCAGTGACAGGCTCATCAATCGTTGCTGCCAGTTTTTCAAAGAATGGACGCACATCACGATTGGGCATTCTTCTGGAAGGCGGCGTGTCGGCGGTTTTATGTTTGACAGTTTTGCTCATGGTATTTTTACTGTTATTTGGCACTGTTATTTGGCAATGAATATGATTGTAAAATTTCAAAAAGGGTGTCGTGCTATTGGGTTAGATTTTACGAAGCGTCTGTCACGCTTGCGAACAGCCAGCAAGGAAAATTTGTACCAGTAAAACATGATACTCTTATGTACCAATTTCATTTTGAATCAACTATAGCTGTAACAGCTCATTCTGTAGGGCTTCAAGCTCGGCTTGCTTTTGCTCATTGGCACGAACACTGAGCTGTTTTTCTAGCTTTTTAATTTTAGTACGTAGCTTGGCAGCCGCGATGGTGTTTTTAGCTTGAGCTTCACTGATGCTTAACGATTGACTGGCCGCATTGTTCAGTTTTGCCTCTACCATACTGACTACCGGTCTACTGTTGCTACTATCAGCCAGTTGCTCACTAACTCGTCTCAAATGCGTGTGATAGCGCTGTCTTAAATCCTCTTGTTCAGCCACTCGCTCAGGCGCAGACAGATCACGCTCGATTGTGACCAAGTCGATACAATCAACGGGACAAGGGGCGATACATAGCTCGCAGCCCGTGCACAAGTCAGTAAAAATAGTATGCATGTGCTTGCCAGTACCGACGATTGCATCAACTGGGCAGGCAGGAATGCATTTGGTACAGCCGATACAGTCGTCTTCTCGGATAACTGCACGCACCTCAGTTGGTCTTGCCGATGTAGCATCTATCGGCCACTGGGAGGACACCGCTTTGAGAGTTGTTTCATAATTGTCAGGATAAATAATGTGGGCGATATCATCGGTCACAGGTTGACCGCCAGGTACGCATTTATTATAAGGCTCGTTATCTAAGACGATGGCTGCAGCATAAGGCAAGCAGCCATCTGGGTGCTCACAAAGGCCGCATTGTGTTTGCGGTAAACAGGCATCGACGCGCGCGATGGTCTCTTGCACATCAACCGACAGCGTGCTGACAGCTAAGTCATCAAATAAAATGGGCAAGTCAGTCAAGCGTGTCAGATTAACAGATTTTTCGGTAGTGTCTATCTCGGTAGTGTCTATCTTAGTAATATCTATTAAAGTAGAGTCTATCAAGCTAGTGGCATGGGTTTGGGACATTGAATAATTGGCCTTTACATCGGTCATTACTGGCTATTTGGGCTTATGATTCGTAAGCGGCGAGATTGGTATATGGGCTTTAAATCAGGCGTGCTCACGTAGCGAAAGATTAACACATTTAAGGCTTGAAAACATCCGTGTCAACACTCTTGCAACCTGATTGGTCTTTACCTGAACACCATAAAGGGCGACCATATACCTGATGATGAGCGGCGAATGCATGACTTATCCGTTCTCAAAGCGTTTGAGTATAAAATTAATTAGCAAGTGCATGCGCTGCGGCATATTGCCACGGTCACGGTACAGCATTTGACAGCCTCGAGGTTGATTGTTCCAATCGGGCAATACCCGTTGTAGTTTGCCACTTTTTATCAAGGGCCGTGCATCATAATCTGGGATAAACCCAAGACCGATGCCACTCTCTATGGCTTGTAGTAATAGGCCAATATCATCTACCTTGAGTCGAACGTTGTCTGTTGGTTGATGCGTGTGTATCTCGCCCGTTGTCTGGTGTTGTAGTTTCCATGCCGTCATTGGCGCGCATAGAACGGTGGGAAAATGTACCAAATCACTTGGCGCTTTTATATCAGACAGCGCTAAGTCAGCTGCGCCGCAGATCATAAAGCGTATATTGGTCAGCTGACGCCCAATCCAATGATCGGCATTGTGCTCTCCAATGCGAAAGGCAATGTCGATGGCTTCTTCTTCAATATCAATGGTTTGGTTGGATAAGCGCAAATCCAAATGTATATCAGGGTATTGCTTCAAAAAGTCATTAAAATGCGGCGCTAAGATGCTATTACTAAAATTGGCTGGTGCGGCTATTCTTATGATGCCTTTTGCTTGGGTTTTATCTTGTAGTAAGCAAAGGGCGACGTTTTCTAGCTCATCGAAAAGCGGCGCACTGCGCTCATAATATTGTTGTCCTGCATGAGTCAGTTGCACGCGATGCGCATCGCGGTTCAGTAATCTTAGCGCCAAATTTTCTTCTAGTTTGGCCACGCGCCGACTCAAGGTAGAGAGTGGGATTTGCAGCGCAATGGAGGCTTGCCGGAAGCTACCGTATCGAACAATCGCGCAAAAGCTACGCATATCATCAAGGGAGTGATTAAATTTCATATTTGGAATCTATGCTCTCGTTATTACGGGTTTATACCATATTTAAAATATATACACTGGTCATTATCTTTTCACAAGTTTTTTGGAAGCAAGATGAGTCGTTCAAAGAATACCAATGCCGTACTGTTACTTCTACTCTGTACGTTTTTATGGGGAGCGTCTTTCCCCGTGGGCAAACATGCGCTACAAGAAGTCGATGCCTTCACCTTGGTTATGTGGCGATTTAGCATCGCGTCGGTTTGCTTATTCATATATGCCAAATACAAACACATGCCATTACCTAGCTTGACCTCAAAACAGTGGGCATGGGCAATTGGGGTTTCTGTGATGGGCGTTGGCGGATTGAACCTTGGCTTGTTCACGGGTTTGGCGCAAACCAATGCCAGTAATGGCGCGTTGATTATGGCACTTAGCCCGCTTATGACGTCTTTGATTGGTTCAGTGGCTCAGCGCAAACTTCCAACGCTTGGCGCGGTGTTTAGCCTTGTGGTCTGTTTGTCTGGCGTGCTGTTAGTCCTTACCAACGGCACTCTTATGAGCTTGCTCAGTTTTGAGCCAAATCACGGCGATCAAATGATCTTTTTGGGTATGTTGTGCTGGAGTCTTTATACTTATTTGACCCAAGGCATTAGCCGCTGGATGCCCATGATTCCTTACACCTTAGTCGGTATGTTGTCGGGTCTTGGTATGATTTCACTGATGATTGTCTTAAGTCCAGAGATACATCCGTTGCAAGAGAGTCTGGTTATTAGTAAAGGCGTGTTTTTTGATTTGATATTTATCGGTGTTTTTGGCACTGTGGGTGGCTATCTGTTGTGGATTTCTGGCGTCAAACAGCTTGGTGCTGCCAGCGCCTCCTTGTTTTTTAATTTTGTACCTGTTTTTGCCGCGATTACCGCCTTTGCTTATGGACAACAAGTCACGGCGTTACAGGTAGTAGGCATTGCGATTGTGATTGCTGGATTGTTGATACCAAAACTGGTTCAGTGGCAATATACTCGTTTGATGGATCGTAAAATTGCCAGCTAAAATCCAGCACCTATGGCTATTGTTAAATGCTAAATGCCAAACCCAGCTTTTACAAACCAATGCGTTTTATAGTCCAATGAGTTTTATAAACTAGAGTGTCTTATAAACTAGAGTATCTTATAAACTAGGGGCTTTTATAAAATAATGCCATGTTCACGAGCCACTTGCGCAATCAACTCATAAGCAATACTGCCTTTAAAAGGAATTTTGGGCAGGTTTGAGAGATCAAAAAAATTAGCGTGGGTCAGCTCTTCTTCTTGAATGACAATGTCGCCGTCTGCATAAGACGCTCTAAAACCGACCATCAAATTAGAAGGAAACGGCCAAGGCTGACTACTGACGTAGCGTATGTCCGTCACACGGATATTGACCTCTTCTGCCACTTCACGAACGACCGCATGCTCAAGACTTTCGCCCACTTCGACGAAGCCTGCAATTAACCCATACATGGCTGACTGGTTTTGTACGCCGTGGCGACGATGTTGAGCCAGCAAGATCTGCATCTCACCTGTTCGCGGGTTGGGACGGGTAATAGCAGTAATGACACAGGGCTGAACGCGAGGATATTGGCGCAATTGACAGATAGGGCAGACCATGGCGCGCTCGTCAGTTTTGGTGTGAAAGACTGAGGCGGCGCAGCGACTACAAAATTGAGTGTCTGTCTGCCAGCGCAGTAACTGTAGGGCTTGGCTAATTTGAGTAGATAGGGCAACCGGTAATTGAGTAAGAAGTTGACGATAAGGAAAAAACGCGTTGTCGCTACCCTCGGTTATGATGGGCATCTTGATGTCATGAGTAAGAGCATAATCGTAAGTGATGGCATTGGTGGCTTGAGCCATAAAGGTATCAAGATCAATATTTTGGGGAGTAGCATTGACCGCATCAGTCGGCACATTGTCAGACAGCCATTGACTGGGCGCGAGGCTTTCAAATAGCTCTACTTGACCGATCTGATAAGAGGAGTGGGTCTTATCATCGTCTGAGAGTTGAGCGGAGGGTGGTAATTCAACCTGCAATGGCCACCAACCATCAGCCGTTTGTTGGCACAAAACGGTGTCATCACGAAATACAAAAGCACAAGGCATATACATAGTTCCAAAGCATAAAAAACAAGTTTGTAGGGCATGACATACAAATTTGTTTGGAGTGAGAAAAATAGGTGAGTATTGATAAGGGTCAAGTGACTGTGAGCATCAAGTAATCACAAAAATTGCCGCTATAACTAAGCTGCTATAACTAAGCTGCAAGACCTAAGCTGCAAGCAAACGGCTTAAGCTCTGCTGACCAATATCAAGCGCTTGCTTGCCAACAGGGCGATTGTGCTCAAAACCATCCAAGCGATAATCGACGGCCATGATGACATCAGCGATATAAGCAAGCGTTTGGTCTTCTATACGTTGTCCGCTTTCGATGCGCCGCTCAATGTAGTTGGCCAGCTGGCTCAGCATACTGGCAGGGGTTGGCAGCTGTAAAAAGCGTACCGCGCCTGATACTTGACGCATCATCTCAGGTACGTTCTGAATATTAAGCATGTCGCGCTCAGGCTCTGCCAAATAGTCATTGATGGCTTGTTCGGCACTGGCAATGGCGGTGCGGCTTTCTTGTATCAACGTGTCGTTAGCCGTATTGAGCTGATGCAAAGAGATATGGGGATTGTTCAGTGGCAAATAAATAGCGCCTGGCGTATGCATTTCTGCCATCGCAATCGCGGCATTTTCTGCTTGCATCAAAGCCAATAGTAGATGGTCAAAATCATCGGGCGATGGTGCTCGCCAGTGTTTGACAGCATCTGCGGCTGTGCTAAGACTGTTGGCGGCACTCGATAACCCAAGCAAACGCAAAGCCGAACCCAATACGGTCAGCTCATCGATAATCTGTGCCGTTTGCATCTCAGCAGGATGGATCGAATCCCCGCGTGCGTAACTGTCAACCTGCTCTTTGATCGTATTAATCTGAGTTTGAATAATGGTGTTTAAGGTATCAGTCAGCGCACGGTTAGGGCCGAACAAGAATTGCTTCATTTGCTCAATTTGTGACCCTTCTAGTCGGTTTTTTGCATACTGTACGCGCAGCTCTTTCGCCGCTTCATTGTCGCGCTGGCAAGCAAAACTGACCAAGTCTGCAAAACGCTTATCCATGACTGGTAGATAGCTTTGGAACTGCTGTTCTAAATAAATAAGGGTCTGTTTTTGGCTAGTATTGAGTGGCAAGATGCTTGCAATATCCGTCACAGCGGCAAAGGCAGCTTGCCAAAATAGGCTGCTACTGTTTGAGGCTATAAGCGCACAAGCTGCACTCATACCATTAAGTTTTTGTTGCTCATCTGAGCTTACATTGCCATCTTGATTGAGCAACGCCACCCCAAGACCACTACGGTAGGCATAGGTCAACAGCTCACTATCAAGATTGAGCTCTTTGAGGGGTTGAAAGTTTTTCTCAGGATTGGCAATAATGACGCTACTGCTACCAAAAGCAGAAAAATAGTCTGCTGCGATAGGAGACTGTTGACCATGAGCATTGAGCTTATTAATAACAGGTAACAATAAAGTCGGTTCTACCGATTCTGTCAGTAATACAAACTCGATATAGCGATCCAGCGTCATAATGGCTTCTGATAAATCCATAATTAGCTCGACATCGTTATTATCAGCATTGTCATAAAGACGCTGTAGTCCGTTCACGATAGCCGTATTTAATACTTCTGCACCCACCAAAGAGATCAGCTTAAAAATATAGGACAGCTGTTTTAAGACAATAATGGAGTCGAGCAATAAAGGCGCTTGACCGTCATCGTCATTAAACTCACTCAGATGAATTTCAGTGTCTTTTAGGGTGACGACGATCTCATCATGCAGCAAATGTAGGGAAGGGAGGTTAAAATCAGTAACACTAAGCGTTGGGGCGGTTAACTTCATTTGCGCTGATTGGTTCATAAGTGTTTTTCCATAATGTACTGATGAGAATGGCGACAGATTGAGTCATGCTAAAAAGCAGATAGCAGTGTATATTTATTAATAGTAACGTTTTAACGGTTACTAACCTAATAGTCAAGGCTGTATTGTATAAATGGCAGTACTACTCGACAGACCGCTAAATAACCTTAATCATATACCCTTAGTCATATAAACTTAGTTGTATAAAAAGACAGCGGGTATAGATGATGGTTACATGTTGGCTTTGAGTTCAGGGTAATCGTCTGATAAGGCCACATACCAGTTTTGGTTGGCGGTCTCATCAGTATGCGACTCCAATAATAAAGCCGCTAGACTGGCAAAGTTGGCATGCGCGGTTTGTCCGCCCTCGGTTTGTGTGTCTTCTTCGATGGCAAGCGTGACTTGTCCGCCCGTCATTGCCAAATACACTTCGGCTAGAATCTCTGAGTCAAGTAATGCCCCGTGGAAGGTACGATCTTGCTTACCAACATCGAGGCGTCTTACTAACGCATCTAGTGTGTTTTTTTGTCCAGGATACTGCTGCTTTGCCATTGCGAGCGAATCGGTCACTTGTACGCGCTCGGCAAAATCGTTCAAACCAACTTTGGCAAACTCCATGTTTAAGAAGTTCATATCAAACGAGGCGTTATGCGCGATAATTTCTGCGCCATCCATAAAGTCATAGAGGGATTGAGCGACTTGATCGAAGGTTGGCTTATCGGTTAAAAAAGCCTCAGAGATACCGTGAATGCGAATAACTTCCTCATCCATACCGCGCTGAGGGTTGATATAGACGTGGAGTTTTTCGCCTGTAAATTTGCGTCCAACCATCTCAACAATACCAACCTCAATGATCCGGTCGCCTTTTAATGGATCAAGCCCTGTGGTCTCAGTATCCATAATAAGCTGGCGATCAGACTCGTTACGATGTGTGGGCTTTGGTAACAGCGGCATAAAGTTTGGATTGGCACGGCTGGTATCGCCATCGAACTTTATAGCATCGACTGCCACATCCGTTGTCTGAGCGTCTTCGATGTTATCAGACTTGGTATTATCTATCATTGGTGTGTGGGCATCTGGCATATCTGTGGTACTCGCTGGTTTGGTCGCATGGCTTTGTTCATCATTGGTTTTGTGAGCATCGTCTTGATAGCGATCTGCTTGTATTATAGCGTCTTTATCTGCCGTATTATCGTCATAATACTCATTGTTATGACTCTCTGGTAACGCTTCTTCAAATGCCTCATCCTCTGCGTCAAGACCTAGCGGATCAAAGTTCAGCCAGTCATCGTTAGAGGAGGTTGGTGCCTTATCCGTCGCTATCTGCTCTTTTTTTTTAGACGCATCTTGTGCTGTAACTTTTGATAAGCCCTCACTGCTAGAGGTCACGCCTAGATTTGCCAACTCGTCGGCTTTTTCGTTGCCAGCATGGCCGGCATGACCTTTGACCCAGTGCCAATCAACATCGCGCTGCTGAGTCAAGGCATCCAATTGCTGCCATAAATCTTGATTAGCCACAGGCTTTTTACTGGCGGTCTTCCAGCCTCTTTTTTTCCAGCCTGCAATCCATTCAGTGATGCCTTTTTGGACATAACTTGAGTCGGTCCAAATCTCAAGGTTTTGGTCAAGCGGACTGTGTTTTAGCGCTTGTATAGCGCCCATCAGCTCCATGCGGTTATTGGTCGTCTCTTTATCACCGCCATATAAATCCTGCGTGCGTCCATTACTAAAAATAAGGTGTGCGCCCCAACCACCCGCGCCAGGATTGCCTTTACAGGCACCATCTGTATAGGCAACGGTCGTGTTTGATTTAGCGGCCAATGGATTTATCGCGTTATTGGTATTGAGTGGAGGAGTCTTGCGATTGTCTGACATAAAAGATGCTTGACCTAATAAATGATAAACGTAGAGGAGCCTGAAGAGGGTTTTGACGTGCTTGTGATACAGCTGTTAACACAGTTTTTGACATCACCAACACGAGGTTTGTCCCTTCAAATGCTGGGCTTGATTATAGCAAATCTATGGCTCATTTGCGCAGCTGAGCCGCATAAAATCGCAAAACCCTTGCGCCACTTTTATATGATAATAGTAACGGGCGGGTTTTCTGTTAAAATAGCGCCAACCATTAAAAGGTGTCGACGAGAAGTGTTAATGTTTGCACGCAAAAGTATCTGTTTATAGCTGTCGCTAATAGCGCGATGTTATAAACAGGCGACTATCCAGTAATGGTTTTCATCAGTATTTTCAATGCATGAATGCAGGATAACCCTATTATGTCCTTATGCTCAAACGTTTTTTCAAAAACGATGACGCGTTTAACGATCGGTATTGCCATGAGCAGCGCTCTGTTGCTGACGGCCTGTGATGATCACAATATGCAAACTAGCACAACCATGAAGGCGACAGCAGATTTGTCTGTTTTTGAAGGGTGTTATACGGTCAGTAGTGATGAGCCTGCCCAAATAAAGGTCAGCCAACAAGGCGACGCTTGGATCATGCAAATGAAGGAGGCGGCGAGTGCTAAGCGTGTTTGGGATGATCCTGAGGCGTTAGAAGTCATTGAAAATAGTGAGATACCAAAGTTTTTTTCCATTGATCCTGACAACGTCGATGCTGTACTTGGTCGTCCGGATAGAGTGCTGGTATTGGCTCATGTCAAGCCTGCCTACGCCAATATCGATCCCTTATTAGACAGCGAATATTTGTCTTATATCTATCGCGGTGCCAATACGATCTATCGCGTAGAATGTGATGATGTCAATACTGATATTTTGGCCAACCCTCATGCCAATATTATTATTGATAATGTAAATGTGGATGCACATGCGAGCAGTTAGATGTGCTGTCGTTTAATGTTATAGGTTGGCAACACTTGTTATAAACCGTTATGTAGTAGAGTTAGGCAATATGAATTTTTTTAGTTACGTGGTAATGGGCGGATTTTCTTATGCAGCGGGTTGGGCAATAAGAACCTATGTGTTGGACAAACAGCCTCAACCTGAACAGCCTTATAATCTAAAACATCCGACAATTTTGGCGTACTTGGGTATGTTTTTTATCGCGATGCTGATTGTCTCTTGGCTGATTGGTCGCTACGCGCTGGGTCACGCCACCCTTGATTTGCCTTTTATCATCGTCAATAGCCTCGTTGCCACCTTTGTCTGCTCATTCGGCCTGAATCCTGAAAAAGCCAATTACGATGTGCCTGATTGAAGCTTGTAAACACGTTGCTAAAAAGTAAGAAGCCACGGCTGATAAATATGTTATCGACCGTGGCTTTTTTGCGATCTGTCAGCGATTCAGTTTACAGCTTATTTGATTGTTTGGAATGTCGACGATGCGTAGCGAAAAAGCAAAGTTGGGAAAGGGTTGAGTAACCCTATCAGCCAAAAGGCACGTTATACTTCATCTGTCAAAAATTGTACCAGTCTCGCTGTATACTTTTGGCTTGACGATAAACAACAAATATAAAAAACATCCAACCTACTAAGACAAAAATGACAAGGCAGCAGCAAGACATGGGTTCAAAAACATTGTGTATACAGTCTTCTACAAATACTAAAGCTGGGCTAAATCGTCGGCAGTTTTTACGCCAGATCGGACTAACGGCGGGTACAGGATTATTGGCCACGCAGAGTATGGCACAAGTGCTGCCAGCTAATTCGGTGAACGGCATTGATAAAAACAGCAGTACGCAATTAACCAAAGATGACCTACCCATGGTTTTGGAAGAGGAGAATCTGCCATCGCAAACGCTATCAGCGCAAACAAGTTGCGTCACGCCAACCATTGAAACGCATTTATTTGCCAGCTCCAACGTTGGCGGCAGTGATGAGCGCAATCAATTGGCATTGGATCGTATGGCCTGTGCTGGTTTTAAAGTGAGTAACCCAGCGATTACCAGTCGCCAGTATTTGCGCTTTGCTGGTACGGACTCACAGCGAGCAAGTGATCTGCAAAACATCGCCACAGGTGCCATAGCGGCGCCCAAGTTGCTGCTCGGCGTACGCGGTGGTTATGGCGCCATGCGTTTATTACCCATGGTTGATTGGTCAACGCTTGGGCGTATTATGAAGGAGCGCGGCACGATACTGGCAGGTTTTAGCGATGTGACGGCTATTCAGTGTGCGCTATTGGCAAAAGGACATATGAGCTCGCTTGCGGCGCCCATGCTATATAGCGAATTTGGTAAGGTTAAACCCGACCAAGTGACATGCCGACAGTTTGCTGAAGCTTTGAGCAATCCCAATCTGACGATCAGTATAAAAGATGCAGCTTTAACCAGTCCGCGGTTACCCAGCATGTTGACTGCGAATGCGCCAGCAGCTGTGAGCGGCACTATTTGGGGCGGCAATCTGAGCGTGGTGTCCGCGCTGGCTGGCAGTGAGTATTTGCCAAAAATCGCTGATGGCATTGTTTTTTTGGAAGACGTGGGCGAGCAAGCCTATCGTATCGAGCGTATGCTCTATGATTTGTACTTGGCAGGTGTATTTAAGGGGCAGCAAGCCATTGTGTTTGGGGCATTGTCAGGCTCAGGTGAGGACAGTTATGACAAGCGCTATGATGTCGCGGCCGTGGTTCGTCAATTGCATAAGCTGACAGGATTGCCGATTTATAGTGGCATGCGTTTTGGTCATATCGGGCAAAAACACAGCTTTCCGCTCGGAGCGACTTGTCACATTAACCCCAGTACAGATGGTGGCTATCAATTGGCATTTACCGATTATCCGACTATCAAGGCGGATACGATTCACGTCGAAGGATTGTGGCAAAATATTTAATATTAATATGAATATTATCGTCACATTATTTTAAAACTAAAGTAACGCTACTGGGATGAATGTGACGCAGCCTCTGTGATAACAGCACGCAAGGAGCATTTCATTTATATTAGTCCCATGTAACGATGAATACCTGCGTTTTATTTTGTACTGACTACCATTAAAAAGGTTAAATCGCTAACCGCGAAAACTTGTCCTGATATTCTTTAGGCGTCAGCTCAGTCACTCGTTTGAACAAGCGAGTAAACGATGAGATGTCATCATAGCCGACTTGGTCAGCCAGTGACTTTATGGTGACATTGCCCGATTCTAATAAGCGCTTTGCCTGCTCAATTCTAACCGCCTGAATATACTCAATAGGACGCATGGCGACACTGGTTTGAAAGCGTCTGTTTAAGGTGCGCGGTGTCACATTGACCATGGCTGCCAAACGACTGATTTGGATAGGTTGATTAAAATTTGCTTCAATAAATTCTTGCACTTGTTTGACCAACTGGTCTGAATGCGGCTTGTGCAAGGTCACGTTGGTATAACTGTTTTGATTGCCCCTTTTACTGTCAATAATCTGAGTTCTGGCCACCTGTGTGGAGATCTCGCGTCCACAATAGCGCTCAATTAATAACAATCCTAAGTCATAAAACGCGCTACCGCCAGCGGCACAAAATATATTGTCTGACTGGGTTACAAATTGATTTTCTTGTAAATCAACCAGCGGAAAATCTGTCTTAAACTTACTCGCATAGCCCCAATGCGTTGTGGCAATCTTATGATCTAGCAATCCAGCTTTTGCCAAAAAAAACGCGCCGCTACAGTTACTGGCAATATCTGCCTTGGTATTTGCCAATCTTTTTAGGTGGATCAATAGCTCGCTGTTTTGTCCAAGAACCTTATCAATTGAATCACCAATGGTGGGAATGAGTAACAAATCGCAGTCAGTTACGTCTCGAATATCGCAATGCGCTTGCATAATTAATCGATTGCTACACCTGATATCCTCGCCGCCTAAGCTTGCTATCTGTACCTTAAACCGAGGCGCTACGTCCTCATCTAAAAATCGTTGCCAACTGACACCCGTAAACGAAAACAAGTCCAATGCGCCAGCAAGGACACTGCCAAGCACGCCATCGAAACCAAGGATAATTACTTTAAACGGTTGTAATTGAGACATGAGTCTTTGTTTCCCTTTATTGCTGGTCAATGCCTTAGTTAAGGTAATATAAAAAATACAGCGAGACGGGGATAAATTTTTGCCGCTTCTGTCTGCGAAAGCGCAGCAAACAAGAAAAATTTGTACCCGTCTTGCGCCATAATGTCTGGTATCTGTCTTATTTAGTCTCGATAATATGTCCTATTTGACCATAATTATGTCATAAATGACAATACGGCAACGGGTGAAATTAGCTTACTATCTAGTGATACCTCATTCATTTGTTAGCGAGAATAATATGGCAGCAGACAAACTCATCAACGATTTTGAATTACCATTCCAATTATATGATGTACTGGGTACGGATACGTTGACTGCCCAGCCCAAATTTTCAGAGCACAGCCGCGAGACATTTGATGCAGTATTAGACACCGCCGAAAAAATCGCCACCGATCTATTTTTGCCTCACAACCACGTGGCGGATAAAAATGAGCCGCAGTTCGATGGCAAAAAAGTGAGCATGATAGACGATGTAAAAGTGGCATTTGATGCTTTTCGCGAATCCGGTTTTATCGCTGGTCGCTACCGCTTTGAAGATGGCGGTATGCAGTTACCTGAAACCATCATGACCGCTGTGGCAGGTTATTTTATGGCGGCCAACCCATCTACGACAGCCTATCCATTTTTGACCACAGCAGCAATCAATGTGATCTCGCACTTTGCGAGTGATGAGATCAAAGCTGCCTTTATGCCGCGCATGCTAACGGGTGAGTTTACTGGAACGATGGCATTGACAGAGCCGCACGCTGGCTCGTCGTTGGCGGATATCAAAACCACCGCTGTCAAACAAGAAGACGGCTCGTATCGCATAAAAGGCAGCAAGATATATATCTCAGGCGGCGATCATGAGCTGTCTGATAACATCGTTCATTTGGTGTTAGCCAAAGTGCCGGGCGGTCCAGGCGGCGTCAAAGGTATCTCTTTATTTGCGGTGCCAAAATATCGATTAAATGATGATTCGTCCATCGGTGAGCGCAACGATGTGCATTTAACAGGACTTATTCATAAGCTTGGCTACCGCGGTGCAACTTCAACCGCATTGAGCTTCGGTGATGAGGGTGACTGTTATGGTTATCTCATTGGTGATGAGCATTTTGGGTTGCGCTATATGTTCAAAATGATGAATGAGGCGCGTATTGCGGTCGGCTTTGGCGCGGCGATGATTGGTTATCGCGGTTATCAATATTCGCTCGATTATGCCAAAGACAGAACGCAAGGCAGAATCGCACCCAATAATAAACCCGAAGATGCAGCCACTGCTATTATTCAGCATGGCGATGTCAAGCGTATGTTATTGGCACAAAAAGCGTATTCTGAGGGCGGCATGTCGTTGTGTTTGTACGGCTCCAACCTGATCGACCGCATCAATACTTGTGAGGACGAGACGCTAAAGAATGAGCTGTCAGAATTGCTAGATTTACTTACGCCTGTACTAAAAGCATGGCCGTCTGAGTATGGCCCTAAAGCCAACGACTTGGCGATTCAAGTATTGGGCGGGGCAGGCTATACGCGTGAGTATCATGCTGAACAGTTCTGGCGTGACAATCGCCTAAATCCCATTCATGAAGGCACAAACGGTGTGCAAGCATTGGATTTGTCATTTCGTAAGCTGTGGCAAAACAAAGGGCTTGGCATCCAGATTTTAAAACGTGAAATTACCCAAGACTTAGAAAGTATCACCACACCAGAGACCGCCAAACTTGCTGGTAAATTAACCCCTTATATGGCGCATTTGCATGAAGTGTTGGTGCATTTAAGCAAAATTTTACAGACAGAGAAGGCCATCACGCTCACGGGTAATGCGCAGGCGTTGATGAATATTTTTGCCTCAATCGTAGTCGGCTGGATTTGGATTCGTCAAGCCAGCAAAGCCGAGCAGTTGCTAGCCAACACACAAGACGCTGAGCAACAGAACTTCTATCAGGGCAAAATACAAGCGGCAAAATACTTTATCGATTGGGAGCTGCCATTAATCAACCGCGATATCGCAATTTTGACCAACAACAATTCAGTTTGCACAGACATGCAAGCGGAGTGGTTCTAAAGATAACAGTTATAGATAAACAATGAAGGTTAGAAATGAAAAGGTAAAAGCTCACATCGTTGAGGGGATTGAGACGTTCCCCGATACATTGATGATGCTCTTTAAAAGTGAAAACTTCGATAAATTGGTTCTCAAGGTAGAGGAATAAATCATGACATTAAATAAAAATGGAATTGCATCAGACGTAACTGGTAAACGTATTTTAATCACGGGCGGCGCTTCTGGTATCGGCGCGGCCAGTGCCTTACTGCTGGCAAGTCGCGGCGCAAAAGTGGTGATTGGCGATTTGGCAGAAGAGATGGGCGCTACCGTGGCGCAGCAAGCTCAAGACGCCGGTAATAGTATCGTCTTTAAAAAAGTCGATGTGACTAGCGGCGCTGAGGTAGATGCATTATTTGAATTTGCGATGCAAACGCTGGGTGGTCTTGACGTTGTGATCAATAACGCTGGTATCGACCATCAGCCCGTGCCTATGCATGAGCTGACTGAGGAAAACTTTGATCGTAACATCGCTGTTAATTTAAAAGGGGTCTGGCGTTGTATGCGTGCAGCCGTTATTTGCATGGCGCCCAATGGCGGTGGGCACGTAATCAATGTGGCCTCCATTGCAGGTCTGCGTTCTGCGCCTTTATTATCGGCCTATAGTGCGGCCAAACATGGCGTAATGGGCTTAACCAAATCTGCGGCTCACGAATATACGCGTGCGAACATCCGCTTCAATGCCGTCTGCCCAAGCTTTATCGATACACCGATGGTACGCAACACCATGGCCAATATGAGTGAGCACGCGCAACAAGCGACCATCAAAGCCAGCCCGCTGCGCCGTTTGGGTGAAGTTAGAGAGGTCGCGAGCGCGATTGCGTGGCTTGCCAGCGATGAAAGCAGCTTTATGAATGGACATGCCTTTACGCTTGATGGTGGTATGTTGGCTTAATATTAAACACGTTTCTGCTAAGGTTTTACAAAAGCATTTGAACATATATATAAGGAGATATCATGAGGGATTTATTTGATTTAACAGGTAAAATTGCATTGGTAACGGGCGCAAGTCGCGGTATTGGTGAATCTATTGCCCGTCTGCTGGCTTCAAGAGGCGCGCACGTTATTGTTTCTAGTCGCAAGATCGACGCTTGCCAAACGGTTGCTGATAGCATCATCGCGGATGGTTATAAGGCCAGTGCATTTGCCTGTCACGTCGGCGACATGGATCAAATCGAAGCTGTTTTTGCGCACATCAAAAGTGAATTTGGGCAAATTGACATTCTTGTAAATAATGCGGCGGCAAACCCATATTATGGTCATATTTTAGATACGGATTTGGCGGCTTTTGATAAGACGGTAGAGGTCAACATTCGCGGTTATTTCTTTATGTCAACGGCAGCTGGCAAGATGATGCGCGAGCAGGGCGGCGGCGTGATTTTGAACACGGCATCGGTCAACGGCTTGGTTGCAGGAGACAAGCAAGGTATTTACTCAATCACCAAGGCGGCTGTGATTAGCATGACCAAAGCCTTTGCCAAAGAATGTGGCCCCTTAAACATTCGGGTAAATGCATTGTTACCGGGTTTGACGGACACTAAGTTTGCCTCAGCGCTGACCACCAATGATAAAATTTTAAAAATGGCGCTGCACACCATACCATTGGGACGCGTCGCTGATCCTGATGAGATGGCGGGCACCGTACTGTATCTGGTGTCGGATGCGTCAAGCTATACCACGGGCGCGACCGTGGTAGTAGACGGCGGTATGCTTGCTTAGTTGCTTAGTTGCTTTGTCATAATCGTTAAAAAATAAAGACTTGATAAATTCCAATAGTGACAATAAAAAAACCGCATGAGAATCTTCTTAGGCGGTTTTTTGATGCAAATATCTAAAATAAGGTATGCTTAAATAAAAGCTCCATACTCAGCTATCTTTGAGTCAATACAGAGTAGGATCGATAGATCAATATCTAAGTACTACTTGTATGAATTTTTCGAAGCCTCTAGAGTACCATGCGCACAGCAAGCGAGTAAAATTCATACAAGTAGTGCTGTCGCGTTTTAACGTATTTCAGATTTATAGGGAGTCACGGATGGATTTAGCCAATAGTAATAATGAATCAATAAAGACGACTGTTGAAAATAAAACATGGTTATTTGTGCCAGCGACTCGGATCGACCGCGTAACAAAAGCCTTTGCCAATGGGGCACAGGCGGTGATTGTTGATTTAGAAGATGCGGTTGCCCCAGCAGACAAAGCGCAGGCTCGCGAGGCGTTGAAAAACTACTATGACGAGCAAAATGAGCAGCAAACTTACCAACCGATTTGGCTACGTATTAACCAAGCAGGGATTGAAGCGTTTTTGGCCGACATAGCGCTATGTCAAAAGCTGCCTAAGCTCGCTGGCGTATTACTCGCCAAAGCGGAGCAAGCCGCCGATATTGAACATATTCATCAGCATACGGGACTGTCAGTCATTGCCTTGGTAGAAAGCGCCGTAGGCTTGCATCAAATAGATAGCATGGCAAAGGCCACTGGTCTTGCGGCGTTCAGTTATGGCTTCTTGGATCTTTGCAACGATCTTGGCGTGCAAGTCGGCACACCTGCGGCAGACATTGTTGCCAATCAAATTCGCTATCAGTTGATTCTCACATCAACCGTCCACAAGCTTGCGCCGCCTATCGACACTGTCTATCCTGATTTTAATAATGAGGCAGGATTGAGCGCCCGAGTACAATTGTGGTCACAAATGGGCATGTCAGGGATGCTCTGTATTCACCCCAAGCAAGTGGCGATTGTCCATCAAGCTTTGCGACCGACAGAATGTGAGCTGCAATTTGCAAAGCATGTAATGGCAGAGTATGAGCGAAGTGGTCAGGCGGTTTTCAAAATAGACGGTGAGATGGTTGATGCGCCAGTGATTGCACGCTGTCGTCAGTTATTGACTCAGTGGCAGACGACTTGAGAATGCTTTATCATAAACCATCCCCACTTATATATTATAAACACACATTATGATTTTTATCAGCAACACCATTAGTCTAAATGACCACGAAGTCGATATCAGCGCCATACGCGCGCAGGGAGCAGGCGGGCAAAACGTCAATAAAGTCTCGTCAGCCATTCATTTGCGGTTCGATATTGGCGCTTCAAGCTTGAGCGATGAATACAAGCAGCGTCTATTGGACAGCAAAGACAACCGTCTGACCAAAGAGGGCGTACTTGTCATCAAAGCTCAGCAGTTTCGCACGCAAGAGAGGAACAGAGTCGATGCGCTGGAACGTTTGCGTAGCCTTATTCTAAAAGCCACCCACGTTAATAAAACCCGCAGACCAACCAAGCCAAGCTTTAGTGCCAAACGCAAGCGCGTGGATCAAAAAACCCAGCGCGGCAAAACCAAAGCATTACGCGGTAAAGTGGATTACTAAGTTGATTATTAAGAGCAGAGTTGGTTGGTAAGTGGCCATAATCAGGTCAGTATAAAAAGGATGCAGCGCGACTGGAATACATTTTTTGTAGCCTCTGTCTGCAATGGCACAGCAAGCCAGAAAAATGTATTCCAGTCGAGCGTCTCGACGTTGTGTATCTGCTTTATTTAGAATTAATTGTATTTAGAATTGACTGTATATACTCAATGTATCATTGGGTTAGATTGACTGTCCTTAAGAGAAAATAAAAAATGCCAACCCATCATCTGAGCTGGCATTTTTTTGTCTGTTTTAATCGGTTCGCAACCAACTCAAGTGTAATTAGCCAAGCCTTTTGCCCAATTCAGGAAAGCGCTTGATCATAAATAACATGAGAAGTAATGCCACAGCAGCGATAGCCGCGCCGACATATCCCACACTTGATAAAGATATGTGCGTCACCGCATAACCACCGAATAAAGCACCAGCACCAATTCCTAAATTGATAATCCCTGAAAACATCGACATCAGCATATCTTGCGCAGTCACATCTACCATCAGCACCTTGGCTTGCATGGAGATAATCAGTAGCATAAGCGCTGCGCCCCATAGCAAGGCAATGATACTAAGTGCCCAAATTGAGCTCACAGCAAACAACAACGTCAACATCGATCCTAGCATCAGTATCGTTGATATCAGCATTAATCGCGTATTAAAGCGGTCGCCCCAGCGGCTAAATATCACACTACCAGCGATACCGGCTGCCCCAAAGAGTAACAGAACAAACGTGGCTAAATTCTCACTGATTGAGCCGACTTGACGCATGAAAGGCTCGATATAAGAATAAGCCGTGTAGTGCGCTGTAAAGACAAGCAAAATGAGCAGATACAGGCAGACCAATAAAGGGTTTTTGAGCAATTCTGGAATTTTTCTAAAAGAGCCTTCAAACATACTGGGCAAAGTAGGTAGAAGCCTTGCTTGTAGGATACATACGACAAGAGCGATCACACCAATACCGCCAAAGGTCGCGCGCCAGCCAAACCATTGACCGATAAGACGTCCCAATGGTACGCCAAGTACCATCGCCAGTGATGTACCAGTCGCCAGCACACTAAGCGCCAGTGCCTTTTTGCCTTCAGGTGCCACGCGGATAGCAATCGCCGCTGTGATTGACCAAAATATCGCATGTGATAAGGCAATGCCCACGCGACTGATGAGCAATACATTAAAACTCCAGGCAAACACAGATAACACGTGGCTGGCGATAAAGACAGCAAACAAACCCAAGAGCAAGCGTTTGCGCTCAAATTGGCTGGTTAGTAGCATCAGCGGCAATGACATGGCAGCGACGATCCAAGCGTACAGCGTCAACATCCAGCCCGTCTCCGCTGTTGTAATAGAGAAGTCTTGCGCAATATCACTCAATAAGGCAACGGGGACAAATTCGGTCGTGTTCATAATGAACGCGCTGACGCCCATCAAAAATACTTGAAAATACTGAGTTCGGCGAGCATTGGCGCTCGCCTCAAGGTTATGTGTCATAAGGTCCAATACAAATAAGCGGTCAATGCTAAAAAAGAAAAATAAAAAGCCAACGCTAAAGACAGAGTAGTCAAAAGCGAAAGCGGAGATAGTTAATTAAAAGTGAAAGCAGAGAGATAAGAATAGCGGAGCAAGATAACAAACCCTTGACAGTAGTTAAAGTAGTTTTTTGATAAGGTGGGTTACGCTGTCGCTTCTTATATGAACGTGAGCATATTAATTTTAACAAGAGCAGCCTTGTCAGTATTTATTTTCTACTCTCTGATGTGCTATTATCAGTACGTCCTCTATCGTGGGTTTAACAGCTTTGGGTCGCCACTCGTTATCGCAATCTAGTATTGTAATTTAACGCCGACGTCCAAACCTTGCAACTTCCAGCACGATATAAAACAATTCTGGTAAAGCGCATGAGCCTGTACTCCGACACCTCATTTGTGCCTGATTTTATTCGCCTATGTGGGCTTATTTCATACTTTTTCGTCGGAGTCACAGGAGTCTAAGGTGTTCAATACTATGAAGTACACTGTCAACCAATCCAAATATATCCGTCGTTACCATCCCCGTCATCCGCTGGCGCAATATGCTGTCAACCAAATAGACGCCCTCAAACTGTGTTCAAAAGACATCATCAAAGCCATGGGCTATCCGCTCAAACATACCATTCCTGCCTCTGATCGCCTGCGTCACGTGTTATCACACAAACATCTTGGCCTAGATGGCAGCTATAGTGACAAATACTTTACGGCCGATGAGTTTTTGGCCAAGCTGTTTTTGGTGCTTGAAATTCCTTATGAGCCATTTGCAGAGGATATCATCAAAATAAAATATGATGTGGCGCATAGCTGCCGTGCTGTACCCACATACCGCTTACGTGCACAAGTAGCGTTTGAGTTTGGAGACGCCAATTGGCTGGTTCGTGGCAATGCTGAGCGTTTGGCTGACGTGCATTTGCCAGAGGGGTTTGCCGAATTAAATGACACAGAGCGCCATTTAACTGCAAAAGAGAGTATTGGTGAGCACTATCAACAGTATGAGGGCAATTTACCCTTTGAGGGTATTATCAAAGGCTATCGACTGATTGCTGAACAAAAAAACGAGACGGTTGAGAGAGTAGAGTATGGCTTGCCAAAGTCTAGTAGTGTGTAGCGTCAGTATCTAACATCTTTGTCCATATATCTTTGTAAGATGACTCATGAAGCATTTGATTGTAAAAATTAGCGACAAAGACGAAAATCTGGATGCTAATAGAGTCTCGCTGTACTAATAAAGCCTCGCTGTATAGTGAGGCTTTTTCGTTTTTATACAGAGCACTTTTATAGAATGCTTGATCTTTATGATTGTTTTTTTAATTCTCATTTAAATTCATGGACGCAATTAAGTCAGTGAACTTATGACCTTGCACGGAAACATGGGCTTTTAACACATTCTCAGCCAAATCTTCATCATGATTGATGATGGCATCCAATATCTCTTGATGTTCTTTAAATGAATGGCGCATCCGGTTGCTAACGCGTAGTTGCAGGCGTCTGTAGGGATGGAGTCGATTGTGTAGATTGCTGGCTTGCTCTATCAAAAATCCATTGTGGCTGAGCTGATACAGAAAAAAATGAAACTTGCGATTGGCCTCATAATAATCCTCGGGATTGTCTTCCAATAGATAAGCCTCACATAGCTCGTGCAAAGCCACCAGCTGCGTTTTCTCCGCCTCATTGATTCTTCGCGCTGCCAATCGACCGCACATCCCTTCAAGCTGTGCCATCACTTCAAACATCTCACAAAGCGTCACCACATCCAACGTCGGTACAATCGCGCCCCGGCGTGGACGAATCTCAACCAATCCCTCAGATGATAAAAGCTTTAAAGCCTCGCGAATGGGGGTTCTGGATACACTATACCTTTCACAAAGCTCGGCTTCGTTTAGCTTGGTACCCGGTGGAAAATGTCCATAAATAATGTCGTCTTCTATCTTTTTGCTGATTTGCAAAAATAGAGGTAGATCATCTATTAAACTCATAAAAACCCTTTTTGTATACAAAATATAGAGATAATAAATACAATTTCGTTGCGCTTTTGAACAAATTGTTTTAGATTATAGCAAGTCGGTAGGTATAAGCATGACTTTAAAAGGACAGTTTTGCCCCAGTTTATGTAGTCGCTCGGGTCAGAAAATAACGGTTGTGCTAATTTCAGACTTGTCTCTATCTACTTACTATGACTTTTACTGAGATAGCCTTATCTCGAACTGGACGTTTATTGAGAGGCTATCACTATAACCAAGGAGGGTTATTATGATTATATACGGTACTGCCTTACTGGCAGTTTGCTATCTACTGGGCGATCTCATCGGCAAGCTTTTGGGCGCACTACTCGGCGTAGACGCCAATGTCGGCGGTGTCGCCATCGCAATGATTCTCTTAATCACTGGTAAAGAATTACTGGCCAAGAGAAATCTTCTTCCTCAAGTCACTCAGTTTGGTGTTTTGTACTGGGCGGGCATGTATATTCCCATCGTTGTTGCTATGTCAGCTGGTCAAAACGTTGTCGCCGCTATGTCTGGCGGTATGGTTGCTGTGCTTGTCTCCGCTGTTTCACTGGTTATTACGGTGCTCGCTGTTCGTTGGTTCAATAAGTTATCTAACGACTATGATACGTTTGAATGGGATGATAATGAAAAAAGCATAATTATTGAATAACCATTGAATAGTTATGCCAAAGCTGACTCTTGCAGAGTCAGTGGTTGTAAAAGGAATTTTCAACAATCAACGTCATCTTACAAACAATCTATCATCGCCTAAATTAAGTGTATAACGGAGTAATTAAATGGAATTAATTATCGAATCATTGGTGAAAAACAGTTTTGTCACCGCTTTGGCCATTACTGGGCTTGTGATGTTTTTCTCACAAATACTGTCCAAGTATCTTACCAACAATAAACTACAAGCCTCTGCAATTGCTATTACCTTAGGCTTGGTTGCTGCTTATTTCGCCGGTCTCTATACCAACGGGTCGAAAGGTATCTCTGACATTGCCATTTTTTCTGGATTTGCGCTGCTAGGTGGCTCGATGTTTCGAGATTTGGCCATTGCCTCAACCGCTTTTGAAGTGGATGTGAAAGAAATTAAAAGTGCCGGAAAAATTGGCGTTATTGCCTTGTTAATGGGGGCTTTGATTCCATTCGTTGTGGGGGCTGCCATCGCATGGCTACTCGGTTATAAAGATGCGGCTTCGATGGCGACGATTGGCGCAGGGGCGATGACTTATATCGTAGGGCCTATTACAGGAACTGCTGTTGGTGCAAGCTCTGATGTGATTGCATTGTCAATTGCTATCGGCTTGATCAAATCGGTCTTTTTTATGGTCTCAACTCCGCTACTTGCCAAGTTTATGCATCTAAAAAGTCCACGCTCAGCCATGATTTTCGGCGGCTTGGTAGGGACGACCAGTGGTGTCGCCGCAGGTTTGGCCAGTACTGATGTGCGATTGGTGCCATACGGTGCTTTGGTCGCTACTTTTTATACAGGGCTAGGGGCATTATTAGCACCATCCGTATTCTTCTTAGCCTTAAATGTCTTTTTTTGATGACCAGCATTTCATACAAGACTTTTGTTAAACAGATTTTTTATAAATAGAAAGAGGGAATCTTATGAACACGACCATAAACGAAACCACATGGGACACACAAAGAACCAAGCGGCTAGCGAAGATCAATGCTGCTGCCAATAAGGGATTAAAAAAACTGGTTCCAAATGACAGAGTGGTTGAGCTGCTCGAAACCGTCATTGCTCGTGAAGATAAAGTCTGTATAGAAGGTAACAATCAAAAGCAGGCTGATTTTTTGTCTGAGAGTCTCTCTCAATGTAATCCTGACGTGTTGAACAACTTGCATATTTTGCAGTCTGTCTTGGCATTGCCCAGTCATATCGATATCTTTGAAAAAGGCATTGCCAGTCAAGTCGATTTTTCTTTTGCCGGGCCGCAAGCGCTCAGATTGGCAAAGCTGGTACAAAAGCAGCAGATTCACATTGGCTCCATTCACACTTATCTTGAGCTATATGGCCGATATTTTATCGATTTAACGCCCAATGTGTGTTTGATTACCGCTCATTCTGCGGATGCTGATGGCAATTTATATACTGGACCCAATACTGAAGACACGCCAGCGATTGTAGAGGCGACCGCCTTCAAGAGCGGGATTGTGATTGCCCAGGTCAACGAATTGGTAGACGGCGTGCCGCGTGTTGATATCCCCGCAGATTGGGTCGACTTTGTGATTGTCGCGCCCAAGCCCAATTATATCGAACCGCTATTCACGCGTGATCCTGCTCAGATTACCGATGTGCAGATACTAATGGCGATGATGGTGATTAAAGGTATTTACGCGCCTTATCAGATCAAACGTTTGAATCATGGTATTGGTTTTAACACAGCAGCCATCGAGCTTTTATTGCCCACTTATGCTGAAGAATTGAACCTAAAAGGCAAGATCTGCACAAACTGGGCGCTTAACCCGCATCCGACCATGATTCCCGCTATCGAAAGCGGCTTTGTTGAAAGCATTCACAGTTTTGGCTCAGAAGTGGGCATGGATGACTATATTGAAAAACGTCCTGATATCTTTTTCACTGGCAGTGATGGCAACATGCGCTCGAATCGAGCATTTAGTCAAACAGCTGGACTGTACGCGTGTGATTTATTCATTGGTTCTACTTTGCAAATCGACTTACAAGGCAATAGCTCAACCGCGACTGTCGACCGTATCGCTGGATTTGGCGGTGCGCCAAACATGGGCTCAGACCCGCATGGACGCAGACATTCTAGCTATGGCTATCTAAAAGCAGGGCAAGAGGCGACCGATGGACGCGTGATTAAAGGGCGTAAACTCGTGGTGCAGCTGGTCGAAACTTTCCGCGAAAACATGAATCCTGTATTTGTCGAAGAGCTGGATGCATGGCAATTGCAAGAAAAAATGGGCAGTGATTTTCCGCCGATTATGATCTATGGCGATGATGTGACGCACATTGTGACCGAAGAAGGCATCGCGAATCTACTGCTCTGCCGTACGCCAGAAGAGCGCGAACAAGCCATTCGCGGCGTTGCAGGCTATACCGCCATTGGTATGGCGCGCGATCACGAAAAAGTGAAAGAATTGCGCGCGCGCGGCATCATCCAGCGTCCAGAAGACTTCGGTATCGACATCTCAAGAGCGAATAGAGACTTATTGGCCGCAAAATCGGTCAAAGATTTGGTCAGATGGTCAAATGGCACTTATGCGCCGCCGAGTCGTTTTAGAAACTGGTAACAGGGTTTTAAAAAGAATAATAGCACTGCTAAGGATACAATTATGAACTTAATTCATTATACATTTAGATCACAGCCTGTGGACGTGACAACAAAAGACGTCATTTGCGGCGTCGTCGGTTCAGGCAACCTAGAGATACTGGTTTCGGCCTTGGACGATAACGAACACAGTAAGTTTGTCATCAATACCTCAGTGACGGGCTTCGACCATATTTGGGAAGCGGTGATAAAGGAATTTGCGGATCGTTATGCCGTGGGTGGCTTACAGTTTGATATCAATGATATGGGTGCCACGCCAGCGGTGGTGAGTTTACGCCTAAGCCAAGCGATCAATATTTTGGAAGGGGAAGCACATGACTAGTTCAAGTTCACAGCATTCAAACGAGACGCACTCGAATATTCAAAAGAGCTTTTATGAAAAGACGGCTCGCAACCGAATCAATAGTGTGGTGGATAAAAACAGCTTTGTCGAAATCCTCAAGCCCGGCAGCATGCCGACCAGTCCCAATCTGGCCTCATTAGACATTACCGGCAGCTTTGATGATGGTGTCATCATTGGTAAAGCCAAAATAAAAGACGATGCGGTTTATATCATCGCACAAGAAGGCCGCTTTATGGGCGGTGCAGTGGGCGAGATGCATGGCGCAAAAATCGTCGGTATGCTACTCAAAGCACTCGAAGAGAAGCCAAAAGCCGTGGTGTTCTTTGTGGATTCGGGTGGCGTGCGTTTGCACGAAGCCAATGCTGGTCTCATCACCATCTCCGAAATCATGCGCGCGATGCTCAAGGTGCGTAATGCAGGCATTCCTATTGTCACCGTCATTGGTGGTACCAATGGCGCATTTGGCGGTATGGGTATTTGCTCGTGCTTGAGCACCCACATTATTATGACCGAAGAAGGCCGATTGGCGCTGTCAGGGCCAGAAGTGATTGAGACACTCAAAGGCGTGGAAGAGTTTGACTCTAAAGACAGAGCGTTGGTATGGCGAGTGACGGGCGGTAAAACTCGTTATCTGCTGGGTCACGTACAAGTATTGGTAGAAGACGATATCGATGAGATCACGCAAGCCATCGTGGATGGTATTCAGTTGCCCGTTGCCAATTTTGATTTGGCCTATTTGCAGCAGCAGCAAGACGGTTTGCAGCAACAATACGATCAATGGTTTGGGGAAAAAGACAGCATCGCCATCTGGGAAGAAATGGGCATCAAAGATCCTGAATCTATTTCTATGCTGAGCGCCGAGCAAGTCAGAGCCATCAAACAAGGATAATATCATGCAAACTGAAACTATTTTAGCCGAATTATTTCCCAATCAACTTGACTATAATATCGATAATTGGGTCATACGCGGCAGCGCACAAACCAAAGCAGGCAAGGTCGAAATCATCGGTACGGTGGATTCAGCAGCCATCAATCAAGCCATCGCTATCACACTTGCCAATGCTGTGCTTGATGTCATCGCTCAAGGTAAAAAAACGCCCGTTGTCTTTATTGTCGATACGCAGGGACAGGATTCGTCACGAGCCGATGAGCTGCTGTGTTTAAACAGAACGTTTGCGCATCTGGCCGCTTGTGTCGATTTGCTCAGACGCAGCGAGCATCCCAATCTGGCAATTATCTTGGGTGAGGCGGTGAGTGGCGGCTTCTTGTCTTACGGTCTAATGGCAAACCAAATCTTTGCGCTACAGTCTAGCCAAGTCAAAGTCATGGATCTAAATGCCATGTCAAGAGTGACCAAGATACCGCTGGACAAGCTCCAGTCGTTATCACAGACGTCAGCAATCTTTGCGCCGGGTGTCGAAAACTTCTACAAAATGGGCGCGGTTGATGATATCTGGGTCGATCTGGATGAGCATTTGGTAGCAAACGTGATCGAGTCACAGCAGACTCACCTCGATGACTTTTTGACCGACAGTCGCCGCGAGCTTGCCAAAGAAAGAGACGGTCGCTTGCTATGCAACGAAGTAGTAGACGCGGTTTTAAGTGCTTAAATTGATTCGTCCATAATGAAGTTTATATGGATATAGTCGAGCCAATTTAAAAAGAGTCCGGTTCTAATGGGGTAAATTTTGCGCAGCCTCTGTCACGTTGTGAACAGCCAGCAAGGAAAATTTATACCAGTAGAACGTGATGGCGGTCTATACCATTTTTTTGTTGGATTAACTATGTATCATCAAATAAGTAGATAAATAAACGAAAACAGATAGGTGGTTTGCATGCATCGTCATGACTTGGTCTACTTACAACCAACAGACGCGTTTACGTTGTTAAATGCTTCTCTGCCTTTATCGGTGGTTCAAGCGGTAGATGACATGATCGATGCCAAGCAGCCCTTTACTGTCTGTCGCCAAACTACCCAGCAACTATCAAAAGTAGCAACAAGCCACATAGAAAACCACTGCAAATATAGACTGGCGCTCAAGCTGTCTGCGCCGCCCCAAGTCATTACTTCACCATTGGCGCTTGAAAAACTGATACCTAGTCTACCTAGCACTATTCAAAAACAGACGCAAGCTTTGATTAATCAGTGTCGTGATTTGAGCGCTGATCTCTACGCTTATGGCTCCTTTGCCAATCAGTATTTTACCAATCTACCTTTTGTCACGTCCATGTCGGACTTAGATATTTTAATCGTTGTCCATGATATGGATAGAGTGGCTGAGGTTTTAGTCGCAATCGAAGCGTTTAAACACTTTGCTCAGTCTCAAGTCGGTTTAAGGCTCGATGGCGAAGTCAGAGTGAACGGATATCAAGACGTGTCATTTAATGAGCTGATTCATGCCTTGGTATCTGATATACCGACGGTGGTTGTCAAAACGCTGTATGACGTTGAGCTACAAACCATAGATGTATTACTAGGATGGAAACCCAATGAGTGTGAACGTTTTATTAACGCCCGCAAGCGAAGCCTTATCCTCTAAACAAGCCATCTGGCAGCAAATCGATGATTTTGCTCTTGATGCGTTATACGAAGAGATAAACCTTGAAAACAAACCGGGATTGGTTTGTCCGTCAGGCAATGGTAGTCATACGGATATGAGTTATGATACGTTTATAGCCAGTATCAAATCATTACGAGGGTATTTTGCGACACTCAGTGCCTTTGGCTACGATAACAGAGACTTCGATGATATAAAAAACACAGGCATTCGCCAAGAAACAAAAATGCGCCACGCCACCAATAATATCAATACGCATAAAGGCGCTATTTTTAATTTGGGTTTTGCCAGTGCCGCCATTGGTAAATGCTTGCAGGGGAATGAGCCACTCACGACGAAAAATATTTGTGCGCAAATTGTCAAAAACTGGCAGTATGACCTAACGCAGCGCCTTGAGCGTAAAGCCGACAGTCATGGGCAGCAAATGTATCAAAAGTATGGCGTGACAGGCGCGATAGAAATGGTGTCGACGGGTTTTCAAATCATTCAAAACATTGCCTTGCCTTGTTTTTATGAGACGCTTTATCGCACGCAAGACTTTGAAAAAGCGGCCATGCAAACCTTAATGACACTGATTGCGTCTTTATCGGACACCAATCTGGTATGGCGCGGCGGTTTGAGTGACTTAAGAAACGCGCAAACGATGGCAAAACAGTTCTTACAGGCAGGCGGTGTCCATCAACCTAAGTGGCGTCAAGCCGTCAGGATGATCAATCGCTATTTCATTCACCGTAATCTGAGTCCGGGTGGCAGTGCTGACTTGCTCGCGGTTACGATTTTCTTTTATAAGGTCGAAAATGAATTTAATCCTTCTATTTAGTGGACAAGGTTTACAAAGTCAGCGGCACATAGAAGAGGTGCTGAATGGCATTAGCGTTGATGAGCAATCTTTATTAAAAGGTATGATACCAGAGCTGTTTGCGAGCGAGATCGACCCTACATTTGCTGGCGAGACATTGTTCAATAATGACGTTGCGCAGCCCTTTATTTATACGTTGCAGTATCAGCGCTGGCAACAGCTTCGCCATTTGATTGATAAACCCATTGCCTTTGCTGGCTATTCTTTGGGTGAAATCAACGCGTTCTGTTGTAGCGCGCAAATGGATTTTGCGGCAGGATTGAGCTTGGTACACACGCGAGCCACGCTTATGGAAGAGAATGTCTCGGATTCTAGTGGTTTGCTGGCAGTACAAGGATTGCATCATAGTGAGCTTGACAATCTTCTCTCACAAACGGACACGCATTTATCCATCAAAATTGGCGAAGACCAATTTATCATTGGCGGGTATCAAGATAGCCTAAGCAAAGCTAAAGAGCTGGCAAAGACACTTGGCGCACGACATACTCAATTACTGAAGGTTTCTGTTCCCTCACATACCCAGATGATGCAAAGCGCTGCTGAAAAATTCCGTGCCTATACCGACTCGATGACTTCGTCGGTGATGCAAATTCCTATTATTAGTGCGACAGACGGTATAAAATACTACCGTTCCAGTCAAGGCTTACACATTCTTTCGAGTCAAATTGACCATCCGTTAGACTGGTATGCTTGTATGGAAACCATGCAAGAGTATCAGCCAAGCATGATTATCGAGATGGGTCCTGGCAATGCTCTCTCTAAAATGATCAATAATTTGATGCCTCATGTACCTTGTCGAAGTTGGGATGACTTTCGTCATGTTGATGGCTTACTCGAGTGGATTTCGAAAAACAAATAGAAGTAGGCACAACCAAAGACAAGCAAAAAAAGGCAAGTTGAATGATGTTATACGTGTGGTTTGTAATTGCAGGTGCCTTTGCGGGTGTTTGCGCAGGTTTGTTCGGTGTGGGCGGGGGCATGGTTATTGTGCCTGTTTTGGTATGGATTTTTACCGCTTATCACTTCTCACCAGAAGTCGTCACGCACTTGGCTGTCGGTACGTCTCTTGCTACCATCGTTGTAACCTCAATCAGCTCTTTGACCGCTCACAATAAACGCGGCGGTGTACGCTGGGATATCTGGCGTAACATGGCATTGGGATTGGTCATTGGTAGTCTGGTAGGAGCAGGGGTTGCCGATAAAATCGATGGCGATTCTCTACAAGCCATTATCGGTGTGGGCGCCTTACTGATTGCGCTAAAAATGCTGTTCTTCTCGAATAAAGAGCAACCAAACAAGCCATTAACCCCGCCGAGTGTCCAGTTTGGTGCAGGTACAGGTATTGGATTGGCGTCATCCATTTTCGGTATTGGTGGCGGCAGCTTGACTGTGCCGTTTTTGAACTGGGCCGGTCTTCCTATGAAGCAGTCTGTAGGAACGGCGGCGGCTTGTGGCTTGCCTATTGCGTTAGCAGGTGCCGCAGGTTTTGCTTGGTTCGGTAAAGACATGACCAATCTGCCAGACGGTACGATTGGTTTTGTTCATATCACTGGGTTTTTATGTATTTCTGTTGCCAGCTTTATCACCGCAAAAATCGGTGCTAAGCTTGCTCATCAATTGCCTGCTTTGATGCTAAAACGCGCCTTTGGCGTACTGCTCTTATTTGCAGGCAGTCAGCTGTTATTGAGCGGGATAGGCGTACTTTAATTGCCTTTTTATTGTACAGTCAGTGCAAAATCAAATTTATTTTTAATCCAATCCTATTACGTACAGAGCCCTTGCATTTAAATGAGTGCAAGGGCTGTGCTGTATTTGTAAGGTATATCTTAAATATTTATTAACGCTGTATCGAACCATCATATCTTAATGGAATTCATTCCCATATTGGCTGTCGTTATTTAAATTAATGATAGATTTTTGGTTAGCTTGTGTTTTTAAGCGCCATATCTCGTAAGCAAACCCATCCGCTATATAACTCCTTCATTTTCTTTAGTTCTTTTACTTCCCTGCTTATGCAGTTCTCATTGCTGCTCTCTCAAATTCCGATTCATTATTGGGCCTGGCAATCTATGGAACTAGCCAGTCAATTGAAATGATAAACGTTGAACTTTGTGATTCTATAATATTTTAGATATTAGCTATACTTATAGGTGTTATTATTTTATATCGTTTGACTGTAACTATTGTGCCTAATATATTAAATAAAGACTGAAAATACGGTGTATAGAGTGAAAGTAGTTTTTTAATCTGTATTTTAATTAATATTTTTAATATGGGTTGTCATTATTACAAGTCATAATTTGCGTTAGATAATAAATATTGATCTTGGCAAGTAAAAACCAAATGAGTCACGAACAAAGGAATGTACAGCATGAAAATATATAGTCACGAAAATCAAATGCTTCATCATCCACAAAGCTACTTCTCTCGAGGGAAGATGCGCGAGCCTCAGGAAAAACCTGAGCGTTTGACTGAGCTTCTAAAAGCACCACAAGCTTTAGATTTAACAGTTATCACTGCCAAAGATATAGGGATTGAGCCAATTCTAGCGGTGCATGATTTGGGATATGTGGATTTTTTAAAAAACGCCTATAGTGAGTGGATGGCTGTCGATGAGGAAATGGGCGTGGAAGTTCAGACGACCATTTATATGCCGCACAATAATTCTGGTCTAGGCATTTTGGCAAAAGCTGCTAAGTATCAAGCGGATGGTAGTGCACCTATTGGTGAACACTCATGGACGTCTATTTACTGGTCGGCTCAAACGGCACTAAATGCAGCCGAGGCCTTATTGAATGATGAGAACACTCAAAACCTCAATCAAAAAAATGTGCAAATATGCCTAACCAGACCTGCTGGTCATCACGCGCGTAAAAACGCTGCTGGCGGTTTTTGCTATTTAAATAATGCTGCAATCATCGCTGAGCATCTCCGTCAAAAATTCAAAAAAATCGCCATCATAGATACGGATATGCATCATGGTCAAGGTATTCAAGAAATATTCTACGACCGTAATGATGTGTTATACACGTCTGTACATGGTAGTCCTATCAATTTTTATCCAGTAGTCGCAGGTCATGAGCACGAAAGAGGTGAAGGGGCGGGCTATGGATATAACATTAATTTTCCGATGCCGCACGGTACAGATGAATCTGGCTTTTTTCATTGCGTCGATCGATCAATCGAAGCTGTAAAACTCTTTAACCCAGACGTTGTTGTTCATGTTTTAGGGTTTGACGTTTACAAAGATGATCCACAAGCCAAATGCCATGTTAGCACCGAAGGCTTCAAAATTCTGGCAGAGAAAATTCAAGCAATAAACAAACCTATTATTGTGCTGGTCGAAGGAGGGTATTGCATAGAAAAGCTTAATGAAAATTTACAAGCTTTCCTCTCTGGGTTTGCTGCAGAAAAAATCATCGATAATGAATAGCTGTAGTCAATGATTGTTTATTAAGCTACCTAACGAGATTAGAACCTATAAAGGTTGGACTAACATGATTAAAAATACTGATATCACTGCCAACGAGAGTCGCTTATGGGATTCTTTGATGGATATGGCGAAGATTGGTCCAGGTATTGCTGGTGGCAGCAATAGACAGGCACTAACAGATGAGGATAGTGAGGGTCGTACCCTTTTCAAGAATTGGTGTGAAGCTGAAAATATGGTGGTAAAAATTGATGAACTTGGCTCTATGTTTGCCTTTAGAGCGAGTACTGATCCAAATGCACTACCCATCATGATAGGTTCTCATCTCGATACGCAGCCTACGGGCGGTAAATATGATGGTATTTTGGGCGTTTTAGCTGGATTAGAAGTAGTGCGTTCACTTAATGAGCATAACATTAAAACTAAACATCCAATCGTCATCGCAAACTGGACAAATGAAGAAGGTTCACGCTTTGCACCGTCCATGATTGCATCAGGCGTCTATGCTGGAAAATATGATCTCGAATACGCATACCGTTGCAAAGATCCAGACGGCATTAGCATAAAAGATGAGTTAATACGCACAGGCTGGCTCGGCGATATGCCCGTAGGGGAGCCTAAAATACATGCTTATTATGAATATCATATTGAACAAGGCCCCATCTTAGAGGCAGAAGATAAGTTAATAGGGGTGGTAACGCATGGTCAAGGTCTGGCTGCTCTTGAAGTGACATTGACAGGTAAGGCTGCACATACTGGCTCGACACCCATGACAATGAGGTCAAACGCTTCTTTAGCAATGGCTAAAATAATTCATGTCACCCATGATTTGATCATGGACAATCAACCCAATACCGCAGTGTCAGTTGGTAAGATTGATGTTTCTCCAAACTCTCGTAATGTGCTTCCGAGCAAGGTGGTATTTACCATAGATATCAGGGCAGCTGCGCAAGATAAATTTGATGAGTTATATGATCAGATAAAAGCTAAGGTTTACCAAATATCATCGGAGCTTGATGTGGGCTGCTCAATTGAGGTAGTAGGGCACAAAAATCCTGTAGCCTTTGATGCTAAATTAGTAAACATCATCCGTGATGCAACCAGTAAGTTGGGTTACTCGAATATTGATATTTGCTCTGGTGCTGGACATGATGCCTTTTGGATAGCAGATGTAGCGCCTTCTGCAATGATTATGTGTCCTTGCGTGGACGGTATATCGCATAACGAAGATGAAGAGATTTCTTCTGAGTGGGCGGTCACAGGCACTAATGTGTTGTTACATGCGGTGTTAGAGACAGCGATCATAGAAAACTGATATGCACCATGGGCAGGGTATTCAATAGGTATTTCATGATCGTAAAGAGGTGCTTTATAAATCAGTTCATGTCAGACCTATTAATTCTTATCCAGTAGTTGAAGGTCATGAGCATGAAAGAGGGCAAGGCGCGGGCTATAGATATAACCTCAACTTTCCTATGCCATACGGCACTCATGAAGCAGGTTTTTTTTGATAATGACTAATCGTCGATGAATGCTTGAGTGTTACTTATATAAAAAATTTATTAGGATAATTGCTCGACTTAATAATATAACAAGGATGTTCAATATAAGAGCCTCCTTCCATTCTGAAAGTGGTCAGTTGTTTCGGTATACATATTGGAGTGATTGTTACTACAGGATATACAACAATCTATAGGGAATTTGATTATGTATAGTTCAAATGAAAGTTTGATTTTAGGTTCTTTGGTAGTGATATATTTCTTATTTTTATTTGGTGTATCGTTTTATATTAATAAGAAAAGTATTAAGACATATGACGATTATAACGTTGCAGGAAGATCTGTCTCGATCTTTCCTCTTATTTTAACGTTTGTAGGCACTGCGGTCGGTGGTGCGACGTTATTAGGTTTTATGCAGAATGGCTTTTTATATGGAATGGGACAACAATGGCTAAATTTTGCGATTTTCATATCAGGCGTACTGATGCTGGCATTCTTTTTAAAGAAGATTCGGGCAATTGGCGAAAAATACCAAATGGTGACGATTGCAGATTACACTGTATTAAGGTTTGGTGAAGGGGCTAGAATTCCTACAGTTGTCAGTGTTTTGGTTGCCAATAGCTCATTGACAGGAATGCAGTTTGCCGCCATTGCCACCATACTTAATTTGACAATGGGACTAAATATAACAACTGGTATTTTAATCAGTTGGGTCCTACTTACGTTAAAAACCTATTATGGTGGAATGAAGTCCGTGATTTGGCAAGATGCTTTTCATGGAACGATACAGACAGTTGGTGTGTTTATCCTGTTTGTAACCGTAATCTTGGCTTCTGGTGGCTTGCAAGAAGTGTCTAAACAAGCCGAACTTGCTAATCAGAGTGAGTTTTTAAGTATTCTCGGTATTTCGCCTTCTGAAGTGTTTGTTTACCTATTAACTATTGGGGCTTATCAATTCCTTAGACAGGACTTATGGCAAAGATTTTGGGCTGCCGGTAGCGCTAAAATAGCTAGAAACGGATATTGGATAGCTGTTGTCTTAGGTGCTGTGACCGCTTTTATGGTTATTGCTATCGGTGTTATGGCTCGCTTTGGGTTGAACCTAGGAGACATTGATTCTAGTCTCACTTATTACATAGTTATTGGAGACGTATTTAGTTTTCCAATGATTGTAGTAATGATTATTGCCCTGCTTGCAACTGTTATATCAACAGCCGACTCTTTCTGTATGGCTGGTGCCTCTTCAATTATAAACGATATCATTAAACCAAGGCTAAAGGAGAGCCCAGACCTTGATAGTCGCTTGTTAAAGTATAGTCGCCTTTCAGTTCTACTAGTTTCAATCTTTTCTTTACTACTAGCGCTATCTATCCCGAAATTGGTTGGTTTATGGGTGACAGGTGCCGCTATGTTAGTGTCAAGTTTGTTAGCTCCAGTGATTGCTGGTCTATTCTGGAAAAAAGCGACTCGATTGGGTGGCATAGTGGCCATGTGGGTTGGTTTAATCGTTGCAGTAACTTGGCAAATACTTGGACATCCATTTGGTTTGCATCCAATATTTATCGGTTTTCCAACCTCAATTTTATTGGTTATCGTTGTGTCATTAATGACCAGTGATAATAGTAGCAATATTTAGTAGCTGACAAACTATTTGCTCAAGTAACGTTCTTTACTCAAAAATGATGATTAGTAAATCTCTTGCATAAATTATTGTTAACCGTTGATACACCATGTTAGCTGAGGTCAATAAAACACTGCTTTTGCAAGAGGTTTAGTATTTAAAGTGGCTGTCCTATGATTATCCTAATAAAGGAGCTTGTGGGGTAATCAGATAGCTCATCATTTAGATAATAGCGTCATAGTCAACATTTTTAAAATAATTTGGAGCTAAAAGATGATTGATTTAAAACATGGTGGTCAAGCCATTGTAGATAGCCTTAAGCAACACGGAGTAAATCGAGCTTTTATAGTACCGGGTGAAAGTTATTTAGCAGTGCTTGATGGATTTTATAACTCTGATATTCAAACAATCGTATGTCGACATGAGGCGGCCTGTACCTATATGGCAGACGCTCATGGTAAATTTACGGGTCAACCGGGCATTGCTATGGTGACCCGCGGGCCGGGCGCGGCGCAAGCCTATACTGGCATTCATACTGCATGGCAAGATGGTGTGCCGCTTATATTGTTTGTTGGACTTATCCCTGTTTCTGATAGAAACCGAGAGTCGTTCCAAGAGTTTGATCCTGTACAGTGGTTCGGTAGTCAATGCAAACGAGTCTTCATTCTTGACGAAGTCTCTAGGGCATCAGAAATTGTTGCCAAAGCATTTCATGCTGCTTTAGAAGGGCGACCAGGACCTGTCGTTGTCGGACTGCCTGAAGACATCATCAAACAAGAATTCCATGGGCAATTGCATCCAGTGATTCCCATCGCTGAAGGTGCGGTAAGTGATGACAAGCTTGATATAATAGTAGATGCATTATCGACTGCCAAAAAGCCGCTGATTTTTGCAGGAGGGCAAAATTGGACGACAGAGACTTCTGCTCAGCTAACGAAGTTTGCCGAAGACAATGCTATTCCTGTTATTCATGATTGGCGTGCTTCAGACAGAGTGGCTTTTGACTCTCCTGCCCATGCAGGTTACCTAGGTTATGGGCGCTCGGATGACTGTGCCGCATTGATTGAAGATTCCGATATAGTGCTGACGATAGGTACTGTATTAGGGGACGTTGCTAGTGATGGGTATAAATTGCGCCAGTCCTTTGACAAGCCTAATTATATTGTTAATCTAGATACAAGCTTGCGCGGTCATAGTGGTTCAGTGACTGAACATATCGTCGCTAGTCCTATTAGCTTTATCAAAGCAATTAGCCAAGCATCGCTGGCAAGCTCAGCGTCTCGAAAAGCTTGGTTTAACTATTGTCATGAGCAGCAAAGAAAAGATTGTGCTTTTCCAGAAATGCTCGTAGCAACTGATAATGCTGAGCAAACAAATACTGATCAGACATATGCCAGCATGACTCAAGTTATTAAAGCGTTGACTGAAAAGTTACCTGACGATGCTGTCTATAGTTTTGGCGCTGGCAATCATTGCCTATGGGCGCAGCGTTATTTGCCTACGCATACTTTCCCAAGCCAGCTTAGTACCAGAAATGGGGCGATGGGTTATAGCTTGCCGTCAGGTCTTGTTGCTGCATTAGAATCGCCTGAGCGTTTATCTATAGTGGTTACTGGTGATGGTGAATTTATGATGAATGAGGCTGAGTTATCAACATCCACTCGTTATGATGCGCCTGTTCTAATTGTCTTAATGGACAATCAGCAATTTGGTACTATTCGCCAACATCAAGAAGCGCATTATCCTGATCGAGTGTCAGGTACACAGCTTCAAAATCCTGATTTTGCAGCACTGGCCAATGCTTTTGGGGCACACGGCATACGAGTCGCTAATAACGATGACATTGTAATAAGTGTGACCGATGCATTGAGAATAGTCACAAAAGAGCGCAAGACCGTATTGCTGCATGTGATTACAGATCCTGATGAATTAGTACCATAAACTGACACTATCATCTGTGGTTCTTAGCATAGATATATGAAGATTGAGCTTAATGAGGACATGCTAAGGCGTATCCTCATTTTTATCACTTGATTTAAAATAAGGGTACGCTCTAAGATATCTTATAAATAAATGCTTATACAGACCTAATATTCTTTACCATATTGTATGATGGGACAAAGACAATAATGAGATGCGCGCGAAAAATATATAGTCAGTGAAAATTAATATTGATACATCACGTACTGCCGATATCAATTTTTCTTACTTACTGTGCCTGCGCAGACAGAGGCTGCAAAAAATTGATATCAGCAGTACAGTAGTGTTTTTAGAGTATTTTGACTATAGTCTGAGCAGATATATCATATTTCTTTATTATCAACATACTTAGAATATAAGTGCTGAAATTACCATGGTACAGCGGAAATTAGCAGATAGTTTGAATTGGACACTACTTCATGTGTTAATTGTTATATGTGAAGAGGGAAGTATTAGTGCGGCAGCAGATCGTCTTAATATTACTCAATCAGCCGTCAGCCAAAATCTTAAAAAGCTTGAGGAGCAACTCGAGAGCCAACTTATTATTCGTAATACCAAGCCATTAGAGCTTACGCCGATTGGTCGATATTGCCTGCAAGTCGCTCAGATAATATTTACAGAGATTACTTCTATTGAAGCGATGAAAGGCACTAACTTACATCTCTTGGAAGGTAATATTAAACTGTTGGTTGCTAGTCGGCTGCACAATCCTAAATATAATGATTTTTTAGTTTATTTCAAAAAGAAGTATCCGAATATTACGTTGGATTTGACAGTCAAATCAAGCATGGATATTCTAAATGATTTAAAGCAAAAGAATCCTGCTATTGGTATTTGCTTAGCAAAGCATATACCCGATACACTCAATCAAAAGCTGATATTCAATCAACGTTATTATCTCTATTGTGGATATCATCACCCTTTATTTTCAATGAAGGATCTAAGTTTTAATGATCTAATAGAAGAAGATTTTATTGTATTTAATAGTGAAACTATTGGTGATGTTCTGTCGCCAATTACCGTATTTAAAGAAACTCATAATTTTAGTGGTAATGTTAGCGCTTATACCAATAATTTAGATGAGTTGGTTCGACTAATTTACACTGGATATGGTATTGGGGCTTTACCAGATCAGTTTATCGCCGCTACTCATCTAGAATCTAAGCTGAGACGCCTTCCCCCGAAAGGCGGAATTGCTGACGTGCCCGTATATGTTTTGTGGCACAAGCATCGTGCTTTATCCGCTATTGAAGCCAAGTTTATTGAAGAAATTCTAGCATTCGATATTTCTCTTTAATTATAAAGTTTACTCCCAAACAGTCGATGACTCACTCTCGCAACTTATTACCGCTTTTAAAATGCATTGATTATAAGTCCAGTTGCCATTGCTATTTTTAATCGAACGCAATTAGTAGTAAGATAGCAGCCCTCATTTTACACTTAAGTGGTGATCATGACTGACTCCCTTCATCGCCTATACTCGTTTCGTCGTTGTCCTTATGCCATGCGCGCGCGTCTTGGCCTGTTGTTTGCAGGCGTGTCTGTAGAGCTACGCGAAATTGTCTTAAAAAACAAACCTACCCAAATGCTAGCAATTAGCCCAAAAGGTACGGTGCCTGTTTTACAAATGCCGGATGGGCAACTAATAGATGGTACTGTCATAGAAGAAAGCCGCGAGATAATGGAGTGGGCACTTGAACAAAACGATCCGCAAGGGCTGTTGAATGCACAAGTTTTACCTGAGGCCCATGCTTTGATCGCGCAAAACGACGACGAGTTTAAGCACTGGTTAGATCGTTACAAATACGCTGATCGGCATCCTGAAATGACTCAAACCGAGTATCGACAGCACGGCGAAGTCTTTTTGCAGGTTTTAGAGAATTTACTGACCGAAAACCGTTACCTACTGGGGGATCGCGTGACCATTGCTGATATTGGCATCATGCCGTTTGTGCGTCAATTTGCCCATGTGGATCGTGATGTATTTTATAATCTTCCTTATCCAAAGCTACAGCAGTGGCTAAAGCACTGGCTTGACCATCCCATGTTTTTGCAGGCCATGACCAAGTTTCAGCCTTGGCAAGAGGGAGATGATATGGTCATTTTTCCTTCTGACCAATAAGCAATTTTTGATAAACGTAATACCCGTATTTATTAAATCCTACCAACTATAAAAAAGTACTCAAGCAAGACCATTGATATAAGGCACATGACTATGGAACAAAGACAAAACCCAGCAGAACAAAGAAAAAGTGCGGTAGAACTCAGACCCGTATTTATGCCTAGAGTCAATAGTGACAATCTGGTAAAAACCGACATGGTAAGGGTTGAGCGGCATGTGGGGTTTGCGAGTAGACAAAAGAAAAAATCCATCAATGATCTGCATCAAGTCATTCGTAAGAAATATGGCTTCAATAATGTCTTGGAGATGTCCAGTAAATCAGGCAATAAGCTGAGTTTTTTGCTCAGTCCACTGAGCTTAAAGCTTACAAATGATGATGGTAGTCAGTATAGTGTCGAGAATGCCTTTCAAAGTAGTATGATTTTTGAGGATGGTGGCCCTTATACTGATTTGCTAAGTGCGCCGCCAAGACAAGCCAAAAAAGACGGGCGATTAAGAACTTCAGGTGAACTCATTGGCTACAATTATTTTGGTATGGAATGGAGCGTCGAGCCGTTAACCACATTTTATGATTGGTTATATGTAAATGCTCTAAAGCAAAACCCTGAGCTGCACGAGGAGGTCATGCAATATCAAGCCTTTACTGATCTTGAGTTCAATCCCAAAAAATCTATCCATTGTGCCGCTTACGCGCTGGCCATGTTTGTCGCGCTCAACAAACGAGCGTTGCTCGATGAAGTCGAAGATCCGATAGCGTTTTTTGATTTGTGTAGTGAGTTTAAAGTGAGTAATACCGAGAAGCTGTTAGAAGCGGGTTGGCTCTGATAGCCAGATTAGTGCTCAAGATGCTTTAGTCAGCGCATCCATTGTCACAGCGGTTATCTTTACACCAAAGCTTGATATATTGGGCAGAGTCGCGTTGTGATGAGCGCGAATCTGCTCAGCGCTGGCGTGAGGTTTATCGTGAGTGGTGTGCGCATCAGATACCAGCTCAATAGAATAACCCAACCCTGCTGCCCGTCTCACAGTGGTGTCTATACAAAACTCAGTCGCATAACCACAGACAATTAAATGCTCAATGTGGTTTTTCTTTAATAGTGCTTCTAAATCGGTATGTAAAAAAGAATCTGGCGTCGTTTTTCGTACCAACTGATCGCCATCTGCTACATTCAAATGAGTCTGTAATTGCCAACCGGTTGTCTCAAACGCAATTTCCGAATGTATTTGCTCATGCTGCACATAAATTACCAATGCTTTGTTAGCGCGCGCCCACGCTGTCACCTGATTTATTCGCTCAACCACAAGATCTGCTTCAAAAGGGCGCGGCATAGGATTAAACAAAATGTTTTGAACATCAATGACAAGAACAGCCGCTTTCATAAAAATCCTTTAAGTCTATTGGTTAAGTTCGATAAAGATAAATTTAGCATAGTATTCGAAAACTTTCTAATATTGAAAAAATCTAGCGACCTTTACCATGTCAGGGTAGTCTTCTAAGTCTAATACGTTGAATTAAAGTTTGAAAATGCTTGATGTGATAAAAAGTAATGTCTTTTATTTAGCCTTGAGGATAAAAGGCTAAGAACGAAGGATTATGAGTCCTCTGTTCTTCATAAGTCACCTATACGATGATCTAATATGAACATTTGAGTTTGAGCATGACTTCTGAAAATTCTATTTAAAGAATTTTCCTTGTACCGCTAAAATTGGCATGCAACTTTTTAACGCGGCTCATAAGTCACATATACGGTGATGAAGCGTTAATAGATGAATGTCCGATTCATCTGTCTTTTCTAAGTCACCTATACGGTGATGAAGCATTGTTTTTTACGGTTATATTCATTAGTAAATTTCTAAGTCACCTATACGGTGATGAAGCAAGCGTTTTTTGTTAGTGTTGTTCATTGTTTTTTCTAAGTCACCTATACGGTGATGAAGAGGAAAAATAAATTTATAAACCCAACTGCCACTAAGTGTAGAAGGCAACATAGCTTATTTTACCCTCTTTTTTCGGGTACCCGTAACTATCTGATAATGAAAGATATTTTTGTACGGTATAAAAAAGGGTTTTTTGTCCAATTTTTATGTTTTATACAATACCTAGTAGTTTACAAATTACGCTTCTCTAAATTCGCCAAAAAATCTGCAAACCCTTCATTCGCTCGCGCATCCAGACGACTACTGGTAATCACACGAACTTTATTGCTCCAAGTGATAGCATAACCATGATCTTCAAATTTTTTGACCAAATCCACATCCTCATGACAAGGCAAGGGGGCAAAGCCGCCAACAGCCGTATAAGCCTCACCACTAAAGCTTAGATTGGCTCCATGAATATGCCGATGTCCCATCATATCTTGGTAGTGTGCAATATAGTCTGCCTGCGTTTTTAGGGTTAAATGCGCCCAGTTATCAACGTCTACCACGCCGCAAATCATGTCGGTCGGCTGCTGCGTTATATGAGTGACTTGCTGCATCAACCAATCTGCCGTCATAACAGAGTCTGCATCGGTACAAGCAATCCAAGTCGCACCTTGGGCAATTGCATGACGAATGCCCATGTCGCGCACTTGTCCCACGCATTGATAGTCGCAGCATATATAATCAACATCTGCTGCTTCAACTATTGCCAACGTATCATCGGTACAGCCATCAAGCACCACAAGCGGATAGGCAGTAATGGAGTTGGGCAATTGCTCAATGGCTGTCTGCACTGACGCTAGACAACTGGCAATCGTCATCGCCTCATTGTGCGCAGGAATTACGATAGCAATTTTCATATCAACTCCAAGCCTTTTATTCTTTTTTTAAAGTCACACTAAGTTCTCTTGCTCGGCGATTGAATCCGACGTGTTTTGCCAAACATCCAATAAAAAATCGGTGTCTACCAGCTTGCTTTGATGGGTCAATGCTGCCTGCTGATGTGTTTCTTTATCTTCATTGGTGGCGTCATTAAATGCTTGTTGTAAGCGTCGATGCACGGTTTCGCCTGTCATCTCAAAACCATCAATAGGATAGCGCCAGTGACAACATATCAGCGTGCCGCCACTGGTAAGGTTTTGTTTAATCCAAGCAATCACCACATCAATATCAGTTGGCGATAAATAATATAAAATCTCACTGATGACGATCAAATCAAAGGGCGTTTTATTGATGAGCGAGATATCTGACTGTGAATCATTTAATAATGAGCCATCTGCTTGCGGACGCTCTGATAAAGGGCAAGTACTTAAAGAATAATCACTTAAAGGACAATCACTTAACAAGGTGTCTTGTAAAGCGAACAGGGTAGCGGGAATAACGCCTTGTATCACGCTCACATGCGAAGATTCTGCCAAGCGGCGTTTGGCAAGTTTCACGGCCTGACTATTGCCATCTATACTGACCAACGCCTGACAACGGCGAGCCAATAATTCACTAAAAACACCGTTGCCGCAGCCCAGTTCAATGGCATTGCCATATTGCGCTTGTGGCAGTACCGCGAGACACATATCGCGTTTGCGTTTTTCGTACCAGCGGGTTTGATACTCCCACGGATCAGTATTGTCACTGTATAGGGCATCGAAGTAGGATTCTGAATAAGTATCAGAGTGAGACTCAGTATTGGCATTATCCGCTGTTATGGATTTAGAAAGAGGATTCATATAAATAAACTTCCCAGAGCTGGCTAATTCTAGCGATGGTTTGAGCCGACAAAATAGGCGGATTGCCCGTACTTTCATCAACGGTAATTTGGCTTGCAAAACAAGCAATGGCCTGTGCTTTGCGCGCTAATTGCTCAGCGGTCAAATCTAACCTGACGGCGGAGTGCCAAGGAATACGGGTATCAGCTGGTTTGGCCCAATGCCACGCCCATATCAACACTTGGTAACAGGCTAAGTTATGCTGTTTGGCAAAGGCGGCGACCACTTGTCCTGTTGCTTCATGATCAGGATGCCCGTCGCGCGTAAAGGGCGTTACCAAGACATCGTCAGGCTTAATAATAGTGGCCAGTTTTTCATTGAACTGATCTTGCTCGGCGAACACATCGCCATCAGTCAATGCCAGAGACACAATCGTTACCTGATCCGTGATACCCAAGGCGTCTAATGCCGCAAGGCTTTCTTGCGGACGAATCACATCAAGCGTGTGCGGTGGATAAATCTTTGAATCTGGATGGCTTTGTGTGCCATTGGTCACGTGGACGAGTAGAATAGAATTGCCATTATCGGCAAGTTGTTGCAGCATACCGCCGCAGCCCAATATTTCATCGTCAGGGTGGGGCGCAAAGATACATACCCGCTGATGCGGTGCAAAACGCTTTGCGATATTTAATCGAGGTAACGCTTGTAGTCCTTGCCAGTTTTGCCACGCATACTTACTAGTCCCATTACCTTCAATCACTCGATCACCGACGATTGGATGATGGTGTTCTGGTTTGACAGTGTGATGCTTTAACGCTTTCGTATCGGTTGGGGCAACGTTGTCAGCGCGTGCAGGATTGTTTGCTAACTCGAGTACTGCTAAATTAGAGCTTACAGTTGCCATATGTTTTCCTGAAGAGTGATGGATTCGTTGGCTAATATGCTTGATAGCTCGCCAATCTTTTGTAAGTCAAACGCGCCATGGCTTTGACGTATGAATACGGGCAGATCTGCTGACAGTTTTGCAAAGTGGGCATTGCGGCAAAATGGAGCCGCGCCCAAAGCCTGCCCAACGGTTTCCAATACTTCGCGTGCCAGCTGCTCAACGTTTGCTCTTAATTGGCGAATAATAAGCTCATGACTGCTGTTTGCTTGGGTGTCTATCAAGTCGGAAACATGATAAAAGTACTGCTGCGTGACAGACAGGGCAGTACTGATTTGTCCCAAATACATGGCTTTATAGTCGTTTGGTTTTTGCTGATAACCTTTTATCAAATACGTGGCCAAGCTTGCCGTCGCTCCATACCAGCAGGCGGCCACACCTGCCGCACCATGCCAAAATCCTACGCGGTCTAGATACACATTTGCTGCGCCGACATTGCAGGCTATCACCTCATCAAACTCTACGGTTGCCGTGTCAGTGCCTTGCATTCCTACCGCTTGCCATTCGCTGTTATCAATCTCAATCCCATCTTGCGCCATATCTACCACAACCAGCTGCGATTGACCGCTCCCATCTCGATAAGTCATGAGCGCATGGTCAACGATATGAGCGCCCGAACACCACGCTTTTGTGCCGCTTATTTTGCCCTGCTGATATTGTATAGGCTGCGGATGACCTTCTGCTGCCCAAACTGCCCATAAACCTTGTGTGCTCTTATCATAACCGACTTCATGCAAAATACTTAGCGCGTCTAAGTGTGACTCAAACCATTTTGCAATGGTTAAATCGATACTGGATACATACGCCAAAACTTGCCATCGAATCAAGGTGTTTGCGTTTTTCTTATCTTCTTTTTCATGTCCATCATCACTATTGCCAGTACCGCTGGCAGGATGGGGGATTTGCTCACTATAAGTGACTAAGAGATTTAATATATCATGTCGCAATTTGTCTGTTATAACAAATGCGTTCGTGCTTTGCTGATCCGCGATGATAAGGTTCTCTATAGCCGTTTGAATATTTTTTAATAAAGCGCTTTTTGTATCTAGCCCTGACATAAGCGTTCCTAAGATTGTGGTGAGTTAGCATTATTATGGTGAATCAGATAGTGAGACAGTTGTTGAAGAATGATTATGAATATAATGACGTTTACTATCATACAAATCATCTAAAAAATCTTGCTGCCAAACGTGCAAATTGTCCTGTTGCAATCCATGTAACAAGGTTTGATAACGGCGCTTGCGCTCAGATAACGGCATCTCCAACGCCATTTTTAAACCCTGTATGACGCTATCAGGCTGAAGAGGGTCAATGATGACCGCTGCTTGCATTTGCTCAGCAGCCCCGGCATAGCATGACAACACCAACACACCTGGATCATCGGGATTTTGAGCGGCGATATATTCTTTGGCCACAAGGTTCATGCCATCTTTTAGGGAATTCACCCAGCCGATATCACTTTGCCAAAATGCGGTCATCAACGCTTGATGATTTAAGACTTCTTCGCTATAGGTAATGGCATCCCAGTGATTTATAGAGAGGTTAACGTTGCTGCTATTGTCTTGAATATCCTTGCCTTTAATATTATTACCTTGAATATCCTTGCCTTTAATATTATTACCTTGAATACCCTTGCCTTTAATATTATTACCTTGAATATCCTTCCCCTTAATAATACGGCCTCCAACCTCTGCTGTCTCAAACTTATGAGTAGAGAATTGCTGATTAAAGCCATTTACGGCTTGCGTGACATTATTATAAAGTCGTTGGTAAATAGGTAGATCTAAGCGGCTAGGGCACGCAATTTGTAAGAGTTGCAGTTGGTTTTGATAGATTGGATACTGCTGTAAAAAAGAGCGATACGCTGAAAACCGCTCTAATAACCCTTTAGAATAATCGATTCTATCGACGGCAATGATTTGTTGGGTGGCAGGTTTTATAACGTCTTTTTTCTGCCTGTTTTCTATAGATTTTGGCGATAAACCAATGACCTGATCCTGTATTCTTGCGACGTTCACACCGATTGGATAAGCATTAATTGTCAATTGATGCTCGGTACATAAGTCTAAGTTAAGCATTAATTTTGTGCGTACTGATTTGGACGTGTGAAAAAAACCACGCTCTGTACGCGACGCCTGTATTTGTGACGCTCTTGCATAAGTATCGAGAAGGCGGTCTTGTAAATAATGCTGGACGACAGCAAGGCAGTGAGTTTTGCCGCGCTGAGTTTGCGTGCCAATCACATCATAATGGGCAAAATGCTCAATCAGTATTGCGGCTTTATCAAGCGATTGCCAATAAGGCAGTGAGGCAAAAGGAATGTGCAAAAAGAAGCCGATACGGTTTTTGATTCCCAACTGTCTGCAATGATAAGCCACGCTTAAAAAGTGATAATCATGCACCCAAATAACATCATCAGGTTGAAGAACTTTTTCTAATTGTCGCGCAAACAGGCGATTAACCTCTTGATAGCCAGTGTAATCCTCTGGCGCTTGGCTCATCAAATCGGGCTGTTCATGCAATAGCGGCCACAGTACATTGTTGGCAAATCCGCAATAAAAATGCTGATACTGCTTGGCGGTGAGAGCCGTCGTTATATAGGTAATGGTGGTACTAGCCCCATGCTTACCAGCGCCCGCCAAGGGGAGCTGTTCGCTACTATCAAATGTATTGGCAGCGCAAGTGCGGCAGTCATCATCGATCACATTGCCATTCCAGCCCATCCAAATGACCGAACTTCCCATTAAGACATCTTCTAATGCGACCGCAAGCCCACCTGCCATCGGTCCGCTATCTGGCAGCTTAACTCGATTGGATAAAACCACTAAGCGACTCATACGATAAACCCCGCTACTTTTTTTGATGACAAAGGATCCGCTTTTGATAACAAACCATCGGTGTCTGCTGATTTGTCAAAACGTATATCGCGTTGTTGGCAAAAGCTTAAAAAGCTTTGCAGTAGAACCGTTACTTCATAAATATCGTTGACATAATACTGGGCGCAGGTAGGCTCAGTGCCCACTTTAATCCCCATGCCCGTCGCTGGCGAAAAGGCATTGTCTACTGCGTTATTATGTCCTTGTATGGCTATAAATCCTGCCTCATCAGTGACATCATCACCGATAAAAATGGCACAAGAGGCCTCACTGGTTTGCATTTTTTTTAATAAGGTTAAAATGGCCGCGCCTTTGTTTGTCCCCTTTGGCACAATCTCAAACACATACTTGCCGATCTTGATGGTCCAATCAGCGTAATGGTCCAAAATGGTTGATACAATGCGATTGGCCACATCTGCTAAATCAGGGTTTTGCCGATAGTGTAAGGCGACAGAATAGGGTTTGGCTTCTATAATAAAGTCACTATAAGGGGTGCAAGAGTAGATCAGGGCTTGCCGAATGGCAGACAGCTCCGTGGTATCAATAGCGATACTGTCCTTATCTGTCCCATTATCCAGAGCGATTTCTAGTCCATGAGTCGCTGCAATCGGCAGAGTTAGGGGAGACAGCATTTGCTTTGCTTCTGTCAGGCTGCGTCCTGTAATGGCAGCAATAGGAACGCCATGATTTTGTATTTTTTGTAAAAGAGTCAATGTTGCATCTGGAATAAAACTCTCTTTTGGATTAACGGTAAAATCTGCAAGCGTGCCATCTATATCTAAGAACAAATAATAATCTTGCCGATCTGATAAGTAATCGGCAAAATTATTTGGCTGTATATAGGTAGAGGATACAGTTAAGCGGGTCTTCCTTGTTGAGGTCACGTTGATTCCTTTTTAATAAAACAACCTTATGGTTATTATTATTATTACGGTTATTTAATCTAAATTTAAAATTATGAATATAATAAATATACTGAAAGATAATCCATTATTAAGTATTTATTTAAAGACATATAAATAATTAATTCTTATAGTAAGTTTGACACAGACGCAATCAATCTTTGATAAGAAGAATGTTTTATTTGGCGTAATTTCTGTAACTTAACAAACATCTATTTATTAGAGACGTCTATATCAAATACCGTTTTATTCATAGGATTAAAAAATTCGTTTGTCATCTGTTGAGCCAAACCACTCATGTATTTATCTGGTATGTCTATAACAATGTATCCAAAAGCGTCTGAATAAGCGACAATACGCCCATAGATATTTATCAAGCTAACCCAAATAAAAAGGCCGTTGCAAATGAGCGATAATAACCCGTATAACTTTTTACCTTTAGAGCCTACTGGCAGAAACGAGACTGACACGGCCAATACTTATGCGCCTGAGGACATGGTTAAAATTTATGAGCAGCAGTTTCTCATTCAAGTGCCAGAGGAAAAGCTGACAGCGTTTTTACCAGCGCTAAAAGCGTTTTATGACATTGATAACCACACTTTAGATGTCAGTGCTGTAATCTTTGATGCGATAGCGGACGCTAGCATCATTTACAATCATAAAATCAAAGTAGGCGATTATGAGATATTGGGTGAATTGATAGAAGAGTCGATTGAATATGACGAAGACAATAACAATGAAGTAGGCTATAAAAATGGAGAAGATAATAAAAACGAAGAAAGCGTGGAAGCGGCAGATTTGCAAGCCTATACACTCGAATGTCAGCGTACTTTTTTTATTAATGAGGTAGCGATCCCTTATCATTTTAATTTATTCATTTATGGTGATGGTTATTCTACGTTGACCAAAAAAGACACCGTCCTAGAAAAAATGTATTGGTTCGTGAGAGCAAGGTTTGAAGAAAATCTATTAGAAGATTCTGATGCGCATGACAGTTTAGATTCGATTAATGCGCAGCTGGCACGTCTAGGTATTCGAGAAATGGATTTGACGACCATAGATGAAATCATAACCTATGTAGAAAACAACATCATAGATGATGCAATGGTAGAAGCGCTCAATCAATTACTAGATGATACCGAGTAGGGTAAATGCTGAAACGGCAGTGAGTCATACTCATAATCTAGTTAGGTCAATCTAGCTAGGTCAACTTCTACTGGTATAAATTTTCCTCACGGGCTGTTTGGGGGCGTGACAGATGCTGCGAAAAATTCATCCCAGTAGAGCCGTACTCTTAAAATGGATCGACTATCGATTAACATCGTTATTGCGAACCACCCAAAATGACTTTAAAAGCGTTGTAAGCTTTCTAACAACGAAGTCTTAAACACCTCTCCGTGAGATTGCTCAAAAAACTGATAGCGGCAGCTTTCTTTAAAATGAGCGCAAACTTCCTCAGCAAACGCCTGTTTGCTCAAAGGCATTTTTGCCGTGTTCGCCTGTGTGTCTAGAGTGTTCGCCGCTTGTTTGGATGACTGACTAAAAGTAAGGCGTAATTGCTTGGTTTTTGCGAGGTCAGTCAGTCTGGATTTTGGCAGGGCTTGATACGCTTGCCAATACTTCGTCATCTCTCCCTCTTGCCACCACAAAGACGGGTCAGCGCTAAAGTACTGCTGATAAGTATCTGGATGCGCAAACAAATTATACAGAACAAACAGACCGCCATATGAGTGCCCCCAAAGCGCTTCTTGTGTCGGTTTTGTGCCTAACTGTTGATACACCCACGGTTTTATCTCCTGTTCAATCATGGCATAAAACTGCTCGGCACCGCCATTTAACCTTTCTCGACCATCCTCTTTAAACGCCGCTTTGTCACCTGTTTTCGCCGATAGTAACGGAGGCGTGTAATCGTACGCTCTAGCGTCAACGTCAAAGCGATAGGGCGTTTGATAGCCGATAAACACTAAGATGGGTGCATCTTTTGACGCAGACTCTGAAAGCGCGCGTAGCAAATCTGTATTCAAATCATCAATGGCGGCATTGCCATCGAGCATATAGAGCACTTTGCTCGACGTTTTAGACGTCTGAAAAGGGTAAGTACCCGCTGGCTGTTTGGGAATAGCCAACCATACTTGATAGTGCCGTGGTTTGGCATAAGTTTGTAGCGTATTCGTCTGTCCGTCATTTTTATTTGAGGAATAGGTTTTCGGTGCAGAGGCGCTAAAGGACTGGTGTATAAAGTGGTAACCGCTGTCTGCGGCATGCAATACGCTCATGTCGACAGGCGTTGTTAGATTGGGCTTGGCTTGGCTGGTTGACATCATTACTCCGGTTATGACGAGAGCGAATAGCGGACGGTTTTTTTGGTGGTTTAACATTGTTAGCCTTTTTTTATTTGAGCGTTTCCAAGCGTTTTAAAGCACTTTAATAAAGCGTTTTAACAATAGAGAAGTGACTTGTACCACAAGGTAAAAGTAGAGAATCAGTCAATTCATTCGTCTTATTTCCTCGTTAATAGGGATTGACAACGAGTTACAATATGGTAATAATAATGTACATGATAATCATTATCAATAGCATTGCTTTTTAATTCTCTACTTTTTTACTTTTTCTAAACCATCCCTTTATGAGATTATACTATGTCATGTACCACTTCAGCATTCTTGCGCAAAGGCCCGTTCTCTAATACGCTTCTTTCTTCTATTGTTATTCTCTCTCTTGGCGTTGTGGGTTGCCAAAGCACACCTGTCTCTTCGGCTCCTTCGGTGAGCACGGGAATTATGCAGACGCAAAGCAGCTATGCCGATAGCCGCTACTTGACGATTGATGGTCAAGATTATCCAGTCTCTGAAAGCTCTGCTCGCGTCATTGTGAATAACGCGCAAGATTCGCAAGAATTGGTGGCGGATATTTTTGATGGCAAAGGCAAAGTCGCCGTGCCGGGTTATAAAGTGATGCTAATGAATCGAACCAACTCTGTGGCGGCAGAAGGTAGAAAGCTGGACAATGGCAAAGTGATAGACAATCGTATGATTCACCGTGGTAGCAAGTCACTTATCGGTATTCCTGTAGTCAATGGGCAAGCAAAGCTTGATCAGGCACAGTTATTAGACTTCGATATCATTTATGATGATTTGTCTAAAGGTTTGGCAGAAGGGGACATGGTCAAGCCACGCGGCACCAAGCTCACCAAATCAGATACCGCTGTGACTGATAAAAAAGTGGTTTTACGCTCATTGACGTTACCTAACATCGTAAGTGGCGAGAGTGCAGGTGGCGGAGTTGATTTTGAAGCCAGTGCGCTGGTAGATGGCAAAATCGTCAAGACGGGCGCTAACAGTGCTTTTAGTATTTTTTATACTGCCACTGCTGACAAAGCCAGAGGGTTCTAGTAGCTAGGCTAATAAGTTTTGACAGACTTTGGCTTCTATTAACTTTGGCTTCTACTAAGAAGTCAGAGTCTGTTTTAAACGCTAGGTTTTTCTACGTGCTCTGTTTTTTTCTGCTTTTTCTTCTACGTTATTATTTATACGTCACTACTATGATTTGAGAGATATTTGATACATGTCTATTTTTAACACCACTATGAGTCCTCGTGCACCTGCTACCGACACCAACTTATTACGTAAAAAAACGAAGCAAGGCGCTAACTTTCAGCTGACACCGCTATGCTGCTCGGTATTGTCACTACTTTTTATGTCAGTATCAGCGACGGCGGCAGAAACAGACGACAACACAGAAGCGTTACCCAATACCACATTGGACACCATTGTGGTGACCGCGAACCCCTTATATACCATTGATCCTAGCGAAGACAATGATTTATACAATGCCAATGTCGCAACCGTTGGTACCAAAATACCCGACTATATAGAAAATATTCCACAGTCTATTAGCGTGATCACACAATCGAAAATCGATGACTTAAACGTGGAGACCCTTGACCAAGTCGCAAAGCGGACGACAGGATTGCGAGTATTGCAAAACGATGATGGTCGCTCTTCCATTTATTCTCGTGGCTATGAGTATGACCAATACAGTATTGACGGATTGGCATCACCGATGGCAAGTATCAATGGGTCTTTGCCCAATTTGGCGGCATTTGATCGAGTAGAGGTCATGCGCGGGCCTTCGGGTTTATTCAATTCGGCCTCCGAGATGGGCGGCGTTGTAAATCTGGTGAGAAAGCGTGGCAAAGTTGATGGCGCACAGACCTTAGAAGCCAATGTCAGTCATCCCGACGGTTATGGCGTCAGCGCTGATCTGCAAGGTGGTTTGAATGCTGATGACAGTTTGGTGGGTCGAACGGTTGTAGAATACAATCAGAGTGCCAATCCGGTGGTGGATGATATTGGCGGCAAGGACAATGAGAACAGTACCATCTATCTTAGTGTCGATAAACAGCTTAACGATACCACCAAGTTTGGTTTGGGTTACTTGATGCAAGATCGGCAGATCACCCCAAATAATGGCTTACCAACCTTTGCGGATAATTCCTTAATCTCATTGCCTTACGATAAATTCTTTGGCGCCAAATGGAATGATTTTGACAGTCAAAGTCATGATGTGTTTGCAGACTTTCAGCACCAACTTGAAAGCCAAGGCGTGATCAGTGGCGGCGTGCGCTATACTGATAGAGACGCTGATTATAATTATGCCTTTGCTGGTAGTGCGCTTGAAAACAATAGAACCAGTGTGGCGGCAATTGCAGCAGACATCGATGAGTCGTCTCTTAGTGCCGACATCAATTTAAGCCAACCTTTTAAGTTTGGGGATCAGCAAAGTGAGTATGTGATTGGCGCGGATTATAAACGCTTCAAGACCAATAATGAGAGTGCGCGTACGCGAGCACTGGCGACAGGATTGACCGCCGAACAAATCAATGATTTGGCCGAAGTGGATATTTTGGAGCAAGCTCGACTTGGTCAACAAGGGTTTGCGCTCACACATACTGAAAATACACTCAAAGAAACTGGTTTATACGGCAAGGTCAATTACAAACCTATTGATAAATTGAGCCTAATCGCTGGTGGTCGTCTGAGCCATTATGATGTAGAAAGCGATGATAAGATTGCCAACGCGCAGACTAGCACTGACAGTAGTAGCAAAGCGACGGGGTATGGGGCAGTCGTTTACGAAGTCACGCCCAATATCAATGCTTATGGTAGCTATACGCAAGTATTCACACCGCAGTATGTTGCCAATCAAGCGGGTCAGTTGCTAAAACCGCGTGAAGGCGACCAAATAGAAATCGGCCTAAAAGGGCATTGGCAAGATACCTTATCAGCACGATTGAGTGGCTATCGTCTAACGGACGAAAATGCCGCGGCAACGACTGAAGATCGCGATCAAGTTGCGCTTGGCGAGCGTCAAATGCAAGGGGTAGAGTTGGAGGTGAATGGGGAGATTGCACCGAATCTACAAGTATCTGGCGGTTATAGCTATCTTGACAGTGATATTAAACAGGCGTCAACCGACAGAGATGATGGCATTTTCTTGCTGATGCCAAAACACTCTGCTAATCTTTGGGTGAGTTATGAAGCGGACAGCTTGCTCCCCCGTCCATTGACCGTAGGACTGGGCGTCAATATCGTGGGTGAATTCTCATCCTCTCAAGGCGTGAAGGCCGATGCTTACAATACGTGGGATGCGATGATCAGCTATCCGTTTAGCGAGCAACTCACCGGACAATTGAACGTTTATAACTTGTTAAACAAAGATCACTACGTGCGTGTCGGTTCACCCAATACGTTTAACATACCGGGCGATGAGCGTGAAGTAAAAGCATCGCTGTCTTATAAGTTCTAAAGATCGCCGTTGCAGGCTCGTTAATATTATAAGTCCGACAAATAAGGCGCATGGATCCATCAAGCGCCTTATCTTTTTTATAACACCAAATTTTTAATGAGGGGTGCATTATGTCCCAAGTCTTTGATAGTGTCAGTGCTGATCGCGTCGATATTGATACCTTCATGACAAACAAAGTTCCATTACCAGTGGCGACCAAAATCAAATTCATGAATCATGTGAATGAAGAACATCAAGATGAGCTGGCGATGTTTGTAGAGGCATTTGCCAATACCAAGGTTGGCGATGAGCTGATGGTTCAGATCGCAGAGGTTTATCGCGATGGGTTGTTATTACAAACCTGTGCTCAGCCTTTAGCGAGTCTATCGATAGACGACCTGACCAATCATCACGCTAAACATGAGGCGGTCAATCGCTATTTTATTGAATTTGACAATCTCATTGATGAGACAGTTACCATCAAGTCGCAATATATTCACCTATTGCAAGTGGCCTCAAAAAAGCTTGGTAAGCTTGCGATAAAACAGCAAGAGCGTTATTTCACGGTGGTCGATGGTTATTATGCCAGCCCAAATATGTTCCGACTAATTGTCACCGCCCCTGCTGACACCCCGCTCAATCAGGCAGGATATGCGTACTTGTTTGAAGTAAATGCCGATACGTCAAATACTCATCAACCAGTCAGGCCGCAAGAGAAATTACAGCGTTATTATACATTGAGAAAAGCATGGCAGGATGCAGATAGCCAAACGGTGTACGGTTGGATTGATACGTACATTCATGGAGATACGCCTGGTGGCAATTGGGCGCGGGCATCGCAAACGGGCGCGCAAATTAAGAGCGTACGCGATTACCCGGAAAAAGTCGCTCACCTAACCGACGGTCAATGTTTGCTTATCTGTGACGAGACCTCGATACCGACCGTGGCCAATTTTCTAGAAGAGTGGCACAATCCGATAGCGCCAATCGTCATTGCTGTCACAAATGATGCCGCAGATCTCGATTATCTAAACAACCTTGAGCTGAGTGAGCAATTAACAAATACGAGCAATTTTAAACAAGAGAATATAACGCATATTGTAAACACCACAGATCTTGATCTGACCGACACCATTCTATCAACCATAGATACGTGCTTGAATGACAATGCTATCAGCATAGACAAGGTTTGGGGCGCACTTGAGGCGTCTGATGCTAAAACACTGAGACGTCAGCTAAAGTCTAAGTTCAGCTTGCCTCGGCAAGACATGGTGATGAAGGTTTATTGGCGCTCATTTTAAAGAGTAGGTATAAACTTAACGTTTCTAGGGTTAATTTTTAAAGGTTGTGTGTAACTCGTCAATAAAAAAAGGGCATAACGTCATTGTTGTGTCCTTTTTTGTGCTTATAACGAGGTTAGTTCATTTAAGTATTTATCGCGTAATCGATAATCATAAAATTGAACGTTTTGGCATCTTAATAAAGGAGTATAGTTACTATAAAACTTAAAAAGAGACTATCAAATGCGCGCCGACCCTATCATGTGTTTATACGAAAAATACGAGCGAAAAGCCCAATTTGAAGAATTGAATGTACAGCGAGTTGCGGATGAGAATATCATTAAATACATTTATAAAGGCTCACGTCCCGCATTTATCAGTTACTTCGAACCTGTTAGCTTATCAATAAATAAGCTTATAGAAAGTGAAGTCGCCTACTTTACCAATATCAATCAACCTTTTGAATGGAAGGTTTATGGCACAGACCTGCCAACAGATATTGGCAAAAGACTGCTAGCGACAGGCTTTGTAGAAGAAGAAACCCCAAGCTTATTGGTTTGTGATATTGGCAATTATCAGATTGATCTAACAACACCTGATGAAGTGGAGTGCAAAAAAGCAATCTCGAAACAAATGTTCCGAGAATATCTTGAAATCCAAAGCACTGAATTTCCGTTAGATATTGATGAGGAAGTCAATCAGCATTGGACAAAATATGAGAACGACAAAAATTGCACGATATACGTGGTTTACCGACAGGGTAAACCCGTCGCATCCGCTCGTATCAACTTTACGCCGGATAGCATATTTGCTGGAATATGGGCAGGGACAACACTCAAAGAGTATACGGGTAAAGGATACTATCAAATTCTACTAAACTATCGTATTGATGAAGCCAAGCAAAGAGGTCGGCAATACATAGCTATTGATGCTTTGCCTACCAGCCGTCCAATTGTTGAAAAGCATGGGTTCAAATTTATCACCAGCATCACAACTTATATTTATAGACCTTGATTTCATGAATGAAAAAAGCCTCACTCCTTAAATAAGAAGTGAGGCTTTTTGTTGTGATCTATATTTGGAGCTGGAAAAGCACCTAGCTTACCAAGTTTAACTTTACAGCTTGTTCGGGGTAGCTCACTATGTCTAGTGCCTATCTAGAAACTAATAAACGACCTAAAAACTAATAAACAACCTAAAAACTAATAACTGACTGATTTTACTGGTTTGTAAAAAGGTTAAAGAGTCCTCTTTACTTAGGTAGGTTTTAAGGTACGTTTTTATTTCATAGAATTTAAATTCCATCAAGCGTTGTTCGAACGAGTAAAATCAGTACGTTCGATCGAATCCTCGTTTATCAGCAATAAGGAAACCGCCATGATTCGTGCTGCTGCCCGACACTCCGGCACCACACTGCACCCGTTGCATGCGTTTTTTTTGGCCGGAATGGTACCTCTGTTTATCGGCGTCTTACTCAACGATTATGCCTATTGGTCCAGCTACGAGCCACAATGGAAGAACTTCGCTTCTTGGATGCTTATAGGTGCGCTGGTGTTCAATGGTCTGGCTTGGCTGGGCTCAATTTTATCTCTGGTTCGCGCTGATAGGCGCATGGGTAAACCAATTGTCTATTTTCTGTTGCTACTGGCGACCTTTGTTCTAGGTATCTTTAACTCGTTCATCCATGCAAAGGACGTTTGGGCCAGCATGCCGACTGGACTTATTTTATCCGTTATCACGGTCATTCTAGCCTGCATCGCAACTTGGATGGGCCTTGCCAGCTGGCGTATTGGAGGTGAAAGATGAAACCACTCAATATCTTATCGATAACTTTGGTCGCTGTTCTTTTAAGCGCTTGTGGCGAAAACAATATAGACGATGCAGAACAGTTAGGTGCCAACCCAACCTTGCCTGAAGCGCAACGCGGCTTGATACCGACTTTGAAAATCGCTGAGCCGGCAGGTTGGGGTGATAATCGGCCCGTAGTACCCTCAGGCTATAAAATCGAAGCCATTGCCACTGATCTTCTGATCCCGCGGCAGACGTTGGTCTTGCCCAATGGCGATATTCTGGTGGCTGAAGGCAAGGGTGGTAATGCACCCAAGCTACGCCCTAAGGACATCATAGCCGGTTATTTCAAAGGTAAAGGTACGACTTCTGTCAAGAGCGGTAACCGTCTGACTTTGCTGCGTGATAAGGATGGTGACGGTACTTACGAGACACGCACGGTATTCGCTGAGAATCTGAATGCACCTTACGGTCTTGCGCTAATCGGTAACCAATTATACGTCGCCAATCAGGATGCGGTGGTGCAGTTCGATTATCAGCCCGGCCAGACGACTGCTAGTGGCGCGCCACGCAAGCTTACCGACCTGCCTAGCATGGTCAATCATCACTGGACTAAATCGATGACGGCCAGTCCGGATGGAAACTTCCTGTACGTGGGTATCGGGTCCAACAGTAACATTACTGAAAACGGATTGGATGTAGAGGCAGACCGTGCTATGGTCTGGGAGATCGATGCCAAGACCGGTGCTCACAGGCCATACGCAACCGGCCTACGTAATCCAACAGCGTTGGCTATTCTGCCCGGCACTGACCAGTTATGGGCAGTCATCAACGAACGTGATGAGCTTGGTCCACGGCTGGTACCCGATTACTTGACCTCGGTTCAAGAAGGTAAGTTTTATGGTTGGCCCTACAGCTACTGGGGACAAAATGTCGATCCGCGGGTTAAGCCGCAGCGACCCGATATGGTAGCCGCTGCGATTGCTCCAGACTACAGCCTTGGTTCGCACAAAGCCCCCTTAGGCGTAGCGTTCTCAACAGCAACCATGGGCAGCAATTTCACAGAAGGGGCATTCATTGGTGAGCATGGAAGTTGGAACCGCTCAGACCCAGCGGGTTACGACGTCGTGTTCGTTCCATTCAGCAACGGTAAGCCAGCTGGAGATCCGGTTGATTTTGTCACTGGATTTCAGGGCGAAAATGGCAAGACTTTTGGTCGACCAGTGGGTGTAACGGTTGATCCAAAAGGGGCATTGATCGTCGCTGATGACCTTTCCAATACCATCTGGCGAGTCACCCCAACTCAATAAGCGGCGTGTAGAAAATCTCCTGCGCGGGTTGCTTTATCCGCGTAGGAAAACCAAATAAAGCCCAAAAATCAGACAAAAAAAAGCCTCATTTCTTATATAAGAAATGAGGCTTTTAGTGCTTTTGCAAGCCATATTTGGAGCGGGAAAAGAGATTTGAACTCTCGGTCATACAACTAAACTTGTTAAACTAAGTATATTCTCATAAGTGAGAAAATCAGAATTGATGACTGCTTTATACCTTTATCAAAATTACATTAGCATTTATCAATCAGATAGATAAAAATATCAATTTTAGTTTATTATTATTCATAACGGATATATTACACGCCATTTGTACAAGGACAGATGATGAATTTTGTGGCTATCGATGTAGAAACTGCCAACTCAGACGTTGGTTCTATTTGTCAAATAGGTATGGCGAAGTACATAAAAGGTAAGCTGATAGATACCTACTGTAGTTTTATAAGACCACAGTCTAGCTTTAGTCGAATAAATATAGATATTCATGGTATTGATAATAACCGAGTAAAAGATGCACCTTCCATATTTGATATCTATGGCAATATTATTCAATTTATCGGCAATAATGTTGTGGTCAGTTATACCGATTTTGATCAAAGAGCAATAACGAAGTGCTTATTAGATCATGATTTGCCACTACCGTCTTGGCAATGGGTAGATGCATCTGTCATGGTGCGCGATACCTGCCAGCGGTTTAGTACATCAGGATATAATCTTGCCAATGTATGTAAAGAATGGCGGTACGCGTTTGATCATCATGATGCACTAGAAGACGCCAAAGCGTGTGGGTTTGTGACGACAACCATTCTTAGAGAAAATAATGCTTCAATCACAAAATGGTTAAATGCTCAGCCACCTTATCCAAGAGCTAGCAATAGTCGGACGCCGCGCTTCACTCAAAACCGATCTATAGAAGGTAATGGGCAAGGTCGGTTTTTCGGATTAAACATTTGCTTTACAGGCGAGCTATCTATAAAACGCGCAGAAGTTGCTGATATCGCAGCAAGGCAAGGTTTTCATGTTAAAGCCGGTGTATCTAAAAACCTCAATTATTTAGTTGTAGGTACACCAGATTTAACATTATTAAATGGACATGATAAAAGTAGTAAACAACGTAAATCAGAGACGTTGATTGCAGAAGGTGTCGACATCAATATTCTTACAGAACATGATTTCCTTAAAATGCTTAAGCTTTAATCTTGCTGTACAGCTCTTTTATCTAATTCTCTTGGAATGGGTTTTATAGGTAATGAAAAACTTTATCGACAATGTATTAGCGCTATTCAGAGAGAAATATGACGCTAAAAAAGATGAGACGAAAACTCATTTTATAGATTTGCCGCCTGACATAAAGCCGTCTAAAAATATTGTAGAGACCGAAGTTAATTTAGACGTTGCAAACCATAATAACATTGCTAATCCCAGCACCCAAAATCGTTATGCGAAACAAAGCAAGACGAGAAGGTATCGTGATGAGCATTTAGATGATGTGGGGGAGCTGGCAACCTTTGTTATCTCGTCAAACAAGCAAAAGTATGATATTGCTTCATCGAACCGCAAACTAGGACGCTGGGTATCAAGGTATGAATCTCTAAACATACAGGGACGTATCATTGATAACGGCTTTTTTTATTTTGGTGGTAAGCTTGAAACTTTGATTGGGTACGGCACTGAGCCATCGTTAGTAAATGATAGCTTATCGGTCGGTTCGCCAAAAGCTATTTATAACACCTCGCATATCTATAGTGATGAGTCGCTTGGCTATTGGCCAAGTTATGCAGCTCTATCACCCTTATGCCGCGGGGTTTATTTAGATTGGTTGGCCTCAGATCGGGCGAATCCCAATACACCAATTGGATATGTTTTCATTTACTTTGGTGGGTTTGAACGTAGAGTGATTGAAGGTATTAGTGACGATAGCGTGTCTGATGATGAGTTCGTCAATATTTATAATGAGGTGCTACGGCTACATAATATCTATGGCAAACAGTCCTCATTCAGTAACTACTCAGCGAATTTTTTAGAGTTCATGACGCTAGTACGCTCGCCACTATTTGAAGAAAAAATGCAAACAGCGCAGCTTTTACCACCGCCTGCCAGTAGTCAAAACCTAACCTTTAAAATGCAGTTAGCAAAAAGGGTAACCTTAAAGTTACCTATTACTGCTACCTTAGCATGGGAATGGCTCATTTTTTCTAATGAATATAACTTCAAAACACCTGCAAGGCGCTGTGAATCAGAGTTTAAAGATCTGTTTGAGATTTTATATCAAAAAGCCTATCCAAATGGATTTATCGTCCCTCCTAATAAAACCAAATTAAAAATTAGCTACCATGCTGCGAGCCAATCAATTGTGAGTGTTGACCTTACCCTTGATGATTTGCAAGACCCAAGCACCTTAAGATCACCTATCAAAAAACTGATCGCTATTGCCGAACAATGTAACGAGGCTTTGGATGCTTACAGTCGCTATCTGGGGAGAGAGGGTAACTCTGCAACAGACATAGACACTATTATGTTACTGCCAAAAGTGCTTATTCAGCAGCAAGCATATCGAGAAAAATATCCAGTCATACAAAATTTTAAAGCATGGGCAGAATCTGTTACTCAAAACGATGAAGGATTAACGACAGTCAAAGAGCTATGGAGATATTTAGTTGAGCCGTCATCTCAGTCGTCACATGCTATGCCCAATACTATGCCTAAGTCATTTGCTAAAAAACATGGTGAGATGATAACCAATTTAGCTGAGTTGGCTGGCTTCGGTGTTGTACCAGATCAGCGTTATCATCAGACCAGTCTTAAACCGGATGGATATGTGGTTTTATTTGATGGTGGTCATGGTCAAGACTTTGAGCCGAGTGCATCATTTTACCAAATCAGTTTGGCGCTTAGATTGGGTGCCATGGTTGCAACCATTAATGGCTATGTCGATAAAAGAGAGGTGGATACGCTACTGGCGATCATTGAGCAAGACACACAGCTTACTGCTATTGAAAAGGCGTCGCTAAAGGCTTATTTGTTATGGCGCTTAAATAGTCCTGCTAATATGGCGGGTCTAAAGGCAAAGCTTGCAGTACTTGATGAAAAGCACATTAGCTTTATCAGTCGTTTTATCATCTCAGTTGCCTTAGCTAACGGTAATGTAGAGCCCAGTCAAATCAAACAAATTGAAAAGTTATATCAGGCTTTAGGTCTTGATAAAAATTCAGTGGTTAGTGATATTCATCATTTAACCAGTACTAAAAAGAGCATGACAACGTTTAGTGATGCGACACAGCAAAAAACGACCAATGACAATAGGGTTGGGGCTAATGCTAATATCCCAAATCGTAAGAGTAAGCCATACATTTTTAATGCAGAATTACTAGCTGCTTATGAAAGCGAGACAGGCGACGCTAAAGCAATGCTGGCAAGTATATTTGCAGCAGATGACGACGATATGGAAGCGGATAATGAATCACTATCGAATGAGCAAGTAAATAATGATCCTGAGGTTGATACGCCCAAAGAATCTGTTGCTAAAGGTCTAGATACGATTCATAGTAAGCTGTATCAGCAACTTATTAGTAAAGAGGTATGGCAAAGAGAGGAAGCTGAAGTGCTATGTGAATCCTTGAATTTAATGATAAATGGAGCTATCGAGACTATCAATGATTGGTCGTATGATAATGTCGATGCACCAGTATTGGAAGCTGAAGATGACATAGTGATTGACTATGAGATTGTCGAAGAGTTAAAAGTATTGGACTAAATATAAGAATCAGTAAGGATGAATGATGAGTGGTAAAAAAATTAGAGCAAAAGAGCGCGATGCTATTATTCAGTCATTGAAGGCGGGAGTCACGCCCAAGGTAGGTATTCAGCATATTCAAGTGGGGCGTATGAATGAGCTCAAAGCGCTCATAAGTGATATCGAGCGCGTCGCTGATGGTGGTTCGGCTTTTCGTCTTATTATTGGTGAGTATGGTTCAGGCAAGACTTTCTTTTTAAGTGTGGTAAGGGCGATTGCGCTCGAGCGCAAGCTGGTCACTGTTAATGCTGATTTATCGCCTGACAGGCGTATCCAAGCATCGTCAGGACAAGCAAGAAACTTATATTCTGAGCTTATGCGTAATTTGTCTACTCGTAATAAACCAGATGGTAATGGTTTGGCCAGTGTAGTAGAGCGCTTCATTACAGAAGCACGCAAACAAGCAGATAGTACTGATGAGACTATTAGTGAAGTTATCCAGCACAAACTGGCTGAATTAACAGAATTGGTTGGCGGCTATGATTTTGCCAAGGTCATTGAAGCTTACTGGCAAGGTCACGAAGAAGGTAATGATGAGCTAAAGATTAATGCAATTCGATGGTTACGTGCAGAGTACTCAACAAAGACCGATGCTAGACGTGATTTAGGCGTGCGTACTATCATATCTGATGCCTCTTTTTATGATGCGCTTAAAATAATGAGTTTATTCGTACGGCAGGCAGGCTATCAAGGATTGTTAGTCAATCTTGATGAGATGGTCAACTTGTATAAGCTTAATAGTACACAAGCACGCCAAGCCAATTATGAGCAGATTCTCCGTATTCTAAATGACTGCTTACAAGGTACCGCTGAGCATCTAGGGTTTTTATTGGGCGGTACACCAGAGTTTTTACTCGATCCGCGCAAAGGGTTGTATAGCTATGACGCCTTGCAAACGCGATTAGCAGATAATAGCTTTGCCAAGCGGGCAGGTGTCATTGACTATTCCTCACCTGCATTGCATTTGGCGAGCCTCACACCAGAAGAGTTATATATCTTACTTAAAAACCTGCGTCATGTTTATGCAGGTGGTGATGAAGCTGAATATCTGGTACCTGATGAATCTTTACAAGCTTTTTTACAGCATTGTAGTCAAACGATAGGTGATGCTTACTTTAGAACGCCTCGTAATACTATTAAAGCGTTTTTGGATATGTTAGCTGTCATTGACCAAAACCCAGACATTTCATGGGATCAACTGACTGAATCAGTAACTATTGACCCTGAAATGCCATCCGATGTGGACATTGACATGAATGGTATGGACGAAGAAGACGAGCTTACTGATTTTAGGTTATAGGTCACTAATAATATTAACAAAAAATATGAGAAATTATCTTTGAGAGACGTTCATCTTCAGCTCGACTTCCGTATACAGCGTTGGATATTTAACCAAGGTTGGAGTGGATTGCGCGAAGTGCAGGCTAAGGCTATCGCGCCAATTTTGTCTGGGAAAACCGATGTGCTTATTAGTGCGGCAACTGCTGCTGGTAAAACAGAAGCGTTCTTTTTGCCAGCGTGTAGCGCCCTTGTTAAGTCATACGATGGCCAAAATGTAGATAGATATGAGAAAGAGGGGCAGGGTAACGGAGTAGGCATTCTATATATAAGCCCACTAAAAGCGCTCATTAATGATCAATATCGAAGGCTTGAGAGTTTAGCAGACCTGCTCGATATGCAAGTGACGCCATGGCATGGCGATAGTCCACAGAGTAAAAAGAATAAACAAAAGAAGTCGCCATCCGGAATTATTTTGATTACCCCTGAGTCGCTTGAATCTTTATTGGTTCGGGATGCAGGGTGGGTCAAACAAGCTTTTAGTAATCTAAAGTATATTGTGATTGATGAGTTTCATGCGTTCTTGGGTAGTGAGCGTGGTCAGCATTTACTATCACTTTTGACTCGGCTTGAGCATGTCACTGAACGTTTAAATTCACCTATCCCAAGAGTGGCGTTGAGTGCAACGTTGGGAGAACTTAAAAGCGTACCGCAGTCACTAAGACCTAATCAGTCACTACCTTGTGTCATTATTGAAGAGGACGAAGCGACAGCTAGCATTAAGGTGCAAATAAAAGGTTATATAGAGCCCAGTCAGTTAGCGCTTAGATCAAATAATGAACACGTTAATTTTGAAAGTTTTGGCTCTAAATATTCTCTCTCTAAAAATACTGACTCTGAAAACATGGGTATTCAGCATCCTTATACTGCCGAAGTACAAGTCTGTGCTGACTTATACCGTTTATGTCGTGGCGGTAGCCATCTGGTATTTGCTAATAGCCGTAATCGTACAGAAATGATTGCTACAGAGCTGAGTGAGCTATGTGAGCGTAACATTGTACCTAATGAGTTTTTCCCTCATCATGGCTCACTCTCAAAAGAGCTTATAGAAACCTTAGAAACACGACTACAGAAAGAAGCGCTGCCAACCACTGCCATATGTACCATGACCTTAGAGCTAGGGATTGATATTGGTAAGGTGGATACGGTGGTACAAGTGACAGCGCCGCATTCTGTAGCCAGTCTTCGGCAACGTCTTGGGCGCTCGGGTAGGCGTGGTGGTTCAGCCGTACTTAGAATGCTCATTACCGAAAAAGAAATCAGTAAAGAGTCCAGTCTCATTGATGATCTACGTCTTGAGTTAATACAGTCACTCGCGATGATAAGACTGTTGATTGTCGATAGGTGGTTCGAACCGGCGGACACTTCGTTATATTACTTTTCAACGCTATTGCATCAAGTACTAGCGACTATCGGTCAATGGGGCGGTATTCGTGCTGACCAGCTTTATATCCTGTTATGCAAACAAGGACCTTTTCAAAAAATACAACCAATTCACTTTAAGTCGCTGCTTAGCCAGATGGGAGAGGTACACCTGCTTACCCAACTCGGTAATAATCAGTTGGTGCTAGGTATTATCGGTGAGCGTATTGTTGGTCATTACACTTTTTATGCAGTGTTCAAGACCCCAGAAGAATATCGTATTGTGACGGGTAATAGGACGCTTGGAACGCTACCAATTGAGACTATGTTACTACCTGAGCAGTACATCATTTTTGGCGGTAGACGCTGGCAAGTTAAAGATGTTGATATAGATAAAAAAGTAGTGGATGTTATCTCTGTCAAAGGTGGTGGTAAGCCTCCAGCTTTTGGTGACAGTAGCATGTCTATACATAACCGAGTACGCCAAGAGATGTATGAGATATTGAACAACGGTGATTATCGTATTGCAGTTGGCGAGCAATATCTAGATTTCGCTGATAAGACGGCCAGACACTTATTTTTAGAAAGTATGGATACTTTTAATAGGTACGATTTAAGCAATCGACCGGTTATAGATAAAGATGGTCATAGCTACATATTTATGTGGTGTGGCGATAAGATAGTGAACACTTTAAAAATGCTGCTTATACGAGATGACTTTGTCGTTGAAGATTATGCAGGTGTCATCCGTATTCATAAAGTAGATTCGACTCAGGTTTCTCGATTTTTAAAAAGGCTTTCCAATCAGACTTTGCCCACCGCCACTGAGCTTGCAGAAACTGTACCTAATAAGATGATCGAGAAATTCGATGAATACTTACCTGATGATTTGCTCAATATTGGTTACGGTGCCCAAATGTTTGATATTGTTGGATTGAAAGAGTGGTTGGAGTATTTTAAAAATAAACAGTGAACATATGATAGACGTGAATAACGTTGTACCTTATGAATCAGGACAGCTCTATAAACGAGAAATGCCTTGCTTACTGGCGTTGATGAATCAAATTAACGAACCGTTTGATGCCATTATCATAGACGGTTATGTATTTTTGCATGGTGTCGAGAAAGCAGAATTGGGTAAGTATCTGTATGACCACCTAGTTAATAAAAAACCAATCATCGGTATCGCTAAAAATCATTTTTATGACATTACAGAAGACTATGCTGTTTGGCGAGGGGTAAGTAAGCACCCTTTGTATGTCACCAGTGTTGGTATGGACCTCACAAAGGCTAGAGAAATTGTCAGTGAAATGGAAGGCGACCATCGAATGCCTAAAATGGTCACTTAGGTAGATAAACTCGGGCGTCATCAAAAAACGAGCTAAACGATGTCAAAAATAGAGTAAGGCATATAAGTCGAACAGCTGAAATAAATAGTCGACGCTAAACTTTCATGACTCTCAAAAACCAGACAAAAAAAAGCCTCACTTCCTATTTAAGGAGCGAGGCTTTTAGTACTCTTACGAGCCATATTTGGAGCGGGAAAAGAGATTCGAACTCTCGACCCCAACCTTGGCAAGGTTATGCTCTACCACTGAGCTATTCCCGCTAAATCATTTGATTAACTATCATCAGATGATGAAGGCGTATTATACGCATTTTTTTTTATGTGTCAACACCTTTGAAGAAAAAAATAAACTTAGCAAAACAGGCATGTCATCGCGCCCCCAATTTATGTTATAACAGGTAATTATATTATGTATTCCAAAAGCTTGTGATTATACAAAAAAGCTGGAATGCGTCTTATAATTTAGCTCAATTATATAGACAGTTACCAATATTTATAATGATAAGTCATAAGGATGAAACATGAGTCAACAATATACTATCGCTGATTATTTATTTGATCGTATCGCTGAAGCGGGTGCGACTGAGATATTCGGTGTCCCGGGGGATTTTAATTTAACGTTTTTAGACAATATTCTCGCGTCAGACAAACTGCGCTGGGTCGGCAATACCAACGAGTTGAACGCCGGTTACGCCGCTGATGGCTACGCACGCGAGCGTGGGTTTGCAGCGATGGTGACCACTTTTGGGGTAGGCGAGCTGTCTGCAATCAACGCGACCGCAGGTTCTTTTGCGGAGTATGCGCCTGTACTTCATGTCGTGGGCGCACCAAATACAGCGTTGCAAGACTCAAAAAGCCGTATTCACCATACGCTGGGTGACGGCATATTCAACCACTTTATAAAAATGGTAGAGCCAGTGACCGTTGCGCGTGCGCACATCACGCCTGAAAATGCCGCCTCAGAGATTGACCGTGTGATTCGCTTGGTGTTAAAAAAACACCGTCCAGGCTATTTGTTGTTGTCACCGGATGTAGCGCGTCAACCGATTTACCCGCCAACGACCAAGCTCGATGACAGCCAAGAAGACATCACCAGCCAAGCGGCATTGGCAGACTTTAAGCAAGCGCTCACCGAGTTCTTACCTAACAAAACCACGACGCTCATGGCGGATTTGATGGTACACCGTTTGGGTCTACAAGATCAGCTAAAGGCGCTGATTGCAGATACCAATATTCCTTATACCACGCTGTCGTGGGGCAAAACACTGCTTGATGAGAACAGCGAACGTTGGGCAGGTACTTATGCAGGCGTGGCATCACGTCCCGTGGTCAAAGACGCGGTAGAAAACTGCGAGTGCTTGATAAAAATTGGTGTGCAATATACCGATACCACCACCGCCGGATTCAGTCAAGACATCAACGAGGATGTGGTTGTAGATTTGCACTATGAGCGTGCTTCGATCAGTGGTAAGAACTTTGCACCCATTGCCCTAAAAGACGCCTTACAAGCCTTGCATGAAGTGATGACCTCAGGTATTGAGATTGTGCCTAAGACTTTCTGCAAAGAAATGAAGCCGCATGAGCAAAATGGCAAAGACGACGAACCCATTCGTCAGGACGATCTGTGGCACATTATTGCTGATCGCTTAGATCACAATAACTTGGTATTTTCTGATCAAGGCACAGCTTATTTTGGTATCAGTGATGTGCGTCTGCCAGAAGGGGTGACTTCTTATGGTCAGCCGATGTGGGGTTCGATTGGTTACACGTTGCCTGCCAGCTTGGGCGCTGCCATCGCATCGCCGCACAAGCGTAGTGTGTTGTTGATTGGCGACGGTTCTGCCTTACTGACTGTGCAAGAAATTGCAGTCATGATTCAAGAAGGCATCAATCCAGTCATCGTGCTTGTGAACAATGATGGCTACACCGTTGAGCGTGCGATTCATGGTGAAAACCAGTATTATAATGACATTCCCAAATGCAACTGGCAGATCATGCCGCAAGCTTTTGGCGCGACAGAAGACAACAGTTTGATGCTAAAAGCCCAATCCGCTGGCGAGTTGAAATCAGCGCTTGATAAAGCGGCAGAAACCACAGACAAGCTTGTGATGATAGAAGTCATTGCAGACAAACATGATATTCCGCCACTCCTAGCTGATATCAGTGCCGCACTAAAACCAAAAAGCGATTAATAAGCGTTAGTACTTTGTAGCGTGTTTTAATCATCAAAAACCCCCGTGCAGTGAACCAACTGAGCGGGGGTTTTTGTATTTTTATAGGTAAAGTCAACTAAATTGAGATTTTCCTTATACCAGTTTGCATACTTTAGTATCATGGCAAGTTGGGCTACCTTCAGCCTTGAGGATTTAATAGGAGACAGTCCACTATGATTTGGCTAAAAATGCTTATTGGGGCTTTGATGGTATTGGTGATTCAATTATTTGCACAAACTCGATTTTTTTATTTGGCCGCGCTTGCCCCGCTTTTTCCCACTTTTGCGCTAATCAGTCACTTTATTGTCGGTACGGAGCGTAGTGCGGCTGATTTAAAAGTCGCCCTGATATTTAGTATATTGGGCGTTATACCGCACCTTGTTTATACGCTGGTGGTCTTTGTTAGTATTAACTACATCAGTCTTTATAAGGCATTAATGCTAGGCGTGGTCGCTTGGGTCATAGCCGCCGCTATTTTGGTATTAACGTGGCAATACCTTCAGGGCTAAAGGTACTCAGGGCTAAAAGATCGCGAAAGTATCATTGCTCAATAACTCAATTATTATCATTTATAAAAATAGGGCTTAAAAAAGATGGATACCTTAAATATCCTATATCTCGTTGGGGCGTTGTTGATTTTTGCCAGTATTATGGCAAGCACGTTATCCGCGCGTTTGGGCGTACCGCTTCTGCTGTTGTTTTTAATGGTAGGCATGTTGGCAGGCGAGCAGGGCATTTTGGGTATTGAGTTTTCTCAATATGGACTGGCCAATTTTGTGGGACAAGCTGCTTTAGCCTGTATTTTGTTAGACGGTGGTCTGCGCACCTCTTTTAAGTCGTTTCGAGTGGGTCTAAAGCCTGCGATTACCTTAGCGACTTGGGGCGTGCTGGTCACGGTGATGGTGCTGGGTATTTTTGTGACTTGGTTGCTCGATGTTGATTGGCGCTTTGGTCTATTGATGGCCGCCATTGTGGGGTCGACCGATGCGGCGGCTGTGTTTTCTTTATTGCGCAATGGCGGCGTCAAACTGAACGACCGGGTTCAAGCCACGCTTGAGTTAGAGTCGGGTGCCAACGATCCTTTGGCCATTTTATTAGTCACAGGTTTAATCGCGTTAAATGTCGATCCAGCCGGTCAGACAACCCTCGGCTTCTTGATTTTGTTGTTACAGCAGTTGGGTGTGGGCTTGGGAATGGGTCTACTGTTTGGTTATCTGCTGGCAAGGTTGTTACCCAAACTGCACTTGGCAGAGGGCATGTATGCGATTTTGATCTTGTCTGCCGGCCTAGCCGTGTTTGCAGCGACCAATCTACTTGGCGGTAGTGGCTTTTTGGCCGTCTATCTCACAGGTGTGCTGATTGGCAATCATAAAGTACGCTCAACCGAGCATGTCATGCGCGTGATGGACAGTTTTGCTTGGTTGTCACAAGCCGTGCTGTTTGTGGTGCTAGGGCTATTGGTGACGCCATCGAACGTCATCAATGTGTGGCATTATTCAGTGGCGATTGCCGCCTTTATGATTTTGGTAGCGCGTCCGATTGCCGTCTATACGAGCGTCAAACCTTTTAAATTTAAAGACAGAGAAATTGGTTTTATCTCTTGGGTCGGTCTACGCGGTGCGGTGCCGATTACCCTTGCTATTTTGCCAGTCATGGCAGGGATAGATAATGCCTTTATGCTGTTTGATATTGCGTTTGGAGTCGTGGTGGTGTCATTGATTTTGCAAGGTATGACCATTCCCTTTATGGCCGATTTGTTTAAGGTACGTATTCCGACCAATAAAGACCCAAAGGAAGAACTTGAAGTTTGGGTATCAGACAAGGCGAGTATCACCTTATATGAGTTTGAGGTTCAATCGGGCGCGTTCGCAATTGGTCGTCACCCGATGGAAATTTCTCGGCGTATCAGTTCGGATGAAATCAGCGTTTTTGCACTGGTACGTAAACAGGAAATTGTGGTGATGGAAGCCAATACTAAGCTGAAATTTGGCGATAGCGTTTGGTATGCCATGCGCGGCAATCACGCCAGCAAAATCGCCAATATTTTCAATGATACGACGCTTAATCGCAAAGCCATCGATGATTTCTATGGTGATTGGTTGTTGTCGCCTAGTGTCAAGCTTGGGGACTTGCCATTTTTTACCAGTATCATGGAGTCCGAAACCTTGATAGACAATTTGAAGGCTGAAGTCAACAGTGTGATACCTGATGACAAAACCCGCGCAAAAAGCATGTGGGAGCAAACGGTCGCGGAGTATGTGCAAGCACGTTTGGGCACAGCGCCAGTCTCGGGCGATACCGTGGTGGTCAGTGATGAATGGTCATTGGTCATCAAAGACGTGGACGACAAAGGCAAGCTGAGAACCATTGGGTTAAAGCACCAACAACCGTCCGTGGATATAATGCCAATGATATAACGCCAACATAGGCACACCCTATAGCAGGTTCATCATCTTATTCAAAAAATCAGCCGCATGTTTGGGCTGGTTTTCTCGATATGCCCAGTGGTGCTCAACGTCGTAACTGGCCTCATCGAGCAGCAGTATTTTCATCAACCCCATGCCTTCGTAACGTCTCGCCAGATCACGCGGCAAGTAGCCAACATGATGGCCTGCAAGGATAAGCTGCGCTGTCGCCTCCATATGATAGGTGGTGGCACTCAAGGTTTTGGGTCGAATATGATTGATATGATGCTCGATCACATAGCCTCGTTTGATCCATGGGTAGTTTTGTTCTAAATCCTCAAGTGTTAACCCTTCTGAATCATAAAAAAGCCTGTGCTCACGTCCGCAGCAAACCACTTGCTTTTCAACAAATGCGGGCTGGAAAGTCAGTAGTGGGGGAAAGCTGCCAAAGTAACCCACACCTATGTCACTTTCATTACTCAAAAGCTTCTCTAGCATACTCTCAGGACTTTGCACATCAATAGAGAAGTGTATCAGCGGGTTATAGCGGTAACTATTGGCAAGACGTTGTCTGAGCGTATCATAAAAAAACTTGGGCATCTGATCAATCAGGCACAGCCTAATGTGGCCGCCATGAACCGAGTCTAATTGCTTAATATAATGCAATTGATGTTGAAAGTTGGCGACCGATTCGGTAAAACCCAAGCAAGCCTCATAAACCGCCGCCCCATCTTCTGTCAGCTTAAAGCCTGCTCGCCCGCGGTGACAAAGCGTCATGCCCAAACGGTCTTCTAAATGCGTTAAATGTCCACTGATCACCGAGGTGGTGACATTCAAGCGTGATTGAGCGGCAGTAACGCCTTGACACTCCACAATAGCCATAAAGCTACGTAGGGTTTTGATATCTATTTTTATCAACTCATCCAATATCAAGACCGACTCCTTAATAAATATTGTCTTTTATACACTTCTAGTAATAACACATAAAGCCATTTTACTACGAAAAACCAGAAGTTTACTTCTAAAATTTCCCATGGTTCCTGTTCTTATATTTATGTATTGTCAATGGTATGTAGCAAATTGTGTAAATAAACTAAATAAAATAAGGAAATAAATGATGGCTTTTAATCAACCATTAAGTGGCAACGATATGCCTAGATTTGGCGGATTTGCGTCTATGATGCGCCTGCCCACTCAAGCGGATGCCGAAGGACTAGATGTGGCCTTTGTTGGTGTTCCTTTAGATATTGGTGCCTCAAATCGTAGCGGTGCCAGACTGGGTCCCAGACAGATTCGCGATGAATCACGCATGATTCGTCCTTATAACGTAGCCACTCGCGCCGCACCTTTTGAATCCTTGCAAGTCGCTGACATTGGCGATGTGCCCATCAATACGTTCAACTTGCTAAAAAGCGTCGATATCATCGAAAAATTCTATTCTGAAAAAATCGTCAAGCATGGCGCTGTTCCACTGACACTAGGCGGCGATCATACCATCGCACTTCCTATCTTACGGGCGCTTGCCAAAAAACATGGCCCGGTCGGAATGGTACATATCGATGCCCATGCTGATATTAATGATGACATGTTTGGTGAAAAAATCGCTCATGGTACCCCGTTCCGCCGCGCTGTTGAGGAAAACCTAATCGATGGTAACCGCGTGGTACAGATTGGCTTGCGTGGTACGGGTTATAGCGCTGAAGAGTTTGACTGGTCAACCCAACAAGGCTTTCGCGTGGTGCCTGCTGAGGAGTGCTGGTACAAGTCGCTTGCGCCATTGATGGCAGAAGTACGCGAAAAGCTAGGGGACGGTCCTGTTTATTTAAGCTTTGACATCGATGGTATTGACCCCGCGTTTGCCCCGGGTACGGGAACTGCCGAGATTGGTGGCCTGACGTCTACTCAAGGCATTGAGATTATTCGTGGTATGCGCGGTCTTGAGGTAGTGGGTGGTGATTTGGTCGAAGTATCACCACCGTACGACCCGTTTGGCAACACCTCGGTACTCGCTGCAAATCTACTGTTTGAGATGTTATGTATCTTACCGGGCGTGCGCTATGACGAAAAAGTCAAAGCCGTTTATTAATCATAATTCATGGTAGAGGTGTTCACTTTAAAAGCGAGTTAGAGCGACTGGAATACATTTTTCGCAGCCTGTGTCTGAGCAGCAAGCAAGGAACATTTATAGCGGTCGCCTGTAACTATGAATGTATTGATATGAATGTATTGATTTTATTTTGAACGGCCTATAGAGGTAATAAATGCCCTCTTATAAATGGATAAAGGGTCGTTTGGTGATATCGCTAAACGAGTGATCTAAACGTATTAGACTTTTTAGGATGACTGACTCATGATGCAATCTACAAAAACGCTTTCTATATCACCCGAAACCCAGTCTCTGACCTGCGGTGAGCTACTGGTGCAATGGTTAGAATATTACGGTGTGGAGACGGTGTTTGGTATTCCGGGTGTGCATACGGTCGAGCTGTATCGTGGTCTACCCAATACCGATATTCGCCACATAACGCCGCGTCATGAGCAAGGGGCTGGGTTTATGGCCGATGGCTATTACCGCGCCTCTGGCAAAGTCGGTGTTTGCTTTATTATTACAGGGCCCGGCATGACCAATATCATGACGGCAATGGCGCAAGCATTGGCGGATTCGATACCGATGCTGGTCATCTCTAGTATCAACAAAGTAAAAGACACAGGTAGTGGTGAAGGGCATCTGCATGAGCTGCACGATCAACAAGGTATGGTCAGCAAGGTGGCGCTTACCAGCAAAACCATCTGGCAGCCTGAATCATTACCCAAAGTCATCGCCGAAGCTTTTGCATTGTTCAATGGCGCGCGTCCCGGCCCTGTACATATCCAGCTGCCTATCGATGTCATCACCGCTGATGCCAGCCATGTCGAAAGACCGCCACGCTTAAACACGCCAGCAGACCATTTATCCTTACCGTCAGTCATGAGACCGCTGCCAAATCCTGCGCAGTTAGATCTCATTATTCAATCATTAAAGACCGCAAAAAAACCTGTTCTACTCTATGGTGGCGGCTGTGTCGATGTCGATCACCATGCACAAAAACTGGCAGAGATTATCGATGCACCCACGTTTTTGACCATCAATGCCAAAGGCTTATTGCCGCCAGCTCATCCCCTAAGTTTGGGGAGTAATCAATCATTAGCGGCAGGTCGAGCAGTGATTGCTGAGGCTGATTGGGTACTCGCCATTGGAACTGAGCTTGGCGAGACTGACTACGATGTGTTCTTCAACGGTGAGTTCCAAATCAATGGCACGCTGGTTCGTATTGATTGTGATGCCGCGCAGTTGCAGCGTCCGTTTAGAGCGGATATCGCGGTATTGTCCGATGCCCAAATGGCGATCAGTGGTCTGTGTAGTCGTTTAGAAGGTCAGATATTAAACGGGCAGACATTCGACCATCAAGCGTTGTCACGAGTGAACGAGGCAAAACAAGCCCTTTTAGAAGATGTGACAACAGATTTTGCTGGCCAAAATGCGCTACTACAACTGATTCGAGATGAGGTAAAAGACGTCATTTTCGTCGGTGATTCAACCCAACCTGTTTATAGTGGCAACCTTGGTTTTGAAGCATTGGCGACTCGCAGATGGTTCAATTCATCGACAGGGTTTGGCACGTTAGGCTATGGTTTGCCTGCTGCCATTGGGGCCATGGTCGGATCGAACGCACCCGTCGTTAGTCTCATCGGCGATGGTGGTATTCAGTTTACCATTGCAGAGCTCATCTGCGCCGCCGAGCTTGAGCTACCCTTGATTGTCTTGTTGTGGAATAACCAAGGCTACGGCGAAATACGTCGGTATATGGAAGAGGGCGGGTTGCCATTAATCGGCGTCAATATTAAGACGCCTAAGTTTGAGTCGTTAGCGGCAGGCTTCGGTGCAGGATATCGCAGAATCAGCGCAAAGCAGCAATTACTAGACGCACTAAAACAAGACATCAGCGGCAATCAGCCTGTTATTTATGAGGTTGATGAAGCCGATGCGTTTTTGGTAGAGATGGCTAAAGACTTCACTTGTTTTACCTAATTGCCTATTTTAACTGATTACTTGTTTCGATTAACTACTCGTTTTACCTAATTTCCTGTTTTGATTAACTGTTTTTTAGTTAGTGATATTGAATAAAAATTGAGTCATATAGTAGATTTATCTTAAAACCGAAACGGTGCTATGGGAATACATTTTCATAGGATCTGTATGAAGGCATGTTCTCAATTCAACTGATAGTCATCTCAATGAACCAAAAATGGCTGAATTTTACCAAAGCAACACTAGGAAGATTTATATCAGCCGCACGTAAACACCTACCGTGTTGAGCTTATTTTGAGCTGACTATTTTTATAACAAGACGACTCTTTTTATAACAAGACGACTCTTCCATCAATAGCCATATAAGGAAGAACCTAAATAACCGTTAAAAAACCGTGATAAGAACCAGAACCCATCCATTTGTTAAATTTAGGTAGTGGTCAGACAGAAACATTGGTGATCGTTGCCCATCAAGGAGGAATTGAATGACAAACCATGTAGATAAGTCGCAACAGCCGATTTTAGACAATGATATCGTCGATTCAGAAACACCCAACACAGAACAGTGGCGTGCCTCAATGTGGAAATTTTTATTATTTTCAGCGTTTGGCATTGCGCTATTTATCATACCGTTTCAGTGGGACGGAAAAGTCACGATTTTATTAGGTGTGCTGACAGATACCTTGCAAGCATTGCTCGGCAGTTATGTCGCCTATGTGGTTATGGCCATTGTAACCACCTCTTTTGTGGGGTCGCTGGCAGTGAAGGTATTAAAGCCCACGCTGCGTGAAGACACATTGGTAAAAAACCTCTTTGATGTTAACTGGTTTTGGCTCATCGCCCGTTTTTTGGGAATGATGTTTGTTTGGATGATCGCGTTACAAATAGGCCCTGAGTTTATTATCAGTCGTAATACGGGCGGTGTTATTTTTGAAGACTTGATTCCGATTTTGATTCCTTTGTTCTTCTTTGCCATCTTATTATTGCCGTTTTTGACTGATTTTGGTTTGATGGAGTTTTTGGGGACGCTTGCCAGCAAGCTCTTTATTAAACTGTTTAAATTACCCGGGCGCTCGGCAGTTGATGCGATGTCGTCTTGGTTTGGTGCGGCGTCCATCGGTCTGCTGGTCACGATGCAGCAGTATGATAAGAGCTATTATAGCCAGCGCGAAGCGGCCATTATTGCCACGACATTTTCAGTCACATCGATTGCCTTTACTTATGTGGTGGCAAAAACCATCGGGGTCGACAATAACTTCGTCTATTTTTACCTCACCATCGCACTGACGGGTTTTATCGCCGCCATTATCATGCCGCGCATACCGCCGCTATCGCTAAAGCCTGATACCTATCATTCGGGCGAAAGTATGCTCGATGAAGAGATACCCGCTCAATACACGACCTATCAATGGGCGCTCAATCGGGCGGTGACTCGCGCGCAGTCTATGCCGGGACTGGGTCAGGTGTTCAAACGCAGTGCCAAAAATTTATTCGATATTTACTTTGGACTCATTCCAGTGGTTTTCGCTATTGGTACGATTGGCCTTGGGCTCGCTGAGTACACGCCTGTCTTTAATTGGCTCGCAACGCCGCTTGTACCAGTACTTGAATGGTTACAAATTCCAGAGGCGGCAGAAGCGGCACCTGCGATGATTATGGGTTTTGCTGATATGTATTTACCAGCACTGGTGGGTAAAGGGATTGAGAGTGAGATGACCAGATTTATCGTCGGGGCGGCTTCTATTACCCAGATTATCTATATGTCTGAAGTGGGTACGCTGATTTTGAAGTCAAATATCAAGCTCAATATATTAGAGCTGTTTGTGATTTTTATACTTCGTACGCTCATTAGTTTGGTAGTGATTACCTCGGTTGCGCATCTACTGTATTAGCAAAGGGTTGGTTAAATAAAAAATACCGTTACATAAAATAAGGCAGAGGATCTTATGGACATGACCGATACTAACGAGTTAACAAGAGAACGCGCCATACAAACCGCTCAAAACGAAATCGTCTTAAATGCCGCTTATATAGACGGCAATTGGCTGACGATAGAAGCGCCGTCTACTGGTTCTGATAACGACAAAGACCATGCGCTGTATGATCCCAGCTCGGCAGAAGTGATTGCAACGACACGCTTGTGTACCAACGAGCATGTGGCGATGGCAGTGAACGCAGCGTCTACCGCCTATGCCAGTTGGTCACAAACGAGCACACATGAGCGGGCGCATTATCTAAATGCCATTGCCGACACGATGGCGCAGCGGTTTGATACGTTGGTTGGGTTGTCCGTATTAAACAATGGTAAGCCAATTGAAGAGGCAAAAATAGACGTCAGTGACGCCATTGCGTGTTATCGCTATTATGCTGACATTATTACCAACCAAGACACTTGGTCTGAGGTGACCACCAGTGAGACGGGCATACGTTTGTTAAAGACATATGCCGCTGTGGGTGTTTGCGCCTTGATCGTGCCTTGGAATTTCCCCATGGTCACCACCTCTTGGAAACTAGCACCCGCGCTGGCCGCTGGTTGTACGGTGATCCTAAAACCATCTGAGGTGACGCTATTGCCAGAGCTGATGCTGGGCAATATCTTGTCTGCTATTGAATTGCCAAAAGGCGTGGTCAACATTTTGCCGGGTGCAGCAGAAGTGGGCGCGGCTATGACCAGTCATCCTTTGGTGGATAAGATTTCTTTTACCGGTAGCAACGTGATTGGCGAAAAGGTGATGAGCCAAGCGGCAACAGGTGTCAAAGACATCAGTCTAGAGCTGGGCGGTAAGTCGGCCATTGTCGTACGCGCTGATGCGGATATCGATAATGCCTGTGATTTAATCATCGGCGGGATATTCACCAATGCCGGTCAAATATGCTCAGCGACGTCCAGATTGCTCGTCCATCAAGACATTGCTGAGTCGTTGTTTGAAACGTTAAAGACAAAAGCAGAAAGCTTGTGCATCGGTGATGGTTTTGATACAGCCACACAAATGGGGCCATTGGTCAGTGAGCAGCAGTTTCAGCAAGTCAAAAGATACTTCGGTATCGCTACTAGCGAAAACCTTGATTGCATAACCGGCGGCAAAATATTAGATAGAGCAGGGTATTTTGTCACGCCCACTATTTATAAGAATGTGCCGGTGAGCAGTCAATTATGGACAGAAGAGGTCTTTGGCCCTGTATTGGTGAGTCAAATATTCAAAGATGACTCGGAGGCAATTCATTTAGCCAACGACAGCAAGTTTGCTTTGGCCGCGACTATTGTCAGTGCGGATGAAACGACAGCGCTTACCATGGCGCTACAGTTGCAAGCGGGTCATATTTGGATCAATGAGCAACAAATCGTATTGCCTGAAGCAGGGTGGGGCGGGTTTAAGCAAAGTGGTATTGGTCGCGAGCTGGGCGCTGATGGTTTGTCTGCTTATCAAAAAAGCAAACATGTATTATTAACTCATTAAAATATAGTCAATCCAATATAAAAAAGGCACAGTGAGAATGGATATAAAAAACCCTTTATTGAATCGTCAATAAAGGGTTTTTGTTGCTCTGACAATAAAAATTTACCACATCAAATCATCTGGAATCACATAAGCGGCATAAGGATCATCTTCTTCTAAAGTGTCTTCTGAGGTATCGTTAGACACGACGATAAAGCCTTCCATCTTTGTATCGATACGATCTGCCAGCGGACGAGGAAGCAGGGCATAGCCTTCTTCTAATCGCGCAATCACGACATGACCGACCACGATTTGATCGTACAACTTTTGCGTGATTGAGATTTTTTTGACTTTGGCATTATCGACAAACTGATAGCTAACCTCACCATCGGTATCTGCAATCTGATGCTGCTTAATCATTTGCACGATATTGGCTCTGAGCATTTTTTCTTCTAAAACACGCTGCTTTTCTTGATTGAGCTTTTGGTCTTTTTCAAGTTTTTTTGCTTGCGCTTCTACCAGTGCTTTTTTTGTCTCTAAGCTTTCTGAGTCGCCAGTACGCTTGGCATGGTCAGCTTGCTTACTGATTTTCTTGGCTTTTTTATTATCGACCAATCCTGCCTTTAATAACTGAGCCTGTAGGGCATTTTTTGCCATAATGTCATTCCCTAAATAACGATGCTTTACTCTTAACGATCGAATGATAAATGTGAAAACGCCCATTGTAGCAAACTTTACGGTGACATGGGGTTGGCAGAAGATAAGACCGCATTGATAAATCAAACTGACGCTAGGGTCGCTCTATATTAAACAGGGTACGGTTCTAATGAAGTGAATATGACCAAACCTCTGTCACGCCGCCGAACAGCAAGTCTAAGAAGCTCACATAATCACAAATACATGACTGGATGAAGCCGCTTAAATTGGGTATTATCAAGTCAATAAGTACATTTGTTCGCTAGCGTGGTTATAAGATGTTTTGAGTTGATTGAAAAGTGCTTTGGATTAGTTAGCAAGCGCTTCGAGATAAACATATCGCTTGGTCAAGCATCAATACGACATGGGGTTAATCAGACAAATTTAAGGATAAATTATGACAACATCACAGCACATTTTGGCCTGTATTGACGGCTCAGCAGTGACGGAATCAGTTTGTGACTATGCTGCTTGGTATGCCAGTAAGCTGAACTTACCCGTTGGATTGATGCATGTGAGTGACGTGCCTGTCTCTAGCAGACGGGATTTGTCAGGCGCGATAGGCATCAACAGTCGCCAGTTTTTGTTAGAAGAATTGACCGAGCTTGACGAGCGACGAGCCAAGATAGAAAACAGTTATAGCAACGCCTTGGTACAAGACGCCAAAAGCCATATCGAAGAGAGATTTGCTCATGTCGATGTTCGTCTGTATCAACGTCATGGTAAGTTGTTGCCCGCCATTGAGCATTTTAAAACAGAAAACCGAGCCATTGTCATGGGACGGCGCGGTGAGGATCATAAAAACAGTCGCATCAATATTGGCAGTCAAATAGAAACAGTGGCCCGCGCCTCAGACGTTCCTATCTTAATTTGTTCAGAAGCATTCAGAGAGCCACGTTCCTATATGATCGCCTTCGATGGGAGCAAAACCGCTATCAAGGCGGTCAGTAGGGTGGCAAGAAGCCCTTTATTAAATGGTATGAAAGGTCATATCGTTATGATAGGCAATCATAATGAGGCGGCGAAACAGAGCTTGAGTGCAGCAGCAGCGCAATTAGAAGCGGCTGGCTTCATCGTAGATGCGCATCATTTAACAGCGTCTGATGCGGTGAATGGATTGCTACAATTCCAGATGGATAACGACATTGATATGATGGTATTGGGCGCTTATGGTCACTCTAAGTTGCAGCAGTTGTTTTTGGGGAGTACCACAACAGAGATTATCGCCAGCACGTTGTCACCAGTGATTTTGGTACGTTAAAACCTTTTGTAAATGCCACAATACTATCGTGGTCGTGATGTCGCTGCTTAAAAAAGCAAATGACTGTTTTAAAATGACTGTTTTAAAATGACTGTTTTAAAATGACTGTTTTAAAATGACTGCGTCTAAAATGACTGCGTCTAAAAATATCATTCCTAAAACGACTGTCTCTAAAATGATCCTATCATTGTCTTTTTTCGAATAGACAGTGTAGGGTCATTTTTAACGTCTAGAAAAAGACAAAATCTTATCACTGCTTTGAGCATTCTTAAGTGTATGCAACTTTGTATCAATTCCTACGAAAATCTTCTCCAATCTCATTAATACTTAAGTCTTTTGGTGCTGTCATTACTCAGCCAACGCGACTGTCATTTCTCTCACCATCTATCTCCATTGCCGACTAACTATTGAGTGACACAGTGCTTTTAATCTGTGTAGGTGTGTCTTCGTATTTATAATCTTAAGCCTCAAAAATCTAGCGAAAATAACACTATTGCTTTTATCAAAATCATATGACAAACCTAATAGCATTCTTACATAGAGTAATTCGACATAAAAATAAGGTTTTACGGGCTTATGACTATAGAAAATGGAATTGAACACCTCTTGAAAGTTAAGCCCCAACCTCTATCTTAAGATGCAATTACCTGATTTTTACGATGTTCATAACCAAGTATTTAACTAACATTCCTACTTTTGAATGTAACGACAAAGTCTGTATTTTAAGATTTTCTAAATAAAAGTAAATATTAATAAACATTGTTTAATTCTTTCTGAATACTCCGTTAGTAAATTGTAATAAATTTGTATATCGAATATTTATAAAATAAAGCCTTTTTTCTTGTTAAAGGTTATAGAACCTTACATTGATTATATTCATATATAAGAATTATTATAAAAACGATTGAAATCAGGTAATTGCATAATAGCTAACTCCAGATATATAATTTTAGAGAAAGCTACATTTAAACTGTGAAGGGTGCTGGTTATAAATTTAAGTATATTGGGAGGGAGCTTTACTGAAAAACTGATATGTAGTCATAAAAATAATAATATTCAATCAAAAGAATATAGGTCTATAAATAGATGGAACTAGAATCTTTATTGGGATGAGAAGCTATGGAAAGCAAAAGTGTATTTTTGGCGGTAGTGATATGTAGTGCAGCGGGTTTCGTAGGTTGTCAGTCTATGACAACCAAGCCTACGTTATCGCAATCTGATGCCAACCATCAGGTTGAGCAGGTGAGGTGGAAAAAAAGTGGTGAGCCGTTTCGCCAACATGCTGCTGATAATAATTTAAAAAATAATGAGAGTAGGATTGTTTTTTTTCATGATACCGATAACAGCGCTCAGTCAAAGAATATCAATATAAGTATGGGATTAGATAATACTTTTCATTCTAGTCTAAAAAATGAGCAACACTCAGAACAGATTGTTTGTTATGGCTCGCACATTGTGAATGCCTCGATCATGAATGGAGAGGACGGTAGCGTTATTTCTTATAGGGAAAACTATCAATTGCTTCCGCAAACAACAACCTACCTAAAGGTCAGTTTATCCAACTCTGGACACCCCATGATACATCGATTAACCGATGACGAAGCCCTGCCATTGTTAGATCAAACCTTACATCAAGCCCATCATATTAGTCGCGTATTATCAGATTGTAATACCGTCAAACAAAAACTATCTGGGCAGGTACGGTTAAATCAGAACACTATTTTAAATTGATATTTATTAAATTTTGCATTTATTAATCAAGGATGATTTTATGGATACTATCACTGTCAAAGCCCATGCTGAAACGGGAACCGTTGCTCAACATCAAGTAGTGACGCAAAGCGGTAGCCCTATCAAAATCCAAGCCACCGACAAAGTTAATTATGAGTTCCTTGATCAATCAACTGGCTACGCTCCTGATAATGTTATTACAAAACGATTGGGTCAAGACCTTCATGTTTCTTTTGGAGAGAACGGTATAGATCCTGACCTTATTATTGAAGGATTCTATAATAATATCGATAGTGCCCTTGTTGGTCTTGCTGAAGATGGTAGCCACTATTACTACATTCCTAATACAGGTGAGGTTAGTGATTACGTCACTGAGCTACAGGCAGGTGACATACAGAGTCATGCATTGGGTGGAAGTGCACAAAATACACCGTGGTGGGTAGGGGCAACAGAAGCGGGCGCTTTTAATGCCTTACCATTACTAGGGGGTCTTGCAGGCGTAGGTGCGGCAGGTGCTGCGCTTTCTAACGACAGTGATGATAGCGACGCCGATGCTGACGCCGATGCTGACGCCGATGCTGACGCCGATGCTGATGCCGACGCTGATGCCGACGCTGACGCCGATGCCGATGCTGATGCAGACGCTGATGCTGATGCAGACGCCGATGCTGATGCCGACGCCGATGCTGATGCAGACGCTGATGCTGATGCTGATGCAGACGCTGACGCTGACGCCGATGCTGACGCCGATGCTGACGCCGATGCTGACGCCGATGCTGATGCCGACGCTGATGCCGATGCTGATGCCGATGCTGATGCCGATGCCGATGCCGACGCTGATGCCGACGCTGATGCTGACGCTGATGCCGATGCTGACGCCGATGCTGACGCCGATGCTGACGCCGATGCTGACGCCGATGCTGACGCCGATGCTGATGCCGATGCTGATGCCGATGCTGATGCCGATGCTGATGCCGATGCCGATGCCGATGCCGATGCTGATGCCGATGCTGATGCCGATGCTGATGCCGATGCTGATGCTGATGCTGATGCTGATGCTGATGCTGATGCTGATGCCGATGCTGATGCTGATGCTGATGCTGATGCCGATGCTGATGCCGATGCTGATGCTGATGCTGATGCTGATGCTGATGCCGACGCTGATGCTGACGCTGATGCTGATGCTGACGCTGATGCTGATGCTGATGCTGATGCTGATGCTGATGCCGACGCTGACGCCGATGCCGATGCTGATGCCGACGCTGATGCCGACGCTGATGCCGACGCTGACGCCGATGCTGATGCAGACGCCGATGCTGATGCCGATGCAGACGCCGATGCTGATGCCGATGCAGACGCCGATGCTGATGCCGATGC